>NZ_JRHN01000009.1 GCF_001299635.1 Clostridioides difficile | reverse complement strand
GTGGTCAACGTGTCCTATTGTACCTATATTAACATGAGGTTTTGTTCTTTCGTATTTAGCTTTAGCCATTTTGAATTTCCTCCCTTTATCTTGTGCGATATGAGATATATCTCATATCGCTGATTATTTTTTATATTTATATTATTAATTATTTTTAAATTATTTTCCTTCAGCTATTTTCTTAGCAACTGAAGCTGGAACTTGCTCATAGTGATCGAATATCATTGTATAAGTTGCACGACCTTGAGTTGAAGATCTTAGGTCTGTTGAGTATCCAAACATTTCTGAAAGTGGAACGAATGCATTTATAACTTGTGCACCACTTCTAGCTTCCATACCTTGGATTAATCCTCTTCTTGAGTTTAAGTCACCCATAACATCTCCCATGTAATCTTCTGGAGTAACAACTTCTACTTTGAAGTAAGGCTCTAAAAGAACTGCATTACCTTTCTTCATAGCATCTTTGAATGCCATTGAACCAGCCATTTTAAACGCCATCTCAGAAGAGTCAACCTCATGGTAAGAACCATCATATAACTCAACAGCAACGTCTACAACTGGATAACCAGCAACTATACCAGATTGCATAGCTCCTTGTATACCCATGTCAACTGGACCAACATATTCTTTTGGTACAGATCCACCAACAGTTTTGTTTGTGAACTTGTATCCTTCACCTGGCTCTTGAGGAGCAACTCTAATCTTAACGTGACCGTATTGTCCTCTACCACCTGATTGCTTAGAGTACTTGTATTCAACATCAACTGGTTGAGTTATAGTTTCTCTATATGCAACTTGTGGTGCACCAACTTTAGCTTCTACTTTAAATTCTCTTAATAATCTATCTACTATTATCTCTAAGTGTAACTCACCCATACCAGATATTATAGTTTGTCCTGTTTCTTGGTCAGTCTTAACTGTGAAAGTTGGGTCTTCTTCAGCTAATTTTTGAAGAGCTATACCCATTTTTTCTTGAGCTGCTTTAGAGCTTGGCTCTATAGCAACAGATATAACTGGCTCAGGGAATTCCATAGATTCAAGTATTATTGGATTAGCAGGGTCACATAATGTGTCTCCAGTAGTAGTATCTTTTAATCCTACTGCTGCTGCTATATCTCCAGCATAAACTTTAGTTATTTCTTCTCTTGTATTGGCATGCATTTGTAATATACGACCAATTCTTTCTCTCTTATTCTTAGTTGCATTTAAAACATAAGAACCAGATTCTAATGTTCCAGAGTAAACTCTGAAGAACGCTAGTTTTCCAACGAATGGGTCAGTCATTATTTTGAATGCTAGTGCAGAGAATGGCTCTTCATCAGAAGAATGTCTTTCAGCTTCTTCTCCATCTTCTAATATACCTTTTATAGCTGCTATATCTGTTGGTGCTGGTAAGTAATCTAAAACTGCATCTATTACTAACTGAACACCTTTATTTCTATAAGCTGTACCACAGAAAACTGGGTTCATTTCACAAGCTATAGTAGCTTTTCTTATAGCAACTTTTAATTCTTCTATAGTAGGCTCTTCACCTTCAAGGTATTTCATCATTAGTTCTTCATCAGTTTCAGCTACTGATTCAACTAATTTTTCTCTCCACTCAGTGGCTAATTCTTTCATGTCTTCTGGTATATCTGTTTCTTCCATTTCAACCCCTAGGTCGTCTTTGTATATAACAGCATCCATTTTTAATAAGTCTATTATACCTATGAATGAATCTTCTTTACCTATTGGTAATTGCATAGGAACTGCATTAGAATTTAATCTAGATTTCATCATGCTTACAACATTGTAGAAATCTGCACCTAATATATCCATTTTATTTACAAAAGCTATTCTAGGTACTCCATAAGTTTCAGCTTGTCTCCATACATTTTCTGATTGAGGCTCAACTCCACCTTTTGCACAGAATACAGCAACTGAACCGTCAAGAACTCTTAGAGATCTTTCAACTTCAACTGTGAAGTCCACGTGTCCAGGAGTATCTATTATATTTATTCTATGGTCTTTCCATGAAGCAGTAGTAGCGGCAGAAGTTATTGTTATACCTCTTTCCTTTTCTTGCTCCATCCAGTCCATCTGAGAAGCTCCTTCATGAGTTTCTCCTATTTTATGAGTTTGCCCAGTATAAAACAGAATTCTTTCTGTAGTAGTAGTTTTTCCTGCATCTATATGAGCCATGATTCCTATATTCCTAGTTCTTTCCAAAGGAAACTTTCTAGCCATGGTTATCCTCCTTATGATATCCTCAATTTTATAAGATATCTATATATCCTACCATCTGTAATGAGCAAATGCTTTGTTAGCCTCTGCCATTTTATGAGTATCTTCTTTTTTCTTAACTGAAGCTCCAGTGTTGTTAGCTGCATCCATTATTTCTTTAGCAAGCTTATCAACCATTCCTTTTTCTCCACGAGCTCTAGTGTATTTTACTAGCCATCTTAAACCTAATGTTTGTCTTCTTTCAGGTCTAACTTCGATTGGTACTTGGTAGTTTGCTCCACCAACTCTTCTTGCTTTTACTTCTAAAACAGGCATTATATTGTCCATTGCTTTATTAAATACTTCTAAAGCTTCTTCTCCTGTCTTTTCAGCAATAACTGCGAAAGCATCATAAACTATACTTTGAGACTTTCCTTTTTTTCCGTCTACCATTAGATTATTTATTAATTTAGTAACTACCTTACTCCCATACATAGGATCTGGTAAAACTTCTCTTTTTGGAACATTACCTTTTCTTGGCATTTCGCTTCCCTCCTTAATTATTTAACTTAAATCATAGGTACTCGACATAATTCACTTAATGCCGTGATGCCATAAATATATATATTTAAAGCACCGAACTATAATCAATCATTAATTGTTTTTACTTTTTAGCTTCTTTAGGTCTCTTCGCACCGTACTTAGATCTTGATTGTCTTCTCTTATCAACACCTGCTGTATCTAAAGTACCTCTTAGTATATGGTATCTAACCCCTGGAAGGTCTTTTACTCTTCCTCCTCTTATAAGAACAACACTATGCTCTTGTAAGTTGTGTCCTTCTCCTGGTATATAAGCAGAAACTTCTATACCATTAGTTAATCTAACTCTGGCAACTTTTCTTAAAGCTGAGTTAGGTTTCTTAGGAGTAACTGTTTTTACTGAAGTACAAACCCCTCTTTTTTGTGGGGCACTAGCGTCAGTTACTTTCTTGTTTAAAGAGTTGTAACCTTTTTGTAATGCTGGAGCAGTAGATTTCTTCTCTACCGCTTTTCTACTTTTACGAACTAATTGGTTAATTGTTGGCATCATCTGCACCTCCTTCCAAATTTTCGATCTTATCAGTGACCGCCAACTACATCAATATGAATATTCATACTGACTGATTGTAACATACGTTACTTACAATTTAATGTCTATAACACATAAATATGTGATATTAGCATTTTTCTAGCTTGATGCTTTTTAGTTTTTATTTATTGCCATCTAAAAGTCACTAAGAGCTTATTCAAGCCCTTAGTGCACTTTTAAACAACACACTTTACTATTTTAACACCACAAATAATGGTTGTCAAGATTTCTTTACTCTATCTGCCATTAATCTTCAATTTTTTCAACAGCTATATTTCTATATTTCTTCATTCCTGTTCCAGCTGGTATTAATTTACCTAATATAACATTTTCTTTAAGTCCTATTAAGTGGTCTTCTTTACCTTTTATTGCTGCCTCTGTTAATACTCTTGTTGTCTCCTGGAATGAAGCTGCTGATAAGAATGAATCAGTTGCAAGAGATGCCTTAGTTATACCAAGTAAAACTCTTTTAGCAACTGCTGGTCTTAGACCTTTAGCTACAGCATCTTTATTACATTCATTGAATGTTAATACATCTTCATATCCACCTGGTAATAAATCTGTATCTCCTGGGTCTTCAACTTTAACTTTAGATAGCATTTGTCTTACTATAACTTCTATATGCTTATCGTTAACGTCAACCCCTTGAAGTCTATACACTCTTTGAACTTCTTTAACTATATATTCTTGAACTCCCTTAACACCATTTACTCTTACTATATCATGAGGATTTATAAACCCTTGTGTTAATGGGTCTCCAGCTTCTAACATTTGACCTTGTTTAACCTTTAATCTAGAACCATATGGTATCACATATGTTTGAGTTTCGCCTTCTGCTGGTATTACATTTACTTCTTTTCTCTTTCCAGTTTCGTCTATTTCAACTCTACCAGATACTTCAGTTATTACGGCTAATCCTTTTGGTTTTCTAGCCTCAAATAATTCTTCAACCCTTGGAAGACCTTGAGTTATATCAGCTCCTGCAACTCCTCCAGTATGGAATGTACGCATTGTAAGCTGAGTACCCGGCTCACCGATAGATTGAGCTGCTATTATACCAACTGCTTCACCTATATTAACTTCTTTTCCTGTAGCTAAGTTTCTACCATAGCACTTAGAACAAACTCCATGATTAGTTTTACAGTTAAGAACTGTTCTTATCCTAATTTTTTCAATTCCTAAATCTACTATAGTTTCTGCTTCATCTTCTTGTATCATAGCATCAGCTTCAACTATAACTTCGCCAGTTTCAGGATTTAATATAGGGTCTATAGTATATCTTCCTACAATTCTATCGTATATCTCTTCTATAACTTCATTTCCTTCTTTTATAGCATAAATTTCTGTAGTATCCTCTGTTCCACAATCTATTTCTCTTACGATAACATCTTGACTTACATCAACAAGTCTTCTTGTTAAGTATCCAGATTCAGCTGTACGTATAGCGGTATCAGCAAGACCTTTTCTGGCACCATGTGAAGATGTAAAGTATTCTAGTACTGATAGACCTTCACGGAAATTAGATTTAACTGGTATCTCAACTGTTTTACCAGACGCATTGGCCATAAGACCACGCATTCCTGCCAGCTGTCTAATTTGGTTTTTAGAACCTCTGGCTCCTGAATGTGCCATTATATATATATTATTTAATCTGTCTAGTCCACCCATAAGAGCATCAGTAACTTTATCAGTTGTTTCTGTCCATGTCTCTATGACTTTCTCATATCTCTCTTCATCAGATATTAGACCTCTTCTGTACGCTTTTTCATATTTATCAACTTTTGCTTCTGCTTCAGATATAAATACTTTCTTTTCTTCTGGTACACTCATATCATCAACAGCAACTGTTATTCCACCTAGTGTAGAATATTTAAACCCTAGAGCTTTTATATAATCTAGTAATTCAGCTGTTTCTGTATTTCCATGTTTTCTAAAGCATTTATCTATTATTTTACCAAGAGATTTTTTATCTGCTAAGAAATCAACTTCAAGTGCAAATGGGTTTTCTTTTCTATCTACAAAACCTAAATCTTGAGGTATATTTTCATTAAATATAAATCTACCAACAGTACTTTCAACTAATGAGCTGCTTCCATCTTCAAGTGTTACCTTTAATTTTACTAAAGCATGTAGATGAACTGATTTATTATAATAAGCAAGTAATAGCTCATTAAAGTCTTTAAATACCATTCCTGTTCCTTTAGCTCCATCTTGTGCTTCTATTGTTAGATAATAGCAACCTAAAACCATATCCTGAGATGGAGTAGTTATAGGTGAACCATCTTTAGGAGCAAGGATATTATTTACAGAAAGCATTAAGAATCTTGCTTCTGCTTGTGCTTCTACTGATAAAGGTACATGGACTGCCATTTGGTCACCATCGAAGTCTGCATTATAAGCTGTACATACAAGAGGATGTAGTTTTATAGCCTTACCTTCAACTAAGATTGGTTCAAATGCTTGTATACCTAATCTATGTAGAGTCGGTGCACGGTTAAGAAGAACTGGATGACTTTTTATAACATCTTCTAAAACATCCCAAACTTCTGGCTTAACTTTTTCTACTATAGATTTCGCACTCTTTATATTATGTGCATAACCTTCTTTAACTAATTTATCCATAACAAACGGCTTGAATAATTCCAACGCCATTTTCTTTGGAAGTCCACATTGATAGAATTTAAGTTCTGGTCCAACAACTATAACAGAACGTCCTGAGTAGTCAACACGCTTACCAAGTAAGTTTTGACGGAAACGACCTTGCTTACCTTTTAGCATATCTGATAAAGATTTAAGTGGTCTATTTCCAGGACCTGTTACAGGTCTACCTCTTCTACCATTGTCTATTAATGCATCAACTGCTTCTTGAAGCATTCTTTTTTCATTTCTTACAATTATATCTGGAGCTCCAAGCTCTAATAGTCTTTTAAGTCTATTATTTCTATTTATAACTCTTCTATATAAATCATTTAGGTCTGAAGTCGCAAATCTTCCACCATCAAGTTGTACCATTGGTCTTAAATCTGGTGGGATTACTGGTATTGCATCTAAAATCATCCATTCTGGTTTATTTCCAGACTTTTTAAATGCCTCTACAACTTCTAATCTTCTGATTGTTCTAACTTTCTTTTGTCCTGTACTATCTTTTAATTCCGCTCTTAAGTCTTTACTTTGTTGCTCCAAATTTATATTTTGTAGTAATATCTTTACAGCTTCAGCACCCATTCCTACAGTAAAAGTATATCCATACTTTTCAAGAGCAGTTCTGTACTCTTTTTCTGTAAGTAACTGTTTTTCATTCAATCCAGTTTCTCCAGGGTCAACTACTACATATGAAGCAAAGTATAATATTTTTTCTAATGATCTTGGTGACATATCAAGTAAAAGTCCCATTCTACTTGGTATACCTTTGAAGTACCAGATGTGAGACATAGGAGCTGCTAGCTCTATATGTCCCATTCTCTCTCTTCTTACCTTTGATTTAGTTACTTCTACTCCACATCTATCACAAACTACACCTTTATATCTAACTCTTCTATATTTACCACAATGGCACTCCCAGTCTTTTTGTGGTCCAAATATTCTTTCACAGAAAAGACCATCTTTCTCTGGCTTTAAAGTACGGTAATTTATAGTTTCTGGCTTTTTAACTTCTCCTCTAGACCATTGTCTTATTTTTTCTGGAGAAGCCAATGCTATTTTTATCGACTCGAAATTGTTTAATTCAAACAAGGAGTTCTCTCCCTTCTATTTGAGATTTACATTAATTAAATTTACATATCAAAGTCATCACTTTCAAAATCTATTTCTTCTTCAAATAAATCATCTTCAGTGAATTCTTCTAAATTCTCTATATCCTCATCTTCTGCGTTTTCAGCAAAATCATCTTCAATTTCTTCTATTATGTTACTTTCTTCAACTTCTCCCATATGATTTACAACGTCTAGCTCAAATTCACCTATTGTATCATCTTCATCTACAGATTCTCTCACTTCTATTTCTTGGTCTTCATCTGTCAACACTTTTACATCTAAGCATAAACTTTGAAGTTCCTTTATAAGAACCTTAAATGATTCTGGGATTCCTGGTTCAGGTATGTTTTCACCTTTAACTATAGCTTCATAAGTTCTAACACGTCCTACAACATCATCAGACTTAACAGTAAGTATTTCTTGAAGTATGTGAGCAGCTCCATATGCTTCTAGAGCCCAAACCTCCATCTCTCCAAATCTTTGTCCACCAAATTGTGCTTTACCACCTAGTGGCTGTTGAGTAACTAATGAGTATGGTCCAGTACTTCTTGCATGTAGCTTTTCATCTACTAAGTGATGTAGTTTTAAGTAATACATATATCCAACAGTTATTCTGTTGTCAAAAGTCTCACCTGTTCTACCATCGTATAAAGTTAATTTACCATCTCTAGGATAACCAGCATCTTCAAGTGCATCCATTATATCGTACTCATTAGCACCATCGAATACTGATGTTGCTACATACCATCCTAATGTCTTAGCAGCTAGTCCTAAATGTACTTCTAGAACCTGACCGATGTTCATACGTGATGGTATACCTTGTGGGTTAAGTATTATATCTAGAGGAGTTCCATTTTCCATAAATGGCATATCTTCTTCTGGTAATATTCTTGAGATAACCCCCTTATTACCATGACGACCAGCCATTTTATCTCCAACTTTTATCTTTCTCTTTTTAGCTATATAACATCTTACTAATTCATTTACTCCTGGAGATAAATCATCTCCATTTTCTCTAGTAAATACTTTTACATCAACTATTATACCAGATTCACCATGAGGTACTTTAAGTGAAGTATCTCTAACTTCTCTAGCTTTTTCTCCAAATATTGCACGAAGTAATCTTTCCTCAGCAGTAAGTTCAGTTTCTCCTTTTGGAGTTACCTTACCAACTAGTATATCACCTGAATCTACCTCTGCACCTATTCTTATTATACCTCTATCATCTAAGTTTTTGATTGCACTATCTCCAACATTAGGTATATCTCTAGTTATTTCCTCTGGTCCTAGTTTTGTATCTCTAGCTTCACATTCATATTCTTCTATATGAATTGTTGATAATCTATCTTCTTTAACTAATCTTTCATTTATTAATATGGCATCCTCGTAGTTATAACCTTCCCAAGTCATGAATGCTATAAGACAGTTTCTTCCAAGTGCAACTTCACCTAAATCAGTTGCTGGACCATCTGCTATAACATCGCCTCTCTCTATCTTTTCACCTTTACTTATTATAGGTGTTTGATTTATACAAGTACCTGAGTTTGAACGTTTAAACTTAAGTAGATTATATCTATCTCTGTTTCCATCTTCTCTTTTTATAATTATTTCATCTGCTGTTACTCTTTCTGCTATACCAGAATTTCTAGCAACAACAACTGCTCCAGAGTCTTTTGCAGCTCTATATTCTATACCAGTTCCTATAATTGGCGCTTCTCTTCTAACTAGAGGTACTGCCTGACGCTGCATGTTCGCTCCCATAAGAGCACGGTTGGCATCATCATTTTCTAGGAAAGGTATCATAGCAGTTGCAACAGATACAACTTGCTTAGGAGATATATCCATGTAATCTACTCTGCTTTCAGGAACCATTTCAACAGCACCATTTACAGTTCTACAAACAACTCTATGGTTTACGAACTTTCCATCATCTGTTAATGGCTCATTTGCCTGAGCTCTTACAAATAAGTCTTCCTCATCAGCAGTTAAATAATGTATTTCATCAGTAACTGTTGCTGTTTCTTTGTCAAATTTTCTATATGGTGATTCTATAAATCCAAATTCATTTATCTTTGCATAAGTTCCTAGAGAGTTTATAAGACCGATATTTGGTCCCTCTGGAGTCTCTATTGGACACATTCTACCATAGTGCGAATGGTGAACGTCACGCACTTCGAATCCAGCTCTTTCTCTTGAAAGACCTCCAGGTCCAAGAGCTGATAATCTTCTCTTATGTGTTAACTCAGATAGTGGATTTGTTTGGTCCATGAACTGAGATAACTGAGAACTACCAAAGAATTCTTTTATTGCAGCAGAAACTGGTCTTATGTTAACTAACGCTTGAGGCGTTATAGCTTCCATATCTTGAACTGTCATTCTTTCTTTTATAACTCTTTCCATTCTTGAAAGACCAATTCTAACTTGATTTTGTAATAATTCACCTACAGATCTTATTCTTCTGTTTCCTAGGTGGTCTATATCATCAATATTTCCTATATTATAGAATATATTGAACTCATAACTTATTGAAGCTATTATGTCATCTAATAATATATGTTTTGGTATAAGTTCTTTAATTCTTGATTTTATAGCTTCTTTTATTTCTTCTTCATCGCTATATCCATCTAAAATTTCTTTTAAAGTCGGATAATGTACTTTTTCTTTTATGTTTAAATCATCTATGTCAAAATTAATGTGAGACTTAATATCTACGAAATTATTTCCTATAACTCTAACTTTCTTATCATCATCCATTAGTAGATTTACTACATTTATACCTGCATTTTGTATATCTTTAGCTAACTCATAACTTATTTTTTCTCCAGCTTTTACAAATACTTCCCCAGTTTCTGGATTTATTATGTCTTGTGCTGAAATTTTATTCATTATTCTATAACATAAAGCAAGTTTCTTATTAAATTTATATCTACCAACTTTTGCTAAGTCATATCTTTTTGGATCAAAGAATAAAGCATTTAATAAAGATGATGCACTTTCTACAGTAGGAGGTTCACCTGGTCTTAATTTTTTGTATATCTCTACAAGACCTTCCTCTACTGATTTAGTATTATCCTTTTCTAATGTAGCAGATAATCTTTCGTCTTCTCCTAAAAGGTCAATTATCTCTGCATCTGTTCCTATCCCTAAAGCTCTAAGTAAAACTGTAACTGGTTGTTTTCTTGTTCTATCAACTCTTACAGAAATTACATCATTAGAATCTGTCTCATATTCTAACCATGCTCCTCTATTAGGAATTACAGTAGATGAAATCAATCTCTTACCTGTTTTATCTCTTTCTTCCGCATAGTAAACACCAGGAGATCTAACTAATTGACTTACTATAACTCTTTCTGCTCCATTTATAACGAAAGTTCCTCTTTCTGTCATTAAAGGGAAGTCACCCATAAATACTTCTTGTTCTTTTATCTCGCCTGTTTCTTTATTTATAAGTCTTACCTTAACTTTTAGAGGTGCACAATATGTAGCATCTCTCTCTTTACACTCTTCTATATCGTACTTTGGTTTATCGTCTAAAGAATAGTCAACAAATTCCAATATAAGATTACCAGTATAATCTTCTATTGGTGAAATATCATCAAACACTTCTTTTAAACCTTCTTTTAAAAACCACTCATAGGAATCTACTTGAATTTCTATAAGATTTGGCACATCAGCTATTTCCTTAATTTTAGAAAAGCTCATTCTAGTTCTTTTACCTATCGTGACAGGATGTGGCATTCACTTTTCACCTCTCAATAATTAAAAATAAAACAATAGTTCATTCTAACGCATCTAATAATTTTAGCATATTGTCAAGTATTTTTCAATATATTTTTTATCTTATATGTAAACTATGCATTATTTTTGATTTTTTATAAATTATTTTTAGCATATATTATGTATTATGTACAATTTCTTAATATAAAATCCATATTTTTCATTTATAGGTCTAATTTTCTATATAAACTTCTATACAAATACCCTTCCCCTATTTAATTATAATTCCATGATGAAATAGTTGTAAATAATTAGATTTATACAAATATATACAATTTATTAAATATACAAAATAAAGACCATAGATAAATTTAACTTGGAATTTTTAGTCTTAAACTTTTTCCAATGTAAATTATATCTATGGTCTTTATAAAAATAGAATTTCTAACATAACTAATATATAAATTTTCTTTATATATTAGTGTATTGATTATCCTAATATGTTATCTGCAAATTGTGGAGTAGGTAAACCAAATCCTCCTGCAACTTCAAGTAAATCTCCTGTTATGAATGATGAGTCATCACTAGCATAGAATAGAACGGCTTTTGCTATATCATCTGGTTCCCCTATACGATTTAAAGGAACATGCTTTAAAAACTCTTTTATGAACTCTGGAGACATATTATCTAATGCTGCCTTAGTTGCAATAAGTCCTGGAAGTACGGCATTACATCTAACATGATTTTTTGCATATTGTGTTGCTATGTTTTGAGTTAATGAATTGATTGCTGCTTTTGATACACAGTAAGCTATTCTAGATAAATCAGGCAATACTGAACCTATACTTGATATATTTACTATACTGCCTTTTCCATTCTTTATCATATGAGGAATTGCTGCTTTACATGGTAAATACACACTTTTTAAATTAGTATTTACTGTGTCAAAGAAATTATCTGTATCCCCAGTTACAAGGTCTTTGTCAAGAGAAGGGTTTGTTGAACCAAAATTGTTTACAAGTATATCTATCTTACCTTCTTTTTTAACTACGTCTTCTATCATTGAAGTAAAAGTTTCTTCTTCACGAGCATTAAAGTAAACAAACTTAGCACAACCACCTTCTGCACTTATTTTATTTATAACTTCATTAGCTAATTCTTCTGAACGAGCTGCTAAATATACAATTGCTCCATTCTTTGCTAATATCTCTGCTGAAGCTAATCCAATACCTTTTGTTGCAGCAGTAACTACTGCAATTTTTCCTTGTAATTTTTCCATTATTAATTCCTCCTTAAATACATCCTTCAAAGTCTACAAATTTCGATTTTTTTAATACTTAGTTCATTTTAAAATTTATATTTGTTAATTAATTGTTTATTACATTTTATTTCTAAATTATTCATGTATTTTTTTAAAATAATATGTAATTTTTTACAGTTCCATTTAATTATATACCCTATATATATACATTACAATAATTGTTTATATATTAATTTAATAATAGTATTAAATTAATATATCATTACATACTATATGATACCCTTAATTTAATACTATTATATATATTTTTTGCATTTTATAAAAATATTTTCTTTATAATTCTAGATAAATTCTATGATTTTTTGCAAATAAAAAAGATACCCATAGGGTATCTTTTTAAAGAAACTACTTAACTTCTACTTTAGCCCCAGCAGCTTCTAATTTTTCTTTTATTTGGTCAGCTTCTTCTTTAGAAGCTCCTTCTTTAACTGTCTTAGGAGCGTTATCAACTACTTCTTTAGCTTCTTTTAATCCTAATCCTGTTATTTCTCTAACTGCTTTTATAACTCCAACTTTTGAAGAACCAACTTCAGCTAATACTACATCAAATTCAGTTTTTTCTTCAGCAGCTGGTCCACCAGCAGCTGCACCAGCTACCATTACTGGAGCTGAAGCTGATACACCGAATTTTTCTTCAGCAGCTTTAACTAATTCATTTAATTCTAAAACTTTCATATTTTCTATAGCTTCTAATATTTGTTCTATTGTCATTTTTAGCACCTCCGAATTTTATTTCAAATTAATATTTATAATTTTTTAATTAAGCTATTAAGCTTCTTCTTGACCTTCTGCCTTTTTCGCTATTGCATCTATTAAATATGCAAAGTTTGATACTGGAGCTTTTAAGCTACCAAGTAATTTAGCGATAAGAACTTCTCTTGATGGTATGTTAGCCATTTCAACAATTTTAGACTCATCGTAGAATGCACCTTCCACAATACCCATCTTTAATTTCATCTTTGGATGAGAATCCATGAATCCTTTTAATATTCTTGCTGGAGCAACTGGATCATCATATCCAAATGCTATAGCATTAGTTCCAACTAATAATTCATCATTGAATTGCTCTATACCAACTTCTTTAGCTGCTCTTCTAACTAAAGTATTTTTATATACTTTGTAATCTACACCAGCTTCTCTCATTTGTTTTCTTAACTCAGTTACCTCTTCAACTGTTAATCCTTTGTAATCTACAACAACAGCAGCAGAAGATTTTTGTAACTTTTCAACTATCTCAGAAACAACTTCTGATTTAATTTCTATAGCTTTTCTCATATAGATGTGCACCTCCTTCACCAAATAGGCTTAGTATTTACCGCAACATTATAAAAAGCTTTTGTTGCCAAAAGTAGACATCAAAAGCTTTAGTAATCTCAATTTATCTAAAACCTCGGCGGGATATTAAGCTCTCGCACCCACTATCTACGGCAAATCTATTCTTTTTTACATTGACAAGTGATATAATAACATTTTTGTCAACCTGTGTCAACAGTTTTATTATTCAGCTGTTCTTGCTGGGTTTATTTTAACTCCAGGTCCCATTGAAGAAGCTACTGTTACACTTCTTAAATATTGTCCTTTAGCAGCAGCTGGTTTAGCTTTTATTATAGCATCCATTAATGCAGCAAAGTTTTCAGCTAATTTTTCTCCACCAAATGATACTTTTCCTACTGGAACGTGTATTATGTTAGTTTTGTCTAATCTGTATTCAACTTTACCAGCTTTTATTTCATCTATAGCTTTAGCTACATCAAATGTAACTGTTCCTGATTTAGGGTTTGGCATTAAACCTTTAGGTCCTAATACTCTACCTAATCTACCTACTACACCCATCATATCTGGAGTAGCAACTACTATGTCAAATTCAAACCAGTTTTCACCTTGTATTTTTTGAACTAATTCTTCAGCTCCTACAAAGTCAGCACCAGCTTGTTCAGCTTCTTTAGCTTTCTCACCTTTAGCAAAAACTAAAACTCTTTTAGTTTTACCAGTTCCGTGAGGTAATACAACTGCACCTCTTACTTGTTGGTCAGCATGTCTTGAGTCAACACCTAATTTAATGTGTGCTTCTACTGTCTCATCAAATTTAGCTCCAGCTATATCTGAAACTAATGTTAATGCTTCTGATGCATCATAAAATTTAGTTCTATCTACTTTTTCTAATGCACCTGCATATCTTTTACCTTTTTTAGCCATTTTATTTTCCTCCTCGTGGTTAATTTCGGCTTTTCGCCTCCCACTTTATAAAAAAAAGTGTATCTTTTAATTAGTCTTCTACTACAACACCCATGCTTCTAGCAGTACCAGCTATCATACTCATAGCCGCTTCTACTGATGCAGCATTTAAGTCAGGCATTTTTAACTCAGCTATTTCTCTTACTTGAGCTGAAGTTATTTTAGCAACTTTCTTTTTGTTTGGTTCTCCAGAACCTGATTTTAAGTTTAATGCTTTTTTAATTAAAACTGCAGCTGGTGGAGTTTTTGTTATAAAACTGAATGATCTATCTTGATATACAGTTATAACAACTGGTATTATCATTCCAGCTTGATCTGCAGTTTTAGCATTAAATTCTTTTGTGAATCCCATTATATTAACACCATGTTGTCCTAATGCTGGTCCAACTGGTGGCGCTGGAGTAGCCTTTCCTGCAGGTATTTGTAATTTTATTTGACCTATAACTTTTTTAGCCATTTTGAGCGCACCTCCTCAGATTTTTCTATAATAATAGTATTAGATTTTTTCTATACCTTCAAGCTCTATTACAAATAGAGTCCTTTTACCAAATGCATTTATGCATACTTTGACTTCTCTATTTTCTAAGTCAATTTCTTCTATGTTACCTATTTGTCCACTAAATGGTCCTTGAGATACTTTTACTGTGTCTCCTATTTCAAAATCAATATCACTATTTACTACTTTAGGGTCTGTTGTATCTATCCCCATAGCTTTGACTTCATCTTCACTTAATGGTACTGGTTTTGAACCAGGTCCAACGAAACCTGTAACTCCCTTAGTATTTCTTACTACATACCAAGATTCATCAGTTATTATCATTTTAACCAAGACATAACTTGGATAAACTTTACGTTGTCTAGTTTTTTCTTTTCCAGTTTTAGTAGTTTCCACTACCTCTTCTGTTGGAACAACTACTTGTCTTATGCAGTCTTCCATACCTCTTGTTTTAACTGCTTTCTCAATTGTAGCTTTAACTTTATTTTCATGTCCCGAATAGGTATGAACTACATACCAACTTGCTTCTTGTAATTCTGACATTTAACTTACCTCTTTTCGTCTATTTTAGTAATAACGCTAGTGCACCAGATAATATAGTGTCTATACCCCATACTAATATAGTGCATGAAATAACTACAGTTAAAACTATACTTGTGTTTTTAAACAGTTCCTTTTTTGTCGGCCATGTAACTCTTTTTAATTCTTGCTTAGTTTCTTTTAGATATCCAAATAAACTAAACCTTTTTTTAGTTTTTGCACCGTCATTTTTTTGGGCAGCCATTCCATACTCACATCCTTATAAAAAACTATTTTGTTTCTTTATGAGTTGTATGCTTTTTACAGAATCTACAATATTTTTGTAATTCTATTCTGTCTGGATTATTTTTCTTATTCTTAGTAGTGTTGTAGTTTCTTTGCTTACACTCTGTACATGCTAAAGTTACTTTAACTCTCATCTGATACACCTCCAACTTTGTAATACAATAATATATATTGTTAATATATGTGAATATAATACCTTTAAAATATGTATTTATTAAAAATCTACAGTATTCAAGATATTATTAACTTCCTATAATCATTACCTTGTATAAGTTATCACAAAATCCTATGCTGTGTCAATGTTTTTGTATTTCTATGTTAAAAAAAGAGGAGCATAACCCCTCTTTTTATTATTCTTTTTAATCCATCAGTTTAATAAAAGATTACTCTATTATAGTAGCAACAACTCCTGAAGCTACTGTTCTTCCACCTTCTCTTATTGAGAATCTTAATCCCTCTTCT
>NZ_JRHN01000008.1 GCF_001299635.1 Clostridioides difficile | reverse complement strand
TAAAAGATTACTCTATTATAGTAGCAACAACTCCTGAAGCTACTGTTCTTCCACCTTCTCTTATTGAGAATCTTAATCCCTCTTCTACAACTATTGAGTTTATTAAGTCTACTTCCATTGTTACGTTATCTCCAGGCATTACCATTTCTATTCCATCTGGTAACTTACAAGCTCCTGTTACGTCTGTTGTTCTGAAATAGAATTGTGGTCTATATCCATCAAAGAATGGTGTATGTCTTCCACCCTCTTCTTTTTTAAGTACATATACTTCTGCTGTAAACTTTGTGTGTGCCTTTACTGATCCAGTTTTTGCTAGTACTTGTCCTCTTTCTATCTCACTTCTTTGTACTCCTCTTAATAATGCTCCTATATTATCCCCTGCTTGTGCTTGGTCTAATAATTTTCTGAACATCTCTACTCCTGTTACTACTACTTTTCTTGGTGCTTCTGTTAATCCTACTAATTCTACTTCGTCTTGTACTTTTAGTACTCCTCTTTCTACTCTTCCTGTTGCAACTGTTCCTCTTCCTGTGATTGAGAATACGTCCTCTACTGGCATTAAGAATGGTTTATCTGTATCTCTCTCTGGAGCTGGTATATACTCATCTATTTGCTCGAATAACTCTACTATCTTATTTCCCCACTCGCTCTTTGGATCTTCTAATGCCATTAATGCTGACCCTCTTATTATTGGAGTATCATCTCCTGGGAAATCATATTCTGTTAATAAATCTCTTACTTCCATTTCTACTAGTTCTAATAACTCTTCATCATCTACCATGTCACATTTGTTTAAGAATACTACTATATATGGTACACCAACTTGTCTTGATAATAGTATATGCTCTCTTGTTTGTGGCATTGGTCCATCTGTTGCTGAACAAACTAATATTGCTCCGTCCATTTGTGCTGCTCCTGTTATCATGTTCTTAACGTAGTCAGCATGTCCTGGGCAGTCAACGTGTGCGTAGTGTCTGTTTGGAGTTTCATACTCAACGTGTGCTGTTGATATTGTGATTCCTCTTTCTCTTTCTTCTGGAGCTTTATCTATGTTTGCGAAATCTACTGCTTCTCCTAATTGATATCTGTCATATAATGTTTTTGTTATTGCTGCTGTTAATGTAGTTTTACCGTGGTCAACGTGTCCTATTGTACCTATATTAACATGAGGTTTTGTTCTTTCGTATTTAGCTTTAGCCATTTTGAATTTCCTCCCTT
>NZ_JRHN01000007.1 GCF_001299635.1 Clostridioides difficile | reverse complement strand
AGAAGGAGGGATTCGAACCCTCGCACCGGTTACCCAGCCTAATCCCTTAGCAGGGGATCCTCTTGAGCCACTTGAGTACTTCTCCAAATTTAAGTCCTATTTATTTACTTGGCGGAGAGGGTGGGATTCGAACCCACGGCCCCTTTCGAAGTCACTGGTTTTCAAGACCAGCTCCTTAAACCACTCGGACACCTCTCCATTGGTGATCTATCCGCGACTCGAACGCGGGACACCCTGATTAAAAGTCAGGTGCTCTACCGACTGAGCTAATAGACCATGTTATTTGGCTGGGGATGCAGGACTCGAACCTACGCATACATGAGTCAAAGTCATGTGCCTTACCGACTTGGCTAATCCCCAATATATATGTGGTGAGCGCACAGGGATTCGAACCCCGGACACACGCCTTAGAAGGGCGTTGCTCTATCCAGCTGAGCTATGCACCCACATTACAATATAAACATAAAATTTGGAGCGGGAAACGAGATTCGAACTCGCGACTTCAACCTTGGCAAGGTTGCGCTCTACCACTGAACTATTCCCGCTCGTTTATTAAATTGAATAAAAATGGTGCGGATGAAGGGAGTCGAACCCCCACGCCAATGGCGCTAGATCCTAAGTCTAGTGCGTCTGCCAATTCCGCCACATCCGCGCATTTTTTGGTGGAGGATGGTGGATTCGAACCACCGAAGTCGATGACAACAGATTTACAGTCTGCCCCCTTTGGCCGCTCGGGAAATC
>NZ_JRHN01000067.1 GCF_001299635.1 Clostridioides difficile | reverse complement strand
CACCAATAGAACAAACAGATGCAAGTCAAAGTGTAGTAGTAGGAGTTGAATACAAAGGTACAACTAAAAAAGCAGACGCATTTACAATAGATGCAAAGAGTATTTCTGCAAGAACATTAAAAACAAGTCTTACAGATGTAGCAAGATCTGTAATTAACCTATTAAAAATAAATGAGTAAGAATGAATAAACATTGATACTTATATTTTTAATTAATCTAATATTAAATTAAAATTTAAATTATGTATAAACCTCTTGATTGGTATAAATTTAGAAATATATTAATTAAGAGGTTTTTTATATGAATATTCGTCTTAATTTACCAATTTTATATACAAAAAATACTGTAGGTAAATTTGTTTTTATACAAATCTATTTACAGCCAAGAATAAGAGTGTAATGAAAAATGAATACTAACATTTAATGTATCTAGTATATTTAAAATATAATATATAAATTTTAGAAACTTTACATATAGCTTAGTATGCTTTCAAATATTCTTTTGTTGCTTAAATATATACTTTAAATAAGTTAGGCACTTTTAATTTTTATTACAAAACTTCACATAATTTTCATATGAATTATCTATTAAATTCACATACAAGAGTTATTATATAAACATAGAAGATAGTAAAACTAGCTTAAAAACATAATATAATACCCTATATGAAATAGTGGCAACTCTCCCTCACATCCTCAAT
>NZ_JRHN01000066.1:826-1086 GCF_001299635.1 Clostridioides difficile | reverse complement strand
GCCGAAGTGGCGGAACTGGCAGACGCACAGGACTTAAAATCCTGCGGGACTTACCTCTCGTACCGGTTCGATTCCGGTCTTCGGCACTTATAAACAATATCGCGGGGTGGAGCAGTTGGCAGCTCGTCGGGCTCATAACCCGAAGGTCGTAGGTTCAAGTCCTGCCTCCGCAACCATTAAAAATCAAAAAGGCTCGTTGGTCAAGAGGTTAAGACACCGCCCTTTCACGGCGGTAACAGGGGTTCAATTCCCCTACGAGT
>NZ_JRHN01000066.1:453-816 GCF_001299635.1 Clostridioides difficile | reverse complement strand
TTCCCATTCCGAACACAGAAGTTAAGCTCTCTAGCGCTGATGGTACTTGGTGGGAAACTGCCTGGGAGAGTAGGACGTAGCCACGTTAATGTTCCAAGGTAGCTCAACGGTGGAGCAACCGGCTGTTAACCGGTAGGCTGTGGGTTCGAGCCCCACCCTTGGAGCCAAAAAAGCCGAAGTGGCGGAACTGGCAGACGCACAGGACTTAAAATCCTGCGGGACTTACCTCTCGTACCGGTTCGATTCCGGTCTTCGGCACTTATAAAACAATATCGCGGAGTGGAGCAGTTGGCAGCTCGTCGGGCTCATAACCCGAAGGTCGTAGGTTCGAGTCCTGCCTCCGCAACCATTAAAAATCAAAAC
>NZ_JRHN01000066.1:0-443 GCF_001299635.1 Clostridioides difficile | reverse complement strand
GTAAGTGCAGCAATGTATTTAGCTTATCGATACTAATAGGTCGAGGACTTGACCAAATTATTTGATGTTCATTCAATAAAATATATATGTAGTTTTTAGAGTGTTAACTCTAGATAAAGTACTAACTTCAATTAATATGGTATATATCATATTAAACAATTACTATTTAGTACTTTAAAACTATTGACATTTAAAAATAAAGATGTTAATATAATACTTGTCTTATAAATAGGCAATATGTGGTTATAATAGCAAAGAGGATACACCTGTTCCCATTCCGAACACAGAAGTTAAGCTCTTTAGCGCTGATGGTACTTGGTGGGAAACTGCCTGGGAGAGTAGGACATAGCCACGTGGATATTCCAAGGTAGCTCAACGGTGGAGCAACCGGCTGTTAACCGGTAGGCTGTGGGTTCGAGCCCCACCCTTGGAGCCAAAAAAGC
>NZ_JRHN01000065.1 GCF_001299635.1 Clostridioides difficile | reverse complement strand
ATAATTTTTCTACTAACATTTCTTCTTTCATCTTATGTCGCTCCCTCATTCAGTCTAACTTAAACTAATAATAGGAGCTTTTTAACTCAAAAACTACAGGTAAAATTTACCATATATTCTACTATTTTAGTTTGTTTTTATATATAAAAAATATTATTCATATCTACAAATTTATTCAATTTTCAAACACATATGTTGAATAATAACTAGTTGTATTGTATTGTTTTAATTGTAGAATAATACTAAATTGGTAAAACTAAAGGAATTTAGTGACATAAATATTTATTAAATAAGACTTGTAAAATGAATTATAAGTTATATTGGTAAGTTATCAAAAACATATACTCTTTTGATTTTATGAAAGTTTTTTAGGTGGGCAATAATATATATACTTAGAGATAAAATAAAATATATTTCTAGTATTCACAGTTTTATTTTTTGTTAAAATGCGATATAATAAAGATGTAAAATCGTATCAAAAACAAAAAAGAAACTACAATCTATTAGCATAGAGTGAAGTTTCATTAACTAAATATTAATGTCGTTTTTTATTGAACTTGATTTTTACATCAAGCTCTAAGTCACTCTCTTGCTCAGAGTGGCTTTTTACTTTTTTGGAAACAATATATGTAACAAAGCTAGCTGTTAAACTAGCTAACACTCCAAGTAAAAATTCGTTCATTTATCCACCTCCTTCCTTTTAAGGGATGGAATAGAAAATGAAGCTCCACTCTTAGATTGTAGTTCTACAAGATATATTCTTGCATTTTAATTATAACATAATTTTACAATTATCAAATATCTATTCTATGTCTTTTTTGCTGCTTTTAATTATCATTTCATAGTTATGTTTAGCAGTTTTAAATGTATCTACAAAAGGCATTATAATAACACTATTTATAAGTACTAACTCATCATAGTGTAGAGTTCCTTTTCCTATATAAAATTCATTTAACTTCTTTATGTCTATATTGGTTAAAATAGATACTGTTTCCATTGAGAACTTATATTCTTCTATAAGATAGAATAAATCTCCTATATAATTTTTTGCAACCTCATGTTCTTTAAAAAAATTAAGTTCTCCTGTATGCAAAGTTACTTTCATATAATAATTTCCTCCTATTATATTCTTTCATTTGTATCTTTAGTTGTAAAATAAAAATCAAATTCACAATCAAGCACGTTTGCAAATTCCCTAATTTCTTTTTCTGAAAAATTGTCTCTTGAAAATTTATTTGAAAGATTTTGTCTTGTTTGTCCTGTTTTTTCGGCTAACTCACCTATAGTTATATTTTTTCTTTTTAATATTATTTTTATCTTTTCTCCGAATGAAATTGACATACCAAACACCTCACTTTTCTATATACAATTATACACTATATAGTTTCTTTTATCCATTTTTATTTTACAAAGAAAACTAAATAATTTCATTTTTATATTTACAAACGACACTTTATAGTGTACAATATACTTAACAAAATAATTATTGGAGGTATTTAAGATGATAAAATTTGAAATTGGCAAAACTTATACAACAAGAAGTGTATGTGACCATGACTGTGTGTTCACTATAGAGGTTATTAAAAGAACTGATAAAACTATAACTTATAAAGAAGATGATACTGTTAGACGTGCTAAAATTAGATTTAATAATGATTGTGAATACATAAGAATAGGAAATTATAGCATGGCACCTAATTTTAGTGCTAAAGACTTAGTTATAGAAGATAAAGAAAATATATCTAATATTGAAAAATATTTCGTAATAAGTCGCTACTACGATAATGGTAAAACTATTGCTTTTATAGAAATGAATAGCACTAAATATAAAACTGAATATATTAGAAACTTCGACCAATACGTTGATGAATTTTCTACATTAGAAGAAGCAGAAGAATGCTTACAAGAATGTCTTAGTGCTTAAGGAGTGATATAAATGTGTTTCAATACTTATATACTAAAAAGAGTAGTAAATAACAAGCAACTGGAGATAACTCGAAGTTTTGGCTTAGATAATCTCATTTGTACTGCAACAGAAATATTGAAAGATAATGAGATTGATTTGATAATTACAGATGAAAAAAACAAAGTTGTTTGGAAAAGTAAAAAGAGCATCCCTTACGACAGAAAATGCTCTCTTTAATATGATTAACTTAGTAAAGATGGATTGGATGTTCATCTTTACTTTTTTTATTATATCATATAATTTACTCTATGAAAAAGACCTATTTAAATCGTTTCTAAGATATGTTGAGTAAGGTTATTGATAGTTTTTATACATTTAATGTATTTCAAAAAATAAGCACTCCTATAAAAAGAGTGCTTTTAATGTAAATATAAACATAAAATATTGTGCTATTTTCTTAAATATATTATAACATTAGCTATCTAATATGTAGTTATTTCGTACTTGTAACTACTGAACAATCTTTTACACTTGCAATTCCTACACAATCTAAATATCGTTTGTTAGTCTCTGCTCTTAATTTACGTATTAAATATGAACCTTGAAGTGCGAAAATTTGTTTTCCTGTAGGTGGTTCTAAAGTGAAATTTCCATATGATTTAAACATAGTTTCACGCCCTACTGTTATTGTTTTTCCTTTTTTAGTTAAAAAAGTTATTTTTCCTATTGTTCTAGTTGGCGAGTTAGGATATGGCTCCCCTCCTTCATATAATCCTACAGACCCGCTTATCTTAACTATGTAGTCATCAGCATCTAAATCCATAGACACTTCATTTCCTCCTAATGCTTCCCCATGTACTGGCGCTTTATACCCATCATATACAAATTGTATAGAATCAACTATATAAGCTCCTCTAAGTATAATTTTTGTTACTCTATTTTTATTTTTAGCAAATTGGGTATCATCAAAAGTTTTGAATTCACAATATTTACTACACATTTCTTCTAAAGGTAATCTTTTCTCCTCTAAAAAGTTAGTTACATAGTCTACATGTTTTTTTGCAACCAAATTAAAATAGTAATAATCTGTCTTTTCTTTATTAGAAGATTTTTCAAATTCATTTTTCCATTTATTTTTATCGAATTTATCTAAAGAACTATATCCTAAAACTTGAATAGCTTTTTTCCATGCATCTGATTGGTCATCTTTTCTAGTTGCTATTACTTTCTTAACTTCTGTTTCCTGTTGAGATGTTAATTTGTCATATTGATTTATACTAAATTCAGTTCTATTTTTAATACATTTTAGTGCATATACCATTTGACAAAATGCCTTAAAGAAACCATCTTGATTATTTTTTTCTATTTTTACTTTATCATCAATACAACTCCAATTTGGAACATATCTGTAATTAAGATATCCGTAATCTGGTATATGACCCATTCTTCCATGACCAAGATATGCAATTCCTTCATATCCACCAACAGCAGGAGTTCCTGTGAAATTAATAGAATGCCATCCATTATTACGATACTCTTCTGCTTTAGTCCATTTAGTTTCTTCTATGTATTTGCTCTCTTCAGCAATAAATTCTTTAACATCATTAATATACCATTCTGGCTTACCAATAAAATACATATGTGCCCATGTATCTGCAAGTACATGCATTCTCATACCAATAAACTGTAACTTATATTCTTCAGTATTATGAAAATAGATTAGGTCATTTATAATAGCAGACACAGTTTCACTATTTGGCAAACACATCAATCTAAATTTCTGTTCATCTCCATCTTTAAACTTCCAGTTTACTGTAAGACCTTTACTTTCTTTGACGCCACTATAGTTAAATCGATTATTTAAATTTCCAGGTAAAAAATGAAATGGTATCCATACATTCTTTATCTCATTTAAGCTAGTAAGACTCCATTTGTAACCCCATGAAGTAAAATCTGCATAATATTTTTCAAATTCTGAAGTTGTCTGTACTGTAGGAAGAGTAAAATTTACATCATCAAGAATCATACTTTTAGTTGATTCATCAACATATTGAGCAGCATAAGCAATTGTATTTGAATCCAAATCATTATAGCCAGCTATTTTAGCTGCTAAATATGTACCATAATAGTGAAAATCTAAATTCATAAAATCACCTCTTAATTTTATTTTTAATATAAATAATTATATATATATATATTTATTTATATAATAGATTAAATTTTCTAAATATTCAATACTTGTTGTCTAACTGGTCATTAAAAACGTATAAATAGTCAAAAAATATGTTTTTTTCTAGAAACATGTTTTTTATAATTTTAATAAATGCATTTATATAAGTTTTTCTTATCCACATACTTGTTTAAATAAAGATTTAAAGCTATAATTTATCTTTTGCGAACACTCTAGTTCTATCCATTGTTAACCATAAATCATCAGAATAAATCTCTGTGAATTTTTTCCTGTAGCATTGCTCTATTTTCATCTAAAATCGTTCGACAAATTGCTGATATAAGTTCTTAAATATGCTATAAATAAAGTATCATAGACATTAATTTATGGAGGTATAAAATATGTTTCTAAATGATATATTTGATATTATTAAATTCAACAAAAAAAGCCCTATAGAGCAGTTGAATATTATTCAAGAAGAAGAAAAACCAGATATAAAAGAAGCTGAAGAGTATTATAAATGCAATTACAGATTTTATAATTCTCTTAAAGAGATGGATTCAATAGAAAATATAAAAACAGAAAAAACACGCATCAAAACTATCTTAGATTCTAAAAATAACCCATCAATTCCATTTGCAATTGCTGTTATTGCTGCATTTATATCAATTTTCTTTAGTCTACTTACTAGCAATATTATAAAAGATTTTTTTACTGCTTGTGGTGTAATACTTCTTTTTTTTGGCACTTATTTATGTTTAATATGTGAAGCTCAGCAAAAATCGAATAGCTACCAAAAATTCTATATGAGTTCGCTGCAAGTATTAGATAATATGGAAAGTAAAAAACTTAAAGAAAGAAAGTATAAAAAAAGAAGGTAACAACTAACTCTAGTTGCTACCTTCTTAATCATCAATGCTTAAATTTTGATACACTAAAATTTTTAACTTGAGACTTGAATAACTGTTCAATCTCATCAACTACATTCTGTATCTTATTTTCATATCTTGAATCATAATATATATTTATCTCCCCTATGCTATTTATGCTTATGGAATAGTCTTTTCTTTCTATTATACATATGCTTCCACAATCTGATAAATCATTCTTGTATATTGATTTTAATTGTCTTTTTATCTTGAGAAAGTCTATTGTTGGATAAATATTATTTGGATAAAAACTTTTATCATTTATTAACATATTATTACCTTTCTATAAAATAAATAAGGTATAAAGAGTTATCTTATGCTCCTTATACCTTATAAATATCCATAACTTATTTTTAATTATCTTTTATATTTCTAATTTTAACTGTTCAACTTTATTTTGTTTCATTTTAAGTTGTACTGTAAATTCTAATACGTCTTCTTTAGACATTACTTGAGCACCTGATGAACTTAATATTTTTAATATAGTTTTAAATATTTCATCTTCTAATTTCAAGTCATATATAAAAATAGTTTTATATATATCTCTAATTTCATTAGCATTGTATGACCAGTGCTTAGCTGTTGCAATAAGTCTGCTTACTTTTTTGTTTTGAAATTCAAAAAGTTTAAAACCATAATTTCCAATTGTATAATCGTAATTTATATTTTCATTAAAACTACCTTTAATTGCTTTAGTGTTATATTTTATATCACTATCTTTCAATAATCCTTTTATATAAGATATTTGTCTTTGTTCTGTAGGTCTATTGCCTTTTTCAAAATCATATGGCATAAACATTTGCTTTGTCTCTAATATAAAATCTTTTATCGAATCTACATTTTTATAAAAAACTTTTCCAAACTTAAGCTCATTATTATATCTTTTTATATAATTTTCTAAATGTATATCCTTAAGATTTCTTTGTGCATGTGATTTCATACCATTTATAATCATTTTAAAAATGTCTATATCAATTTCATCATCAAAGGTTTTAACGCGAGTCCAGTTAGTAGTTGTTTCAAAATATACTTCTTTATATTCTATATTATGAAATAAAATCCCCACATTTATTTTTTCGTCTGCAATAAATGATGGTCTATATGTTAAAACTGAAAAAGCTACTTTCACTACACTCACCTCCTGTACAATTTATATTTTCAATGATGAATTTGCATATTTCGTCTATACTATTCAACCTATGCAACAAATAGTTCAATATGTCTTCTTTTTTAATATTATTCATCCACTCTTTAGGTATTTTATTTAAAATATTACTTATAACATTTTCATCTAATCTATCCTTAAAAATTCTAGCTTCATCTGTCAAAACCTCTAAATTAATATCTACAACACTATAAAAATTCTTATAAATAATTTCATTTTCTCTCAAAATCTCTGTTTCATTATACTTTTGCTCATTTATTTTTATCCATGCTTCTACGTTGGTCACATCCATATTAAATACATGAGAATGATCTATTATACTAAAACCATTACCTTTATTACCTTTAGTCATTCCAATCAGCATATTCCCATCATGTCTATCTTTATTGTGTATAAAGTGGTCAAAAATAATAACTTTTATTATATCTTTTTTATTATAAATTTTATTAGCATGTTTATATTCAATATCTGTAACTTCAGATACTTTATTTATTTTTTTACTATAAAACCCTATCCCTTCAACATCATCTAGACATTTCTCATATTCTAGAAGTTGTTCTATATCAGTATCATTATTTATTATACATATTCCACCATCTGGTATCGGTAATTCTAATATTTTAGCAAGTTCTAAACATACAAATTCGTTTATCAAAATTTTATGACCACATCTATTACGAAATGTTTTAATAATAACCTGCTCATTATCTATTATACCGATTAATGGTACCGTAGTACCCGTTTCGATTTCTCCTAAGATTTTACTTACTTGTTTCACCATTTTTCTCGCTCCTGGCTTATTATTGTATATTCTAACAAGTTGTTGTATAATAAATATGTCTAATAAACTCGAATATACTTTTTTAAATAGAACCTGTTTTAGATTTGGGAGTCTTTTTTAGGTTCTATTTTATTGTACATATATTTACATTTTTTTGCAATAAAAACAGGGCTAGCGAGACTTCCTCTTTTTTATTACATTTGTTTCTCATAGAGTACTTCTACTATTTCGAAATTATAATAATCTTACCCAAAATGGTTAAACAAAAAAGATATATAATAAGAAGTACCTACTTGTAATTATATCTTTTTACAGTTACCTAATAATAGGCTAATTGTACATAAAATGTATGTAAAACATACATGAATTTATAATCTATCTATCAATAAAATCTAACGCCTTATAAAGTGTATCAAATCTATCATTTCCCTTTATCATTGTGTATTTTTCTTTAGTTATAGACCCTATCTTATTACATGCTCCTCCACCTACAACATATAAATTTTCTGTCTGACCTGGTACATAGTCTTTTATGTCACATACTCTACATTCATTTTCTTTGTAGTTCCAGCTAATTATTTGTGCTAGAACTTTGTCAACTTCTCCCTCATAAACTATTGTATGTTTATACATCTTACTCACTCCCCCACTATTTTTTATCTTATCTTTAAAATCTACCCACAATTTCGGACTATCAAGCATCTTACGAGGACAATATTTTTTCTTAGCGTCATAGTGTCTAATTACTTTATCTGCACTTATATTTAAATCCTTCATTAACTTTTTAGTTAAGTCTATTGCATTTTGTCTTGCTTTTGTATAATTTCCATCTTTATTTACACATATTTCTATGTTTATACTATTATAGTTTGTAACTCCTGCAACTAATGCAGTTCCATAACTTTTACCAACTGCCCAAGCTCCATCAGAATGAGATAGTGTTTGATATATTACTTTATCATCTACATAGTAATGAACACTTGCTTCTAAGTTACCTGCATTTAATGCTTGTGCATGTCTCTTAGCATCTGCTCCCTTGTCCTCGTTATCTGTCTCATGAATTACTATAAACTTTGCATTATTCTTATTTGGATAACACTTTTTCTTTGTTAGCATCTTTATTATATCTACCATTATTTATTTTCCTCCTTTAGTTGTTTGTAAGTTTGATTTATACCTATTGATATACCCCAACAAATTACACCTTGTAAGACTGCATCAGCATTTAATCCTAACATCCATACTGAAAAACCTACTCCAAGTATCAATAACACTACTGG
>NZ_JRHN01000064.1 GCF_001299635.1 Clostridioides difficile | reverse complement strand
TCAGTATGGATGTTAGGATTAAATGCTGATGCAGTCTTACAAGGTGTAATTTGCTGGGGTATATCAATAGGTATAAATCAAACTTATAAACAATTAAAGGAGGAAAATAAACAATGAAAATAGCAATAGTACCAGGACATACACTAATAGGTAAAGGAACAGGAGCAGTCGGTTATATAGATGAAGGAAAAGAAAACAGAATACTAACTGATTTAATTGTTAAATGGTTAAAACAAGGTGGAGCTACTGTATATACTGGAAAAGTAGATAAATCGAATAATTATCTATCTGAACAATGTCAAATAGCAAATAAACAAGACATAGACTTAGCAGTACAAATTCATTTCAATGCAAATAATACAACCCTAAAACCTATGGGTACAGAAACTATATATAAAACTAATAATGGCAAAGTGTATGCTGAAAGAGTCAACAAAAAACTAGCAACAGTATTTAAAAATAGAGGTGCTAAATCAGATGTAAGGGGCTTGTATTGGCTTAGAAATACAAAAGCACCAGCAATATTGATTGAGGTATGCTTTGTAGACAGTAAAGCAGATACAGATTACTATATTAAAAATAAAAATACAGTTGCAAAGCTAATAGCTGAGGGTATATTAAATAAGAAAATAGATAATATTGAGGTGAAACAAATGTATAAGCATACAGTAGTTTTCGAGGGAGAAGTTGACAAGGTATTAGCACAAATAGTCAGTTGGAATTATAAGAAAGAAGAATGTAGAGTATGTGATATAAAAGACTATGTACCAGGTCAGACAGAGAACTTATATGTTGTAGGTGGAGGAGCATGTAATAAGATAGGTTCTATAACTAAAGAAAGATACACAATGATAAAAGGTAATGATAGATTTGATACACTTTATAAAGCATTAGATTTTATCAAATAAGAAATTAGAAATAAAAAACTGAGAAAAAATTATTATTAGAAAATATGAAAAAATGAATTTGAAGAGAAGGATCATTAACATGAATAAAAAATTAAAAAAATATTTTATAAATATTTCTTTTGTTAAAAATTGTAAAAAAAAAAATATTTTATACAAGTAGAATATAGTTTCATTGATAAAATATAATTTTAGACTGTACATTTGTAGTATTTATAATATAAATATTTCGTTAATTTACTTTACTATTATAGAATGAAAAAAAGATTGAAATATGTCTGAATATAGAATTTGAAAAATAAAAATTAAATGATATAATTAAGGAGATTATAATTAAAAGAGGAAAAGGGGGACATATTATTATGTTTAAAAAAGCAAAAAGGATAATTACATTAGCAGCAATGATATCAATGGTTGGAGGAAGTATTTTAATTGGGCATGCAGATGAAGAAAATACATACTCTCCAGAAACAGGAGAATTACCTTATCAAGGTTTAGAATTAAACGTAAGCCCAACAACACGTAGCGCAGAACCTAGAACATATACTTATAAGTATTCAGGGGAATTTAAGAATTATACTCAATCAGGTGCATTTGTATCAACAGGACGCCAAAAAATAATAGATGGCTATCAACGAACTAAGACAGCTACAGCTTCAACAGGTGTACAATATCAAATAACAACAAACCAAGGTTCAAAACTAAAATATGTAACTAGAACAGGAGTTTATAATGGAAATCTTTCTATAGATTTGGCTCACAATGATACAGTTGGGTCTGACCGTAGACTTAGATTAGCTAACTATTATAATTTATCATTTGATGATCCAAATGCACCAGTACAATCTGCATCAGGTCAATTTAACTATCGTTACTAAAATACAATAAAATATTTAATAATAAAGAGGCTTATCCAAATGTAAAGAAGCCTCTTTATTCAAAGGATAGTATTATTATTTATTTAAAATTTATTATCTAAACAGATTAATAATAATTATATTGAAGCTTAGATAAATTATTAATATAAACACTTCTAATAGTGTCACTAAGTATCAGGATAAGTGTTATATGCATAATTATTGATATTATTTGTACTGAATATATACTAATTATAAAATTCAGAAAAATATATATGCTTAAATTAAGGATTATTTTTTAAAATAGGGGCATGAATATGAAAAAATTGACTATATTATTGGGAGCATTACTCATATGTTCAGTATTAATATTTTCTCAAAATAGAGAAAGTATAAATGGATTAGTTTTGTATAAAAGTGAAGTTTCTAGTTATGACACTTTAAAAAATTATTTAAAAAAAGAATTAAATATAAATCTAAAAGTAGACTATGTTATAGATGATAATGAAATTTCAGAAGAACATGATTTTTGGGAATATCCTAAAGTTCAATTAATAAACAAATTAAATAATAATAATAACATTGATTTACTATTAGATATTCCAAATGAATATTTAAGAGATTCTATGAAAGGTGAAAAATTATTAAAGTTAGATAATTATATAGATACACACAACATTTATCCTGCAATAATAGATAAATCCAAGGAAATAGGTAATGGTAATATATATTTTATTTCACCATATTTTTCATCAAATTTTATTATGATAAATGAAAATCTCTTTGAAAAGTTAAATGTACCTATTCCAAACGAAATAAGATCCTGGCAAGATGTTTTAAAAATATTAAAGGATATTAAAAGTTCAATAAAAGATAATAATATTAGTGATATTTATCCTTTGTCATTAGGTATGAATGGCACAGAAAGCTTTTTTCAGGATTTTGAAGTTCTAACAACACCATTTAATTTATCTGTAAAATCAGAAGGAACTATTTATGGTGATGATAAATGGATGGATGTATTTACATTTTTTATGAATTTGTATAAAGATTATGGTATACATAAAACAATAAATACATCTGATATGTTTATTGATGACAAGATAGCTATGAAATTTATTCAAGGAATTGAAATAATGAATTATAAAGATTCTATGGGTAAATATAAAGTTTTTGAAATTCCTTCTTATAAAGGGTTTAAAGATAAAATTTATCTAAACACTACAGATATATCAATACCTGCTAACGCTTCTAACAAAGAAAATGCACTAAAAATATTGAATCATTTTCTTAGTAAGGAATTTGCTAATAAAGGTGTTGATGGTAGATTATTTGGGATGTATCCATTTGTTAGTTATGTTGATAAGGAAATTCTTGATAAGTGTAGAGATTTTTATAACTTAAAAAATCCAAATATTTTATATCCAGATAAACCAGGATATGCAAACAAAAACGAATTTATATTATTTAATGATTATGTTAATTATCAACAATCACAAAGAGAAGTTATACCCAATATTATTAATGGAAAAATAAGTATTGAAGATGGATTTAAAGAAATAAAAGATAGATATTCTAAAAAAACTATCAAGAATATTTCTAAATAGCCTTTAAAATCGAGTTAAATAGGTCTTTTTAACAACATAAATTATATGATATAATAAAAAAATAGAAGTGTATTCGCAGTACACTTCTATATCTGTAACTAAGCATTCTCATGTTGGGGAGTGCTTTTTTCATTTCTCCAAACAACCTTGTTTTTTTCATCTGTAATTATCAAATCAATCTCATTTTCTTCTAATATTTCTGTTGCAGTATAAATAAGATTATCTAAGTCAAAACTTCGAGTTATCTCCAGCTGTTTATTGTTCAGAGTTCTTTTTAATATGTAAGTTTTAAAATTACACAATTCATTCACCTACTTAACTAACTTTAATCTTCTAAATTTATTTCATTTAAGATCCTTTTTAATTCTCTGATTCTAGGTTTTAGATATTCTTGATTTTCATCTAAAAATTTTTCTAGTATTTTATTATCAGATTCATTTAATATAACTTCATCTAAATTAGTCTTTGAAAGATTATTATCTTTTTTAATCATCATTGATGATAGTATTAATATATTTAAATCCAATACTCTATGTAGGGGCAATTCTTCACTTTGTCTAGACCATTTCCCCCCAGTGTGTCTCCAAACTTTAGCTGAAATTTCAATATTCTCATCATCACTCCATTGTGCTTTCCCTAAAGACAAAGCTTTTGCATCAGAATTATTTGCATACTTTCCATCAATTCTATCATAATTATCTACTGCAACTATAGGTTTGTGTGACAAATATTCAGGTACTCTCATTTTATCAATCTCCTTTTATTTAAAAATTTTATTAAGTTTATTTTACTAGAATATTTACTAAATGTCAATAAAATAAATAAATAAATTGATTACTAAAACATTTAGTAATCATATTGAAATTACTAGATTATATTAAAATTTTCACTAGAATAGATATGATTTACACAAGATGGATGATATAAATTAATTAATCTTTTATAATTATATTTACCTATCAATATCATTGCTTTATGCAGACAAGATTCTACCATATTTTCTATGTACTATATTACAAAGTCGTCTAACTGTGTATTTATAAAATTATAATAACCATATAAACTATAATTATAAGTAGTCAATATATGTGTATATCCATACAATTTATTTTTAAATATAGATATTATTGCCCACCTAAAAAACTTTCACAAAACCAAAAGAGTATATGTTTTTGATAACTTACCAATATAACTTATAATTCATTTTACAAGTCTTATTTAATATATATTTATGCAACTAAATTTCTCTAGTTTTACCAATTTAGTATTATTCTACAATTAAAACAATACAATACAACTAGTTATTATTCAACAGATATATTTGAAAATTGAATAAGTTTATAAATATGAATAATATTTTTTATATATAAAAACAAACTAAAATAGTAGAATATATGGTAAATTTTACCTGTAGTTTTTGTGTTAAAAAGCTCCTATTATTAGTTTAAGTTAGACTAAATGAGGAAGTGACATACAAATGGAGCAGCAAGAGGTAATGGCTAAATTGCGTAGAGGGGAACTATTGTTAATGGAATATATGTGGAGGAAAAAGTCTATTCTATATAAAAAAGAAATAATCTCGGCAATGCAAGAAAGGTATAAATGGAGAAAAAGTACTACAGAAATTCTCCTAAAAAGATTAGTAAAGATGAAAGTATTAAAAAAGAAAATGGTGAGTTTTAAATCTAATTATGAGGTGCTAGTAACTAAAAAAGAATATTTAAACGCTATAAGAGAAGAAAAAAATATAAATATAGATGATGATTTTTTTACTCGAATATTTACAACTATACATAGAAGGAATCAAATGATAGAAGAAAAATTTAAAAAATTCATAACAAATATAAAAGATATGATAAAAAGACAAGTTTGAGTTTTATAGAAAGAAGGGATATATTATGATAAATAAGAAATTACCAGATGCAGAACTAAAAATCATGAAGTTTATTTGGAACTCAAGTTATAAAACTGTAATATCGAAAGATGCTGCAGATGAGATAGAAAAAATATATGGTTGGAAACATACAACTACAATTACGCTTTTAACAAGGTTAACTAAAAAAGGTTTTTTAATCTCTCAAAGAATTGGAAAACATGTACACTACACAGTATTAGTAAAGGAAAAAGAATATTTGAAAGTAGAAGGAAAAAGAATCTTTGGAGGTTTACATAATAATCCTCTATCAGAACTGATTTCAAAGCTACACGATGGAGAAGAAATAACAGAAGATAAAATAGCAGAAATAGGAGAATGGATAAAAACTTGGAAAGATGAAGATTGATGTATAAAAAGGTAGCACTTATATTAAGAGCTACCTTTTTATTGTTGTTGATAATTTTGTGGATAATATGTGGAAAAGTTATATAAAAATTGTGGATAAAATATTTTACTGACATCTAACTGACATTTAAACTTTGAAATTAAAAATATATTGATTTTCTAAAATAATAACTACTTGATTTAACCAATAATAAAGAATATAGTAACTATATAGACAACAAAACGAAAAGGAGTGTATAACCCTTGGAAAAACAGTATTTTACCACAGGA
>NZ_JRHN01000063.1 GCF_001299635.1 Clostridioides difficile | reverse complement strand
ATAATTTTTCTACTAACATTTCTTCTTTCATCTTATGTCGCTCCCTCATTCAGTCTAACTTAAACTAATAATAGGAGCTTTTTAACACAAAAACTACAGGTAAAATTTACCATATATTCTACTGTTTTAGTTTATTTTTATATATAAAAAATATTATTCATATCCATAAATTTATTCAATTTTCAAACATATCTGTTGAATAATAACTAGTTATATTGTATTGTTTTAATTGTAGAATAAAACTAAATTGGTAAAACTAGAGGAATTTAGTGGTATAAATATTTATTAAATAAGACTTGTAAGATGAGTTATAAGTTATATTGGTAAGTTATCAAAAACATATACTCTTTTGGTTTTGTGAAAGTTTTTTAGGTGGGTAATAATATCTATATTTAAAAATAAATTGTATGGATATACACATATATTGACTGCTTATACTGATAGTTCATATGATTATTATAAATTTATAGATACACAGTTATATAGATTTTGTTTTCTAGAGAATTTTTTTTAGCTTTATCTACATTCGTACCAATTTATAGTAATACAAAGGTCTTAAATGTTTTTTTAATATTAAGAATAAGTAGAAATGTTAACTAAATAAATATAATTAAGTAGACGTTTCTATTAATCTATGATACAATAGTATTTGTGGTAATACACAATTAAATCAAGTATATCTTGATATAGGTTAATAGGAGTATTTTTAATGAATAATGGAATAGTGAAATGGTTTAATAATGAAAAAGGATTTGGTTTTATATCAATAGAAGGTGGAGATGATGTATTTGCTCATTTCTCAGCTATACAAACTTCAGGATTTAAATCATTAGAAGAAGGTCAACAAGTAAGCTTTGATATAGTTAAAGGTGCTAGAGGTCCTCAAGCAGAAAATATAACTATATTATAATATATAGATTTTTCGGGAAAGACTCTTTTAGGGTCTTTTTTTATTGCTAGTATATGTAAGATAATTGTTGATGAAAAAAACAAGGTTGTTTGGAGAAATGAAAAAATCATTCCCTGACATGAGAATGCTTAGTTACAGATATAGAAGTGTACTGCAAATACACTTCTATTTTTTTATTATATCATATGTTCTAGGTTGTTAAAAAGACCTATTTAAATCGTTTCTAAGGTATGTTGAGTAATATTCTTGATAGTTTTTTATTTAATGTGTTCCAAAAAAATAAGCACTCTTTTTATAGAAGTGCTTTGGTGTATGTTAATGTATATTATAAGTTTATATATAATTATAATATATAAGCTTATATTACATGAAATTTATCTCATATACTTAATTTATATTCAGTTTTATTGTATGCATTCTTAAGTTTTACTATATGTTTTATTAATATTTAATATAGTTAATTCTTAAGAATTACATTCTACAACAATAATATATATCTTTGATATATAACTAATTTAAAATGGATGTATTTTATGAAACTAAGAAACCCAAGGATTAAGAAATTGTTATCAGTAGCATTATTAGCAGCTCTTGTAGGTATACCTATTGGACAAACAGCCAATGCAATGGGGCTTTCAAATGACATCCCAAATTATATGGAAAATAATCCAGCGTCAATAGAAGACTTGAAAATCAACGACTCTCAATTACCTAAACCAGGTACAGTTACATACATAGATATGAATAAACTAATTAAAAACCTTAAGGAAAACGATGTTAACACTACTCTTGTTGAAAATGAATTATATTATAGAAAAGCTGGGACAAATAAAATAGTTTGGACTAAGACAGGCTTTGATTTATATCTTTCTAAAGGAGTTGCATTAACTTTAGCTGGTGCTGGTACAGGAGTTGCAGGTCTTTTGGCGGTGCCATTCCTGGTGTAGGTCAGTATCTTGCTGCTATAGTTGGAGCAATTATAATGCATCTTGGGTCAAATATAACATCTGGGAAAATCTTTAAATTTAAAAAAATACGTTATAATAAAGGCGGGGCTTATGTAACTAAATACTACTTACAATCTGTAAGAAATCAATAGGATATAAAATGATTATTATAAAAGATTTACTTTTTGCATTGCTCTCAGTATTAATTTTATTTTTTGCTAATAAAGTATTTCAACTAAGCAAATTGCACAAGTTCATTATATTGTTTGTTTCATTTTTTATACTGACTTTTGTATCATCATTTATTAGTGGGTAAAAATGTGGTAGGTTAACCCTACCACATTTTTCTTTGTTTAATCTTGTATAATGTTATTCATTCTATTAATATTTGTAATTTTTTAGACATTCTTTATGTTCATACTACTGATATAATTTGATTAAGAGAAATAAATCTAAATCTAAATGGAGGTATCTCTACTATGAACTCTTGGAACATTATATTTTTAAGTTATGGAGTAACATTTACAATAGTGGTTACTGTAGGATATTTAATCAAGGGTAAAACTAATTATTGTAAGAAAAAGTATTTAAATAAATTAGAATTAAAATATGGTAATATAGATAGAGAAAAAGCTACTAAACTAGAAATATTTTTTCAATATTTAATAGGCTTGGAATACATAATAATGGGGTTATTAATAAGAAGACTTGATACTGCGATAATATCAGTAATATTAGTATCTATTATAACAATAATATCCTATTATATAATTAGGAAAAGATATATAGTTATATAAAATATAATAGGATTAATAGTAAAAGAAGATAACAACTAACTCTAGTTGCTACCTTCTAATCTATCTATTAAATAAAAATTTCTAATTTGGCTTTTAAACATTCTTTCATGTAATTATTTCATACAAGCAATCCCTAGACAATCTAAATATCTTTTGCTATACTCTGAACTAAATTTATATACTGAGTATGAACCCTGAAGGGCAAATATTTGTTCACCAGATTCTGGTTCCAGAGTAAAGTTTCCATATTTCTTAAAGGCTTTTTCTTCTCCTGCTGTTATAGTTTTTCCTTTTTTAGTTAAAAAAGTTATTTTACCTATTGTTCTAGCTGGTATAGATAAACCAGTAAACCATCCTATAGAACCACTTATTTTAATTATATAATCATCCACATCTAAATCCATAGATACTATGCTACCCCCAAAAGGTTCTCCATGTAGTTGAGTTTTATATTTTCCATCATATACAAACTGTATAGCATCAACTATAAAAGCTCCTCTAAGTATAATTTTTGTTACTCTATTTCTATTTTTAGCAAATTGGCTATCATCAAAAGTCTTGAATTCACAATATTCACTACACATTTCATCTAATTTCAATCTATTTTCTTCTAAGAAATTATTTACATAATCTATATGTTTCTTGGCTACTAGATTAAAATAATAATAGTTTGTTTTTTGCTTATTAGAAGATTTTTCAAATTCATTTTTCCATTTGTTTTTATCAAAGTTATCTAAAGAACTATATCCTAAAGCTTTTATTGCTTTTTTCCATGCATCTGACTGGTCATCTTTTCTAGTTGTTATTACTTTTATAACTTCTATTTTTTGATTTTCTGTTAAACTCTCATATTGATTTAGGCTAAAATCAGTACCATTCTTAATACACTTTAGTGCATATACCATTTGACAAAATGCTTTAAAGAAATTGTCTTGATTATTTTTTTGTATCTTCACTTTATCATCAATACAACTCCAATTTGGAACATATCTGTAATTGAGATATCCATAGTCTGGTATATGACCCATTCTTCCATGTCCAAGATATGCAATTCCTTCATATCCACCAACCTCAGGAGTACCAGAAACATTAATAGCATGCCAGCTACCGTTACGATATTCTTCTGCTTTAGTCCATTTAGTTTCTTCTATGTATTTACTTTCTTCTGCTATAAATTCTTTAACATCATTAATATACCATTCAGGTCTTCCAATAAAATACATGTGTGCCCATGTATCTGCAAGTACATGCATTCTCATTCCAATAAATTGTAATTTATATTCCTCAGTACTATGAAAATAGATAAGGTCATTTATAATAGAAGAAACAGTTTCACTATTTGGTAAACACATTAATCTAAATCTTCTCTCATCTCCATCTTTAAATTTCCAGTTTGTTGTAAGTCCTGTGCTTTCTTTAACTCCATTATACTCATATTGGTTGTTCAAATTTCCAGGTAAAAAATGAAATGGTATCCATACTTTTCTTATTTCATTCAAACTATCAAGATTCCATTTATAGCCCCATGAAGTAAAATCTGCATAATATTTTTCAAATTCTAAAGTTGTCTGTACTGTAGGTAGTGTAAAATTTACATCTTCAAGAATCATACTCTTAGTTGATTCATCCACATATTGAGCAGCATAAGCTATTGTATTTGCATCAGAATCATTATAACCAGCTATTTTAGCTGCAAGATATGTACCATAATAGTGAAAATCTAAATTCATAAAATCACCTCTTAATTTTATTTTAATAAATAATTATATGTGTACTTATATATAATTATTTATTAAAATAATAAATTAAATATTCAAAATATTCAACACTTACTGTCTAACTAGCCATCAAAAACGCATAAATAGTCAAAAAACATATTTTTTCTAGAAATATATCTTTTTATAAATTTAATAAATATATTTATAAGAAAAAATAGATAAGAAAAACTTTGATATAAATTTTTCTTATCTATATACTTGTTTAAATAAAACTTTAAAACTTATAATTTTTCTTTTACAAATTCTCTAGCCTTATCCATTGTTAACCACACATCATAAGAATAAATCTCTGTAAATTTTTCTCCTGTGTCCTTGCTCTATTTTCTTCTAAAAATAGTTTGACAAATTGCTGATATAAGTTCTTAAATATGCTAATAAATTAAAGTATAATAGACATTAATTTATGGAGGTATAAAATATATTTCTAAATGATATATTTGATATTATTAAATTTAACAAAAAAAGCCCTATAGAGCAGTTGAATATTATTCAAGAAGAAAAAAAGCCAGACATAAAAGAAGCTGAAGAATATTATAAATGCAATTATAGATTTTATAATTCTCTTAAGGAGATGGTTTCACTAGAAAATATAAAAAACACGCATCAAAACCATCTTAAATTCTAAAAATAATCCATCAAGTCCATTTGTAATTGCTCTTATTGCTGCATTTATATCAATTTTCTTTAGTCTATTTGCCAACAATATTATAAAAGATTTTTATATTGCTGGTGCTATAATAGGAGTTTTTTTAGTGCTTATTTATATCTAATATGTGAAGCTCAGTAAAAATGGGATAGTCGCCAAAAATTCTATATGAGTTCGCTGCAAGTATTAGATAATATGGAAAATAAAAAACTTAAAGAAAAAAAGTATAAAAAAAGAAAGTAGCAACTATCTCCAGTTGCTACCTTCAATCTATCTATTAATAAAATCTAACGATTTGTAAAGTGTATCAAACCTATCATTACCTTTTATCATAGTGTATCTCTCTTTAGTTATAGAATCTATTTTATTGCATGCTCCTCCCCCTACAACATATAAATTCTCTGTCTGACCTGGTACATAATCTTTTATATCACATATTAATATTTTTCCATCATTATAACCCCAACCAACTACAGTTGCAGGGATTTTGTCAACCTCTCCATCATAAACGATTGTATGTTTATACATGATGTTCCCCTCACTATTCTCTTTATTATCTATAGTTTTATTTAAAATACCTTCTGCTATTAATTTAGCAACTATATCTTTATGTCTAATATAATAACCTGTATCTGCTTTACTGTCTACAAAACATACTTCAATTAATATTGCTGGTGCTTTTGTATGATTAAGCCAATACAAACCCCTTACATCTGATTTTGCACCTCTATTTTTAAATACTGTTGCTAACTTTTCATTGACTCTTTCAGCGTATATTTTGCCATTATTAGTTTTATATATTGTTTCTGTACCCATGGGATTTAGTGTTGTATTATTTGCGTTGAAATGTACTTGCACTGCTAAGTCTATGTCTTGTTTGTTTGCTATTTGACATTGTTCAGATAGATAATCATTCGATTTATCTATCTTACCAGTATATATAGTTGCTCCACCTTGTTTTAACCATTTCACTATTAAGTCAGTTAGTATTCTATTTTCTTTTCCTTCATCTATATAACCAACTGCTCCTGTTCCTTTACTTGTTAGTGTATGTCCTGGTACTATTGCTATTTTCATTGTTTATTTTCCTCCTTTAATTGTTTGTAAGTTTGATTTATACCTATTGATATACCCCAGCAAATTACACCTTGTAAGACTGCATCAGCATTTAATCCTAACATCCATACTGA
>NZ_JRHN01000062.1 GCF_001299635.1 Clostridioides difficile | reverse complement strand
GATTAGCTATATGTTCTTGAAGTCTTGCAACTTTTAACCTTGCTTTATTTCTATTTAAACTACCAATTGTTTTTCTCGATAGTTCTCTTTGTAATTTGTCAAGTTTATTTAATGACTTTAGAAGATACTTAGGATTTTCTATAAAGTCTCCACAACTTGAGATACAAAATTCTTTAATTCCTAGATCTAAACCTATCTGATTATTAGTATTTTCAAATACTTTAATATCTATATCAGTACAACATAATGATACATAATATTTACCACTTGGTTCTTTGGACACTGTAGCATTAAGTATTCTTCCTTGAGGTACTTGTTTATCCCTTACTTTAACCATACCAAGTTTAGGTAATTTTATATATTGACCACAGTACATAATATTTCCATTTGTAAAGTTAGTTCTATATGAAAACCTATTAGTTTTTTTTGATTTAAATTTAGGAAATCCTGTATTTTCTTTAAAGAATTTTTTATATGCGTTTTCTAAATCTTTTAAGGTGTTTTGTAGTGA
>NZ_JRHN01000061.1 GCF_001299635.1 Clostridioides difficile | reverse complement strand
GCATGAAAGTGTAAGAAGTTCATAAGAGAACTGCATAGGTAGTAGCGAACTTATGTGAACGACAACCTCAAAAATGATAAAAGTCAAAACTTATGGTTCTTACATATGTTATTTAAAAATGAATATAAAACCTTCAAAAAACTTGTTTTAAAAAATTGTACTTGTTAATATTATGTTGGGTGATGAAAAATGGAAGTGACTCATGGTAGAGGGTATGTGTATTTAATACAATACCATATAGTATGGTGTGTAAAATATAGACATCCAGTATTAACGAATGAAATTGAAGAAGATTTAATTAATATATTAAATAAAATAGCTAAAGATAATAAATTTCAAATATTAGAATGTAATAGTGATAAAGACCACATACATTTACTAATAAATTGTTCACCACAACACTATATACTAGATATGATAAAAGCATTAAAAGGTGTATCGGCAAGGTTGTTAATGAAAAAACATGGAGAACAGTTGAAAAAGAAATTATGGGGAGGACATCTTTGGAATCCTAATTATTTCGTTGCTACTGTATCAGAAAATACAGAAGAACAGATAAGAAGATATATTAATAATCAGAAAAAGCAAGTAAAGTGAGGTGATAGTAGTGGAAAAATCATATAAGTTTAGAATGTATCCAAATAAAAAGCAACAAGAGTTAATTAACAAAACTTTTGGATGTTGTAGATTTGTATATAATAAATATCTTGCTAAAAAAATAGAAGTTTATGAAAATGA
>NZ_JRHN01000060.1 GCF_001299635.1 Clostridioides difficile | reverse complement strand
TATCTCCTATAGTTTTAGCCTTAGTATTCGTTTTTATTTGTAAAGTCTTCTTAGACTTATTCTTAAAAACAGGTCTTGGATACACTTTAAAAGGTGTTGGTGATAACTCTCAAATGATTAAATCTTTGGGTATAAATATCGGCTCTATAAAGATACTAGGACTTATGATTTCAAATGGACTTATAGCTTTATCTGGTAGCCTTATGGCTCAGTTCTTAGGATTCTCAGATGTAAATATGGGTATAGGAACTTTGGTTCTTGGAATTGCATCTATAATAATTGGTATTACTTTATTTAAAAAATTCACTTTTATTAAAGATACTACTGCAATAATCGTTGGCTCTTTTATATACCAATTCACTATATACTTTGCAATGAGTTTAGGAATGTTATCAACCGACTTAAAACTTATAACTGCAATAGTTATAATTGCTTTCTTAGCTACTGGTAACTTAAATATTTCACTAAAAAAAAACAACCACAAAGCTAGTACCAAAAATAAATCAGAAAAAAGAGGTGTTATAGATGTTACAAATTAAAAATCTTTCAAAAAGTTTCCCTAATCC
>NZ_JRHN01000006.1 GCF_001299635.1 Clostridioides difficile | reverse complement strand
GCTTTTTTGGCTCCAAGGGTGGGGCTCGAACCCACAGCCTACCGGTTAACAGCCGGTTGCTCCACCGTTGAGCTACCTTGGAATATATTGGAGGCGACACCCAGATTCGAACTGGGGATCAAGGAGTTGCAGTCCACTGCCTTACCACTTGGCTATGTCGCCGCCTTTTGGTGATCTATCCGCGACTCGAACGCGGGACACCCTGATTAAAAGTCAGGTGCTCTACCGACTGAGCTAATAGACCATATTAGTTGGGGTGGATAATGAGAGTCGAACTCACGACCTCCAGAGCCACAATCTGGCGCTCTAACCAACTGAGCTATACCCACCTTAATTGGTCGAGGTGAAGGGACTCGAACCCCCGGCCCCATGGTCCCAAACCATGTGCGCTACCAAACTGCGCTACACCTCGAAGCTATTTGCTTAATTTAATGTGGTGGGCCATCAGGGACTCGAACCCCAGACCTACCGGTTATGAGCCGGGCGCTCTAACCAACTGAGCTAATGGCCCACATTAAATTTTAGTAGCGGTAATAGGAGTCGAACCTATGACCTTTCGGGTATGAACCGAACGCTCTAGCCAACTAAGCTATACCGCCATACTTTGGTGCCCAGAGGCGGAATCGAACCACCGACACGGGGATTTTCAGTCCCCTGCTCTACCGACTGAGCTATCTGGGCATTTGGCG
>NZ_JRHN01000059.1 GCF_001299635.1 Clostridioides difficile | reverse complement strand
GATACTAATAGGTCGAGGACTTGACCAAATTATTTGATGTTCATTCAGTAAAATATATGTGTAGTTTTTAGAGTGTTAACTCTAAAAAAAGTTTGAAAAAAGTATTGACAAAAATAACAAAAAATGTTAATATTATACTTGTCCTAGCAACAAGAAAAAATGTGGTTATAATAGCAGAGAAGATACACCTGTTCCCATTCCGAACACAGAAGTTAAGTTCTCTAGCGCTGATGGTACTTGGTGGGAAACTGCCTGGGAGAGTAGGACATAGCCACGTTGGATATTCCAAGGTAGCTCAACGGTGGAGCAACCGGCTGTTAACCGGTAGGCTGTGGGTTCGAGCCCCACCCTTGGAGCCAATATGGCTCGTTGGTCAAGAGGTTAAGACACCGCCCTTTCACGGCGGTAACAGGGGTTCAATTCCCCTACGAGTCACCATTTGTGGGATCATAGCTCAGCTGGGAGAGCACCTGCCTTACAAGCAGGGGGTCACAGGTTCGAGCCCTGTTGGTCCCACCATTTGCGGCCTGGTAG
>NZ_JRHN01000058.1 GCF_001299635.1 Clostridioides difficile | reverse complement strand
ATATAAACCTCCGAACAGAATAATTAATATTTTCCACAAAGTTATTAACAGAAAAGCAAAAACATATATAAATTTTACAGAATAACTAAATTTATGGATAATGGTGTTGATAAATTAATAATAGTATAAATTATTAAAAAAATATGAAAAGATATAAACAATATGTAGATAAAGTTATAAATAACATAAACATACAATAAATGGTGATTATAACTAGAGTATTGTCAGTAATCTTAAAAGTTATACACAAAAGTATCCACAAGCTGTGAATAATTTTTAATAAGTTGATAACATTTATGCACATTATCAACAAGTATATTTATAATATCAAAATATATGTCAAACTTCAATGATTTGTAACTAATTTATCCACAATATTAACTAATTGTTGATAAAAATATAAACATGTTAAAATTACTTTATTTGTGTATATAATTGAAAAAAATAATTTAGAATAAAATTAAATAGATTTTTACTAGTATTTTCAATAAAAAAAATACATAATATATATATGGTAGATTTTGTGATAGAAGCGTCCCAAAAACTCGTTGACAACAGTGGTAAAAGTATTTATAATTATATGTGTTATGTTTACTTTGAGGGTAAAGTTATTATTTTTATAAACGGAAAATGAAATCTGAAAGGCGGTGCAAAATAATGAGTAAAAGAACTTATCAACCAAAAAAGAGACAAAGAAGTAAAGAACATGGTTTCAGAAAAAGAATGAAGACGTCTAACGGAAGAAACGTGTTAAAGAGAAGAAGAGCTAAAGGAAGAAATAGATTAACTCATTAATTACAAAAGGGCCGCTGCAAAGGTGGCCTTTTTGTGTAAATAATTACAATTCATAGCTGTGTTTATGGAGGTTAACTATGGACTTTAATAGGACTAAAGGGTTAAAAAAGGACTCTGATTTTAGAAAAGTATATAAACACGGCAAATCTTTTGCAAACAAATATTTAGTAATATATATACTTAAAAATAAATCAGATTATAGTAGAGTGGGTATTTCTGTTTCGAAGAAAGTAGGAAAAGCCATCACTAGAAATAGAGTAAGAAGACTAATAAAAGAAGTCTACAGATTAAATATTGATGAAAAAATTAAGCCTGGATATGATATAGTATTTATAGCAAGAGTATCTAGTAAAGATGCTACTTTTAAAGACATAGACAAGTCTATAAAAAACTTAGTTAAAAGAACGGATATTTCTATTTAAATTGTATGCTATAAATATGGAGGTTCATAACTTTGAATAAAATAATTTATATATTAAAGGAAATAAGTAAGCATTTATCGAATTTATGTATTTATTTAGTGAGATTTTATCAAAAATATATATCTCCATTAAAGGGACCTACCTGTAGATTTTATCCAACTTGCTCACAATATTCAATAGAGGCATTTAAGAAATATGGATTTGTAAAAGGTATGTATTTAACAGTAAGAAGAGTTTTAAAATGTCATCCTTTTCATCCAGGAGGTTACGATCCTCTAAAATAAAAGAGAGTAACTATTAGGAGGTATAAAAAAATTGAATATAATAGGAAATTTCTTAGGAATGATTCTTAAGGTAATATTTGAATTTGTTAACCACTATGGTATTTCTATAATACTTTTTACTATTCTTGTAAAGATTATTTTATTACCATTAACAGTTAAGCAGACTAAGTCAACAAAGGCAATGCAAGATATACAACCTCGTATAAAAGAGATACAAGAAAAATATAAAAATAAGCCAGAAAAACAAAATGAAGAAATTGTTAAGTTATATGGAGAGGCTAAAATTAATCCACTATCTGGTTGTTTACCTTTATTAATACAGTTTCCTATATTAATAGGATTATTTAGCGTTTTGAGAGAGCCAGTTGCTCATGGCGTTTTTGCAAATCAAGCTGCATTTTTAGCAGCTGATAATGGGTTTTTATGGATAAAAAGCTTAACAGCACCAGATTATGTACTAGCAGTATTTTCAGGAGCAAGTGCATATGTAATGCAAAAAGTAATGACTCCAAAAGATCAATTACAAGGCTCTATGAAAGTAATGACATATGTAATGGCAGGTATGTCTTTCTATTGGGGATTTATATTCCCAGCAGGACTTACATTGTACTGGACAGTAAGTAACTTATTCTCAATAGCTCAATATTACTTAATAATGAATCCTTTAAAAGCTAAACTGGCTGCTAACTCTAAGGAGGAAAAAGTTAATGAGAAAAAGCCTAAAATTAATAAAAAGTAAAAGCAAGGAAGAAGCTATAAGTAAGGCTATAGCAGAGTTAAATTTAAAAGCAGAGGATATAGAAGTTGAAATACTTGAAAATCCAAGCAAAGGGTTTTTAGGTCTTATAGGTGCTAAAGATGGTACTTATGAAATTTTTGTTATCGAGAGGGAACTAGATGTAGCTAAAAATTTTATAGAGGTAATGTTGAAAAATGCAAATGTTGATGCCAAAGTCAATGTATCTCAAAAAGATAATTTAATCATGGTTGATATTGAAGGCAAAGAAGCTGCAAGTTTAATTGGTAGAAGAGGGGAAACTTTAGATTCTATTCAATTTTTAACTGGATTAGCTCTTAATAAAATAAATAAGGATTCTCATACAAGAGTACTTGTAGATATAGAAAACTATAGATCAAAAAGAGAAGAATCTTTAATAAGATATGCTAATAAAGTTGCTAGAGAAGTAGCGAAAACAAGAAAAACTAAAAAGTTAGATTATATGAATCCGTATGAGAGAAGAATAATACATTCAGCTCTTCAAAACGACAAATATGTAATTACATATAGTGAAGGTACCGATCCATATAGAAGATTAGTAATTGAGTGTAAAAGATAAAATCAACCTCCTAAACATTAGGGGGTTTTATTTTTTAATATTATTACATTATTGTGATTAGCCAAAAGTAAATCTATATGTAAAAAATTATAAATTAAGAGGTGATAAATTTGTTTATAGATGATACAATTGCAGCAATAGCTACAGCACCTGGAGAAGGTGGTATAGGAATACTTAGAATAAGTGGAGAAAAATCCTTAAAGGTTGCAGAAGAAATCTTTAAGTCTATGTCAGGAAAGAGTATTAAAGAATATAATAAGAGAACATTAATATATGGAAATATAGTAGACGATGAAAATGTAATTGATGAAGTTTTATTGGCATATATGAAAGGTCCAAATTCATATACAGGAGAAGATGTAATAGAAATCAATTGTCATGGTGGATTTATATCAGTAAAGAAAATATTAGAATTAATATTATCAAAAGATATTAGGTTAGCAGAAGCTGGAGAGTTTACTAAAAGAGCGTTTTTAAATGGGAGAATAGATTTATCACAGGCAGAGGCAGTAATTGATGTTATAAAGGCTAAAACAGATATAGCTCATGAAGTTGCTCAAAACCAATTAGAAGGTTCTTTATCAAAAAGAATAAGGGAACTAAGAGATAAAGTCACTGAGATATTAGCCCATGTAGAAGTTGCTATAGATTATCCTGAGGAAGATATTGAACATATAACATATCAGACTCTTAAGGAAAAAACTGATGAACTTAAAAAGGAAATTAAAAAATTATATGATACAGCTGAAAGTGGAAAAATACTTAGAGAAGGTTTAAAAACAGTAATAGTTGGGAAACCAAATGTAGGTAAATCTTCATTACTTAACTCTATTTTAGGAGAGAATAGAGCCATAGTTACTGATATACCAGGAACTACTAGAGATGTTATAGAAGAGTTTGTAAATATAAAAGGAATACCTTTAAAAATTGTTGATACAGCAGGTATAAGAGATACAGATGATATAGTTGAAAAAATAGGTGTTGAAAAGTCTAAAGAATCATTTACTAGTGCAGATTTGATTATAATGGTTTTAGACGCATCTAGAAAGCTATCAGAAGAAGATATAGAGATATTAGAAAATCTTAGAGATAAGCAAACAATAGTACTATTAAATAAGAATGATTTAAAACAGGAAATTGAAGAAGAAAAAATACTTAAATATGTAGAAAATAATAGTATAATAAAAATATCAGCTTTACAGCAAGAAGGTATAGAAGAATTACAAGATAAAATAGAGTCTATGGTATATAAAGGTAGTGTTAAAAATAACTCTAGTTTAGTAGTAACAAATTCTAGACATAAAGATGCACTTAATAAAGCATATAAATCTGCTACAGATGCTTTAATTGCTTTAGAACAAAGCATGCCATTTGACTTTGTAGAAGTAGACTTAAAAAATATATGGGATTATCTTGGTTATATTAATGGAGATACAGTAACAGAGGATTTATTAGATAATATATTCCATAACTTCTGTATAGGTAAGTAAGGTGTAAAACAAATTTGATTTTTTGATTATAGAGGTTTTAAAAAAATATAGTGTTTCTCATGAAACATTAATTTAAAAGAAAGGAATTATAAATGATAAAGTTTGAAGCAGGAAAATATGATGTTATAGTAGTTGGGGCAGGACATGCTGGATGTGAAGCTGCCTTGGCTACTGCAAGAATGGGATATAAAACTTTGATAATAACAATGTCTTTAGACTCTATAGCATTGATGCCTTGTAATCCATCAATTGGTGGAACTGGTAAAGGTCAATTAGTTAAGGAAATAGATGCCTTAGGTGGTCAAATGGGATTAAATATAGACAAGACATATATACAAAGTAGAATGTTAAACACTGCCAAAGGACCAGCAGTGCACTCTTTAAGAGCTCAAGCAGATAAATTTAAATATCATGAAGAAATGAAAAAGACGTTAGAAAATGAACCAAACCTTGATATAACTATGGATGAAGTTGTGGAAATGTTACATGAAGGAAATGTTGTAACAGGAGTTGGGACTAAGCTAGGATGTTCATTTAAATCTAAAGTTGTAATACTAGCTACTGGAGTTTATTTAAATTCAAAAATATATATGGGTGAGGTTGCATTTTATGAAGGACCTAATGCATTAGGATATGCAAAATACCTTACAGATAGTTTAGTTGAATTGGGTCTGAGAATGAGAAGATTTAAGACAGGAACTCCAGCTAGAGTTCATAGAGATAGTATAGACTTTTCTGTGATGTCTTTACAGGAAGGTGATGAAAAAGTAACTCCTTTCTCATTTATGAATGAAAATATAGAAAAAGAACAAGAGCCTTGCTATTTAACAAGAACTACTGAAGAAACTCAGAGGGTTATATTGGAAAATTTAAAAAGGTCTGCTATGTATAGTGGAGTAATAGAAAGTACTGGGCCAAGATATTGTCCTTCTATAGAAGATAAAGTGGTGAGGTTTAGTGATAAAACATCACATCAACTATTTATAGAACCAGAAGGTTTAAATACTAAAGAGATGTATATCCAAGGAATCTCAACTAGTTTGCCTTTTGAAGTGCAATTAGATATGTACAAGACGATAAAAGGACTTGAAAACTGTAAGATAATGAGACCTGCATATGCCATTGAATATGATTGTGTTGACCCAACACAACTAAAAATAAGTTTGGAAATAAAGGGAGTTGAGAACTTATTTAGTGCTGGACAATTTAATGGGACTTCTGGATATGAGGAGGCCGCAGCTCAAGGGCTTATGGCTGGCATAAATGCAGTTAGAAAGATAGAAGGAAAAGAACCTTTTGTATTAGACCGTTCAGAGGCATATATAGGTGTTTTATTGGATGACCTTGTGACTAAAGGGACTAATGAGCCTTATAGAATGATGACATCAAGAGCAGAATACAGATTGTATTTGAGACAAGATAATGCAGATATGAGACTAACTCAAAAAGGTTATGATATAGGATTAGTTAAAAAAGATAGATATGAAAGATTCATAAATAAAAAGACTGCTGTAGAGAAAGAATTTGAAAGATTAAAAAATGAAAGAGTTACACCAAAAGAAGTAAATAGCCTATTGGAAGCAAAAGGAGCGGCACCAATAAAGGTTGGAATTTCGTTATACGAGTTTTTAAAGAGACCAGAGGTTACTTATGAATTACTTGAAGAATTAGGAAAAGGCGCTGGCGAAGATGTTTCAAGGGAAGTCAAAGAACAATGTGTAATAATAACTAAATATGAAGGTTATATAGAAAAACAATTAAAACAAATAGATCAATTTAAGAAACTTGAAAATAAAAAGTTAGATGAAAAAATAAATTATGCATCTATAGAAGGACTTCGATTAGAAGCAAGACAGAAGTTGGATGATATAAAACCTATTTCAATAGGGCAAGCTTCTCGTATATCTGGAGTTTCTCCAGCTGATATATCTGTTTTGCTTATATATCTAGAACAAGTTAGAAGAACTAGAGGTGGCAAAGGTGACTAACATAGAACTTCTGAAAAATGGGATTGAAGGTTTTAACATAATTATTAATGAGAGTATGCTAGAAAAATTTAAAAAATATAGAGAAATACTAGTTGATTGGAACCAAAAAATGAATCTTACTGGCATAGAAGATGAAAAAGAGGTATATGTGAAGCATTTTTTAGATTCTATTTCAGCTATAAAAAATGGATATATAAAAAATGGTATGTCTATAATAGATGTTGGTACAGGTGCTGGGTTTCCTGGTCTACCATTAAAAATATGCTTAGATGATTTAGAGCTTACCTTATTAGATTCTTTAAATAAAAGAATAAACTTCTTAGAGGAAGTTAGTAGAGAACTAGAGCTAGCTAATATTAAATTTATACATGGAAGAGCTGAGGATTTTGGTAAAGATGAAAAGTATAGAGAAAAATATGATATTGCTACAGCGAGAGCTGTAGCTGGATTACCAATTCTTATGGAATTTTGTGTACCATTTGTAAAGGTTGGAGGATATTTCATTTGTCTAAAGGGACCAAATGCTAATTTAGAACTAGAAGAATCACAAAAAGCTATTGATATTTTGGGGCTAGAATTTGTTGAAAAAATAGATGTGGAATTGCCAGAAATAGATTTAAATCATAATATATTAGTTTTTAAAAAAATAAAAGAAACACCAGTTAAGTATCCTAGAAAGGCTGGGAAACCAGCTAAGAATCCTATTATATAGTTAAAAGATTATTATAGGTAAGCTTAATTATTTCTCAGGAAATAATTAAGCTTATCTTAAACAAAACAAAAATAAAGGAATTATTAAAGTGGATGCAGAAATAAATTTGTATGTACATATAGAGAACAAAAATATTTATATCTAAAATAAGAGAGGTATGTTATGGAAGATAAAAGAGTTATGGAGATACCTATAGAAGATGTAGTTCCAAATCCATACCAACCAAGAAAAATATTTTCACAAGTTTCATTGGAGGAATTGAGTAATTCTATAAAGGTATATGGTATAATTCAACCTATAACAGTTAGAGCAAAAGATGGTAAATATGAACTAATTGCTGGAGAAAGAAGATTAAGAGCAGCTAAATTGGCAGAACTTAAAACTGTACCAGCAATTATAAATAATATGAACGATGAATCTTCTGCTGTTCTAGCGTTATTAGAAAATTTGCAACGAGAAGACTTAAATTTCATTGAAGAAGCAATTGGTTATGAAAACTTAATAAAAGAACATGCTTTTACTCAACAGCAACTAGCAGAGAAATTGGGCAAAAATCAATCTACTGTAGCAAACAAGCTTAGAATATTAAAGCTTCCAAACAACATAAAAATGAAGCTGATAGAGAATAACTTAACAGAGAGACATGCTAGAGCATTCCTTAAACTACCAAGTGAAGATTTAATGCAAAATGTACTAGATAAAGTTATAAAGAATGAATTAACTGTTAAAAAAACAGAGAAATTGATACAAGAGATATTAGAAGAAACCAAAATTCAAGAAGAGCCTGATAAAAAACAGAATATAAAGGGTGCTATGAGTATAAGAATTTACATAAATACTATAAAGCAGGCCTTTGATGCTATATCAAATACAGGAATTGATGCTAAGTATAATGAAATAGATAAGGGAGATTACATGGAAGTCGTTGTAAAAATCCCTAAAAAATAGAGATTACTGCTTACCAGTAATCTTTTTTTGTAATATAAGCCTTGTAATATAAATTGATTTATAGACATTATTTGTAATTATAAAATCACCTAGTCAACATTTAAAATTAATTTAATTCTTAAAGGGGGGGAACATCATGGGCAAAGTTATAGCTGTATTCAATCAAAAGGGTGGAGTCGGAAAAACTACAACAAATGTAAATTTAAGTGCTAGTTTAGGAATCTTAGGAAAGAAAATATTAGTATTAGATTTGGACCCTCAAGGAAATACAACTAGTGGATATGGTATTAATAAAAATGAAGTAGAAAATACAATCTATGAAATTATGCTAGATGGGTTACATATTAAAGAAGCAATAATAAATACTGAGTTTGAAAATATCGATTTAGTTCCATCAGCTACTGAGTTATCAGGTGCAGAAATAGAACTTACTTCTAAAAGTAATAGAGAGTATATTTTAAGAAATTCCATAAAAGCAGTAGCAGATGAATATGATTATATATTTTTAGATTGTCCACCCTCACTTGGGATGCTTACAATAAATTGTCTAACTGCTGTAGATAGTGTCTTAATTCCTATACAATGTGAATATTATGCTTTAGAGGGAGTTAGTCAATTGATGGAGACTATAAAATTGGTAAAATCAAGATTAAATGCAGACATAGAGATTCAGGGTGTTGTTTTAAGTATGTTTGATGGGAGAGCTAATCTATCAATACAAGTAGTTGAAGAAGTCAAAAAATATTTTAAAGGAAGTGTATATACAACTCTAATTCCAAGAAATGTAAGGCTTGCAGAAGCTCCAAGTCATGGAAAACCTGTTATTTACTATGATAAAAGGTGTAGGGGCTCTATAGCTTATTTGGAACTAGCAGAAGAATTTATAGATTTAGAAGAGGAGGAATATTAGTATGGAGAATAAGTCTAAAAGAAGTAACAGATTGGGTAGAGGTCTTAGTGCATTGATACCAGAAATTAAAGGAGAAACTTCAGAAAAAGAGATAATCAACATCGATATAGACAAAATATATCCAAACGAAGTTCAGCCTAGAAAACAGTTTGATGAAGAAAAAATAAAAGTATTATCTGATTCTATAAAAAATTATGGCGTATTACAACCAATAGTAGTTAAGATGGATGAAAATGACAAATACATGATAATAGCGGGAGAAAGAAGATTTAGAGCATCAAAACTTGCAAATAAAAGTCAAATACCTGCTATAATTAAAGATATAGATATGAAAGACATAATGGAGATAGCTTTAATTGAAAATTTACAGAGAGAAGATTTAAACTCAATAGAAGAGGCCCTAGCATATAAAAGCTTAATAGAACATTATAATGTAACTCAAGAGGAAATATCAGAAGCTGTTGGTAAAAGCAGACCTCATATAACTAATACTCTAAGACTTTTAAATCTTGGACAAGATGTTATAGATATGATAGATAGTGGTAGAATTACAGCAGGGCATGGTAAGGCGTTGTTGAGAATTGTAGATAAGGATTTACAGCTACAAATAGCAAAAAAAGTAGAAGAAGAAGAGCTTTCTGTAAGAGAAGTCGAAAATATAGCTAAAAAAATATCTGAAAACAAAGAAGAAGTACCAAAAAAATCTAAGCCTAAGGATGTATTTATCTTAGATGTAGAAGATAAACTTAGAAATATATTTGGGACGAAGGTAAATATTTCTAAAGGAAAGAAAAAAGGTAAAATAGAGATAGAATACTACAATGATGATGATTTAAACAGTATTGTATCAATGCTTCTTGAATAAAACAAAACTATAAAACGGAGAGGAAGATTGTTATGATTTATTTAGATAATGCTGCAACTACATATCCAAAACCAGAAAGAGTGTATGATGCTGTTTTAGATTGTATGAAGAACTACTGTGCAAATCCAGGTAGAGCTGGACATAAGCTTGCTATGAGAGCTGCTAGGGAAATATATGATACAAGAGAGAATATAGCTAAGTTATTTAATGTGAGCAATCCTATGAATATAGTATTTACATCTAATGCTACAGATTCTTTAAATCTAGCAATAAAAGGTGTATTACAGGATGGTGACCATGTAATAACAACATCTATGGAGCATAATTCAGTAATAAGACCTATAAAAGCATTGGAAAAAAGAGGTATTGAAAATACTGTAGTAAAATGCGATTATGAAGGCTTTCTAGATTATGAAGAATTAGAGAAGTCAATAAAGGGAAACACTAAATTGATTGTAACGACACATGCATCTAATGTATGTGGTACTTTAATAGATATAAAGAAGGTTGGAGAAATAGCTAAAAAACATAATATATTATTTTTAGTAGATGCATCACAAACAGCAGGTGTCTATGATATAGATGTAAATGAATTTAATATAGACATGTTGGCAATGCCAGGTCATAAATGCTTATTTGGACCTCAAGGAACAGGTATACTATACGTAAGAGATGGTTTAAATCTAAATATATTAAAAGAAGGTGGAACAGGAAGTAAGTCAGAAGAAATGGTTCAACCAGAATTGTTCCCAGATAAATATGAGTCAGGGACTCATAATACTCCAGGTATAGCAGGTCTTAACCAAGGTGTATTATTTATATTTGAAAGAGGAATCAACAATATAAGACAACATGAAGAAGAATTATGTCAATATATGATAGACAAGTTAGAGGAAGTGCCAGATATAAAGATATATGGACCAAAAGATAGTAAAAAAAGAGCGTCTGTAATAGCTATAAATATAGGAAACATGGATTCTGGAGAGGTTACTTTTTTACTAGACAGTGATTATAATATAGCAACTAGATCAGGAATACATTGTTCTCCACTAGCACATACCACTTTAGGCACTTTAAAACAAGGTGCAGTAAGATTTAGCATAGGATATTTCAATACAAAAGATGAAATAGATAAAGCAGTAGAAGCTTTAAAGAAAATTTCAAAAAATAATAAGTAATATTAAGTATTATAGAATTAAAGAATATAAAAAATAGTGTAGATTATATAATCTACACTATTTTAGTATGCCTTAAATGTATCTTAAAGTGTGTCCTAAAAAATTACTTTAAGTAATCTCCTTCTTCAAGAACTATATGGCCACTTTCATAATTAGCACCATCAACAGTAAGTTTTATTTGTTCAACATTCATATTTTTTATGTAAGTACGAGCAACTGAATCAAGCATTAAAGTTTCTGCATCACTACCTAAGTTTGACTTTGTAAAATCAGAATTAACATCTAATATACCAGTTTTTACACCATCAATGTCTTTTGTAGTAAATGAGTTTAATTTTGCAGATTCTGGAACAACTTTAAGTTTTTGAAGCTCCTCAAATAAAGTATTTTCATCAACTTTGCTTAGGTCAACTTTGTTTTCTATTAAATCTGTCTGGTCTACATCGAAAGAGTAAATAATAGCTGATTGAGTTTTATTTTCCTCTTTTGGAGTAGAAGTAGCTTTTTTATTAGGAACCTCTTTCTCGGCATTATTTTCTTCTTTTGGTTGCTCAACATTTGTATTACTCTTAGTTTCTTTTTTAGGTGTATCATTCCCAACTTGAGCATTAGTACAACCAATTGCGAATATAGATATAGATAATATACTTAACACTAACATTATTTTCTTATTTTTCATAAAAATTTCTCCTCTCATAAAAACTATTCTTATATATAATTATAGTCGTTATGAGCAAATATATGAATACAAAATAGTAACAAATTTAAAAAATGATTTATTTAAATTAATTAAATCCAAAATAAACTAAATTTTAGTCATTTTTATGGGAAATCATTTAATGTACACAGAAAATATTGTAAAATAAAAGTAGTGTTTTTAAAATAAATATAAGTTATAATTATATTATAAAAAAATGTCTTCAAAAGGTGGGAATAGTATGGAAATTTTGAGCTTAGGAGAAAAGATTAAAAAATTAAGAAAAGAAAAAAACATGACATTAAAAGAATTAGCTGGAGATAGGATAACAGCAGCACAAATAAGCCATATAGAGAGAGATAAATCTCATACTAGTTATGAACTGTTGGAATATCTAGGCGATAAGTTAGATGTAAGTGTAGAGTATTTATTAGAAACCAAAGAAATGCAGTCAAAAAAGATAACTGATAATTTAATACTACAGAGCGAAATCTACATAAAAGAAAATGAGTTAAACAAGGCTGAGGACCAAATAAAAGAAGTTTTAAATATATGTAAGAGATACGATTTAATGGAGAACTATGGCAGATGTAATTTTTTAATGGCTAATATTAACCTAAAAAAATCTGATTATAATGATGCTATAGAAAACTTTGAAAAGGCATTATACTTCTTTATAAAAAATAGTGATAGTGAAAATATACTTAAGTGCTATTTAAATATAGGAAAGATATACATGCAAGAAGACTTTTATAAAGGTGCTATAAGCCACTTTAATTTTGCAGAAGAAATTTTGTCAGAGAGTAAATTTGAGGATGTTAATATATACAAGGAACTATATAGTAAAATGGCATATTGTTACATAAAATTAGATAATCCAAATATGTCATTGAAGTACATAGATAAGATAAATGAAATAGACAATAGAAATGATAGAAAAGAAGATGTCGATATTTTGGTGTTAAAAGCAAATAACATGCTTGAGATAGGAAAATATGAGGAATCAAAAGATTATTTTAAAAAAGCATTAAAGATACTTGAAAATGAAGATAATAAAACTGGATTAGCAAATGTATATTTAACAATTTGTGATGTTTACAGAAAAATAGGTGAAACAGATAGAGTACTTGAATATTCACAAAAGGTATATGACATAAAGAAAAATGATGAAGATGAATATATGATGTCAGGATTATTCAAGATAATAGAAGCATATATAGATAAAGAAGATTATGATTTAGCTAGAAAATATTGTAAGATAGCCTTAGCTTCATCAATAAAAAATAAAAATAAGTTCAATGAATATAGAGCATTAAAATTCTACTCTAATATGTATAAGAATCAAAATGAGATTACCCTTGCAATTGAGTATTTAATCAAATGTATAAAAATAGTATCAGACCTAGGAAATAGTAGAATATTGGCTAATTTATATATAGACTTAGGTCAATTATATTCAAGTATCTCAAAAGAAAAAGAGTTAGAATATTATCAAAAAGGTGTATTTATGTATAAAAATCTAGAAATAATGTAAGAAAAATAAACCTATAAGGTTATAGAAACAATCTATAACAAGCAAGATAACATCTATGATAAAATATAAATTGTATGAATATTTTTAAGGAGATGAATCAAACAATGAGTATAAAAATAGATGCTAGAGGACTTGCTTGTCCTAAACCAGTTATAAATACAAAAAAGGAATTAGATAAAATAGAAGAAGGTATTGTAGTTACAACAGTTGACAATGAAACAGCTAAAGAAAATGTATTAAAACTTGCTAAATCTTTAAATTGTGAGGCAAGTATTGTTGACGAAAAAGAAAATTTTATATCTATAGAAATTATAAAAGGTCAAAATATCTTAGATAAACAAGATATTGTAGACAAGGAAGAATGTAAACTAGAAGATACATGTATATTTATATCTTCAGACAAAATGGGGCTTGGAAATGATGAATTAGGGAAAGTATTAATAAAAGGATTTATATATACTTTAACTGAATCTAAGCCTTATCCTAAATATGTACTTTTAGTTAATGGAGGAGTAACACTAAGTGCTGAAAATGAAGAAACTATAGAAAATTTAAAAATACTTGAAAATGAAGGCGTAGAAGTCTTATCTTGTGGTACTTGTTTAGACTACTACAATTTAAAAGACAAACTACAAGTAGGTTCAGTTACAAATATGTATACTATAGTTGAAACATTAAAGAATGCATCAAATACTATTTCTATATAATGTACGTTTGTTTAATAATATAAAAACTAATAATAATGATTAATTTAAAGAAAAACAGATAGTCAGAAAGGATTAAGCAATGAATCAGATGTATATAGTGTCATTTAATTCGACACATCATGCAATAAGATCAGAAAAGTTATTTGGTGAAAATGGTCTAAAGGTAATGGCTCTTCCAACACCAAGAGAAATAACAGCAAGTTGTGGGATATCAATTAAATTTTCTTTTGAAGACATGGAAAATATAAAAACAATTTTAACTGAAAATAATGTAGATATAAAAGGAATTTATTGTATAAGTAAATTAGAAGATGGTTCGAAAGAAGCAGAGAAGCTAGATTAGGAGGCTAATTATTTATGCCAATGGATTTAAAAATAGGAGACATTGTCGAATTAAAAAAACAACACGCATGTGGATGTAAAGAATTCGAAATTATAAGAACTGGAATGGATATAAAGATAAAATGTACCAAATGTTCAAGGTTAATAATGCTTGATAGAGAGACCTTAGAAAAGAGAGTAAAAAAGCTAATAAAAGAATGATATAAAATTAACATTTAAAAAATGTCAAATACCGTATATTAATATCCGAAATTTTGGTATAATAGAAAATGAAGAAAACATTTTCATGGGGGTGCTTTAATTATGGCAATTAAATATGCAAGAAGAATGGAAGGTTTACAAGGATCTGAAATACGTGAGCTTTTAAAACTTACTCAACAACCACAAATAATATCTTTTGCTGGTGGAATGCCTGCTCCAGAATTATTTCCAGTTGAAGAAATGAAAAAAGTATCAGTTGCAGTGCTTGAAGAAAATGGAAGATCAGCTATGCAATATACTACAACAGAAGGATATGAACCATTAAGAGAGAAAATAGCAGCTAGAATGAATGAGAAAAATCAAACTAATGTAGACAAAGACGATATATTAGTTACAAGTGGTTCTCAACAAGGTCTAGATTTTGCAGGAAAAGTATTTATTGATGAAGGTGATGTAATTTTATGTGAAAGCCCATCTTACATAGGAGCTATAAATGCATTTAAATCTTATCAACCTAAATTCATAGACGTTCCAACTGATTCTGATGGAATGATAATGGAAGAATTAGAAAAAATACTAGAAACAACTGATAGAATAAAAATGATTTACGTAATTCCTGACTTCCAAAATCCAACAGGAAGAACTTGGCCACTTGAAAGACGTAAAAAATTCATGGAAATAGTAAACAAATTTGAAATACCAGTAATAGAAGATAATCCATATGGAGATTTAAGATTTGAAGGAGAATCTTTACCATCTTTAAAATCAATGGATACAAAAGGATTAGTAATATTCTTAGGAACTTTCTCTAAAATATTCTGCCCAGGATACAGATTAGGATGGACTTGTGCTTCTCCAGAAATATTATCTAAATTTAACTTTGCAAAACAAGGTGCAGACTTACAAGCATCAACTATATCTCAAATGGAAGTAAGTAAATTCATGGATATGTATGACTTAGATGCACACGTTGAAAAAATTAAAGCAGTTTATATTAAACGTAGAGATGTAATGCTTAAGACTATGGAAGAAGAATTCCCAGAAGGATTAGTATTTACTCATCCAGAAGGTGGATTATTTACATGGGTAGAGCTTCCAAGTAATTTAAATGCTAAAGAATTAATGCCAAAATGCTTAGAAAAGAATGTTGCTTATGTTGCTGGAGGAGGATTCTTCCCTAATGGTGGTAGAGAAAATACTTTCAGACTTAACTATTCAAATATGCCAGAAGAAAAAATAATAGAAGGTATAAAAAATATAGCATCAGTTTTAAAAGAAGCTATGGGTGTTGAAGCTTAATTAAAAATAATAACTTATATAGATATATTATAGGGGATGGCTATTGCCATCCCTTGTTAATTTAAGAATATATAATTTGCCTTATATTAAACTTTGTCCAAAATTTAAATTGACATAAATGAGAATAAATGATAAAATGTGTAGGTATGAGATTTTAGTCTCATTTCTCTGCTCTAAGAGTGTAGAGCCGTTAAGTCCAAAGGGAGGTGAATTATAGTGAGAAATTATGAATTAGTTTATGTGGTAAAGCCAAACTCTGATGAAGAAGTAAGAGAGGCTATACTAAACAAAGTTAAGGAAGTTGTTGCAACTGACGGAGAAATAGTTAAAGTTGATACTTGGGGAACTAAAAAATTAGCTTATCCAATAGCTAAGTTTACAGAAGGTTTTTACGTATTAGTTAACTTTAAATCAGCAGTAGACGTTCCTAAAGAGATAGACAGAAACTTAAAGATAAATGAAAACGTAATAAGACACATGATAGTTGTTGCTTAATAACTGGTTTTATTATAAAAAATAGGTGGTGTTTTTATGAATCAAGTTGTATTAGTGGGAAGATTAACTAAAGACCCTGAATTAAGATACATCCCAGGTACAGGAACACCAGTGGCATCCTTTACAATAGCCATTGATAGAGACTATGTAAAAAAAGATGGATCTAAAGAAACTGATTTTATACCTGTTGAAGTAATGGGTAAATCTGCTGAATTTTGTGCTAACTACATAACTAAAGGTAGATTAGTTGCATTGCAAGGATCTATAAGAGTAGACAATTATCAGACACAATCAGGTGAAAAGAGAACTTTTACAAAAGTAAGTACTAGATCAGTACAAGCTTTGGATAGTAAGAATAAATCGGAAAATTCATATAGAGAAAGTGCTCCAGCTTTTGAGCCAAGCTTTGAACCTCAAGGTCTAGACCCACAAGGTTTCCAAGCTATAGATGATGACGATATACCATTTTAAAAAGGAGGGAAAAAAGTCATGATGAATAAAAAAAGACGTAAGAAAAAAAGAGTTTGTCAATTCTGTGCTGACAAAAACGCTAAAATAGATTACAAAAGTACTCAAAGATTACAAAAGTATATAACTGAAAGAGGAAAGATATTACCAAGAAGAATATCTGGAACTTGTGCTAAGCATCAAAGAGAATTAACAGTTGCTATAAAAAGAGCGAGAAATATAGCACTTTTACCATATACATTAGACTAAAAAAATGAGCCTTGTGCTCATTTTTTATTATAGGTATTTATATATCTAAATGAAGCGAGCTATAAAGCTCGTTTTTTTGTTTATATACTTAAATATATTATTATTTATGATATAATATTATATATTAAGGAGGGTTGTAAACGTGAAAATAGATAAAGGTTCTGAAATAACGAGAAACATAAAGATAATAGAATGGATGAAAACAGAAATATTAATGAGTGTAAGTGATTTGTTTAACTTATTATTTAAAGGGGTAAAACCTTTAGATGAAGCAATTCAAGATACTCTAGCAAATATAATAATGATAACATATCTCTTAGCAAAGAGATTAGGAATTAGTTTTAGAGATGTGGATTATAAAGTCAAAGAAAAAATAAAAATTGGTATAGATGAAGAGCATAGTGTTGAAAGATGGTATGGAGATTTATCTAATTTAAAAAAACATATGGATAATAGGGAGTGATATTAAATTGAATAATAAAATTAGACTATCTAAAGCAATGCATATAATAGTTTTAGCTATAATAATCGCTTTAGTAATAGCCTATATTCCAATGCTAGGAATGTTTAGTATATTAGCAGCTGTTCCATATGTAATTATAGGTGCTATTACTGATAGAAGGTATTCTTTTATATCTATTTTGATTACATTTTGCGTACTAATTCTATTTGCAGACATTTCTTATGCATTAAATATATGTATAATGTATTCTTTACCAGGTATAGCAATAGGAAAGATGTTAAAGAGAAGTTTTGAACAAGAAGATAGCAATAAATTTGAACCCATATATGGTGGAACAATAATATTTGTACTTTCAATGCTTGTATATTTCTTTGTATTAAAAACATTTTTAAATGTAAATTTATTAGATGAAGTTTCTAAGATGATAGCAGAAATTGTAAACATCCAAAAGAATAGTTTTTCAGCAACTGAACTTAAAATATTTGATAAGATGAAGCCAGATGAGATTGTAAGCTATTTTACAAACATGTTACCAATGATGCTATTTTTACAAGGGTTATTATCAGCATTTGTAACATATTATTTAAGTGTATTTTTTATCAAAAGAATTACAAAGATGGATATAAGATTTCCTAAATTTGCAGATTTTTATTTACCAGGAAATGCTATACTCACAACTTTTTTACTTTATTTGTTAGTCTTATTTATTCAAATTATTGGTTCAAAACTATATACAGAATTAATAATGACTAATTTACAGCTAGTTTTTAATTTAATGTTTGTAATTCAAGGTATAGCAGTTTGTATTTATTTTTTAAAGAAATGGATAAGACAGGGACCAAATAAAATTATGTTTCTTTCAGGGATAATTTTATGTTTATTTGGATTTATGGGAATATCTTTTGTTGGTATGGTAGATAGTATAATTGACTTTAGAAAGGTGAGAAGTTATAAATCCACTTAGGAGGATAGAAATGAGTAATAAACAAACCTTTAAATTAAATATGCCAGAAATAAATTTATATATAATTGTTATTGGTATTTCTAGTATAATTTTGCTTTATTACAACTTGTATGTAGGGTGTTTATTTTTCTGTATTTTTGTATATATGGTTTTTCACAATTGGAGAACAACTAATATTAGACGTCATGAATGGACAGAGTATATTCAAAATTTATCTTTAGACATAGATGAAACAACCAAGAAAGCCATAATAAATCTTCCAATACCACTGTGTATCCTGGAGTTTGATGGAAATATATCGTGGTATAATGGAAAGTTTTATGATATGATTGGTCAAAAAGATTTACTTGATAAAAATATAGAAGAGATAGTTAAAAATCTTAATTTAAGAAAAGTATTGAATGAAAATAAAGAGATGTACACAGAAATAAACTACAAAGAAAAAGAATATACAATAATTTATAATGTTATAAAAAATGATCAAGAAAAGAATCCTAAATATTTGATGATATTATACTGGATAGATAAGACAGAATATTTAAAAGTAAAACAAGATTATGATGACGAAAAAAATGCAATGATGCTAATACAAGTAGATGGATATGATGAAGTATTAAAAAGTGCAGCAGAAGACAAGAGAGCTTTAATTAATGTTGAAGTAGAAAAAATACTTTCTGCTTTAGAATTAAACTCCAATGGTGCATTGAGAAGAACTTCAAAAGATAAATTTTTCTTGGTAATGCATAAAAAAGAGTTAAAAAAATTAGAAACTGAGAAGTTCTCTATTTTAGATACAATAAGACATATTGATTATGGAAATAATCTTCCTGTTACTATAAGTATAGGAATTGGTATAGATGGAGATACATTAAATGAGAACCTAAAACTTGCGACAGGTGCACTTGATTTAGCACTTGGTAGAGGTGGAGACCAAGCTGTTGTAAAAACAAAAGATAAATTTGTGTTTTATGGAGGAAAATCTAAAGCTGTAGAAAAGAAAACCAAAGTAAAATCTAGATTGATAGGTCATGCCTTAAGAGAGGTTATACAACAAAGTGACCAAGTTTATATAATGGGACATAAATATCCAGATATGGATGCTATGGGAGCTGCAGTTGGAGTTTATGACATATGTAAATCCTGTAACAAAACAGCAAATATAGTTTTACAATCGGTAAATGAATCTATAGAAATATTTATAAATAAAATAAATGAAAATAATTATTATAAGAAACTATTTATTGGAAAAGAAGATGCTATTGACAACTGTACTAAAAACACGTTAGTTGTGGTAGTTGATACTCATAGACCTAATTATACCGAATGTGAAGAGCTATTAAAGCTATCAGAGAAGATAGTGGTAATAGACCATCATAGAAGAGGTGTGGAATTTATAAATGATGCAGTACTTTTATTCCATGAGATATATGTATCTTCAACCTGTGAAATGGTTACAGAATTAGTTCAATATATGGATGAAGATGTAACAATAAATAAACTAACAGCTGAAGGTCTTTTAGCAGGAATAAGTCTAGATACTAAAAACTTTGCATTCAAAACAGGTGTTAGGACTTTTGAAGCTGCTTCTTATCTTAGAAAAGTTGGAGCAGATACTATTGAGGTCAAAAAATTCTTCAATTCTGATGTGAAAGATTTCATAATAAAAGCTGAAATAATTCAAAGTACTAAAATAATTAACAATAGAATATGCTTAGCATATTCAAGTACAGAGATAGATAGTATAAATGTTATAATAGCTCAAACTGCTGATGAGTTATTAAACATAAAAGAAGTAGAGGCTTCCTTTGTATTAGGTGAAAAAGATGATACGATATTTATAAGTGCGAGGTCTTTAGGACAAATAAATGTACATGTGCTTATGGAGAAATTAGGAGGCGGGGGACATATAGATATAGCTGGAGCACAGTTAAAAGATGTTTCTCTAAAAGAAGCTTATAAGATGGTAAATAAAATAATAGAGGAGTATTTGGAGGAGGAAGAATAGATGAAAGTTATATTATTAAAAGATGTAAAAGGAACTGGTAAAAAAGGGGAAATGAAAGAAGTAAGTGATGGATATGCAAGAAATTTCTTATTTCCTAAAAAGATGGCTGTGCAAGCAGATAATGTAGCAATAAAAGAGTTAAATGAAAAGAATAAGTCTAAAGAGATAAAAGCGAAAAAAGAATATGAAGAAGCTGTTTTATTAGGGAAACAAATGGAAGAAATCAATATAGAAATATACTCAAAAGCAGGAGAAGGTGGAAGACTTTTTGGTTCAATAACTGCTAAAGAGATTGCTGAGCAATTAAAGAAACAAAAAGATATAGATGTAGATAAAAGAAAAATATTATTAGATGAACCAATAAGAACTCTAGGTTCAACTTTTGTAGAAATAAAAATACATCAAAAAGTAACTACTAAAATAAGAGTAGATGTAAAAGAAAAACAGTAATAACTAGAGGTGATAAAGATGGAAGATATGACGAGAATTCCTCCTCATAGTGTAGAATCAGAACAATCAATATTGGGTTCTATACTTCTAGATAAAGATGCTATAATAACAGTTACAGAAACTATAAAGCCTAATGATTTCTATAAAGAGGCTCACAAAATAATATATGAATGTATGATAACTTTAAGTAATAAAGGTGAGCCTATAGACTTGATAACACTGACAGAAGAACTAAGAAAACAAGGGCATCTTAATGATATTGGAGGAATCAGTTATATTACAAGTCTTTCTACTATAGTACCTACGACTTCAAATGTAAAATACTATGCTGACATAGTAAAAGAGAAGTCTGTGCTTAGAAAGCTTATAAAAGCTTCTAATGAAATAATAAATCTAGGATATAGTGGAGCAACTAAAATTGAAGATGTTTTAGAACAAGCTGAAAAGAGCATATTTGATATATCACAGGAGAAAACTAGTGATGATTTTAAATCTATAAACTTAGTTTTGATGGACGCCTATGATATGATAGAAAAATTATACACTAATAAGAGTGATGTAACTGGCATAACTACTGGTTTTAAAGATTTAAATAAAAAAATAAATGGTCTTCAAAGGACTGATTTAATATTAATTGCAGCCAGACCAGCAATGGGTAAAACTGCTTTTTCTTTAAACTTAGTACAAAATGCCGCCTTAAAAGGTGATGCATCTGTAGCTGTGTTTAGTCTAGAGATGTCTAAAGAACAATTAGTACAACGTATGTTATCTTCACAGTCTAGTGTAGAATTAAAAAAGATAAAGACTGGAACACTTAATGATAATGACTGGCCTAGAATTATAGATGCTATGGCAGTGTTGTCAGATGCGAAAATACACATAGATGATACACCTGGTATAAAAATATCAGAATTAAGGTCAAAGTGTAGAAAGTTAAAGATAGAAAAAGGTCTAGATTTAGTGCTTATTGATTATCTTCAACTTATGGAAGGAGAAGGTAATAACGAAAGCAGACAACAAGAAATATCTAAAATATCAAGGTCACTAAAGATACTAGCAAAAGAATTGAACTGTCCTGTTGTGGCATTATCTCAGTTATCACGTGCACCAGAACAAAGAGCAGACCATAGACCAATGTTATCTGACTTAAGAGAATCTGGAGCAATAGAACAGGATGCAGATATAGTCATGTTTTTATATAGGGATGAATATTATCATGCTGATTCTGAGAGTAAAAATATAGGAGAAGTAATAATAGCAAAAAATAGACATGGTGAAACTGGTTCTGTAGAACTAGTTTGGCTTGGTGAAGTTCAACGATTTGGGGATAAGTTGAGAGACCTATAATCTAACGAATATCCACAGAACATCCTTTCTTTCTACAGGAAAAATGTGGATACATGTCACTAAATATGTCTAAACCTTGAAATATAGCTAAAAAATTATCCACAGTATCCACAGATGGCCTGTTGATAAGTGTGAATAAGTAGATAAAGCAAGCTTTTAGCTTGCTTTATCTGTGTATAAATATTAATTATTAGGAGGAATAATATGGAAAAAATAAGCTTAACGTGTATATATCCCAATATAATTAAAGTACTTGATGAAATAAACTTATTTAGAGTAATTGATAATAACCTAAAGGAATCAATTGTTGTCTATGCTAGTATTGTGGATAGTCAATATTATATAAATATGACTAACACAAACTTTGGAAATATAACTAACATATGTAAGTTAGAAAAACTTCTAGATGTGGATAAATTTATGGAAAAAGTTATAAACTATGAAAAAGAAATCATAGAGAAAGATGAATTTTCAAAAATAGAAAAATATCTGTTAAATATTGGAGAACGCTAAAAAAGTTGAAAAAAATACGAATGTTTGATAGAATAAATAAGTAAAGCGTTCGAGAGTATATAAAATATAGAGGTGAATTACATGAAAACAGTTGCAATTGTTGGTTCTCAATGGGGAGATGAAGGTAAAGGTAAAGTTATAGATTATCTTGCTACTCAAGCAGATGTAGTAGTAAGAGGACAAGGTGGAAATAATGCAGGACATACATTAGTTGTAGAAGGTAAGAAGTATGCACTACATTTAATTCCATCTGGAGTATTAAATCCAAAAACAGTGAATATAATAGGAAATGGTATAGTATTTGACCCTAAAGGATTTTTAGAAGAATTGGAAATGTTTAAAGCGGATAATATAAATACAGAAAATATAAAAATAAGCGATAGAGCCCATGTCATATTCCCATATCATAAAGAACTAGATGCATTGTCAGAAGAAGCCAGAGGCGATTTAAAGATAGGTACAACAAAAAAAGGTATTGGACCTTGCTATATGGATAAAACAGAGAGATCTGGAATAAGAATCTGTGATTTAATGGACAAGGAAAAATTTGCTATAAAATTAAAAGCTCAGATAGATGCTAAAAATGAAATAGTTAAGAATATATATGGAAAAGAAGAATTATTTGATTTTGAAACAATATATAATGAATATATCGGATATGCAGAACAAATAAGAAAATACGTTGCAGATACATCAGTTATTGTATATGATGCAGTGAGAGCAGGTAAAAAAGTATTATTTGAAGGAGCACAAGGTACTTTATTAGATTTAGATTTAGGAACATATCCATTTGTTACATCTTCTCACCCAACATCTGGTGGATTTGCAATTGGTGCAGGTATAGGACCAAACATGATAAAAGATGTTGTTGGGATAGTAAAAGCATATACTACAAGAGTTGGAGAAGGTCCATTTGTTACAGAACAAATAAATGAAACTGGTGACAAAATAAGAGAGCAAGGTCATGAATTTGGAGTAACTACTGGTAGACCCAGAAGATGTGGATGGTTTGATGCAGTTATAGTTAAGTATGCAGCTAGGGTTAATGGTTTAACTAGTATCTCATTTATGTTACTAGATGTTTTAACTGGATTTGATAAGATAAAAGTTTGTACATCTTATAAGATGGGTGATAAAATAATAACAGATTTCCCTGCATCATTAGACGACTTAGCAAAATGTGAACCTATATATGAAGAATTAGATGGATGGAAGGAAGATATAACTCAAGTAGATAATTTTGATAATCTTCCAGAAAATGCAAAGAAATATATAGCTAAAATAGAAGAGTTGGTCGGAGTAAGTGTAGACATGGTTTCTGTTGGGCCTAATAGAGCTCAAACAATAATAAGAAAAAATATATTTGCTTAATATTTTATTAAACAATTTAAATTGTGAATAATAAGGAAAGAGTATCTTAAGATAATGATTATAGTTATTAGAGATACTCTTTTGTGTTAGATTTGTATTAAGTCTTTATTCAGTTAAAATTATTTATGTATGTTCTATGTGTGATTAAAGTTGAATTTCTGTATTCTAATTACATATTTTATTCAAAATGCTTGTTGAAAATAAGTAGTTCAAGAGGATTATAATTATATGCTAAAAAAAATAAAAAAACTATTGACTAAAAATTGTACAGCAGTTATAATATAACTTGTGAGTGAAAGAAACGACGAAAAAAGTCGAAAAAAATGTGGTCTATTAGCTCAGTCGGTAGAGCACCTGACTTTTAATCAGGGTGTCCCGCGTTCGAGTCGCGGATAGATCACCAAAATGGCTCGTTGGTCAAGAGGTTAAGACACCGCCCTTTCACGGCGGTAACAGGGGTTCAATTCCCCTACGAGTCACCAGTATGGGACTATAGCTCAGCTGGGAGAGCACCTGCCTTACAAGCAGGGGGTCACAGGTTCGAGCCCTGTTAGTCCCACCATTTTTGAATTAGAGATAAATACTAGATTATATGCTGGTGTGGCTCAACGGTAGAGCAGCTGACTTGTAATCAGCAGGTTGTAGGTTCGATTCCTATCACCAGCTCCACAAAGTACATAAATTCAAATTAATATAATTTTCTACGTTATAGGATACTTTTAAGTATCTTTTTTTGATTGAAAAATTAAATTTAATTACAATAAAGTATTAAGTTATTTGTAATGATATAATTTATAAGATTAAAATTTAGAGTATTTTTAGAATAGTATTATATAATCTGCTAAGCTTACAATATTGATAAATTATAAGTAATATAAAGAATTAGATGTATTAAAGATACTTTAGAAATGTACTTATAGTAGAGAGATTAGTTTCTTTAGTATAAGTTTTAAACAGAGAAGCAAGTTTGTCTTACCTCTCTATTTAAAAATAAAAAAATGTTTTTTAAGGGCTACTTTATTTAAATCTTTCCCATCTCAAATCATCACCAGTAAATTCTAAAATCCTAAATTTGTCTAAAATTCTAGAAAGAGTTCTTTGAGTATAAGTATTTCCTATTTGGGATGGTGTTAAGTTGGTTGAGATAATAATTTTTTTACCAGTAACAAGTCTTGTGTTTACAATGTTGAAGATTTCTCCACTAGTAAAAGAGTTATTAAGTTCAGTACCAAGGTCATCTATTATTAATAAATCACAATCAAACAAGTTTTTATAATTATCTTCACTTATCGGATTATTTGTGTCTCTTCTAAATTTATAGTCTTCGAGAATATCTAATATTCTAAAAGAAGTTTGATAAATTACAACATTTCCTTTGTCCAATAATTCCTTTGCAATACAATTGCACATATATGTTTTTCCCAGTCCAGTAGAACCATAAAACAGTAGATTTTCATCATTATCTTCCTTGAAATCATGAACAAAATTTTCGCAGACACTTAAATTATTTAGCATATTTTCCCTAGGAGATATTTCTCCATCAGAGCCTTTCTTAGGAGAAAATATATTCAAGTTAAAATTCGAAAAATTTTCCTGACTTAAAATTCTGTCTAAATTAGACATTTTATAAGCTTCATTTACAATTTCTTGTTTAAGGCAAGAGCATTTTTCCCCATTAGGTAAAAAACCTTTATCTTTACAAGAAGTACATTGAAACTTTATTTTTAAGTAATCAAGAGGGATATTATTCTCAGCTAAAAGTTCCTCCTTCTTTACTTTTAAAGATTCTATAGTATTTTTAGATTTATTTACAATCTCATCTTTAGACTTAGGATTTAAAAGTACTATTTTAGCTAGACTAAGGCCTATTTTAGAAATCTCATCATCTATAGATTTTATTTCAGGAATTCTATTATATACCTCATTTTTTCTATGTTCTAATAAGAGTTCACTATTATCTCTTCTCTTATCATATTTAGCAAGTATTTTTCTTATTTTATCTTCATTCATTTAATCACCTACTTAAACTTTTCTTTTTGACTTTTTTTAATAATCTCATCGAGTTCATCAGATGTATACTGAGTGAATGTCTCATTGAAATTATGAAACTTAGTTTTCTTGTAAGTATTGTTGTTTTGAGTAGTATTAATCTGCTTCTTATTAATATTCTCCTTAACTATACGTTCTTCCTCTTTTTGCTTTAAATCATTTAAATTTTTTATATTTTTTTCATTCCAATTTTTAATTATACCATTTATATAAGATATACTTGGGTTTGAAATATTTTTAGATTTAGAGCAAGCATTTATTATTAAGTCCATATCCATACCAAATTTATCAAACCAAGTGTCCATAAGTTCTTTTTCTGACTTTGATGGTTGTCTTGAAAATCCTAATTCATTGAAAATGGTTTTGTATAAAATATATCTTTCACTTCTAACTAAAAAGCTATCTTCAACATCTTTTGGTGTATATAAATTTGAATCATACCAATTCCTGATAATACCCTCAATGTATTTAACTGGTTTTGATGTACCAGTTTTATCTTTTACATATTCATAAGCACAAAGTATCATATCAGGACTCATATTGTATTTATTCATTATATCCATGATACTTATCTTTTCACTTGGGTCGAGATAGCGGCCAACTATTTTATTTATGGAATTGAACATTTTTCTAATACTTGGATTTTCAGAAGTAGATACAACTTGGTCTGTATTAGATTTTATAGATGAATTATTACCTAATATATTCTCAATATAGAAATTTTTTAAATCTAAAAATTCTATTGAATAATTAAAATTATCATATTCTCCATTGTCATGTATTTTTATAATCTTCTTTTCCTCCCAAAATTTCCAAGCAGATAACACATCAGACAAAGGTATATTTAGGTTTTTGGCTATTGAATTATTGTCGAACTTAGGATTAGAAGTAATATCACATGCTTGTCTATAGCCTAAAAGATAAACTTTTACGTATAACCCGTCCGCCATTGGCATAAATATATCTATAAAGATATTGGGAATAGTGATTTCACCTAAATCTATTTCATTGCTTTCTTTGAAAAACATTTTATCACCTCAGATTAAATTATATCATTTTTTATATTATATTTGTCTGTAAACAAATAAAAGGTCGCAAGATTAGCATGTAAATATTTTCTAGAAAGATTCATTTTGAAAGGGAGGAGATATTTTGGTTATAAAATTCAACCAAAAAGTAAGAAGAACATTATCAGTAGCAATTTTATTTATGGTATTAATAATAGGTTGCTTTATAGAAAAGGATGACAGTTTAGAAGCGTATAAAGAAAAAACTAATTCAAAGATAAATCAATATAATATGGATGTTATATTTGATGATGAAACGAAGAGGCTAATGTGTAATCAGAATGTTGAGTACATAAATAATACAAAATCAAACATGGATAAAATATATTTTCATATATATCCAAATGCTTTTTCAAAAAAAGAGTTTGCTCCTTTTGAAAAAGAGGAAATGACAAAAGCTTATCCTAATGGGTTTAATGAAGGGTACATAGATATAAAGAATATATTAAATAGGAATAGTAAAATGGAGTATAAGATTAAAGGGGATAAAAATGATATATTAGAAATAGAATTAGGGAAAGAATTAAAACCGAATGAAAGAATATCATTAGATATAAAATATAATGTAAAAATACCAAATTCAGTTGGAAGATTTGGATATGGGGAAAATACTATAAACGTTACTAACTGGTTTCCTATAGTTTGTGTTAATGATGAAAGAGGTTGGAATCTAAAGAGTTATGAAACAATTGGTGACCCATTCTATAGTGAGACTAGCGATTTTCATGTGAAACTATTAATTCCAAATAAGTATAAGATTGCTCACACAGGAAAACTTATTAATGACAAACATGACAATAAAAAGATGCTATATGAAATAGAAGCTGAAAGTGTTAGGGATTTTGCATTTATATTAAGTAGTAAATTTGATGTAACTAAGGTAGATTCAAAAGGAATAGCAATTAATACATACAATTTAAATAAAAAACTTTCTAAAAAAGCAACTGAAGTGGCAAAAGATTCAATAGATATATTTAGTGAATTATTTGGGAAATATCCATATAAAGAATACTCTGTCGTAGCGAGTGACTTTTTTATAGGTGGGATGGAATATCCTATGCTCGTTATGATAGACCAAAGCTTATATAATGAGAAAAATGAATTTCTACTTGAATATGTTATTGCCCATGAGACAGCACATCAATGGTGGTATTCTGCTGTTGGAAATGATGAAATAAGTGAACCTTGGTTAGATGAAGCACTTACTGAATATTCTACAATAGTGTATTTTGAGCAAAAATATGGTAAAGAGATGGCAAATAAACTTCTAAAAACTATGGAGATACAGACAAAGAGTTATTTGAGTGAGAATATATTTAAACCAGCAAATGAGTATAAAAATTCTACTGAATATAGCTTGAATGTTTATACAAAAGGTGCAATAGCGTTTAATGAAGTGAGAAAAGAAGTTGGTGATAAAGTATTCTTTGAGACTTTAAATGAATACTATAATAAATATAAACATAAAAATGCTAATGGAAGGGCTTTTGTGGAGATATGGAGCAATAAAGGGGTAGATATAAATAAGATTATAAGTGAATACAAGTAAATTTTGTATAGGGAATGTTTCAAAATAAGAATTTGGAGCATTTCCTTTTTTATGTAAAGAACAGAAAAATAGAAATGGAGGTTTTTAAGAACCTCTAGTCTACAGGAGAATTGTTCTTAAAAAAAGAAAAGTATCATGTCTAATTGTTGTTTCAAAATAAGTATTATATCATTATACTTTATTTGGGTGCATATTTACCTTATAGCTACAACAATAGTTTTTTATTTAGCAGAGTTTATATGACTTGTACTATTCCCAAATTTTTTTCATCATCATAGTATCTATACTGATTTTCTTCATTTTTAAATGATGGTTCTAAAATATCTTCTTTATCGTAATAACGTAGAGCTTTTACAGTTAAACCAGATATTTTAGAAAACTGACTTACTCTATACATAATTACCTCCTTTGATTTTAATTGTAAACTATCCTCTGCACTGGAATGTTAGGAAAATTATAACGTATTAAAGATAGCTATACAATAAACTATTTATATATAATGTCTTATAGAATATAGAGTTAATATTCCTAGCAATTTATAATATCTTTTTAAAGTAACTTGCTTTATGGTTTGCATATTGAAAACATTGTATATAGTATTCAAATATGCTTATGCAATTTAATAAATATTACTTTGGGGCTTGAAAAGAGCATTGTAGGACAAGCCACAATATATGCTAGATGATATCATGTTAACTATAAATATAAAATAAACTTATTGGAGGAAATGAAATGTCAAGAATAACAGATATTACTGTGGTCGAACAGAGTGCATATTATGCTTTAGTAATAAAGAAAACAATTAACTTCATGGTTGAATTTCAAGAGTTTTCTGCTGAAGGATATGCCAAAATCATGGACTATATAAAAAGTAAAAATACTTTTGTAGCAGGAGCACCTATTGTCTGCTTTCACAATATGGACTTAGAAAACTTAAATATTGAAATAGGCTTTCCTACTGCAACTAAGATGGAAGGCGTAGATGATATTCAGGGTATAGAAATACCTGCACAAAAGATAGTTACTGCAATTGACCAAGGTGATTATATTTTGCAAGACCCTACATTAGAAGAATTGTTTGCATGGGTACAGAGTAGCCCCTATGAAATGCTTGGAGAAATTTATTATCAATACTTAAATACACCAAATCGCCCAACAAATGAACTATTGACTAAAATGATGTTGCCTATTCGTTAATATGAAGTATCAAAAATAAAACATGAAAATTTAAAACAGGAGTTGAACTTAAAATTTGATTGGAAAAAATCAATTTCGAGACAACTCCTGTTTTTTTGGTATAATATAATTTATAAGGCAGAAAAAGAGGTGAAGGAATGCTAAAGTATTGTTCAGTTGGAAGTGGCAGTAGTGGAAACTGCCATTATATAGGGTATAAAAATACTAATATACTAGTAGATGCAGGGTTAAGTGGAAAGAGAATAACTACAGGTCTTAAAGACATTGATGTAGATGCAGATAAATTAAAAGGAATATTTATAACACATGAACATGTTGACCACATAAAAGGGGCAGGTATATTATCAAGAAAGTTTGATATACCAATATTTGCTAATATAAAGACATGGTGTTCTATGAAGGATAAGTTAGGAGATGTCAAAGATAAAAATATGAAAGTTTTTGAAAATGATAAAACTTATTCACTAGGAGATATTATAGTGAGACCTTTTTCAATAGAACATGATGCATCTGACCCAGTTGGATATAATTTCTATACAGAGAGTGATGAAAAGATATCTATAGCTACTGATATAGGATGTATAACTCAAAATATAAAAAAACATCTATATAAATCTAAGTTAGTAGTATTAGAATCAAATTATGACCCTAATATGCTTATGATGGGTTCATATACATATGCTTTAAAGAAAAGAGTAATGTCAAACACTGGACATTTATCTAATGAAGATGCTGCTAATTTCTGTGTTGAGCTGATTAATGAAGGTACAGAATCTATATTATTAGCTCACTTAAGTAAAGAAAATAATTTTCCAGAATTGGCATATGAGACTTCAAAAGGAGTATTAGCATCAAATGATATAGTAGTTGGACAAGATGTGAAGCTAGATGTACTATCACGAAATGATGTTTCTAATGTTTATGAAATGAAGTAGAGGTGAATAACTTTGCTAAAAAGAAATTTCGAAAATGTTGAAGATAATAAAATTTTATATTCTATAAAGCAAGGAATGATTTTAGCCATACCTGCTATTATGACTGGCTCAACTGCTCTTGTCATTTTAAATCTTCCAATAAGGGCGTATCAAGAATGTTTATCAAATTTATTTAATGGAGAAATCACAAAGATTCTTAACTTTATAAATGGCTCTACTTTAGGAATAATTTCATTAATAATATTATTAACAATAAGTTATAGTTATGGGAAAATATATGGGAGCAAGTATACAGTACTTGTTCCTATAGTTGCAATGTGCTCTTTTTTAGTGTTTTCAAGTGGCAATGAACTTAATTATATAGAAGTATTTAACACAAAGTGGCTATTTACGGCTATTATTGTCGCTATGACATCATCTGTATTGTTTGTAAAACTTACAGAATCTTTTGTCACAAGTGTAAAGTTTCATACAGAGGGAGCAGATGCAGACTTTAATATGGTAGTCTCAGCTATAGTTCCATTTATAATTGTAGTATTTTTATTTTCTATTTTTAGAGTAATAATGATAAGTTTAATTGGTAGTTCAAACTTTCAAGATATATTTTACGATTTATTTTCAAATGTATTTAGCAAAATGGGAAGAAATCTCATGAGTGCCTTATTATTTATTTTCTTGATGCATTTTATGTGGTTTTTTGGAATTCATGGGAGTAATGTTCTAGATACAGTTGCAAAAAGTTTATTTGAAAATAGTATGGCAATTAATATCAATTTAGTTAATAATAATCAATTGCCAACAGAAATCTTTACTAAGACTTTTTTTGATACAATGGTCTTGTTGGGTGGATGCGGTTCTTTGCTATGTCTAGTAATTGCGATTTTTCTTAGTGAAAAACGTATAAATGTAAGAAAGCTAGCCAAAATTGCTTCCATACCAGCTCTTTTTAATATAAATGAGATGTTAGTTTTCGGAATACCAATTGTTTTTAACCATATTATGTTTGTACCTTTTGTAATTACGCCTATAATCTTGACTATTACAAGTTATATAGCTATGTCTATAGGGTTTGTTCCATGTACAGTTTCTCCTGTAGAATGGACATCGCCTATATTTTTAAGTGGTTATATGGCTACAGGCTCTATAAGAGGAAGTATGTTACAATTGTTTAATCTATGTATTGGGGTTATGATTTATATACCATTTATAAAGATGTCGCAAAATAGATATACATATATGTTTAAAAATAATATAGAAAACTTAACAAATTTAGTAAAAAGGTATGAGTTAACAGGTGAACAGCCAAATCTTTTAAATTACAGTGGTAAAATAGGGTCAATTTCAAAAATGTTAGCTTCAGATTTAAAGTTCGCCATGAAAAGAGGAGAGATAGAACTTTTTTATCAACCTCAAGTCAATTATAATGGAATTGTTGTAGGAGCAGAAGGATTACTTAGATGGAAACATTCAATAGGAGGATTCATTTATCCACCATTAGTTATAATTTTGGCTAAAGAAGAAGGGTTCTTAGATGAGCTTGGAGAGTATATTATTGATAAAGCATGTATTGACTTAAAGAAGAGTGAGAAGTTATTGAGAAATCCTGTTAAATTCTCTGTAAATATATCTCCAGACCAACTTGATGACCCTAAATTACCAGAGCAAATAAAAAATATCATTAATAGGAATGATATAAATCCTAATATGTTAGGTATAGAAATTACAGAACAGGTTGCATTATCAGGTTCGCAAATAATTATAGAACGTATCAATGCGATACATAACTTGGGAATAAAGCTAATTATGGATGATTTTGGTATGGGGCATAGCTCACTCATATATCTTCAAAATAATAATTTTGATATAGTTAAATTGGATGGTTCGTTAGTTAAAGAGATACTTACAAATAAAAGAAGTAGTGAAATTATAATGTCTATTGTAAATCTTTCAAAAAATTTGGAGTTTGACATAGTTGTTGAATATGTTGAAAATTTGAGTCAAAGAGATAAGCTATATGGATTAGGATGTGAGATATATCAAGGATATTATTATAGCAAAGCTGTAACTTTTGAAGAGTTTATAGAGTATGCAAATCAAGAAAGAGTGAGATAATTTTATAAGAGTTTATAGATTATATTAGGATATAAATGTGTAGCAAAATTAAGTTTAGGAGAAACATATGAATATAAGTATAGTTGTGGTAGGTAAAATTAAAGAGAAATATTTAAAATTAGGTATTGATGAGTTTAAAAAAAGACTTTCTAAGTACTGTAAGTTGGAAATTATAGAGTTGGACGATGAGAAAGCTCCAGAAAATTTGAGTGCTAAGGAAATGGAAATTATAAAAGATAAAGAAGGTAAGAAAATTTTAGGGAAGATAAAGCACAATAGTTATGTTATAGCTTTAGCCATTGATGGAAAGAATTTGTCTTCTGAGGAGCTTGCTAAGACTATGAGTGATTTAGCAGTTAGAGGTAATAGTAGTCTCTGTTTTATAATTGGAGGTTCTCTAGGGCTTTCTGATGAAGTCCTAGGAAGAGCAGATTATAGGTTATCTTTTTCTAGGATGACTTTTCCTCATCAGATGATGAGGTTGATATTGTTAGAGCAGATTTATAGAGCATATAGGATAAATAATGGAGAACCGTATCACAAGTAAGTGATATAACAGAATCAATAAAGTAAGGTAGATAAGGTAATGAATACCTAATCTACCTTACTTTATTAAATTGATGTATAAGCGCCATCCCACACTATTCTTTTATAATTTTCAGGATCAGTATCACCCTCTGTACTTATAACAAGTATTTTTGAATCTTTATTTATGTTTAGCTTATCAGCTATTTCTTTTAATCCATCTTCCTCTAAAATCAAACTTAAAATCCCTAAACCTACCGCACCAGATTCTCCAGATACAACCTTAGGGTCTCCCTTTAGTGGGTTAGCAAGTATTCTCATTGCTCTTGCAGCTACATAATCAGGGCAAGAAATATACATATCAGAATAATCTCTTAAAATATTCCAACCTATAGTGTTAGGTTCACCACAATTAAGCCCTGCCATTATAGTTTCCATAAAACCTGTAACAGCATGTGGTTTTTGGTCATTTATTTCTGCTGATTTAAATATACATGCTGCTTCATTTGGTTCAACTATAGTAGTTATTGGTCTATTATTGCCAAATACATATTCTAGATATCCTTGTACAGTTCCAGCAAAAGAGCCAACCCCCGCCTGAAGGAATACATGAGTAGGCATTCCATTATCTAAAGAATTTATTTGCTCTATAGCTTCATCGATAAGAGTAACATATCCTTGCATAATCCAAGTTGGAATTTCTTCATAACCATCCCAAGCAGTATCTTGTATTATAACACCATTATTTTCATCAGCATATTTAGTAGCTAATCTTACTGCATCATCATAATTTAAGTCTGTTATAGATGCTTCTGCACCTTCTTTTCTAATATTATTTAATCTTATCTCAGAAGACCCTTTTGGCATAAATACTACTGATTTTTGTCCAATTTGATTTGCAAACCAAGCAATCCCTCTTCCATGATTTCCATCAGTGGCTGTTACAAAAGTTAAGTCTCCAAGCCTTTCTTTTATATTTTTACTATTTAGCATTTCAAAAGAAAGATTAGAAATATCCATATTTAATTTTTTTGCTATATATTTTCCAACCGCATATGAACCACCAAGACTTTTAAATGCATTAAGTCCAAATCTATATGACTCATCTTTTAGCCAGATATTACTAATACCTAATTCATTAGCTAATTCACTTAAACTGTGAAGAGGAGTTACTTTATACTCTGAAAAGCTTTTATGGAAGTTTCTAATTTTTTCTATTTGTTCTTTGTTAATAAAGTCTACACTTACTTTAGATTTGTGTAAATTTCTTGACTTTTCATTTTGTATATATTTGATATCTTTTATATTTCTCATAGTTTTTATCTCCTAAAATTATTTATTATTTATTTCTTAATTATAATTATATTGACTAATTAGCAAAAAATATATAATAATATAGGCAATAAATATCGTTATATTATCAAGTTATGTATGATTAAAAAAAATCGAAATTAGCAAAAGGAGACTAGATTTATGAAGGATAATATTGTTACTAATAAAAATAAAAAAGAAGTAACACAACAAGGCTCATTTGAATTTCCAATTACAGTCTATAAGACTAAAGTAAGTGAAAATATTTTGGGATATATTGATTGGCACTGGCATGAAGAGTTACAATTTTGTATTGTAACAAAAGGTAATATTAATTTTAATGTTGATGGAGATTCAATAATTTTATCTAAAGGAGAAGGGATATTCATAAATGCAAGGCAATTACATCAGGCAAAAAATTATAAAGGAAGTGATTGCTCTTATATAAGTGTAGTTTTTAATTCAGACTTTATATCTAGCTTTGCAGGAAGTCTCATAAATATAAAATATATACAACCTTATATAGATAATTCTAGAATTAATTATTGTATTTTGAAAAATGATATTGACTGGAAATCGGTTATACTAAACAATATCTTTAAAATTTATGAAGAGTATAATAAAAAGGAAATGGGATTTGAATTACATATATTTATATTATTAATAGAAGTATGGAATATTTTAATAAAATCTTATTTTGTATCATTTCCTAATGATAATGCTAGAAATAATAGTTTGCATATAAGAAATATAATTGGCTATATATGTGACCATTATATGGAGAAAATCGAACTTAATGATTTAGCAAAAGAAGTTAATTTATCTAAAAGTACTTGTTGTCGTGAATTTAAAAAATATATGAATTGCACTATTTTTGAATATATTATTAATTACCGCTTGGTAGCTAGCTCAAATTTATTAATTTCAACTAATGATTCGATTTCAGATATAGCTTATCAGTGTGGATTTGGTAGTACTAGTTATTTTATTGAAAAATTTAAAATGAAAACAGGAGTATCACCATCTATTTATAGAAGACAAAAGACCAGTTTTTAATAAGATATTATTTTTATATAGAATAAAGTTTAAAAAATAAAGAATAAAAAATAGCATTAACCATGAAAAATGGCTAATGCTATTTTTATAATCAATATTAATTAATTTTATATTATAGAAATAAATTTTTCTAATGCTGGGTTTGTATTGTTTTTATTCCATACAACTACAACTTCAATTCTATTCTGTACTTCCTTTATAGGAACAATTGAAATATCATGCTCTATCATATTACCTACAGCACAAAATGAAGGCAATATGGATACACCCATATTAGAGGCTACTAGAGATTCAATAGTATTGAGATTATTTGAACGTTGTACCACATTAGGTACAAATCCTGCTTCACGATATCTATCTTGTATCATAGATTTTTGACCATATTCATCTCCTGTCTCCTTTACAAAAATAAATTTCTCATGTTGTAACTCAATTAAATCAATACACTCTTTATTATAAAGAGGATGTCCAGGGGGTAAAAGGGCAACTAAAGAATATCTTGCTACAGTTTTATATTCAAAACCTTTTAATGGCTGATTTTCTGGATTAATAACAAAAGCAAGGTCCATAAAATTATTTTTCACTAAGTTTAAAAGCTCAGTCATCTCATTAGTACAGAGTTCCATAGATATGTTAGGGTATGTATGAGAAAATTCTTTTAAATATTGCTGAAGTTTGTTTTTTTCATATCCGATTAAAATCCCAATGCTTAAAGTTCCAGAAAAACCATTTGCAAATTTTTGTGTTTTTGCAATAGCATCATTGATATTTTTTATTATAGTGCGTGCCTCAGATAAAAAAACTTTTCCGGCTGGAGTCAGCTCAACGTGTCGTTTGCTTCTTGTAAACAGAGTTACATGTATCTGTTCTTCTAAGGCTTTAATTTGTTGTGTAACAGCAGTTTGAGAAATATAAAATTTTTCTGCTGTTTTGGTAAAACTTAAATTTTCTGCTACAGATATAAAATATTCCAATTGTTTAGTATTCAAAGAATCACCCCTTTTTAAACTTATCTTGCTTGTAAACATTAGTTATATAATTAAAACTTATTATAGTATAAGGAAACTTACTTTTAAATAATATTAGAAAATATTTGTATAAAAATATATGTTTAAATGTGAATTTACATTAAATTTTATAAATTTATTAATAAGAATAACTTATATATTCCCATAAAAACGATATTGGATTTGACTGAGTTTATCCCATAAAATGAAAGTATATCAATTGATAATAACCTAGATAAGAAAGGAGAAAAAATGGAAGATAAATTTTATGCAAAAGGTGAAGGTAATAACGGATATATCAAAAACCTTGAAGTTTGTTCCTTTAACAACTTAGATGGAACTTGTGGAATGTTTCAAATGGCGCTTTATAAAAGAGATGAGAAATATTATTTATATGGGTGTTGTTTTGGGGGAAGTAAAAAGAATGGAGTAATGATTAGTGACATTACAAATCCTTATAATCCAGAATTTATTAAACACTTTCAAGTGTTAGATCCAAAAGAGTATCCTACAACAACAACTCCAAAAATTCAAATAGCAGATGATTTAATGATAGTAGCTATGAGCTGTGGAAGTGGGCCAGGAGCACTTGTTGACCAAGCTAAATTAGAAAGTATTAAGTGTGAAGCAGGAATTAGAATATATAGTTTAAAAGAGGACCCTCTAAATCCTAAGTTTTTAGGATATTGGGATTGTGGATTAAAGCATGTAATGGGTGTTCATAGATTTATGTATAATGGTGGAAGATATGTACACTTATCAAGTGACTGTGTTGGATTTGAAGGAATGATTTATAGAATTATAGATATAATAGACCCAACTAATCCAGTAGAAATAGGTAAGTGGTGGAGACCAGACCAATATGCAGATGGATATCCAAATAGAACATTTGATCCAGGAGCACCTCATTGTCCAGAATTTATGGATAAAGGATGGCTTCATGGACCTCCATTTGTAAGAGATAAAAAAGCCTATTGTGGTTATGGAGGAGCCGGTTTAGTTGTGTTAGATGTTGAGGATTTAACAAGACCAAGATGTTTGGGCGAATTACCATTTATGCCTGCGTTTTCTAGCAGACTTGCAGGAGCAAGAACGCATACAGCACTACCATTACCAGGAAGGGATTTGGTTGTTGTTCAAAACGAAGGAGAACGTTTTCAGTTTTTTAAACCAGAGAATATTACAGATGTCCAAGCTATGAATAATATACATATGGTTGATGTTAGCAATCCAACAAAACCGACATTAATTGCTCAGTTCCCATATCCTGAAGTACCAAAAGATTTTCCTTATCCTAATTTTAATGTTGCAGGGCTAGGAAAACCAGGACCATTTGGACCACATAACCTTCACGAACCAATGGATAATAAGCCATGGTTAGAGCAAAGAGGAGATAGAGTGTATTGCTGTTATTTCCATGCAGGTTTAAGAGTTTACGATGTATCAGACCCATATTATATCAAAGAATTAGCATATTTTATACCACCAAATCCAAATAAAGCACCAGAAGAGTCTTATTTCCCAGGATTCCCTGGACCACGTTTAGCAGTAACAGAAGATATTATTGTTGATGATAGAGGATACATCATTATAGATGCTCTAGATGATGGGTTCTATATATTAAAAATGAAAGAAGATTAATAAACACTAAAGAGGGAGAGTTAAATATGAAAATATTAGGTATTTCTTTTGGAACGAAAAATGGAAATAATGACACAATGTGCAAAGTGGCACTTAAAGGAGCTCAAGAAGTAGGAGCTGAAGTAGAATTTATTCAAATGTCATCTCTTAATATTAAACATTGCACTGGGTGTTGTGCATGTGTTAAGACTTTATTATCTGGAAAAGGTAGTATGTGTATACTAAAAGATGACTTTGAATGGTTACTTGATAAAATAAAAGACGCAGATGGGATAGTATTCTCAGACCCAATATTCGAAGAAGGAGCATCAGGATTATTTCATACTATAATGGACCGTTTTGGGCCAAGAGTAGACAAGGGAAATAATATTATAGGAACAAAAGTTGCAGAAGCTACGGGGGGAAAAATTCCAGACCCAAGGATACTTAAAGATAAAGTAGTATCATTTATGGGAATAGGTGGTTCAGACTGGGGGACAAGAGTTCAATGTGAACATGCTATGCTAGCCCTAATACCAATGTGGAAAGTGATAGATAATACTTGGTTTCCATGGGCAAAGGAACTAGTCATGAATGATGAAAAACTTGCTCAAGTTAGTCAAATAGGGATGAATATAGTTGAAGCAGCAAAAGATTTCGAAAAAGCTTCATACCAAGGAGAAGAAGGAGTCTGTCCGCATTGCCATAATAGGCTATTCTACCTTGAACCAGGTACTAAAAAGTCAATATGTGCTCTATGTGGCATAGTTGGAGAATTAGATACAACAAGTGGAAAAACTATATTTAGTTTTCCAAAAGAGCAATTAGGACATGCTCATGACACTTTATCAGGTAAGTTTATACATGGTGATGATATTAAAAGAATGGAAGGTCATTATGCAGAAGTTCGTAAAACAACAGAATTTAAAGAAAGAAAAGTAGCTTATAATTTTATAGAACCATTGATTAAAGAAAAGCAAGTTGAAGTTTCATTAGGAGAATAATTGAAATATAAAGGTTCTTTTTAAGGAGTGTTATAGGAGGCCTATTATATGAAAAAGAAATCAAGTTTTAGACAAATTGTATTTGTTAATACAGTAAGAAATATCCCTATAGTCTTTATAAGGTCAGTTGTAGCACTAATAATGCCACTATACTTAATTTATTTTGTAGTATCTACGATTGTAAATCCAGTAGCAACTAGGTTGGTAGAGATAAGGCAATCTAGAGAATATGCTAATTACAATATGGAAAATGGATAGAAAGAAAAAAGAAATATTAACACTGTCTATAGGGATTGCTTTATTACCTCCTTTATGGGCAGTGTTAGCACCTTACATAGGGATAAAGACTGGAGCTGTAGCATTAATTTGTGCAGGATTATATGTAACCAATGGCAATAAACAAAAAGATGGATTAAAAATAATGTTTGGTTTTTGGTGTGGAGATTTGTGGGCAGTATTGGCAATTTTAATTATGGAACATATAAACTTCAATCAAAACCTAGAATTATTTTTAACACTTAGTATATTAGGATTTTTTGCAGTTATAATCGCATCTTTATTTGAAAAAATACTTTTCTTACCATCATGGCTTTGTGGTTGGGCTATAGGTCTAACTATTATGACAGGTGAAAGCCTTATTAACTTACAGAGCATTTGTATTCAAATTGCTGTAGCTATGGCAGTAGGAGTGTGGTATGTGGGAGCAGGTGTAGATTTGTTTACTAGGGGTATTTTAAACAAAGACAAAACAATGGGAAATTGAAGCATGTGAATATAATTTGATTATGGGAGGGTGTTTATGGGGTTTGAATTTAAAATAATGAGGAGTTTAATATATGTAGGACTTGCTAAGGAAGAGTATAGACCCAAATTAATGGATTGGTTATATCGCTATCATATTCCAGATAGTATTAGTAATTTTGGGCCATATTGCACTAAATATGCTTTTTATCAGGCATATCCTACACCAAATGAAGGAGAACGTTTTGGTGTACGTAAGATGCAATTAACAGAGCATTATTGGCTTGTAGATGAACATATGCCTGAGATGGCAAATAGAATTATGACAGAATACATGCCTATGGATGTTCTTCGTTGGCAAGGATGCATACCAGATGTGGAGAATAAAAAGGTTCATGAGAATGCAGAAAGTGGAGATGCAGGGCGTGCAGTAGGTGGTGACAATGGATGTCCACCATTTATATTTGCTTTTGTCCCAATAAACTGGGAAGAAGATTTTAGAGGAAAAGGACGTACTGTACAAGATGGTCCAAACTATCGCTGGCAATTTATGATTAAGTATCCAGAGGGTATTTCTAAAGAAGAAGGAGAAAAATGGTTCTATGATGAGATAGTTCCATACTTTACAAACTGTTGCTATGTTAATCGCTTTGTAAGCAGTAAAATCATGATTAACTATGGTGCAACTGCATTTGACCGTGTAGTAGAACTATGGTTTGAAGGAGAAGAAGAGTGGTATAAAGCTGTAGTTGAAGATGCAAAATCATTTATTAAAAAACCAGCATGGGCGCAAGAAGAGGAGTTTCCATATCTAAAGCCACAATTCAATATCGCATCAGTATTTTTAGGTGATATAGCAACGATGGATGCATATTCACAGTATCGTGGATATATTCCAATGAGATAAAAGTTATAAGATATTTATTAAAAAGTGTTTATGGTGTATTTAAAGATTAAGACATTCCTTTTATGATATAGAGTTGAAATAATAAAACTGTTATCATAAAGGGAATATTTTTATGTCTACAAAATATCAAAAGATTGTGAATACTATGTTTACTCAGGCATGCCTAGATTTAGATTAGTAGAATTTTTACAAAGAAAAACTCAATAATATTGTATTCACTTTTTATGGTAAAATATAAAGAAATTTTAAAATAACATCTAAGGAGGAGTAAATATGATTTTATTGGTAGTTGATACACAAAAACTAATAACAAACGAAAAGTTATATAATTTTAATGAGTTTGTAGCAAATATAGAAAACTTAATTGATATAGCTAGAAAAAGTAACATAGAAGTAATATATGTACGCCATGATGATGGGACTGAAAATGAGTTGACTAAGAGTAAAGATGGCTTTGAGATATATGAAAAATTTAAACCATACAATAAAGAAAAAATATTTGATAAAAAAGTAAACAGTGCTTTTAAGGAAACTGGTCTATTAGAATACTTAACAAATAAGGGTGAAAAAGATATAATTGTTGTTGGACTTCAAACAGATTATTGTATTGATGCAACTATAAAATGTGGGTTTGAGCATGGTTTTAATATGATAGTTCCAGCTTATTCAAATACAACTGTTGATAATTTATTTATGTCAGCAGAACAATCATATAAATACTACAATGAATTCATATGGAATGGGAGATACGCAGAATGCATTTCACTGGACGAAACACTTAAAAGAATGAAACAAATATAGACTATTTATAATAAAGAAAATTTAACCTACTTGGTTTTAAAATATTAAAGTCATAAGAGGTATAAGTTAATGAATCTTGTATTTAGATAAATTAATTTCAGAAAAATGATACTAGAGTACAATTAATAAACAAATCTAATGTATTAGAATGGTACAAGTAAAATAAGGCACATCAATTTTATTTTAAATTAATGTGCTTTTTTAGGTGGAACAATTTATTAAAAGTTAATATGATTTTTATTATTTAAATCACTTTTCTTGTGTTTCTTTACTAAAGAAACCTTTTTTATTTATAAAATCTACAATTGTACTACAGTATCTATTTTAGATAAGTATAATTTTTGTCTCAATCTAAAACAAAAGTTATACTTAAATGAAATTGAAAACAATAAAATTCTCCAATAAAATAAATATTGTGGAGGTGATGAAAGAATCCAATGATAATATGAAGACTAATCTTAATAAGAAAGTAGGGATTAATGGTAGTGGACAAAGAAATTGTATCGATTCTCCAGATTTTATTAAATAGCACATTGATTACAACTAATGGATTACAAGAGGAATCTAATTCTTCAAAAAGACAAATTACTTATAGAATAAATAAAATCAATGACATGCTTAAAGTAAAAAAAGTACCACTTATATGTTTAAGAGCTGATAAAGATATTATCGTTAGAAAAGAAACCAAAAAAGCAATTAAAGAAATTCTAGAAAAAAATTATTCTAAGAATACTTATTACTTTAGTAAAGAAGAAAGACTTTTATATATGTACCTAATGCTTTTTATTAATATGGAGGATATCTCAATTAACCATTTTACAAACTCTATAAAAGTGAGTAGGTCTACTGTAAATCTTGATTTTAAAGATTTAATACCAAATCTTGAAAAAAAGGGTATTGAAATCAAGAATAATCGTATAAGTGGCTATTATTTAGTTGGAAATGAGATGGAAATTAGGAGAGTACTTATTAAGAATATTATAGAAACTTTGTCTAATGAGAAAAGTTCAAGAGTATTTGATATTTTTATAGAAGAATATAATCTAGATAAATTTGAAGAAGCCAAAAAGATTATATTAAAGCTTATAAAAAGATATGAAATTAATTTTGTTGAGGATAGATTAATAGAATTTATTTATATATTTATCTTTCTAAAGGCAAGAATGTGTTCAACTAGAATAGTTACTCAAGAAAATATAGATATCCCTAGTATTGCAGTCATGAGTTCAATTAAGGAATATAAATTTGCTAAGGAATTGTTAGAAGTATATGAAAGTGAAGAAAATATAAGACCTCATAATATAATGTATATTAGTGCTTGGATTTTAGGTATATCAGTAGGAAATTATGAAGAAGACACAGAAGATAAGGCTGTAATTTCAGAAATTGTAAATAAAATGATGACAAGATTTGGGTATTTAAGTGGGGTTTATTATATAAGTCAAGAAAAGATATTTAAACAATTATATTCTCATTTTAGACCAGCTTATTACAGACTTTTATTTAAATTACCTATTTATAATCCAATTTGTGAAAAGGTAAAAGAAGAATATAGATTAGTCTATAGAATTGTAAGTAATGCAATGAAAGAATTCTGTGGCTTATTTGGAGAAGAAATTCAAGAAGAGGAGTTAGCATACTTAACAATGCACTTTGCAACTCTTTTCTCAAATAAAAAAGAGTTTGATGATTTTAGAAAAAGAATAGCATTAATAGTTTGTTCAAATGGTGTTGGGAGTTCAGCTATTTTACATGCAGAACTTACAAACTTATTTCCTGACTTACATTTTATACCAATGTCAGAATCGGTTGGATTAGAAAATATCAGTGAACCTGTAGACATTGTATTTACTACTAATTATAACACAGAAGGTTTAAAGACAGATGTGCCAGTGATTAAAGTAAGTCCTGTTATGACCACAAAAGAAAAGTATAAGATTACACGTGAAGTGTACATTCAATTGGGAGATATTTTCTTAAGACAACCTAAAATAGATGAGGTTATGAATATAATAAAAAAATATGCAAAAGTAACTTCTGAAAGTATGCTTTCAAGTGAGTTATTAGCTTATTTTGCACAAATAGAGAATTTTACATCCAAGGAAGGAGAGGGGCCTATGCTAAGTGAGATTACTAGTGAAACACTAATAAAATTAAAGGTAAAAGCTAAGAACTGGGAGGATGCTATTAGACAATCAGCTTCTGCCTTAGTTGAAAACAATAAAGTAACTGAGGGATATGTAGATGCAATGATTGACTCAGCAAAGGTATCTGGGCCATACATAGTAATTACAAAACATGTAGCACTTCCTCATGCTAGACCAGAAGCTGGGTCAAAAGAAATTGCGATAGGTATTGCTACTTTAGATAGCCCTATTGAGTTTGGAAATGATGAAAATGACCCAGTAAAATATGTATTTTGTTTAAGTGCAGTAGATAATAATAGTCATTTACGTGCTATGTCTGAACTGGTTGAATTATTGGAGCAAGATGAATTCTTTAGAGCGTTAGATACTGCTAAAGAAGGCAAAGAAATTATTGATTTTATAAAAAAACACGAATTATAAAGGAGGATTTAATTATGTATAAAATTTTAATCGCATGTAGAGCAGGAGTTGGCTCAAGTTTAATGTTAAAAATAAAGACTCAACAAATCATTAAAGAAAATAACTTTCCAATCGAAGTAGAACATGGTTCATTAGATTCATTAAATGGATTCAATGGAGATGCTGTAGAAACATTAATTGATGTTGCTGAAGAATTAGAAAAGAAGAATTTAAGATTTGATATAATTGGAATTCGTAATATTGTTGACCGCAACGAAATCAAGACAGCGCTAGAAAAATTTCTTGCTTCAAAAGAGGAATAAATTTAAGAAAATAGGGAGGAATGTTTATGGAGTTTATTATTAGTTTGTTGAGTACACCTGCTGTTTTGCTTGGTGTAGTTGCATGTATAGGACTGATTCTTCAAAAGAAATCAGCAGTGGAAGTATTTACTGGGTCTTCAAAAACACTTATTGGTTTTCTAATATTTGGTATTGGTGCATCTGCTATGACTGGTGCACTTCAGAATTTCAATAAATTGTTCCAGCAGGGGTTTGGAATTACTGGTGTTATAGCTTCACCAGAAGCAGCTACAGCACTTGCACAAAGTACATACGGTTTTGCAGTTTCATGTACATTAATTCTTGGATTCATACTAAATTTAGTATTTGCACGTATTACAAGGTTCAAGAATATTTTCTTTACAACAGGTCATAGTTTATTTTTTTCTTGTGTATTAGTTTTAATTATGAAAGCACATGGATTCGATAATACAATCACTATTTTAATAGGTGGAGTTATTTTAGGATTTATGTCTGCTGCACTACCTCAATTCTGTCAGCCATTTATGCGTGAGTTGACAGGTGGGGATGAACAAGCCATTGGTCACTTCAATATGATTGGTTATGGTTTATCAGGATATATTGGACGTTTATTTTCAAAACATAAAGATGATACAACAGAAACTATAGAATTTCCTAAGTGGTTATCAATATTTAGAGACTTTTTAATGGGTCTATCTATAGTTATGCTAATCTTATTTTATATTGCAACCTTAAAAGCTGGGAAGGCCTTTACTCAAGAAATTGCTGGTTCAACACATTGGTTAGTATTTCCACTTATAGAAGCATTTACATTTGTGGCTGGGATGTCAATACTGATGTCAGGTGTTCGTATGTTCTTAGCTGAAATAACTGCCGCATTTGTAATTATTTCAGAAAAATATATCCCAGGTTCACGTCCTGCACTGGATGTTCCAACAGTCTTCCCATATGCACCAAATGCAGTTATTATTGGATTTATTTCAGCATATGCTGCTGGTCTATTAGCAATTGCTATTATGGCATCATTTCCTAGTATATTCCCTGTAGTAATTATTCCAGCTGCTCATATATGTTTTTTTTCAGGTGGTACAGCTGCAATATTTGGTAATACCTCAGGAGGATGGAGAGGAGCTATTGCAGGGTCATTTGTTGTAGGATTATTACTTGCATTTTTACCAGTGATATTATATCCAGTTTATGGGACTCTTGGTATAGAGGGCGCAACTTTCCCAAACATTGATTATAACGTAGTTGGTTCAATATTACATAATATTTTACAATTTATAAAGCCTATCTAGTCTAAATCAATGATATAAAAGTCATAGGTATGGTTGATATAATTTAAAGGAGGGCAAGTCTATTATGAAAAATACACTATCTGCATTTCTAGACACTCTATCTACTGAAGTATCAGAGTTTATTTCATCAATAGATGAAATATCTATAAATAAAGCATGTGATTTAATTTTTGAAGTTGAAAAGAATCATGGACGTGTACATGTGACTGGTATTGGTAAACCAGGACATGTATCAGGGTATATTTCTTCATTACTTTCATCTACTGGAACACCAGCATATATATTACATGGTACAGAAGCAGTACATGGTTCAAGTGGTCAAGTAGTAGCTGGGGACGTTGTTATTGCAATATCAAATAGTGGAGAGACTCAAGAATTAAAAGCAACTATTGAGACACTAAAAGTAAATGGAGCAAAGATAATTGGTGTAAGTGGTAATACTAATTCATTCTTAAAGGATGTTTCTGATATATTTTTATTTGCAGGTGTTAAACATGAAGGTGATTGTCTTAATAAGGCTCCTCGCGCTTCAATTCTTGCAGAAACTATAGTATTACAGTCATTAAGTGTTGCATTACAATATGCTAAAGGACTTGATGTACAACAGTATTTGAAGTGGCATCCAGGAGGAAGCCTTGGAAAGTCTATTAGAGAGGAAATGTAATTTTATGAAATATAAAGGTATTATATGCGCAATGATAACACCTTTTGATGAAAACCAAAATATAAATCCACAAGCAACATGTGAGTTAATTGACTATCTAATAGATAAGGGAGTTTATGGATTATTTATTTTGGGAACTAATGGTGAATGTCATGTACTAACAGATGATGAAAAGGTTGAATTTGCAAAAATTGTTATCAATCATACTAATAATCGTGTACCTGTTTTTGTTGGGACAGGTGGTAACTCAACCCGTGAAGTTATAACTTTGTCCAAAAGAATGGAAGAAATAGGTGCAAATGCATTATCAATTATCACTCCATATTTTGTGACACCAACACAACAGGAATTAATTTTACATTATAAGTCTATTGCTGATTCAGTTAATTTGCCTATTATGATGTATAATATGCCAGGTAAGACAGGGATTAATATTGAACCTGACTCAGTGCGTGAATTATCAAAGATAAAGAATATTGTTGGCATTAAGGATAGTAGTGGTAGACTTGACAACATGAAAGCTTATATTGAAGCAATTGAGGGTGAGGATTTTAGTGTATTTTCAGGTTCAGATTCACTTATTCTTGATAGTTTGAAGGCTGGAGGGAAAGGTGCCGTTGCTGCAACAGCAAATTTCCTCACAGAGATTGATATTGCTATTTATGAAAACTTTATGAATGGGGATTTAGAAAAAGCTCAAGAAGCTCAAAATAGTATTGAAGAACTTCGCCGTATTCTAAAGCTTGGAACAATTCCATCTGTTATAAAAAAAACTGTTGTCTTGAATGGAATTAATGTTGGAACTGCACGACTTCCTGTAACTGAACCAACTGGAGAATCTCTTGAAGAAATTAAGCAAGTGGTCGAAAATTATAGAGAAATGCTTAATAAACATAGTTAGAATAGACAATATAACGAGAAGAATCAGATTTGTATGTGAATAATATATGCTTTATTAAAAGCAATTTAACTTAATGGAGGCTTAATGGAGAAGTAAAATGTTTTGATGAATATAGAGGTGATGATATGAAAAAGATGAATATAACCAAAAGAATGGCAGAATGTGGGGCTCTTGCGATTGTAAGAGAAGAAACACTTAATCGTGCATGTGAAATTGCTGAAGGGTGTATAAAAGGTGGAATAACAAATATAGAAATGAGCTATACTTTAAATAATGCTGGAGAAATAATTCAAGGGCTTAATAAAAAATATGGTGAATCTCTTTGTGTTGGGGCAGGAACCGTTTTGGATAGTGAAACAGCTCGTCATGCTATCTTACATGGAGCTCAATTTATCATTGCACCAAATTATAATGAAGATGTAGCAAAAACTTGTAATAGGTATCAGATTCCTTATGCTCCAGGATGTACATCATTGACTGAGGCAGTAGAGGCTCTGAGTTTAGGAGCAGCTTTTATCAAGGCCTTTCCAATATCAGATTTTTATGGACCTAAGCTAGTAAAGGTATTTAAGACACCAATACCTGATATGCCAGTTTTAGCGAGTGGTGGAATTAATCTGGATAATTTACATGTATGGTTGGAAAATGGTGTTGATGTATGCGGTTTTGGTAGTCTATTAACTAAAGGTAATATTGGGGATATTGCTAAAAACGCTAAAAAGATTCGTGAAATAATTAAAAATATAAGAGAAGTTTAATGTTGTGGCTGTATCATAGTAGTTTATAATTATTATGATACAGCTTATTTAGTATTTGTTATATTTTAATCCAAATTATAAATAAAATCAGTAATGCAACTATTAGTTAACAAAGTGCAACTATAGGAGGATTGTGAATTAGCCAATATATAAATATAATTAAGTTGAGATGAGGTGATAATATTGAACTTTGGAGAAAATTTAAAGAGACTAAGAAAAGAAAGAAATTTATCACAAGAACAACTTTCTGAAATGCTAAATGTATCTAGGCAAGCTATATCAAAATGGGAATCTAATAAAACATATCCAGATATAGAGAATTTAATTTTGTTAAGAAATATATTTAATATAGCTTTAGATGATTTGTTATTTGATGAAAATAAAGATAAAATTGAAGATGTTATTAAATCAAGTAAATTACCTACAAATAGCACAAATTATGATGAAGATGAGTTAGAAGATGAACTGTCAGATAATTTCATGATAGGTGGTTTTATAATAGGAATATCAATAGGATTTATTACAGATAATTTTATGTGGGGGATAGCGGGTAGTTTTATAGGTATGGGAGTTGGTTATTTATTGAGATATATAAATAAAAGGGATACGACAAACTAAATTTAGAATAAAGTGTATTATGGTGAGTGCAAGGTGTACATAAGTATGTATCCAATTATAATCAGTAATCAAATTAAAAATAATAGTAAGATTAAGAATTTAAATCATAAGCAAAAGAGTTGTTTGTAAATATAAGTATAATATGATATCATATAGGCTCAAAAGAAATTTTATATAGTAAAAAATTAAAAATAACAAGTGGAGGACATATGAATATGGAAAATTTACCAAATTGCCCGAAATGTAATTCAGAATATACTTATGAAGATGGAACTCTTTTAGTGTGTCCAGAATGCTCTCATGAATGGGCTTTAAAATTAGGAGAAGAAGAAGGTTCAAACATTATTAAAGATATAAATGGAAATGTATTAAATGATGGAGATTCTGTTACAGTAATCAGAGACCTTAAAGTAAAAGGGAGTTCATCATCTATAAAGATTGGAACAAAAGTAAAAAATATACGTTTAGTACACGACCCATCAGATGGGCATGATATAGAATGTAAAATAGATGGATTTGGAGCTATGAAGCTGAAGTCTTCTGTAGTTAAAAAAGCGTAAAATCATAAAAAATCACTTTATTATATATAATTTTATAGTACATTATAAACCATAAGAATTTATTGAGGAATTAAAGTTTATTTATCCTTATATTTTCTTGTGGTTTTATTAATATGTAATTTTAACAAGTTTATTTAGACAAATAAGAAACCTATGTATACTATTGGAATAACTGACACATTAAATTATAATTAAGAATAAGAAATGTTACATAAGAGGCTTAAGTGTAATTTATTTACAATATTAGCTTATTAAAAAACTATACTGAGAAGGAGAAGTGATATGATAAATATACATAAAAATATATATAATAATAAATTATTTGATGAGTTAAAAATTGATTGTGAGAAGTGTTTTGGACTTTGTTGTTTAGCTCTCTATTTTTCTGCCTCAGATGGATTTCCCACTGATAAGGAATCAGGAAAGCCATGTATTAATTTGCAATCAGATTTTAAATGTTCTGTACATAATAATCTTATAAAGCGAGGTTTTAGAGGTTGTACTGCATATGATTGTTTTGGTTCAGGTCAGAAAGTAGCGCAAATAACATATAAAGGTAGAGACTGGATGCAATCATCAGAATTAGCAAATCAAATGTCTGAAGTGTTTTTAATCATGCGACAATTACATGAAATGCTATGGTATCTTAAAGAAGCATCTGTATTAGACATATCAGATAAAATAAAAACAAAAATTGATTCAATAATTGAAGAAACTGAAAAGATAACCATTATGACTCCAGAACAGCTAATTGATTTAGATATAACATCACATAGAGTAAAGGTCAATTCATTATTATCTCAAGCTGGTGAGTCTGTAATGGAAAAAGTCAAATCTTTTCTTAAAACATCTAATCTTAAAAGCAAGAAAAAATTGAGTAAAAGTATAGACTTAATAGGAGCAGACCTTAGAAAAACAAATTTAATAGGAGCAGATTTAAAAGGAAGATTAATGATAGCAGCAAACTTAAAAGATACAGATTTAAGTGGAGCAAATTTAATAGGAGCAGACTTAAGAGATTGCGATATTAGAGGAGCTAATCTTAAAAATAGTGTGTTTTTAACACAATTGCAAGTTAATACTGCAAAAGGCGATTCTAATACAAAATTACCAGCCTCACTAGTACATCCTAAACACTGGAACAAATAATTAAATTAATACATGATTTTACAAAATATGAACTTTTTTGACTCTACTTCATACTATATATTAGAGATTCTTTAGAAGAATTTCTTAATATATAATAGGAGAGATATAAAAATGAGTTATCAAAATTATAAATGTGAAAGAGATTATGTATATGATGATTATAAATATAATGAATGTAATAAGTGTTATAATGATTATGAAGAAATGACACATGTTCATGAATATTCACAGAGTGTTAAGTTAGCAGAAGAGTGTGATGATAGACATAATCATCGTGCAGCAGGAGTTACTGGTGAAGTTATACCAATAAATGGTGGAACAAATCATGTTCATAAAATAAATGATAATGTAGACTTCCTTGACCATTTTCATAAAATATGTGTTACAACAGGTCCAGCTATTAAGATACCAGGAACTAATAAACACGTTCATTTAGTATGTGGAAATACTACTGTTAATGATGGTCACTGTCATAAATTCCTTTTTACTACTCAAATAGAAGCCCCTTTAGTATAACTAATGGAAATTATTGTAGTAAACTTGTTAGATTTTAGTATATAAATGATAAAAATGTAATGGGTAATATTTAAATTTAATTAGGGCTATGATATTAATATTCATAGCTCTTTCTAAATTTATATAAATAAACTAGACAAAATTAAAAATTATATAGAATAGAAAGGAAGTATTTATGAACTCTGAAATGATTTTTGAAATGAAGAAAATAAATTCAAGTGAATATAAGGAAATATTGCAAGTATGGGAATCGTCAGTAAGAGCAACACATGATTTTTTAAAGGAGAAAGATATTGAATCTCTAATACCATTAGTTAAAATAGGACTTAGAGAAGTAGAAAATATAGTTGTTGTGAAAGATAATGATATGATAAAAGCCTTCATGGGAATAGAAAAAGACAAAATCGAGATGCTATTTATAAAAGATGAATATAGAGGATATGGTATTGGAAAAAAGCTAATGACATATGCTATAGATAAATATAATATAAAATATGTTGATGTAAATGAGCAAAATAAAAAAGCAGTAGGATTTTATACTCATTTAGGATTTAAGGAATTTGATAGGTCTGAAATAGATGGGCAGGGTAATCCATTTCCAATATTACATATGAAATTAATTTAATATATATATGTTTAAATGAAGAATAAAACATATAGGAAATATAATTTTTCTATTATCAGCTTACATAAAATTATTAATTTTAAAAAATAATATATATTTATAAGATTTACAGGATAAAATACAATAAAAAGACTAAGGGGACACCATGAATAAGAAGATTTTAGATACTTTTGTAAAATTAATAAAATATAACTGGAGTACATTAATTACATTTGAACTACTTCACAAAGGGCTGGCTCTGATAATTATATTACCATCAATTAAATTTGTATTGAGTAGTTCTATGAAAAGTGCAAATATAGTCTATTTAAGTACTGATAATATAGGAGAAATATTAACTAATCCTATATCAATATTACTAGCTATACTTTCAGTTGTGATATTAACATTTTATATGTTTTTTGAATTTACTTCAGTAATTATATGTTTTGAGAAATCAAGAATTTCTGAAAAAATTACGTTATATAAACTTGTTGAAATGTCTTTAAAAAAATCTATAAAAATATTGTATCCTAAAAATCTATTGTTATTTATATTTGTGCTATTAATAGTTCCACTTACAAACATAGCCTTAACTTCAGGATTTATTGGAAAGATAAAGCTCCCAGAGTATATATTAGAGTATATAAATTCTAATATAGTTCTAAATATAATTTATATGTTTTTAATATTAATATTATATATATCAGTTATTAGATGGATTTTTAGTATACATGAAATAACTTTAAACACAGATAGTTTTAAAGAAGCGAGGGATAAAAGTATTAGCCTTACAAAAGGAAAATCAATAAGACTAATTCTTTATTCATTAGAGATATCCATAATAGTCAGTATTATAGGATATATAATATACCATAGTATTGTTATATTGATAGGAATATGGACAAAAAATTATACTGAGGCAACTTTTTTGAAAGATATATTTATTAATAGGTGTATATTGTTCAATGACTATGCTACATTTATTTCATCAATAGCTATATTTATAATTAGTACAGGATTTATTTCTGCATTTTATTATGAATATAATGATATTAGAATTTATAAAAAGAAATCTGATAAACAAAAAAAATCAGTAACTCAGCTATTAAAAATAACTCTAAAAGTATCCATAATTTTATTTATCCTACATAGTGAATCTATAGCATACTCTCTAAATAATGATATTTTATTTAACTCTTCATTTTTTTATAATACAACAGCAACTGCTCATAGAGTTTCTTCATTAATTGCTCCAGAAAATACACTGGCTGCGTTTAAAGAAACTTTTGTAACTCAAGCTGAGTATGCTGAAATTGATGTGCAAGAAACTAAGGATGGAGAACTGATTTTATTTCATGATTCTAACTTTGAGAGAGTAACTGGTATAAATAAAAATGTTTGGGAAGTAAATTATGATGAAGTTAAGAACTATGATGCTGGTAGTCACTTTAGTTCAAACTTTGCAGGTGAAAAAATACCAACTCTTGATGATGCGATGAAATATTCGAAAGGAAAAATAAAACTTCTAATAGAAATAAAACTTAATGGTCATGAAAAAACCAATGTAGAAAAAAGGGTTTTGGAATTGATTAAATTAAATAGATTAGAGAATCAATGTGTTGTAGCATCTATGGATAAAGATGTATTAAAAAATATAAAAAAATTAAATCCAGATATAATAACATGTTATTTGACAGCAGTTGCATACGGAAATTTTTATAACTGGGATTATGTTGATATATATGGAATAGAATCTACATTTATAACTGAAAATGTTGTGGATAATATACACCAAAACGGAAAGCAAGTTTTTGTGTGGACTATTAATAATAGTAAACTAATGAAAAAAATGATTAATTTAAATGTAGATAGCATAATTACTGATAATCCATTTTTATTGGATGATGTAATTTATTGGCAACAAAATGGATTTGTCAATAGGGTGGCTTATTACTTGTTTGGTGATGATTCTGATGAGACTATAATTGAAGAAGGTTAGATTATAAAAAAATATATTGACATTGACGCTACGTAATTCTATATACTCTATTTTGAAGGAGATGATAAAGATGAATATCATAGAAATTCGCTCAGATAAAGTATATAAGAAGATAATGAATGCACCAGTAAACAAAAAAGAAGATATATATAGATATGAACTTATGAAGCCTTTTGAATTCAAATGGAAATGTATAGATGTTCCAATGGTTGCCAAACAAGAAGGTGGATATGATGTAATTATGGCAAGTGAAATGATGGGGGTTTTATCACCTAAGAATATTAATGAAAATCAAATAAATAATATAAATGCAATATCTGATGATAAACTTTGGAACACTTGTAAAGAAACTATAGAAAATTCTATGAATTCATTTATAAGAGAAGGATACGATTTAAATATTAAGGACTATAAATATTCAATATTGTTGGCTAATCCAAATAGTCCTTATACAATTTTAAGTGATGGATGTTGGGGTGATGGTGGGATACCTGGATATATGTTCATATCACTGGTTCCTAATGAGTACACGATTGATAGATTACAAGTAGCACTAGCACATGAATGTAATCACAATATTAGATTCCAGTTTATAGACTGGAGTAATAATATAACACTAGAAGAGATGATGATAAATGAGGGTCTTGCAGAGAATTTTGCAACATGGATGTTTGGTGAGGATATGGTGGGGCCTTGGGTTAGTAAAACGGATATCCAAACATTAGACACATATATAAAACCAATAATAAAAAATGCTTTAAAAGAGACTGGATTTCAAAACATCACATCCTATCTATATGGTGATGATATAGCCAAAATGCAAGGATACTTTCCAGTTGGTTTACCTTACTGTGCAGGATATGCTTGTGGATATTATATGATTAAATATTATTTAGAGAAAACAAATAAATCAATAGTCGAAGCTACTTTGTTGCCTTATACTGAGATAATAGAAGGGATGAAAGAGTTTTGGAAATAAATATTACAGTTGCATAATTTGAAAAAAATTATGCAATTTTTCTATTTTTGAGAAAAAATAAATTGACAATAATTTGTAACAAATATAAAATAATATATATAAAGAAATATTTCAATGTATGAAGTTTTTGAAGATTTCATATCTAAAGTGCCTAACATTGTATGTTAGTTTCTTATTACTTATCTAAATATTATATATTTCATAGTATCTATAAAACTACTATAAGAGTATGAAATATATTAAATAATCAACTGAAAAATGAAACATTAATAAAAAAGAATTCAAATTTTGAATGTTAAATGAATATAATTAAAATAAATATATAAACTTGAGTGCAATACTCATATTTTAGTGTATTATCGAATTTTAATTGTACTTTTATGCACCATAACTTATAAACTTATGTCATGTTATATTTGAACAAGTAACAAAATTGTAGATATAATTTAATCTACAAAATTTATATGAAATGGAGTTGATGCTATGACAGAATTGATGATTATAAGTGGATTAGTACTATTGATTTGTATAACCTCGAGTAAGGTCTTATATAAATTTGGAGTACCAATATTACTAATTTTTATCCTATTAGGGATGTTATTTGGGTCTGATGGAATGGTAGGAATTTATTTTGACAACTATGAATTAACAAAACAATTATGTTCTATTGGATTAATATTTATAATGTTCTTTGGAGGATTTGGAACAAACTGGAATATGGCTAAACCTGTTGCAGTACCCTCTATACTAATGTCATCGCTGGGTGTAATAATTACAGCTGGAGTTACAGGGATATTTTGTAATATGGTAGTAGGAACTAGTTTACTTGAAGGCTTATTAATTGGAGCAATTGCAGCTTCAACAGATGCCGCATCTGTGTTTGCTGTGTTGCGTTCTCGAAAACTAAATTTAAAAGGTTCCCTTGCTTCATTATTGGAAGTCGAAAGTGGGAGTAATGACCCCATAGCGTATATGTTGACACTAATTCTTTTGACACTGATGAATAATTCTGGGGTAGAACTTATTATACCAATGGTAATAAAACAAATAGTTTTTGGGCTAGCTATAGGATTTATATTAGCAAAATTGTCTGTTTATATTTTAAGAAATTCAAACTTCGAGATAGAAGGATTCTATACTATATTTATAACAGCTATTGCAATACTTTCTTATGCACTTAGTGAGTATGTTGGAGGAAATGGATATTTAAGTGTGTATATTTCAGGTATTATTATAGGAAATAGTAAAATACCTCATAAAAAAAGTTTGGTTCATTTCTTTGATGGAATCTCATGGATTATGCAAATAATGTTATTCTTTATGTTAGGATTGTTATCTTTCCCTTCCAAGCTACCAGATATATTTGGTATAGCGATGGCCATATCTATATTCATGATAGTTATTGCAAGACCATTAGCGACATTTATAGTTCTAGCAAAATTTAAATTTTCAAATAAGGAAAAATTGTTCATATCATGGGTAGGTCTTAGAGGTGCAGCTTCAGTAGTTTTTGCAATTTATGCAGTTACTCAAGGAGTAATTATAGAGAATGACATATTCCATATAATATTTTTTATAGCTTTACTTTCAGTAGGGGTGCAAGGTACATTGATACCAACAGTAGCTAGAAAGCTAGATTTAGTCGATGATAATACACCTGTATTAAAAACATTTAATGATTATGATGGAGAAATTAGCTCTAAACTTATAGAGGTAAATGTTGATGATAGTAGTAAATGGGCAAATAAGAGTATAATGGATTCTAATATACCAGAAGATATATTAATAGTTATGATAAAACGAAAGGAACAGGTTTTAGTGCCCAAAGGCTCAACTGTTATAAAAACAGGGGATACATTGGTACTAAGTGGAGATAGAATTGAAGAATTAATATAATTATAATTTATTTGTATTGACTTTAACCTAAGGGGAAGGTCTAAACTTAAATTAATCAAATCTAATGCGCAGGTGATGAGATGTTTTCTATAGGAATGTTTTCTAAAATAAATAAAATAACTACAAAGACATTAAGGTATTATGAAGATATCGGATTGTTAAAGCCAGAATATGTAGATGAGTTTACAAAATATAGGTACTATACGACAGAGCAATTACCTAAATTACATCAGATAATAACTTTAAAACAAATGGGTTTGTCACTAGCTGAGATAAAAGAAGCTATAGAAAATCCTAAAGCGGTTGAAAATATTTTAAAAAATAAAGAAAAAGAAATGCTGGATGTAATTAAAAGTGAAGAATATAAACTCATTAAACTGCGTAATTACCTTGTGAATTTGAAAGGAGAAGTCAATATGAATGATGTAATTATTAAGTCTTTACCAAAAGTTAAAATTGCTTCTATGAGAAAGGTATTAAAGGGGTATGATGAACTTTTCAGTCTATTTCCAAATGTAATGGCTGAAGAAATGAGGAAGGCTGAGTGTACATGTGCAGTTCCAGATTATTGTTTCAATATATATCATGATGGTGAATATAGAGAGACTAATATGGATGTTGAGATGTGTCAAGCTATAAATGACTTAAAAGAAGATACAGACATATTAAAATTTAAAGAACTAGATGAAGTTGAAAGTGCTGTTTGTATATTACACAATGGTTCATATTCAATATTAGGAAAAACTTACGCAGATGCATTTAAATGGATAGAGGACAATAAATATGATGTGATTGGAAATCCTAGAGAATCTTATATAGATGGCATATGGAATAAAGAGAATGAGGAAGATTGGCTAACAGAAGTTCAGATACCAGTGAAACGAATTTTATAATAGGTTAAAATAATAAAGATAAAGTTATTAAATGAGGTCTATCTAAATAAAAGATATGCCTCATTTTTTGATGTTTATAGATATTATAGATTTATATATGAAAAATATATTGATGTTTTATATATAAAGTAGTATATTTTCGTTGAGGCGATAAAGTAGAAAAACATGAGACATTAATTAGTTTTTAAGAATAGGAGGTATTTATATGGAGATATTCACAATAGGACATTCAAATTATCCATATGATAAACTTATTGATATGATAAAAAAGTACAATATAAACTGTATAGTTGACATTAGAGAAACTCCATATTCTAAATATAATATTCAGTATAATAGAGAGTCCTTCAATGAATCATTGAAAAAATCTGGATTTATATATATATACATGGGCAAGGAGTTTGGAGCAAAGAGAACCAACAAAGATGTATATACAGAAGAAGGATATGCAGATTTTGAAAAGGTAATTAAGGAAGATATTTTCTTAAAAGGAATAGAAAGACTAAAAAATGGATGTCAGATGGGATATAAGATAGTTTTATTGGGAGCAATGCAAGAACCTATACGATGTCATAGAAGTATTTTATTGGGTAGGGTATTGAATAAAGAAGGTTTTGATGTAAAATATATAATGCATGAGGGTCATATAGAGACTCAAGAAGATATAGAAGAATCATTATTAGATAAGTACTTTAGTGATAGAAAACAACTGAGTATTGATAATTTATTGGGGAATGCATTGACAAGAGAAGAGATGATACAAGAAGGTTATATATTAGCCAATAAAGAGATAGGATTTAGAACAGAGAAAATCAGTAAATAGAAATATTAATTACTAAAAATCTAAAAGTTATCTTAAATAAGAAAATATGCTAAAGTTGTAACAAATAAACATGATGTACTGATTAATAATATTACTATAATTTAATAATACTATTTAGATTGTGATATTACTTTAAATAGTACATCATGTTGTAATGTTACAAAACGAAAGTTCTAATACTGCCATAATCAACAGTTCTATTAAGCGTAGGATGACTAGATATAAATCTAACTGTAATTTTTGAGTTTAATAAACAAGAGTTAGAAACTAAGAACAACCTATCACCATTTATAATGGAAGTAATCGCAATTGGAAGAACTCTAACAAAGGCATCATATCTATTTCTAGCAATTTCATAAGGATAGTTTCCAACAAAAACGAATAGATTTAAATCGTATATGTCACCAACAACCCAAGCCCATTGACCATAAACTTTATCAATACTTACTGTTCCTAAGCTAAGTGTATCGAAGTAGGTAGCTATAGTTAAATAAATATCGTTTGTATTCTCTGAGTATGAAACAGTGTATCTTCTAAAACGTATAGGTTCTGTAGCAGAAACGGGATAAACCATGTTTACGTTTAAATTAGTTGTATTCAAATTAATCAAAGTATCACATCCTAAAAATAGTCTATAAAATACAATATTTAAATTGAGGCAATTTTGTTACATTTATGTTGTAAGATTTTATATTTTAATTTCCTGTAATATGTAGTAATCAATAAATTCTGGTGGGTGCTAAGTGGTTAATTTAAATATACAAATATTTAAATTATAGTATCCATAAAAAATAATAAACATAAAATAATTATAAAGATGTACTGTGTTAAAATGATATTAAACAAGAATAATATTATTTGAATACAGTATATTATGAGTTGGGAATATAAATTTAAACTTTAAAAGATTAACTAACAATTTGCTAAACTAACTAAAAATTAAATTTATATAAAGAGGGAAAAGAGGAAGAGAGATGTTTATAAGGAAAAATGTTATAAAATTAGCAATTCCTATAATGATAGAGCAGACATTTGTCATGCTTCTAGGGGTATTTAATACAATGATGGCAGGTCATATTGGGGAAGAAGCTGTATCTGCAGTTGGAATGGTTGATTCAATAAACAATATATTTATATCTGTATTTGCTGCATTATCTGTAGGAGCCACTGTTGTTGTAGCTCAACAAATAGGCAAAAGAGATAGTGAAAATGCGAACGAAACTATCAAGCAAGCTCTAGTATCAGGAGTAATACTATCTTTTACAATAACAATCTTAATGTGGGTTTTTAGGACTGGTGTAATTAACTTATTTTATGGTTCAGCAGAAGAATTGGTAAAATCAAATGCAAAATTATACATAGAGTTTACATTATTCACATATCCATTTATTGCGACACAGCAAATAGCAAATGGTATTCTAAGGGGTTGTGGAGATGTAAAGAAACCCATGTATGTAACTATGTTTATGAATATAATAAATGTGACATTGGGATATATACTTATATATGGTATTGATTTAAATTCTTTAGGTATAAATCTACAAATACCATCTTATGGGATAACAGGTGCAGCTATGTCTATTGCTATAGCCAGAATAATTGGATGTATAGTTATTGTAAGAGCTTTATTCAAAGGAAATGAATTTATATCTATAGGTAAAATGTTTCCAATTAAGATTGATGTTGAAACTCAAAAATCTATATTTAATATAGGAATACCAGCTGGTGTTGAACAACTACTTTTTAATGCAGGAAAATTAATTGTTCAGGTATTTATAGTTACTATGGGGACCTCAGCAATTGCATCCAATGCAATAGGAATGTCAATTGCATCTATCATAAATGTAATTGGGAATGCTTTAGCATTATCTGCAACAACATTGGTAGGTCAGTATATAGGACGTGGAGATATTAAAGGAGCTAAAAGTACTCTCCTATACTTAACTAAATTTGCAACAGTTTGTTTATTTGCAGTAGGGGCTATATTTATACCAATTGCTCCTTGGATTTCAAGTATGTATACTCAAAACACTAGTGTAATTGATGTATCAACACAACTGATTCGAAGTGATTGTCTAGCCATGGTAATATGGCCTATATCCTTTGTATTGTCAGCAGGATTAAAAGGGGCAGGCGATACAAGATATACAATGATGACAGCTATAATAGGGATGTGGATTTTTAGAATTTTTACAGGTTATGTGTTGGGGGTTGTATTAAAATTTGGTGTACTTGGAATTTGGATAGGTATGTACACAGATTGGCTTGTCAGAGGAACTTTATATTGTTTAAGATTAAGAGGAACAAAGTGGCTAAAACACAAAATTGCATAGGACATATATAATCACTTTTGGATAGAAAACTCTATCTGGAGGTGATTTTTAGCGTATATATTTTCATAATTATAAGTAGGATATAGAATGATTAAATCATATGAATAAAGTCTATAATAATATTGAATATATAAATTACATTATAGTTTAGGATTATATAATATTGGATAAATATTAGATATATATCTATAGAAAATAATATATATGGGTATATTATTAAATATAAAAAATATTAGATATTTATTTAATAATAAAGGTGGGTATTGTTATGATAAATAAAATAGGAAAGATAAGTCTATATGTAAACAATCAAGAGGATGCAAAACTTTTTTGGACAGAGAAATTAAACTTTGTAGTAACTTATGAAAAGGAAATGGGCCCAAATATGAAATGGGTAGAAATAGCACCAAGTAAAAATGAATTTACAACATTTGTACTGTACGATAAAAATCTAATGATGAAGCAAAATAAAGAGATAGAGGTATCTCATCCATCAATAATTTTGAGTACAAGAGATATTAATGGAACTTATGAACAAATGGCTAATAATAAAGTTGAAGTTGGTGAATTAATGGAAATGCCTTATGGAAGGATGTTTTCTTTTAAAGACCAAGATGGAAATGATTATTTGGTTAGAGAAGATAAATGATTTTACAAAGTATTAAATTTACTCAATATCTGATATAATTAGAGACAATAATTATTATAATTTAGTCTAAGACTAGGATTATACAATTAAAATCAATTGTAAATTTTGAGTAGAGGTGATAAAATGTTTAAGAAAATGGCAGTATTAAAAGATATAGCAACTAAAATAGGACGTAAAAAAGCTTATGAGTTATTAGAAATGGTTGAAGGCAATGATGCTTTTATAGCTGAGGTAAAGATAAAAAAGAATGGAATAGAATCTAAAAAAGAAGAGATTATGTTAAAAGATAATCAAAAAATAATACTAGAGTATATAGAAGGTTAAATTTTAAATACATATAAGTTTATAATAAGAATTTTTTAAGATGAGTTAGTATAAGACTCATCTTTTTTATTTTTTATAAGATTGTTTTATTATTTAATACATATTTTGTCTCTTTGGAGTTGCTGGTATATAAAAATTACTGATATAATAAAAGAATGGATATCAATGTAATATTTTACAGAAAAGAGGGGTATTATGCTTGAAATAAAAAATCTTTCCTTTAATGTTGAGTCTAACAATGAGGAACTAGGAATAATAAATGATGTTAGCCTTTCGTTTGAGAGAGGAAAACTTATTGTTATCACAGGACCAAATGGTGGAGGAAAATCCACAATTGCTAAGCTAATAATGGGGATTGAAAAAGCCACTAGTGGTCAGATAATTTTAGATGGAGAAGATATAACAAATCTTAGTATTACAGAAAGAGCAAAGAGGGGGATAGGATATGCATTTCAACAGCCACCAAGAATAAAAGGCATGACTGTTGAAAATCTACTTACACTTGCTCATGGAAAACCATTGTCTACAGATGTATGTTGCCAATATCTTACAGATGTTGGATTGTGTTCAAAAGACTATTTAAATCGTGAAGTTGATAACTCGCTTTCTGGAGGAGAAATGAAAAGAATAGAGATAGCAACTCTTTTTGCCAGAGATTTAAAGGTTTCTATATTTGATGAACCTGAGGCAGGGATAGACCTTTGGAGTTTTGGAAAGCTTAATGAAAGTTTTAAGAAAATACATGAGGAGTCTGACCAAACTATAATTATAATTTCTCATCAAGAAAGAATATTAGAGTTAGCTGATGAAATAATTGTTTTACAAGATGGTTCAGTAAAAAGCCATGGAACAAAAGATGCTATATTACCTGAAATCATGTGCCAAGTTAATTCAAGTTGTGAATTAATGAAAGATATGAATTAATTAGAAAGGAAGGCAAATTAAATGAACAAAACAGATTTAAATCTTTTAGAAAAAGTTGCTGAACTTCGTGGAACTCCATTAGGAGCATACAATATACGTAAAAATGGGCAAGGAATAGAAAGACATTCAACTGAAAATGTAACTATAGTTCCTAAAAATGATAAACCTGGAATTGATATTATAGTAAAACCAAACACAAAAGGCGAAAATGTCCATATACCAGTAATAGTAACAGAAGCTGGTGTGCAGGATATGGTTTATAATGATTTTGAAATTGGAGAAAATGCAGATGTTGTTATAATTGCTGGATGTGGAATACATAACTGTGGTTGTGATGATAGTGAACATAATGGAATACATAGATTTTTCTTACGTAAAGGAGCTCGCTTAAAATATGTAGAAAAACATTATGGTGAAGGTGACGGAGAAGGAAAGAAAATCTTAAATCCAGTTACTATTGTTAATATGGATGAAGATTCATATTGTGAGATGGAAACAATTCAAATTAAGGGTGTAGATTCAACTAAAAGGGAAATGGATGCAAACCTAGGTAAAGGGGCTAAAATAGTTGTATTTGAGAAATTATTAACTCATGGAAATCAAGTTGCAGAATCTAATATGAAGGTTGTCTTAGAGGGAGAAAATTCGTCTGCTCAAGTAATTTCTCGTACAGTTGGGCAAGATAATTCTAAGCAAAAGTTTAATCCTTGCGTTATTGGGGATTCTCTTTGTTCTGCACATGTTCAATGTGATTCAATAATCATGGGAAATTCTCAAATTAGTGCTATACCTGAGATTGCAGCAAATCATCCAGATGCTCTCTTAGTGCATGAGGCAGCAATTGGAAAGATTGCAGGAGACCAAATACTAAAGATGATGACATTGGGTCTTACTGAGGAAGAGGCTGAGCAACAAATACTTAATTGCTTCTTAAAGTAAATTGAAGTTTTTATTTAATTTAATATAATGAATATAGTATAATATAATGAATAAGTCTAAAATATTTTTATTTTTAGACTTATTTTCTTTATGTAAGAAAACTATTAGAGAAATTATACTGTAATTAGGATGTGGAATAGATGAAAAATTTACTTATAAGAAATGGGACAATAATATCTCCAAAAGATGGTATCAAGTTTGAAAAAAAAGATATCTTGGTTTTGCATGGGAAAATATATGATATTGGATTGAATCTCAAAGAAAAAATAAGAAAAGAAAGATTACTTACAAACAAAGAGTTTGAGATAATAAATGCTGATAATATGTATATTTCTCCAGGATTTATAGATGTTCACACCCATTGTTATAAGAGAAAATTACCTACAGGTATGGACTCTGATTCAATTGGAATTGAAAAAGGTTCAACAGTTATATTTGATGCGGGTACAGCTGGCCCTTTAAATTACTATGATTTTAAGAAAAAATATATGGATGAGTGTAAAACTGAAGTATATTCATTTTTAAATGTAACAAATGAAGGATTAAATATACTGAATGAGTCGACATCTTTAGATGTTATAAATTTTGATGATGTCGAGTCTGTTGTGGAAAAAAATATGGACAAAATAAAAGGTATAAAGGTAAAAGCAAGCAAATTTCAATCTAATGAAAATGGTATAGATATAGTTAAAAAATCAAAACAAGTTGCTAAGAAATTAAATTTACCATTAGTGGTATATATAGGTGAGCATCCATCATATATAGATGAAGTAATGAATATTTTGGGTAAAGGAGATGTAGTTACACCTGTATATGGAAACAGTGCAAATGGAATATTTAATGAATTTGGCATGCTAAGAGAATCAGTAATAAATGCAAAGAATAGAGGAGTATTATTTGATGTGTGTTATGGATTAGACCAGTTTGATTTTAAAGTTTTTAAAAAAGCAATAAATCAAGGATTAGAACCAGATTTAATAAGCACAGATATGCATATAAAAAATATGAAAGACATAAATTATTCTCTTTTAACTGTTATAAATAAAATTATGGAACTTGGAATATCTTTAGAAAAATGTATAGAAAAAGTAACTGAATATCCAACAAAAATTTTCGATTTACATTCAAATAAGGGCGGAATAAAGGTTGGTGGAGAAGGTGATTTTACTATATTTACAATGGAGAAGAGTAACGATATTATAAAAGACTACAATGATAATGAATTAGTTTTAAATAGAAAATTAAGTTTACAATATACTGTAAAATCATGGATGAAAAGTAGCGAAGTTTATAGACATGGATATGAATATACTATAATAAATTAAGCAATCGTGATAAAATAATAAATATATGTTTAAATTGGCATATATTGGATAAATATCTAAGGAAACAATAATTAAAAAAAGATAATTTTAGGGGAGGTATTTTAGTATGAAAGCATTTGTTGATAAGGATGTATGTGTAGCTTGTGGAGCATGTATAGGAACATGTCCAGACGTTTTTAGTATGAGTGATGAAGGACATTCAGTTGCAATTGAAGGGGAAATACCAGCAGATTTACAAGATTTATGTAAAGAAGCAGAAGAAGGATGTCCAGTTTCAGCTATAACAGTTAAATAGAATGATTTAGATTTATTTTAACACCAAACATATAAGATTCAATTATTACTTAAGCTATAGTATAGAAACTTCTATTACTATAGCTTTTTAAAATAGATAAATATAAAATAGGAGATATTACTTTTTATAAATATGGAGGATTTAAATATGAAGAAAAACTATGAAATAGTGTTGTTTGATTTGGATGGAACGCTTACAGACCCTAAAGAAGGAATAACAAAGTCTATTCAATATTCATTAGATAGTTTTGGTATAAAAGAAGATTTAGATAACTTAGAACAATTTATAGGACCACCATTACATGATACTTTTAAAGAATACTATAAATTTGATGATGAAAAAGCTAAAAGAGCTGTTGAGAAGTATAGAGAATATTTTTCAGATAAAGGGATATTTGAAAATAAAATTTATAAGAATATAAAAGAGATATTAGAAATGCTCTATACAAATGATAAAATATTATTATTAGCTACCTCTAAGCCAACAGTTTTTGCAGAAACTATACTTAAATACTTTGATATAGATAGATATTTTAAGTATATAGTAGGTAGTAATCTTGATGGTACGAGGGTAAATAAAAATGAAGTTATACAATATGTACTAGATTTGTGTAATGTGAAAGATAAAGATAAAGTTATTATGGTTGGAGATAGAAAGTATGACATAATTGGTGCTAAGAAAATAGGAGTAGATTCTATTGGAGTGTTGTATGGATATGGTTCATTTGAAGAGATTAGTGAAAGTGAACCTACTTATATTGTCGAAAGTGTAGATTCTATAAAAGATATTTTGCTATAAATATCTTTTATAAACAAAAATAATACAAAATACTGTAGCATATTTAAAAATATGATATTATAATTAAGGAAGTCATTTAAAAAAGAGGAGGATGCACTTGAAATGAAATCTATTTTAATTATGGGTGGAAGCGACTTCATAGGTTCTGCACTTGCTAAGCGTTTAATTAAATGTGGGTATCAAATTGATATACTTACAAATGGTAAAAAGGAAATAGATTATACAGGTTTTAAAGAACATCTAATTTGTGATAGAAAAGTTCGCAAAGACATGGAAAACATTATCAGAGGAAGAAAGTATGATTACATATATGATATGACAGCATACACAAAAGACGATGTAAGTAATCTTATTGATTTTGTAAACCCAGATAGCCTAAAGAAATATATAGTGTTGTCAGCAGGAGCAGTATACAAAGATAGTGGGAGAAATGTTAAAGAAGAAAATGAGAAGGGCGAAAATGAAAACTGGGGAAAATATGGCCTAAATAAAAAAGAAGCAGAGGATTTTGTTATAAGTAGCTCTATACCATATATAATTATCAGACCAACTTATATATATGGGGAAAATAATAATTTATATAGAGAATATTATTTCTTCGAAAAAATAGAAAAAAATGAAAAGATACCAGTGCCAAAAGGAAAACAAGTAAGTAATCAATTTATATATATTGGTGATTTGGTAAAGGTATTAGAAAGTATAATGAAAAATCCTCATGTAAGAGAGGCGTATAATGTAACAAATCCACAGTTAATTTCTTGGGACGAACTTATACATACATGTGGAGAAGTTATTGGTAAAGAACCTATTATAAAGTATGTAGATATGGAAAAAGTAGAGTTTAGAGAAAGAACATATTTCCCATTTAGAAACATAGACTTCAATCTGGATATAAATAAGCTTATTGAACATGGGCTTTATATACCAAATGTATTATTAAAAGAAGGGCTTACAGCTACATATAAATGGTTTTTAGCTAATAAACCAAAAATGCATGACAGAAAAATGGACAAAGTTGAATCTGTGATGCAAATAGTCTAAGAAAGTAAATAAGTAGGTAGATGCTTTGAATTTAAGAGTTAAATCTTTTTTAAAAATTTTTATGCTGATATTTATTCTGATTTTTATATACTCAGTTGCGATAGAACCGAGTCTATTAATCGTGAAAAAATATAATATAAATGAAAGTGGAAATTTAGTAAAAAATGATATAGTAAAGACTGAATCCGAAAGTATAAAAGTAGTTCAAATTTCAGATACTCAGATAGGTAGTTTTTACTCAACTAAGAACCTTAAAAAAGTGGCTAATAAGGTTAATGCTTTGAATCCAGATATAATAGTATTTACTGGTGATTTAATTGATTATTCCAATAAAAATCCAGATATAGATGAAATTACAGCTATTTTATCAAGTATGAATGCTAGGTTGGGAAAATTTTCAGTATTCGGCAATCATGATTATATGTATAAACTTCCTAGGTATTATAGACAAATTATGAAAAATTCCAACTTCAATCTTTTGATAAATGAAAATAAAAAGATAAAGTTAGCTGATGATAAGTATATTAATATATTAGGTGTTGATGAAATATTAAATGGAAATCCTGATATAAAATATCTAGAGAATAAGACTGATAAAAATAATTTTAATTTATTATTAGCACATGAACCAGATTTAGTCGATATGTTTAGTAAAGATTCAATGAATTTAGTTTTATCTGGGCATAGTCATGGTGGTCAAATAAGAATACCTTTTAAAGGCGCCTTAGTTACTCCTCCATATGGAAGGAAATATACTAAAGGGTTTTATGAGGTAAATGGAAATCACTTATATGTGAGTTCAGGTCTTGGAAGTACAAAGTTACCCTTTAGATTTTTTAATATACCAGAAATAGTAGAATTTAACATTCTAATTTAGTATGAAATACTATTTTATTTATTAGAATGGGTAGAAATTGCAAAAGTAGATTGAATTAAGTAAGATACAAATGTTCAAGTTATAATTAGTATATTAGATAATAGAAACATTATTAATAACTATTAAGATATAGATTAAAACAATATAAGATAAAAAAATATAGCAAGATTGTGTAGATTATTTATGGTTTATTTATAATTAATACAATCTTGCTTTTTTGTAAAAGTATTAATTACTATTTAAATTTTTTATCTTTTCTTTATCCCATACAAACAGTTTTTCTGAATTATTTAAAGCACCAAATACATTTCTTTTAAAATCTGGCATCTCTTTATTTAAATCAGCAATAAGATTTTTTATGTATTCTCTTCTGGTATGACCATTTGCAGGGCATGGATTTGTTATAATAGGATAGTTAGAATCTTTTGAAATCTTCTTAGTCATATACTCTTCTATGTAAATCATAGGTCTTATGACAGTTAAATCTTGTCTATCTAAGTATGTTTTTGGAGAAAAACAATTTACTCTGCCTTCATAAAACATAGACATTAAAAATGTTTCAATTGCATCATCTTTATGATGTCCAAGAGCCACTTTATTACATCCCATTTTTTTAGCATTATCATTTAAGGCACCTCTTCTTAAATTAGCACATAATGCACAAGGATTTTTTTCTTGTCTTATATCAAACACAATTTCCTTTATATCAGTTTGAAATTCATAAAAGGGTACATCTATTTCCTGACACAATTTATTTAGTGGAGAATTATCAATACCACCAGTATTTAGAGTTATAGCTATCAATTCAAATTTTTGAGGAGAAAATCTCTGATAGCTTTTAAGTATATGAAGTAGTGTTAAACTATCTTTTCCACCAGAGAGTCCAACAGCAATTTTATCATTTTCTTGTATCATATCAAAGTCTTGTATAGCCTTGCGAGCTTTACTAAGAAGTTTTTGTATAGACATTTTTAGCACCACCTTTCAAAAATATTAAATTTAAGATTTACTTAAGATTTACTTATAAAATACTTAAAACTTATACTCTAAAATTAACATTATAGACAAACATACAAAAAGGAGAAGATGTAACCATGAAAAAATTTAAATTAATATTAGCTATTATTATAGTAGTATTTATAAGTGTATTTATATCTAAAAATAAATTTCTTATAAAAGATAAAACACCAACAGGAACTGCCCAATTTGCTTCAGAAAAAGATGTTGAATCAAATTCCCAAAATAAAAATCACTCAAATAGTATAGCAAATATATTACTGGTAAACAAGACAAATGGAATTAGTAAAGATTATGCTCCTGAAAATATTACTAAAGTAAATATACCTTTTGTTGAAGAAGCAACAGAAGAAGAAAAACAAATGGCAGGAGAACCTGCAAAAGCAGTGGAAGATTTAGTTAAGCAAGCTAATGAAGAAGGAATACAGTTTTTAGGGTCTTCAGCATATAGGTCTTACAATACTCAGCAAGATACTTATACAAGAAGGGTAAAATCTCAGGGACAAGAAAAAGCAGATGCATATGTGGCAAAGCCTGGTTATAGTGAGCATCAAACTGGACTTTGTATAGACTTAACAAATCCAGAGAGATGGTTTGTTGGTAGTACAAAAGAAGCTATATGGCTTGCAGAAAATGCTCATAAGTTTGGGTTTATAATAAGATATCCTAAAGGCAAAGAAGATATAACTGGTACAGCATATGAACCATGGCATATTAGATATGTTGGTAAAGATATTGCCGAGGAAATTTATTCAAGAGGATTAACTTTAGAAGAATATCTACAAAGCAAATAATATAAATGTTTAAGATGAATTGTATTATATTGGAAGTGGGTAGTTGAAGAAATTTAATGGATTACTTTAACTAAAGTATAGTATAATTTTATTTGAATAAAAACTATGTACAAAGGTTAAGTTGGGATGTGTAAAAGTGGAAAATACAATTCTTGTTGTCGATGATGAAAAAGAAATAAGAGATCTTATAGAGATATATCTTTTAAATAGTGGATATAGTGTAATTAAAGCTGAAGATGGAGAAGAAGTTATAGAAATTTTAAAAAAAGAGAATATTCATTTAATGGTGTTGGATATAATGATGCCCAAAATGGATGGTATAGAAGTTTGCAGAAGAGTTAGAGAAAGTTTAAATATACCAATACTTATGTTGAGTGCAAAATCAGAAGATATGGATAAAATACAAGGAATAATGACTGGCGCAGATGATTATTTGACAAAACCATTTAATCCACTTGAGCTTACTGTGAGAGTCAAATCTTTGATTAGAAGAGCATATTATTTTAGTGGTGCTAATAATGAAAATAAGAATACCATAGAAGTTGGAGCGTTATTAATAGATAAGGAAAAGCATAGTGTAACAGTAGCTGGGAAGGACATAACTTTAACATCAAGAGAATTTGAT
>NZ_JRHN01000057.1 GCF_001299635.1 Clostridioides difficile | reverse complement strand
CTAGGTGTAGGAGAAAACTTAGAAGAAGCTTTATACAAAGGATTTTTAGCAGCAGGTAGACATATGTCTGATGAAAGAGGAGTAGTGCTTGCTACTGTTAATAATCTTGATAAAGATGAGTTTATAGAGATAGCAAAAGATATGAAAGAGTTAGGATATACTTTTGTTGCTACAGAAGGAACAGCTAAGAGTCTAAGAGAAAATGGAATAGAGGCTGATACAGTAAATAGAGTAGAAGAATCTAGACCAAATATATTAGATGCTATAAGAAATAAACAAGTTGATATAGTAATAAATACACCAACTAAAGGAAATGATTCTACAAGAGATGGATTTAAGATAAGAAGAACAGCGATTGAGTTCTCTACCGAAATAATGACATCTTTGGATACATTAAAAGCTTTAGTAGAAGTTAAGAAGAAACATCTAAACAAAGATAAGTTAAAAGTTTACAATATAGCTGAATAGACATTAATTTGATTTTATAGTTTAAGAATTTAATTATTAAATTAAAAATAAGAAGTTATTTTTTCTATGAGTTTTTACTTTTGAGATAACTTCTTTTTTTTAAGAAATTTGTAGTATAATAGAAAAAGATAAAAAATAAGTGTAAATAAGTATAAAACTAGAATGTAAAAGTGAAAAATATATATAGATATTTAAAAGCTTATATTTAGTTAATGTTCTTTAGTTTACCTAAAGAGAATTATAGGAGGTACTGTAATATGAAAGCAAGGTTAATATTAGAAGATGGCACAATTTTTATAGGAAAGGCATTTGGATATTTAGAAGAAAGTGTAGGAGAAGTAGTATTTAACACTTCTATGATAGGATATGGTGAAGTTCTAACAGACCCTTCTTACTATGGTCAAATAGTTACTATGACTTATCCTCTTGTAGGGAATTATGGTATAAATTTATCATCAGCAGAATCTGAAAAAGTACAAGTAAAGGGATTTATAGTAAGAGAGAAAAGTGATTCTCCAAGTAATTTTAGATGTGAAATTGATATAGACCAATATCTAAAGCAAAATAAAGTTATTGGGCTTGAGGGAATAGATACAAGAGCTTTGACTAAGATACTTAGAAATAATGGAACAATGAAAGGGATAATTACATTAGAAGACAGTAAGTTAGAAGATGTTAAACATAAATTGGATAAGTTTTCGAATACAGAAGCAGTTAGAACAGTTACAAGAAAAGAAGTAGAGCATATAAAAGGAAATGGCCCAAAAGTGGCTGTTATGGATTTTGGAGTTAAGAGAAACATATTAAGATCATTTGCAGCTCGTGGATGTGATATAACAATATTTCCAGCCACAACATCTCCAGAAGATGTATTAAGTATAAATCCTGACTTAATATTCTTGTCAAATGGACCTGGAGATCCAGAAGACCTAGAAGATGTTATAGCAAATATAAAAGCTCTTATCGGTAAAAAACCTATAGTTGGAATATGCCTAGGACATCAACTTTTAGCTTTAGCTCTTGGAGGAAAGACTGCTAAACTTAAATTTGGACATAGAGGTGGTAATCACCCAGTTAAAGATTTAGAAGAGGGAAAAGTATTTATAACTTCTCAAAATCATGGATATTATGTTTCAGAAGTTCCTGAACAAATGAAAATGACACATATAAATTTAAATGATAATACTGTTGAAGGAATGAGACATGAGAGTCTAGATGTATACAGTGTTCAGTACCATCCTGAAGCTTGCCCAGGACCAAAAGATAATGATTATATTTTCGACAAGTTTTTAGAGTTAGTAAAATAAATAGTACTAAGATATAATTAAAAAATAAGAATAATTTAAATCAAAAAATCATTGGTTTAATTAACATAGATATGTATAATAAGGAAATCTAAATTTAAGATGAAATAAAGTAATTAAAATTGATTATATAGATGATAAAGATAAGAACCGTGAAAATTGTTTAGATAAGGAGAAAGAGTTATGCCTAAATTAGATAGTATAAAGAAAACTTTAGTATTAGGGTCAGGGCCAATAATAATAGGTCAAGCGGCAGAATTTGACTATTCAGGAACACAGGCCTGCCAAGCATTAAAAGAAGAGGGAATAGAAGTCGTATTAGTTAATAGTAATCCAGCTACTATAATGACTGATAAAGAGATTGCAGATAAAATATATATAGAACCATTAACAATAGAATTTATAGAAAAAATAATAGAAAAAGAAAGACCAGATAGTTTACTTGCAGGTATGGGAGGTCAAACAGGGCTTAACTTAGCTGTAGAACTACATGATGCTGGGATATTAGAAAAATACAATGTAAAAGTTATAGGAACATCTATAAACTCTATAAAAAAGGGCGAAGACAGAGACTTATTTAGAGAGGTAATGAAAGAAATAAATCAGCCAGTAATAGTTAGTGATATAGTTACAAATTTAGAAGCAGGGCTTGAATTTGCTGATAAAATAGGCTATCCAGTAGTTGTAAGACCAGCATATACATTAGGTGGAACTGGTGGAGGTATAGCCGATACTGAGGAAGAATTAAGAGAAACTCTTACACATGGATTACAATTAAGTCCAGTAGGTCAAGTTCTTCTTGAAAAGAGTATAAAAGGTTGGAAAGAAATAGAATATGAAGTAATGAGAGATGGAAATGGTAACTGTATAACTGTATGTAATATGGAAAATGTAGACCCAGTTGGAGTTCATACAGGAGATAGTATAGTTGTTGCTCCAAGTCAAACTTTAAGTGATGAGGAGTATCAACTACTTAGAAAAGCATCAATAGATATAATAAATGCAATAGAAGTTCAAGGTGGTTGCAATGTTCAAATAGCTTTAAATCCACATAGTTTAGAATATGCGATAATAGAAATAAATCCAAGAGTTAGTAGGTCATCAGCTTTAGCATCAAAAGCTACAGGCTATCCAATCGCAAAAGTAGCAGCTAAGATAGCTCTAGGATACACTTTAGATGAGATAGAAAATGCAGTAACTAAAAAAACATATGCTTGCTTTGAGCCAACATTAGATTATGTAGTAGTAAAAATACCAAAGTGGCCATTTGATAAATTTAGACATGCCAATAGAAAATTGGGAACTAAGATGATGGCAACTGGTGAAATAATGAGTATAGGAAGTAACTTTGAAGCAGCTATTCTTAAAGGAATAAGATCACTTGAGACAGGAAAATATTCATTAGTTCATGCCCCATCAGAAGGTAGAACATTAGAAGAATTAAAGGCTAGAGTAGTAGTACCTGATGATGAGAGACTATTTGACTTAGCTGAAATGATAAGAAGAGGCTATAAAGTAGAAATGATTTCAGAAATAACTGGTGTTGATAAGTGGTTTATAAATAAATTTAAATGGATAGTAGAGCAAGAAGAAAAATTAAAAGTTCTAAAAATAGAAAACTTAGACAAAGAGTATTTACACGAATTAAAGAAAAAAGGATTCTCTGATAAAGGTATATCTGACTTAATGAAAATAAGTCCAGAAAAATTATACGAGTTGAGAAGTCTATATAATATACAGCCAGTTTATAAAATGGTTGATACATGTGGGGGAGAATTTGAAGCTTTATCACCTTACTATTATTCAACTTATGAGCAATATGATGAAGTAGTTGTTAGTGATAAGAGAAAGGTAATAGTGTTGGGCTCTGGGCCAATAAGAATAGGCCAAGGTATAGAGTTTGACTATTGTTCAGTTCACTGTGTAAAATCTTTAAGAAAAATGGGTATTGAGACTATAATTGTAAATAATAACCCAGAGACAGTAAGTACAGATTTTGATACATCAGACAAGTTATATTTTGAACCATTAACAGAAGAAGAAGTTTTAAATATAATTGAAAAAGAAAAACCAGAAGGTGTGATATTACAGTTTGGTGGGCAAACAGCTATAAAATTAGCTAAGTTCTTACATGAGAAAAATATACCTATATTAGGAACAGATTTTAGAGATATAGATGCAGCAGAGGATAGAGAGAAGTTTGATGATTTATTAGAAAAACTAGACATAAATAGACCAAAAGGAAAAGGTGTATGGACAACTAACGAGGGTGTTGGGATTGCTAAGGAGTTAGGTTATCCAGTATTAGTTAGACCATCTTATGTACTTGGTGGTCAAGGTATGGAAATAACTTATAATGAAGAAAAATTAATTCAGTATTTGGATGATGCGTTTGATAGAGACCACAAAAATCCAGTACTAATAGATAAATATCTAACTGGTAGAGAAATAGAAGTAGATGCGATATGTGATAAAGAAGATATATTAATACCTGGTATAATGGAGCATTTAGAAAGAGCTGGAGTTCACTCTGGAGACAGTACAACAATGTATCCAAGTC
>NZ_JRHN01000056.1 GCF_001299635.1 Clostridioides difficile | reverse complement strand
AAAAGAAGGATTAAGACTAATAACAGTTTAAAATAAATAACTTATGTAAGAACCGTAGGAACTATGGGGATAGCCTGTGGAGAATTAGTAAGACATATTTTAGTATGCAAAATTCTATGAAGCAGGAACCCTGTGACTTTAGTCATGGGAGGTTCAGATATTGTACTTACTAGCAAATAATAAGGGAAGAGTATATAGTACAGAAGAAATATTTGAAAAGGTATGGAAAGAGAAATATTATCAATCTAATAATACTGTAATGGTCCATATGAGTAGAATAAGAGATAAAATTGAAAAATATACAGATGGAGAAAAAATAATTCATACTGTATGGGGAGTAGGATATAAAATTGAAAAATAAAAGCTTATTAAATCATATGTTTCGTCCTATAATAGATTTTGCAATAAGTTGCATTATTACTTTAATAATTATGTTAACAAGCATTTATATAATAAAATTGTTATATGTTAATACTCATTTATCTACAATTAATTATCTTGTATATAATTTAAGAGATTTAAGAGCATCTATGGGAGAGGGATTGTTTTATCCATCTTTATTTCTAATTTCATCGTTAGCAATTTACTCTTTAATATCATACAAGAGAAATAAGCAAGTTGTAGATTTTATAAAAAAAGCTAATAAAAAGAATCAGAAGTTAGAAGTTATTTTAGATGCTGTAAATTCAATGGATGAAAGTGATTTACAAAAGAATATAGATATCGAGTATGATTTAGAAGAATTAAAGGATAAAGAAGTTGATGATATTGATGAACTAGCACATAAAATTAATAGTATTATTCATCAACTTAGAAACATAACTGTTGAAGAGAGACAAGCTCAGCAAACCAAAACAGATTTAATAACAAATGTGTCACATGATTTAAGAACACCTTTGACATCAATAATGGGTTATTTAGGATTGATAGAAGAAGGTAAGTATAAAGATGAAGTACAGATGATGTATTATGTTAATATTGCATATGAAAAATCGAAAAATTTAAATGTACTCATAAATGATTTGTTTGAACTTACTAAAATGCAAAACAATACAATGAGATTAAATAAGATAGAAATAAATTTAGTAGAGTTATTAAGTCAGATAGTATCTCAATTTGAAATTTATTTTAGGCAGGAATTTATGGTTAGTAGAGTTAATTTTAATGAAGAAAAATTAATTGTAAAAGCTGACCCAAATAAATTAGTAAGAGTATTTGAGAATCTTATGACTAATGCTATGAAGTATGGAAAAGATGGACTCTATGTAGATATAGTCACAGAGAAAAAAGAAGATATGGCGATTGTAAAGGTCATAAATTATGGAGAACCAATTCCAGTATTAGATTTACCAAATATATTTGACAGATTTTATAGAGTTGAAAAGTCAAGAAATAGAAATGCTGGAGGGTCTGGATTGGGTCTTGCAATCACAAAGAACATTGTAAACTTACATGGTGGAGAAATCACTGTTTCAAGCAATAAACATCAAACTGTATTTGAGGTACAACTGCCAATAATACAATCAGTTGAGTTATAAAATAAAAGTATAATTAGATGTATAAATAATATAGCGATAAAGTGTTTACAAAAATAAAAAAGTAATATATAATTTAAGTCAGTTTAATAAGATACTTATCAAGAGTTAGGGGAGAGAGTTAGCTCAGTGATCCTATACCAACCTTTTATTAGGTGGTCCTGCTAACGACGATGAGACGATTTGAAATAATATACTCTTCTTATCAATAATGGATAGGGAGAGTTTTTTTTAGAATTAATGTAATGAATTTAAAAGATAATGGAGGATTAAATAATGGAAAAAGTGGAAAGTTTTAAGTTAGACCATACAAAAGTAAAAGCTCCTTTTGTAAGAAAATGTAGCGTACTTGATGGAGTAAAGGGAGATAAGGTAAGTAAATTTGACCTAAGATTTTTACAACCAAATGTAGAGAGTTTTGGAACTGCTGCTATGCATGGTTTAGAGCATCTGTTAGCAACTTATTTAAGAGATACATTAGAGGGAGTAATAGACTTATCTCCAATGGGATGTAGAACAGGATTTTATTTAATACTATGGGGAGATGTAGATGCCAATACAGTTAAGGTTGGTTTAGAAGAAGCATTAAAAAAAGTGGTTGAATCAGATGAAATGCCGGCAGCTACAGCAATAGAATGTGGGAACTACAGAGATTTATCTTTATTTGGAGCAAAAGAATACGCAAAAGATGTTTTGGACAAAGGATTTTCTTTAAACATATATGGAGAATAATTTAATTGAAAAAGGAAATATAAACATAAATCAAAGTGAAGTTTTAAGATACTTACAATACAGAGGTCAAGAGATAGATAAAGACCTTAAAGATACTATTGATGAATGTGTAGATATAACTAAAAATAAAATAAATCCTAGATATTTATCTAGGATTTATCCTATTAAAATAAATAAAGATAATGTTGTAGAGTTAGAGGGGACAAATTTAACATTAGAAAGTAAAGATATATATGAACTTTTAAAAGAATGTAATGAATGTGTAATTATGGCAGCTACATTAGGATTAGAGATAGAAAAAGAAATAAAAAGACATTCTTATTCAGATTTAACAAAAGGACTAATAATAGATTCATGTGGAACAACAGCAATAGAAGAAGTATGTGATATCATTCAAGATAATGTAGAAAAGGTTTTTTTAGAACAAAATAAATTTATAACTATGCGATATAGTCCAGGATATGGAGATTTACCAATAGAAAAAAATATAGATATATTAAATGTGTTAAATGCTCAAAAACAAATAGGTTTAACAATTACTTCCAATGGGATTATGATACCTAGAAAGTCAGTAGTGGCTATCATAGGTATTTCTAATATAAAAATAGATGAATCTAAAAAAGAAAAATCGTGTGAAAATTGTAAAAACTATAGAAACTGTACATATAGAAATAGAAAAGGAGAGAATTCTTGTGGAAATAAGACAATATCTTAAGAATAATATACTAATATTTGATGGTGCAATGGGAACAATGCTTCAACAAAAAGGTTTAAAGTTAGGTGAAAACCCAGAAGTGTTTGGTATTCAAAATCCAGACAAACTTATAGAAATACATACCTCATATTTAGAGGCAGGTTCAAACGTAATTCTTACAAATACTTTTGGATGTAATGAGCTAAAATTAGATAGTAACTATACAGTAGAAGAAGTGATTGATAATGCTGTTTTAGTGGCTAGGAAAGCTATAGAAAATGTAGATAAAACTAAACCTAGATATGTAGCATTAGATATTGGGCCTATAGGAGAGATGTTAGAGCCTATGGGGACTTTAAGTTTTGATAGAGCATATGAAATATTTAAAAGACAAGTATTACAGGGCGCAAAATCTGGTGTTGATGTGATAGTAATAGAGACTATGATGGATTTATATGAAGCTAAAGCAGCTGTATTAGCTGCAAAGGAAAATTCTGACTTACCTGTTTTCTGTACTATGACATTTGATGAAGGAGGAAGAAGTTTTACTGGATGTATGCCAGAGAGTATGGTGGCTACTATAGAAGGATTGGGTGTTGATGCAATAGGAGTAAACTGTTCATTAGGACCGAAACAACTTTTACCAATAGTAAAAAAAATAGTATCAAGAGCTACAATACCTGTGATGGTTCAAGCAAATGCTGGTTTACCAAATATAGTTGATGGAGAGGCTATATATGATGTTGATGCAAAAGAGTTTTTTGAAGGTGTTAAGAAATTCGTTGAGGTTGGTGCTACTATAATAGGTGGATGTTGTGGTACAAATCCAAGTTTTATAAAAGAAATATCTGATAATATAAATTCTGTTGTAAAGGGAAATATAGAGAAAATTGACAAATGTGTAGTTTGTTCACCATCAAAATTTGTAGAAGTAGAATCACCTATAGTTGTTGGAGAAAGATTGAATCCTACAGGAAGAAAATCTCTTCAAGAAGCATTGAAAAATGAAAATTTAGATTATGCAATAAACTTAGGACTAGAACAAGTAAATGCTGGGGCACAAATATTAGGAGTAAATGTTGGTTTACCAGAGGTAGATGAGAAAAAATTAATGCCAAAATTAATAAGAGAAATACAGGCAGTAGTAGATACACCTTTACAAGTCGATTCTTCCAATGTAGAGGCATTAGAACAAGGGCTTAGATATTATAATGGTAGAACAATAGTAAACTCTGTAAATGGCAAAGAGGAGTCTTTAGAAAGTATATTACCAATAGTCAAAAAGTATGGTTCATGTGTAGTTGGACTTACTCTTGATGAAAAAGGTATACCTAAAAAGGCTGAAGAAAGATTTGAAATAGCAAAAAGAATAGTAGATAGAGCAGTTTCTTATGGAATAAAGCCAAAAGATATATTTATAGATTGTTTATCATTAACTGTGTCAGCACAACAAGAGGAAGCAATAGAGACGATAAAGGCTATAACAATGGTAAAGACATTGGGAGTAAAAACTATTTTAGGTGTTTCAAATATTTCATTCGGACTTCCAAATAGAAAAGCACTTAATGCTTCTTTTCTAACATTAGCTTTAGGAGCAGGTCTTGATTTAGCAATTATAAATCCAAATGAATATAGTATGATGGAGGCTATTAACTCTTTTAGAATCTTAAATAATACAGATAAAGGGTGTATCAAATATATAAATCAATATAGCAATATAAATAATTCAAAAAAATCAGACTCTTCTACGAAAACGGACAAAGATTTGTCTCTAGATGTTTTAGTTGAAAGAGGATTAAAAGACGAAGCAAAAAATGTAACACTGAATCTTTTGAAGGAAAAGGATGAAAATTATATATTAGATGAGATTTTAATTCCTGCCCTTGATAAAGTAGGAAAGAGATATGATAGTGGAGATATATTCTTACCGCAATTGATTCAATCAGCAGAGACAGTTAAAGCTTCATTAAATACAATAAAGGAAACTTTACTAATTAAAAGTAGTGATAATGTATCTAAAGGAAAAATAATAGTTGCCACAGTAAAAGGCGATATCCATGATATTGGAAAAAATATAGTAAAAATAATGCTAGAAAATTATGGATATGAAGTTATAGATTTAGGGAAAGATGTTCCAATTGAAGAAGTAGTAGAAGTAGCCAAAAAAAGAAATATAAAATTAGTAGGATTAAGTGCACTTATGACTACAACTGTCCAAAGCATGAAAGATACGATTCAAGCATTAAGAGATAATGATATAAATGCGAAAGTATTTGTAGGAGGTGCAGTTTTGACAGAAGAATATGCAGAAGAAATGGGTGCTGACTATTATTCAAAGGATGCAAAATCTGCTGTTGAAATAGCAAAGTTAAATTTTTAGCATGTAAATTAAAATAAAGGTTTTACTAAATAGGATATTTTATATATAATATAGATATAAGTTTTAGATACTTATGTTTGAAACAATAGGAATTAATCTATAAAAATGAGATTAATTAATATAAAAAAATATTTATCATCAACATTAAAAAGGGCTGGGAAGTCTGGTATAACTTCCATCAGCCCTTTTTAGTTAAAGCATAGATTAAAAAGCCCAGTTGCCATTTTTAAAAATTTGTATTTGCTTTCCATCATAAGTTTCTCCTATAATATCCATATCATCAGACCCAATCATAAAGTCTACATGTGTTAAGCTATCATTTACACCATATTCATCCAATTCTTCATCTTTTAAATTGTTTCCACCATCTAGACAAGTTCTGTAAGCAGAACCAATTGCAAAATGGCAAGAAGCATTCTCATCATATAGAGTATTATAAAAAATTATATCTGTATTGGATATTGGTGAGTTGTATGGAACAAGAGCAACTTCTCCTAAATATTGAGAACCTTCATCTGTTTCAATAAGTTTCTTTAAAGTTTCAAGTCCTTTTTCAGCAGAAAAATCTATTATTTTTCCATCTTTAAAAATTAAGAAGAAATTATCAATTATATTTCCACCATAAACAAGAGGTTTAGTACTATAAACAGTTCCATTCACTTTAAACTTATGTGGCATTCCAAAGATTTCTTCTGTTGGGATGTTAGGATTAAAGCTTATTCCATTAGGGTCTTTAGATGCTCCACTTAACCAAATATGACCTTTTGGCAAATCTAAAGTCAAATCAGTTTTTGAAGATTTATATTTTAAAGTTTTAAAATTATTTTTATTTAAGAAATCCATTTTAGACTTAAGATTTTTATTATGTTCCTCCCATGCTTTTATAGGGTCTTGACCATCCACTCTTGAACACTTAAATATAGCATTCCATAATTCTTCGATTGCTTTTTCTTCTGATAAATTTGGAAATACTTTTTTTGCCCATGCTTTTGTTGGCACAGAAACTATGCTCCATTTACATTTATCAGTTAGAGTATAAGAACGCCATTCTTTTAAAGCCTTACCAGATGCTTTTTGAAAATTTGCCACTCTTTCAGGGTCAACATCTTTTAGTAAGTCAGGATTTTGAGCATATACTGATAAAAATGCTCCACCTTCTTTTGCTATATCTACATATTGTTCTGCTGTCCATTTTGGGAACTCATGAAATGCTTCATCTGGAGCATATAAATACTTAATAAGAGCACTTTCTTCATCAGACCATTCTATATATACATTTTTAGCACCACATTTATATGCTTCTTTAAGTGCATTTCTTGCAAAATCAGCACATTCTATTGGTGATTTTATAAGTAAAGTTTGACCTGGCTGTATGTTAATCCCGACCTTGATTGCCAATTCAGCATATTTCTCTAAATTTCTATTTAAATCCATGTTTATCCTCCTATATTTTTAATATTGAATAACCTATAAAGTATTATAACATTACTTAGATTTTGGGTCATATTTAAAATATTTATACTCTATAAACTAAGAAATAAAAAATATCTATTTTAATTAAAACAGATTGTTTAGAAGCACAAACTTAATTGGAAGAATATTTTTTGTTGATATTAGTATTAAAGTAGAAATAAAAATACTTTTTTAGTGAAAAGCTATACAAGAATACTGAAAAAAACTTATAATATAATAATGAGATAAATATAAATAATGAAATAAAAAATTTTCTGGCAAAGCTTATATATGTTTAAATATAGTAGTTTATATATTATGAACAGAAGATTTCAGTTAGGAGGGCATAAATGGAGCTTTATGAAGCCATTTTTTATAGAAAATCTGTAAGAAATTTTTCCAGTAATAAGATAAAAAAGCCATTAATGGAAGAAATAAAGAGAAGTTGTAAAAATTTAGAATATTTAAATGAAGATTTAAATATTAAAGCGCATGTTGTTGATAGAGGTCATATAATACATTTCTTAATGGGTAAGGAATGTAAAGTAAAAGCACCTCATTATATAGTAATCACATCAAATAAAGGAGAAGATTATCTACAAAATATAGGTTTTGCTACAGAAGGTGTAGTTTTACGTCTTACAACATTGGGTGTAGCTACCTGTTGGCTGGAGGGAAACTTAAAGAGAGAAGATATTTTAGAATTTGTAGATATAGGAAATAAAAACTCTGAAGAAGATGAAGAAGACGATTTAGATTATTTAGCTGGAATAAAAACAGAAGAAGATAAGGAAGAAGAAATAGAGTATCCTTATATAATAATAGCTTTTGGATATCCAGCGAGAAATGAGGATTTATTTAGAACAAGATATGCTAGACCTGATAGAAAACCAGTAAAAGATATGATAAATAAAATAAACAGAAATAAAAAGTGGAAAGAAGTATTAGAATTTACAAGAAGAGCTCCATCTGTAAAGAATTCTCAACCGTGGTATTTCCATAAGGATGAACGAGGTCTTCATTTATTTGAAAAAAAACCTAAGAAACATTGTGAAGATATGAATAAAGTTAGCTTAGGCGTAGGATTAAGACATTTTGACATAGCATGTATAAAAAATAAAATAGATGTTTCATATGAAAAACTTCCAATAAGAAATAAAATAGGAAAATCATATTTTATAACTGTAGTTGAGCATGTGAAACCAGAAGAAGAGATACCAGAAGAAAGTGTAAGTCCAGAGAAAGAAGAATCACAAGAAGAATAAAATTTTGGAAGGGGATATTGGATATGTACAAGTGTGGAAAGTGTAATCTTAGGGGTTGTTCTGATGGAAATATGGATAAGCTAATGAAGATATGTCCTACTAGAGAAGTTGAGCTACAACAAAAAGCAAAACAACTTTATGAGGAAGAGGAAAATAGAAAAATAGCTTATAATGCTGGATTAGTTGAGTCAGAAGGGTATTGTCAGTATACTAGACTAAAAGAGATAATAGAGTTTGCTAAGAAATGTGATTATAAAAAAATAGGTATAGCATTTTGTATTGGATTAAAAAGAGAAATGCAAACAGTACAAAAAATATTTGAACACCATGGATTTGAAGTATTTTCGGTTATATGTAAAAATGGAGCAATACCTAAGAGCACAGTTGGCTTAGAAGCATCTCAAACAATATCAAAGTGTGCAGATGAAATAATGTGTAATCCAATAGGACAGGCTTTGTTTTTAAATGAAGCTAAAGTTGACCTTAATGTAATTCTTGGATTATGTGTTGGGCATGATACATTAGCCATGAAATATATGGAAGCTCCTATAACAACTCTAATTGTCAAAGATAGAGTAACTGGGCATAATCCAGCTGCTGCGATATATAATGCAGAGTCATATTTTGAAAAAAAATTGTTTGATAAAGATGAAGAATAATTCAAAGACTTATTGACATAAAAAGCAATTAGTGGTTTAATTATAAAAAAAGATAAAACTTTAAATTATCTTAGAGATACATAAAGTTATATTAATAAAGAAAAATATTACAGCTAAATTCCTTAAATTAGTCCAGAGAGACTAAAGGGTTATAGATAGTGTTAATATATAACCTCTAGTAAATCTTCTAGAGGTTTTTGATGAGTATAAAATAAAAATTTAAATATAATAAAGTCTTTTAAACTAGTCCAGAGAGACTGGGAAAGATATCTCATAGCTAAGAATTGAGTTATGTATAGATAAAATCCTTGTGCCTCTTTTGGTGTGAGGATTTTTTTATGAAGATTTAGGCTTTATTAAAAAGGAGATGTAAAAATGATAAATGGTAAAGAAAAATTAATAGTTGCAATTGATACTGACGAATTTGATAAAGCTAAAGAATTAATAGACAAATTAGAGGATAGTGTAGATATATTTAAAGTAGGATTAGAACAATATGTTGCTACAAAAGGAAAAACAATAGATTATCTTAAAGAAAAAGGGAAAAAAATATTTTTAGACCTTAAATTCCATGATATTCCAAATACTATGAAAAGTGCAGTAAGAGCTGCAGTAAGAGATAATGTTTGGTTAATGACAATACATGTATCAGATATGGAAGGAATGAGACAATGTGCACTAGTTGCTAAAGAAGAAGCAGAAAGATTAAATATAGAAAAGCCTTTAGTAGTTGGAGTAACAGTTCTAACTTCATTAAGCAATCAAGACTTACAAGATATAGGATGCAATATGACAACAGAAGAGTTAGCTATAAAGAGAGCTAAACTGGCAAAAGAATCAGGAATAGATGGGGTTGTTTGTTCAGCACAAGAAGTAGATAAGATAGTAGAAGCATGTGGAACTGATTTTATAACAGTTTGTCCAGGCATAAGACCTAAATCAGCAGAGGTTGGAGACCAAAAAAGAGTTGTAACTCCATTAGATGCAATAAAAAGAGGAGCTCATTATTTAGTTGTTGGAAGACCTATAACAAAAGCAGAAAATCCAAGAGAATCAGCGATTAATATTGTAAAAGAAATAGAAAATGCTTAGATAAAATATTTGGGAGGTAGCTTATATGAAGGGGAAATTAATTTTAGAAGATGGAACAGTATTTGAAGGAAAAGCATTTGGATATCTAAAAGAAACTGTTGGAGAAGTTGTATTTAACACTTCAATGGCTGGATATGGAGAGCTATTAACAGATGCAACTTATTATGGACAAATAGTTACTATGACTTATCCACTTATAGGTAACTATGGGATAAATCTAGAAGATGTAGAATCAAATAAAGTACAAGTAAAAGGACTTATTGTAAGAGAAAAAAGTGATAACCCAAATAATTTTAGATGTGAGATGGATATAGACACATACCTAAAGCAAAATAAGGTAATAGGGCTTGAAGGGATAGATACAAGAGCATTAACTAAAATTATTAGAAATAATGGAACAAAGAGAGGTATCATAACTTTAGAAAATGCATCATTACAAGATGTTGAATCTAAGTTAGCAGAGCATTGTAACAAGGATTCAGTAAAAAATGTTACAAGAAAAGAAATTGAAAATATTAAAGGGACTGGTGCAAAAGTTGTAGTTATAGATTTTGGTGTTAAAAATAGTATACTAGAGTCTCTTAAAGCTTGTAACTGTGATATAACTATAGTACCAGCGATGACTACATCAGAAGAAATTTTAAATATAAATCCTGACTTAATATTATTATCTAATGGACCAGGGAATCCAGAAGATGTAAATGATATAGTTGAAAATATAAAAAATTTAGTAGGTAAAAAGCCACTGACAGGAATCGGTTTAGGACATCAAATTTTAGCCTTGGCATTAGGAGGAAAAACTTCAAAGCTTACATTTGGACATAGAGGAGGAAATCATCCAGTTAAATGTTTAGAAACTGGAAAAGTGTTTATAACTTCTCAAAATCATGGATATAATGTTTCAGAAATGCCAGAAAATACAGAGATAACTCATATAAATTTAAATGACAATACTATAGAAGGAATGAAACATAAAGAATTACCAATATATAGTGTTCAGTACATTCCAGAATACACAACAATAGAAGATTTAGATTGTATATTTAACAAATTCTTAGCATTAATATAGATTTAGTATTATTTACAGATAGTAAAAACCATTTAGATAAGGAGAAAAATTTATGCCTAAATTAGATAGTATAAAGAAAACTTTAGTATTAGGGTCAGGACCAATAATAATAGGTCAAGCAGCGGAATTTGACTATTCAGGGACACAAGCTTGCCAATCTTTAAAAGAAGAGGGAATTGAAGTTGTATTAATAAACAGTAATCCAGCTACGATAATGACTGATAAAGAAGTGGCAGATAAAATATATATAGAACCATTAACAATAGAATTTATAGAAAAAATAATAGAAAAAGAAAGACCAGATAGTTTACTTGCAGGTATGGGTGGGCAAACAGGGCTAAACTTAGCAGTTGAGCTTTATGAAAAAGGAATACTAGATAAATATGGAGTAAAGATAATAGGAACTTCAGTAGAATCTATCAAAAAAGGTGAAGATAGAGACATATTTAGAGATGTAATGAAAGAAATAAATCAGCCAGTAATAGTTAGTGATATAGTTACAGATTTACAAGCAGGTCTTGACTATGCACTTACAATAGGTTATCCAGTAGTTGTAAGACCAGCGTATACATTAGGTGGAACTGGTGGAGGTATAGCCGATAATGAAGAAGAATTAAGAGAAATACTTTCACATGGATTACAATTAAGTCCAGTAGGTCAAGTTCTTCTTGAAAAGAGTATAAAAGGTTGGAAAGAAATAGAATATGAAGTAATAAGAGATTCAAAAGGTAACTGTATTGTTGTATGTAATATGGAGAATATAGACCCAGTTGGAGTTCATACAGGAGATAGTATAGTTGTTGCCCCAACTCAAACTCTAAGCAATAAAGAATGTGCGATGCTTAAAAAAGCATCTTTAGATATATTAAATGCAGTAGAAGTTCAAGGTGGATGTAATGTTCAATTTGCACTTAATCCACATAGTTTTGAATATGCAGTTATAGAGATAAATCCAAGAGTTAGTAGATCATCAGCTTTAGCATCAAAAGCTACAGGATATCCAATAGCTAAAGTTTCATCAAAAATAGCTCTAGGATACACTTTAGATGAGATAGAAAATGCAGTAACTAAAAAAACTTATGCTTGTTTTGAACCAACTATAGATTATGTAGTAGCAAAAATACCAAAATGGCCATTTGACAAATTTAAAAAAGCAAATAGAAAATTAGGAACTAAGATGATGGCAACTGGTGAAATAATGAGTATAGGAAGTAACTTTGAAGCGGCTATTCTTAAAGGAATAAGATCACTTGAGACAGGAAAATATTCATTGGTTCACACACCATCTGAAGAAAGAAGTATTGAGGAACTAAAGAAAAGAGTTGTAGTACCTGATGATGAGAGACTATTTGACTTAGCTGAGATGATAAGAAGAGGCTATAAAGTAGAAATGATAGAGCAAATTACAGGTATAGACAAATGGTTTATAAATAAATTTAAATGGATAGTAGAGCAAGAAGAAAAATTAAAAGTTATGAAAATTGAGGATTTAACTAAAGATTATCTTCTTGAATTAAAGAAAAAAGGATTTTCTGATAAAGGTATATCTGACTTAATGAAGATAAGCCCAGAAAAATTATATGAATTGAGAAGTCTATATAATATAAAACCAGCATATAAGATGGTTGATACTTGTGCAGGTGAGATAGATGCTATATCTCCTTACTATTATTCAACTTATGAACAATATGATGAGGTAGTTGTTAGTGATAAGAAAAAGGTAATAGTGTTGGGTTCTGGGCCAATAAGAATAGGCCAAGGTATAGAGTTTGACTATTGTTCAGTTCACTGTGTAAAATCTTTAAGAAAAATGGACATAGAAACTATAATTATAAACAATAATCCTGAGACAGTAAGTACAGATTTTGATACATCAGACAAGTTGTATTTTGAACCATTAACAGAAGAAGAAGTTCTAAGTATAATCGAAAAGGAAAAGCCAGAAGGTGTAATATTACAGTTTGGTGGGCAAACAGCTATAAAATTAGCTAAGTTCTTACACGAAAAAAATATACCTATATTAGGTACTGATTTTGATGATATAGATGCAGCAGAAGATAGAGAGAAGTTTGATGACTTATTAGAAAAACTAGATATAAATAGACCAAAAGGAAAAGGCGTATGGTCACTTAGTGAAGGTATTGAAATTGCTAATGAATTGGGTTATCCAGTATTAGTTAGACCATCTTATGTACTTGGTGGTCAAGGCATGGAAATAACTTATAATGAAGAAAAATTATCTCAATACTTACAGGATGCATTTGATAGGGACCACAAAAACCCAGTACTAATAGATAAATATCTAACTGGTAGAGAAATAGAAGTAGATGCGATATGTGATAGAGAAGATATATTAATACCTGGTATAATGGAGCATTTAGAAAGAGCTGGAGTTCACTCTGGAGACAGTACAACAATGTATCCAAGTC
>NZ_JRHN01000055.1 GCF_001299635.1 Clostridioides difficile | reverse complement strand
CTAGGTGTAGGAGAAAACTTAGAAGAAGCTTTATACAAAGGATTTTTAGCAGCAGGTAGACATATGTCTGATGAAAGAGGAGTAGTACTTGCTACTGTTAATAATCTTGATAAAGATGAGTTTATAGAGATAGCAAAAGATATGAAAGAGTTAGGATACACTTTTGTCGCTACAGAAGGAACAGCTAAAAGCTTAAGAGAAAATGGAATAGAGGCTGATATAGTAAATAGAATTGAAGAGCCTAGACCAAACATATTAGATGCTATAAGAAATAAACAAGTTGATATAGTAATAAATACACCAACTAAAGGAAATGATTCTACAAGAGATGGATTTAAAATGAGAAGAACAGCGATTGAGTTCTCTACTGAGATAATGACATCTTTAGATACATTAAAAGCTTTAGTAGAAGTTAAGAAGAAGCACCTAAATAAAGACAAGTTAAAAGTTTATAATATAGCTGAGTAGAGTAAGTTTATTAAAATATTTTAAAGGCGTTAGCCATAGAGGCTTTCGCCTTTTATTTTAATCAATAAATAGAGGATAAAGATGATAATCATGAATTTCTTCATGTATAAGATTTTCATATTTATCATAAGAATATTTAATTGTAACAACTATCTTATCTCCCTTAGATACATTTTTATAAAGTTTTTTACTCTTGATAGAATATATATCATTTTTGTATGAAGCATTAACTATAAAAATCTCTGATTCGTAATCAAATGTACCCATTATTGGATTATAGTGTTTTGAATCTTCTCTATAGCGAAAACTATCAACAGTCATTATATAAGTGCCAAATGAAATCCATTTAGTATCTTTAAATAGATTTACTTTTTCATTGATATATGAAACTCCTGGAGTATCAAGAAATTTTTCCAATAGCATTTTTTTATCCATATAAAAAGCCCCCTTCATAATCTTTATTTATAGGAATAAGTAAGAATTTAAAATACAGTTATTTAGCTACATTTTGTAATCCTTTTTTATCTCTTTTTTTAATTTCTTAATTAAAATACTTAGCATTATTAATACAATTATTGATATTATTAAAGCTATAATCAACCATGGTGGAGCTACATGACCAAAACTTCTATTGATTGTAAGTGCAGTAGCAGCAAGAAGCCATCCAAATAAGTTCAAAAATACAATTCTTAAATTTGATGATTTTCGTAATAAAACCTTTTTAGGTTCTATTTTTTGTTTAAATATTGAACGTAATTCTACTGATACTTCGTTACTGCCATCAAATCTTTCTATTGCCTTATTTTGTGCCTCATTTATATCATATCCATTCTCAATAAACTCGTTTGTAGAATCCATTAGATGTTCTCTTAATTCTTCTTTTAAGTCTTGAATTTCTTTACTAGTATCATTTTTATATAGTGTTCCTAAATACTCTTCTATTATTTTCATAAATCTATTCACCTCTCTTTAGAAATTTGTTCATAACATTTTGTATAAAGTTCCACTCTTGAATTTTTACTTCTAAATTTTCTTTTCCATAATCAGTTATATTATAATATTTTCTTCTACTTCCAAGACCTTGGTCGTTTCCCCAATATGATTTTATTAGACCTTTGGATTCTAATCTTTTAAGAGATACATAGAGAGTACTTTCCTTTAATTCAAAGCTTGTTTCGTCTCTAACCACTTTTGCTATTTCATATCCATATGAATCACCTTTGTTTAGTATTGATAATATTAAAGTATCAATATGACCTTTAAGTACTTCTTTGTTCAAGTCCATAAATTCACCTACTTTGTTATATCATATACCTTATATTATGAGGTATATATAATTATATAATAAGACTTTCAATTTAATTTTTCAAGTATAAATTATAAAAGATACACTAATTTTAGGAATAATAGAAAGAATATACTTTTTCATTATAGAGACTAGGGTGTATGATTATAGACTAATTATGCGAAAATTATTGTACTTATATCGTGTTTTATGACCCAACTTGTATCTTTGTGATAAAAGAAATATAATAAATCAATAAAGGGTTATTTATTATTATATAACAACAAAATAGATTGATAAAATTTGGAAAACTACAGATAGAGAGTATAAAATCAGTAAAATAAAGGGGGATGAAAATAAATGAAGAGGATATTTTTGGTTGAGGATGACAAGGCAATTGCTAAGAACCTTATTCTTTTGCTAAATGCAGAAGGATTTACAGTAATCCATGCTTCCACAAGAAGTGAAGCACTTGATGAGATTGCTAGCAATAAATTTGACTTGGCACTGATTGATATTTCCTTGCCTGATGGAAATGGATTTACAGTTTGTACAGAAATTAAAGAAACACAAGACATCCCAGTTATCTTTCTGACAGCTTCTGGTGATGAATCGAGTGTTGTTACTGGGCTGAACATGGGTGCGGATGACTATATCACTAAACCTTTTCGTCCACGTGAATTGATTGCACGAATTAAAACAGCACTGAGAAAAAGTGAGCGTTTTGGGGCAACTTTTGAAATCTGTGGTCTTTATATTGATACAGCAAGTGGTGTCGTGAAAAAAAATGGTAATGAAGTTTTTCTTTCAGCTCTAGAATATCGATTGTTGCTGGTGTTTATTAGTAATCCCAAAAGTATTATTACGAGGGTTAAATTGCTTGATGAATTGTGGGATGCAGCAGGTGAGTTTGTAAATGACAATACATTGACTGTGTACATTAAACGCCTGAGGGAGAAGATAGAGGATGACCCTTCAAGTCCACAGATAATTTTGACTGTTCGTGGAACAGGGTATAGATTGGGGGGAGGACATGTTTCGGAATAGAGAGTTTCGTAGGTTTGCTATTTTGTTCTTATTAATAACTGTTGTCACTGTAACTCTAGGATTTGCAATCAATATGATGGCTGGAATCCTTGTAATTGTATCTGACACTACTTTTGGGACATTATTTCTTATATTTACTAGGGCTCGATACAAAAGTATTGCACATATTTCAGAACAAATTGATATTGTGCTTCATAATGCTGACCATATGTATATTGCTGAAATAGATGAGGGAGAACTTTCTATTCTTCAAAGTGAGATAACTAAAATGACATTGCGTATTCGGGAACAAAATGAAGCACTAAAAAGAGAAAAAAGACATCTTGCTGATTCTTTAGCTGATATAGCGCACCAGCTTCGAACTCCTCTTACATCAGTAACTCTTATTATGTCATTATTAGAGACTAATACTGATGAAGATGAACGGAAAGGTCTAATACGAGAGACAGAGGAACTGCTCTTGCAGGTGGATTGGTTACTTACCTCTCTATTAAAATTATCTCGATTGGATGCTGGCATTGTGGAGTTTCAAAGTGAACAGATAGACATAAATGACTTGATATATGCTTCTATTAGACCATTTATGATTTCAATGGAGCTACATAATATCGATTTACAAATAGATATTCCTAAAAGGATGATTATTAATGGTGATTCAAGTTGGCTTTCGGAAGCAATTCAAAACATCCTCAAAAACTGCATAGAAAAAGTAGGAGATGGTGGTAAGATTGAGATTGTTTGTGAGGATAACACACTGTTTACTGAGATTACCATTCATGATAGCGGAATGGGAATTGGAAAAGAAGATTTGCCATTTATTTTTGACAGGTTTTATCGTGGGAAAAACACAAACATGGCAGGGTATGGGATTGGATTGTCTCTATGCAAGATGATTATAACACGTCAAGGAGGAACAATTAACGCGAAAAATCATCCACAGGGTGGTGCGATATTTGCTATACGTTTTCCAAAGTGACTAATCTCTCATCTTAAAGTCACAGAGATGTAAGCTGAAAGTTCTATTATATGGGTAAACCATAAGAAAGGAGACTCACATAATGGAGTTTTTAAAAATTGAAAATTTATGCAAGGTATATGGAAAAGGTGAAAATCAGGTTACTGCACTTGACAATATTTCACTTACTATCCAAAAAGGAGAATTTACTGCTATTATAGGCTCCTCTGGGTCTGGTAAATCTACATTGCTACACGCCATTGCAGGTGTAGATGTGCCAACAAGTGGAAAGATATACCTAGATGGGCAAGATGTATATGGCCAGAGTAATGAAAAACTTGCTATTTTTCGTAGACGTCAAGTTGGATTGATTTATCAGTTTCACAATCTGATACCAACACTAAATGTAGTGGAAAATATTACTTTGCCTATACTTATGGATAAGCGTAGGGTTAACAAGGAACGACTAAATGACCTGTTGGAGTTACTTGGCTTAAAAGAGCGAAGAATGCACTTGCCAAATCAACTTTCTGGAGGTCAGCAACAACGTGTAGCGATCGGTCGTGCTTTAATGAATGCACCAGCAGTTATGCTTGCTGATGAACCTACTGGTAGCTTAGACAGTAAAAATGGACAGGATATTATCCAGCTATTGAAAGAAAGCCATAATAAATATCATCAGACCCTTATAATTGTCACACATGATGAAAATATTGCATTACAGGCAGATAGAATTATCTGTATTGCAGATGGAAAAGTAGTGCGTGATGAAAGGCTGGTGAATCGTTCATGAACATTTTCAACAAAGTTGCACTGCAAGGTATGAAAAAAAATCGTACACGAACTCTTGTAACAATTATAGGGGTCGTACTATCTGCTGCCATGATTACGGCAGTCACAACATTTGGAGTTTCTTTGATAGACTATTTGACAAAAGGTGCTATTTCTAAGTATGGTGATTGGCATGTTGAGTTTTTAGATGTTGATTCATCTTTCATCCAGAAACAGGCAGGTAATGATGAAGTTACAAATACCACAGTATTTGAAAATATCGGCTATGCAACACTTAGTGGTAACAGAAATCCAGATAAGCCATATCTTTTTATAGCTGGATTCAACAAAGAAACCTTTGATACTGTGCCTATAGATTTGATTTCAGGAAGATTGCCTAAAAACAGTGGAGAGATTCTTGTTTCCAGTAAAGTTGCAACAGATGGTGGTGTCAAATTCGCAGTAGGCGACACTGTTTCATTAGATATAGGTAGACGTATAAATGATGTAAATGAGAGGCTTGGTCAAGGTGATTTATACACTGCTGGAGGGGAAACTCTTGTATCACAAGATAAGAGGATATATAAAGTTGTTGGTATATGTCGAAAGCCTATCTTTGAGGAATCTTCTGCACCAGGATATACCTTGATAACTAAAGCTGATGCACAATTCAAAGGGGATAGTTTTAGCTTGTTTGCCACATTGAAAAATCCTCGTAAAGCCCATTCTTATGTAAGTAGCACTAGAGAACGTGCTTATGTTTTCAATGATAACGTGTTACGTTTCATGGGAGCTTCTGACAACAAGCTATTCAATGTGTTTTTATATTCGGTTGGTGGGATTGTGCTTGCTATCATAATGATTGGCTCGATTTTTCTAATCTATAATTCGTTTAATATGTCGTTGAATGAACGAACACAACAGTTTGGAATCCTTTCATCTGTTGGAGCTACAGCAAAGCAGTTACGGAATTCAGTGTTGTTTGAGGGATTTTGTATTGGTACTGTTGGGATACCAATTGGTGTCGCAGTTGGAATACTCAGTATTAAGCTTGTGATTTCTGTTATTTCCAAAAACTTTGCAAATGTTCTATATACTAACGTCCCTCTGACCTTGACTTTATCTATTCTCGCAATTATTGTTGCAGTAGTGGTTAGTATGGTTACTATCTTAATCTCAGCTTATATTCCGGCCAGAAAGGCAGCTAATACACCAGTGATGGAGTGTATACGCCAGACTAATGAAGTAAAAGTCGAATCTAAAGCTGTGAAGACATCAAATCTTTCACAACGCATTTATGGTTTGGAGGGAACTCTCGCTCTGAAAAATTTTAAAAGAAATAAGAAACGCTATCGCAGTATAGTTTTATCATTAGCTCTCAGTATAGTGTTATTTATATCGACTAGTGCTTTAGTAGGAGATTTAAAACAGATGTCAAGCCAGAAATCAGAGGTTACTGACCATGACATTATCTTTTCCACACAAGGAATGAGTGACAGTGAAATGCTAAAGCTATATGATAAGATGAAGAGTGCTAATGGTGTTTACGAAGGTTTGTATCAAGAAATGATTACTTATTCATGTATCGTTAAAGGAAGTAAGCTTACAGAAAATTACTTACAACATGAAAATATGCATGCAACAAATGAAACAGTCAATTTACCAGTAGATATGCAATTTCTTGATGACAGTACTTATCTGAATATTATCAAAGGTCTTGGCTTAAACACAAAAGAATATACTGGAGAAAATGCAAAGATGCTTGCTGTTTCTATGGCTGTTGAGGATGACCATACTATTGATATTTTTACAAACTCCTCTATGAATGTTAATCTTACCTCTGAAACTGATGGTAATTTGGATAATGTTGAAAAGCAAAATGTAAACATTACATTTGTAAAAATAGTGCCACCTGATTCTCCTCCAAGTGCAAGAAATTCTAAGAATAAGCAAGTAAACTTCAGAATACTAGCTCCTTATTCAGTCAAATATAAGTTTGAGGCTCTTGATGTTTCTACAGGAATCAAGAGTATGGGATTTCAATCAAAAAATCCAACTCAGTCAGTTGCAGAAATGGAAAAGATTATTGAGAGTGAGGGTGTTACAGTTGAGCATAATCTCTACAATATGTATGGAATGATGGACGATAATCGTAATTACATATTCATTGTCAACGTATTCGCCTATACTTTCATCATTATGATTTCACTTATTTCTGTCGCTAATGTTTTCAATACAATTTCTACGAATATCAAGTTGCGTCGTAGAGAGCTTGCCATGCTTCGTTCTATTGGAATGTCTGAGCGTGATTTCCAAAAAATGATGAATTTTGAGTGTATATTTTATGGTATGAGGGCTCTTCTATTTGGGCTACCTATAGCAGTAATTTCTTCCTGGTTAATTCATAAAGGAATGGTAGCAGATGATATTAACTTTATGTTTCCATGGGTAAGTATCGGAATAAGTGTGTTTGGCGTTCTCTTTATCATATTCATTACAATGTTGTATACTACTAATAAGATAAAAAAAGAAAATATTATCGATGCACTGCGAGATGATATGGCTTAATTTAAGATATATTTTAATTTTATAGAAAAATAATTCTAAGAGATGGCACATAATAAAAGAATAGTAATTTATACTAAAAATAGGAGGGAATTGGCGTTAGCTACATCCCCTCCTATTTTCTTAAAAAACTTACTGAGAAAAGTCAATTAAACTAGACATCTTAAGTCAATTTCTCTCTTTTTAACTTGTATCTGAATTTCAGTTAGAAGTTCTTCTTCATTGTTTGTAGATAAAGGGTCTATTATAGGTATTTCATATATATAATTTTCAATAGGTATTCTTTTATACTCAACATAATCAACTAATTTCTTAAAAGCAGTATAATTTTCTTTGTAAGGTCCCTTATAGGTCATACAGATGAAATCGCCAGCTGAAATTTCTGTTATATATTTTTGCGATTTTGTATCAAATAAATCTCTTTCAACTGTAACAAAGCTATTGTCATAAATGACTTTATCTTCCTTTAAAAATTTATCTATAGATACAAGCCCACTTACGCCACCATAAAATACAGATATATTATCTTCTAATATATTCGCTATTTGTCTTCTTGAAAGTTCCATAGTTTCTTCACTACTTAACCCTTCTTCATATTCTATAGATAATATACTTCTTCTTGGAATATGTTTTCTAACTATTTTATTAACATCATCTACTTTCATACCTTTTTCCATTGTTTCTTTCTTAGTACTTAGCACTTTTTTTATAAGTTCTAATTCTTTAATTTTCTCGTCCACTATATTAATTTTATTAGTTAGCAGTTTTAGAATTTCTTCATTATTTTCATCAAGTTTTGATTTAATTTCCTTTAAAGGCATACCTAGATATTTTAAGTATTTTATAATATCTAATTGTGAAAATTGGTCAATTGAGTAATATCTGTAATTGCTTTCTTGATCAACATGAACAGGTTTAAATAAGTCTATTTGGTCATAGTATCTTAGTGTCTGTATACTTATTTTATGAAGCTTTGACATCTCTCCTATTGAAAACTTTTTACTCATACAATCACCTCATTTGAGATTTAAAATATATTCCATGGATATTTATCAGGCGTATTACATGTAAATTCCATTTTTTCTTTTGTAGTAGGATGGTAGAGTTCTATTTTATTAGACCAAAGAGCTATTTGTTGTCCAACTTTATTTATTTCTTTACCATACCTTTGGTCTCCATATAATGGATGTTTTCTGCTTGAAAATTGAACTCTTATTTGATGAGAACGACCAGTTTTCAAGTTTACTTGAACCAAGCTTAGGTTTTCTTTAAAGTTTAATATCTTATAGTCAAGTTCAGCTTCTTTGGCATCTTTATGATTTTTTTTCACTACAGTTACCATATTAGTCTTTTTATTCTTATATAAAAAATCTTTTAATGTATCTTTACCAGATTTCATATTGCCATGTATAATAGCGAGATAAGTTTTATTAAAGGTCTTATTTCTTACTTGTTCAGACAATCTTGATGCTGCTTTTGATGTCTTTGCAAAAACCATAACTCCACCTACTGGTCTATCTAATCTATGTATTAAACCAATATATACATTTCCAGGTTTGTTATACTTTTTTTTTATATAGTCTTTTAAAAGATTTACCATATCTTTATCATTAGTATCATCTCCTTGAGATAATATATTAACTGGTTTTTCTACAACGAGTAAATGGTTATCTTCATATATGACTCTTATCATTACTTTTTCTCCCATCTTCCAAATATACCACAAGGAAGTATCTTACCATCTCTAGAAGCTGGTATTCCTAATTCTCCACCATATATATCTCCTGCATTTGCTTTTTTGCCTATTGTTGTAGATAGTACATTTTCAAGAACTATTGAAGAAAAGCCTGTTGTATAAGAATTAATCAAGAAAAATAATGGGTCATCTGATAAAACTCCCATACATAAGTCTACAAAACTATATAATTTTTCTTCTATTTGCCATACTTCTCCTTTAGGACCTCTTCCATAAGAAGGTGGGTCCATTATTATCGCATCATATTTTTTCCCTCTTCTTATTTCTCTTTCAACAAACTTTACAACATCATCCACTATAAATCTTACTGTTTGATTTTTAAGACCAGATAACTCTATGTTTTCTTTTGCCCAATTAACCATACCTTTTGCTGCGTCAACATGGCATACTTCTGCACCAGCAGATGCACAAGCTACTGTAGCCCCACCTGTATATGCAAATAGATTTAATACTTTTATAGGTCTGTCAGCTTTCTTTATTTTGTCTATCATCCAATCCCAATTGGCTGCTTGTTCTGGAAATAATCCAGTATGTTTAAATCCAGTTGGTTTAATGTGAAACTTTAAATTTTTATAATTTATAGTCCATTGTTCAGGGTATCTTTTTTTGTGTTCCCATTGCCCCCCACCTTTATTACTTCTATGATAATGTCCATGAGGGTTTTTCCATAATGCCCATTCAGATTCCATTGGCCATACAACTTGTGGGTCTGGCCTTCTAAGTACATAATTACCCCAACGTTCTAATTTTTCTCCATTTCCCATATCTATAAGTTCATAATCTTTCCATTTATCTGCTAATAATAACATATCTTTCCTCCTATAAAATAACTCTCAATCCTATGTATTATACCACAAAATTAGTCATTTTTTGCTGTTTTAGATACTTTCTATTCTTTACATTTACTATTAACATTATTACTGTTTTAAGCATATTATATTGTATCTGATTTTTTTAATAAAAGGGGGAGGATTTTAATGGAAAATAATCAATCTACAAATACTTGTACATATAATATATTATATGTGCAATTTAATGAAGACTTTGAAAGAAGTAAGTATTTTTCTTATGATGTAAAGTATCCGATTATATACAATATCAGAAATCAATCTACTTTCGTAAATCCAGCTATTTTAAATAATATAAACAACGCTGTAAGAATGACTGTAAACAATTTTAAAAATGGCTTAAAGGAAGAAGAACAAGAGTATAATAATGCAGCTTCTCAAAATTCACTTCCAAAACAAAGTTACTGGGTATCAACTAGTTATGCAGTTACTTTTAATAAAAATTATGTACTAAGTATGATATTAAGCCTTATGGGATTTGCTAATAATGCTGGGCCTAAATATAATACATTGAATAATTACAACATAGATTTGACAACTGGAAAAGAACTTTTAATTGGTGATATTTTTAGAGATGGGACTGATTATATAAATATAATAACTGATTATATAAAGTCTCAAATAAATGAAAATAGAGATATGTATTATTCTAATGTAGAATTGGTTATACCTGAAGACCAAGCTTTTTATCTTACAGATGATGGAATCGTTATCTATTTTGGAGTCGATGAAATAGCACCTGAAAGCTTCGGGATACCTAAGTTTGAGATGAAATTTTCTGATTTTGGCAATTTTATAAATTCACGTTTCTATTGTATTTCTCCAGATATATATGTTCAATCAAGAGGAAAATCGAAACATTTTATAGTATAAAAATATAGATAATTCTGAGCCCTATTTTAGTATTTATACTGGAGTAGGGTTAAGATTTATCTATCTTAAATAATGTGATTTAAACTGTACTATTTATATGTGTTAATTATATAAATTTAGACATATTGATAAATATTTAAAATAGCACGATTGTTTTGTATTAAAAGTTTTAACTTTTGAATCAACAAGAGGTTTATATTATTATATACATTTAAGTCACTATTTTTTTTTATACATTTGCTGATAAGCAGAGTTTTTATTGATGACCTCTACATCTAAATTGGGATTACTTACCACTTCATATAAAAAGAGCTTTCCTAATTTTAATCTGATATTCATCTCCAACCTGTTCCATTCATAGCCTTTGAACAATTCTTTTAATAAAAAAACTTCTCCACAATTGATGTTTTTTAATTCATCTATTGCTTCTTTTAACAGACTATTCATATTATTTCCTCCAATTTGTATAAACTCATTAATTTCATTATATTGGTAAATTTTGACAGAGTCAAACAAATTATAAAGGAATTATTATGGTGTCAAAAGTTAACAGTATTGACACCAAAAAACCATTTTAGTAAAATGGATAAAGATGATTAGATACAAGCCTCTAGGCAACTTCTGTACTAAATCTTTATGTTAGGAAGTGATTATTATTATATATGGATATTGTCGTGTAAGCACAAAAAATCAAACAGATAACAATAGTCTGTATCAGCAACAACAGGAAATATTGAGTAAATATAATGATGCTAAGATAATAAAAGAAACTTATACAGGTACTACTACAAATAGACCTAAGTTTGAAAAAGTTATATCATCTTTAAAAAAGGGCGATTTACTTGTTGCAACTAAATTAGATAGACTAGCTAGGAGTACATCAGAAGGAATACAATTAATAGAGGGATTGTTTGCTAAAGAAGTGAGTGTTCACATTTTAAACATAGGACTCTTAGAAAATACTTCAATGGGAAAATTCTTTCTAACTACGTTGCTTGCAGTTGCAGAGCTTGAAAGAAATATGATAATAGAGCGTACTCAATTAGGTAAAGAATTTGCTAGAAAGAAAAAGGATTTTAAAGATGGTAGACCAAAGAAATACAGTAATCAACAGATACAATATGCATTAGGTTTATTAAACTCTAAGCCATATAGAGAGGTTGTGAAGATGACTGGCATCTCTAAAAGTACACTTATTCGTGCAAAGAAATCAATATAATAGAGGTGTAATTTATGAAAAATTAGAGGTATAAATAAACTAAAGATATTTATACTTCTAACTAATCTTATTTTCAGCTGTAATGCATAAAAGATTCTTAAAGTTTTTGTAAGTTATTTTTTATATTATATAATTTTATTATCAGGGTATGACTGATTAAAAATATTAAGTAATATTAAAATATTTAACTGTAGTATATCTATAAAGAGGTAATAAATCTTTAAAAATTTATGTGTTACATAAAAAATTAATGATTTATGTAATTATTTAAAATACAATATAAAAATAGGTATATCTTAGAGTGACACTAGTTATTCTAAGGTATACCTATTTTTGTGCTAAATATTTTAAACATTGTAAAAAAAATATCAAAAACATATTGACTCTATAGTTACTATAGAGTTTATAATTAGAACTGTAAAAAGACAAAATAAATGTCAGATTTTTAGAAATTATAACAAATATAAAAGTATACTTAAAAAATTTGTATTAAGATTAAGTCAAATTGGTGAAATTTGGCAGGGAAAACGTTGTATAAATAAGTCAAACCAGGAGGGAATTAAAATGAGCAATAATATTAATCAAGATTTGGAGACAAAAATAATACATTGGGGACATAGTGCAGACCCAACGACAGGGGCATTAGCTACACCAATATGCCAAACAGCAACATTTGCAGCAAAAACAGTAGAGCATTTTGAAGAGTTATGCATGACATGGGGATATGTATATACGAGAGAATGTAATCCTACACTTACAGAGTTAGAGACTAAATTAGCTATGCTTGAAAATGCAGAAAGTGCTATATCTAGTACATCAGGCATGGGAGCAATAACATCTACTATCTTAGCATTAGTAAAAAGTGGAGACCATATAGTTAGTTCAGATGGTATATTTTCACACACTAAATTATTTATGTCTGAATTATTATCTAAATTTGGAGTGGAAGTTACATTTGTAGATGCAGTAAATCTACAAAATATAAAAGATGCAATGAAACCAAACACTAAGATAGTTTATATAGAAAGTCCTTTAAATCCATCTTTAGATTTAGTAGATATAAAAGCAATAGCAGAAATTGCTCATGAAAATAAGAGTTTAGCTATAGTTGACAGTACTTTTGGTACACCAATTATACAAAGACCAATAGATCTAGGTGCAGACTTAGTAATACATAGTCTTACTAAATTTATAAATGGACATGGAGATACTTTAGGAGGATCAGTAGCAGGTTCAAAAGAATTAATAGATTTAGTTAGATGGCCAAGTTTATGTTGTTTTACAGGAGCATCTTTACCACCAATGAGTGCATGGATGATTCTAAGAGGTATGAAAACGTTAGATATGAGAATGAAAAAGCACTGTGAAAATGGATTAGCAGTAGCAGAGTTTTTAGAGCAGGAAGAAAGTGTAGAATTAGTAAAATATCCAGCACTAAAATCTCATCCTCAATATGAACTTTGTAAAACTCAGATGAACGGTTTAGGTGGAGGAGTAGTCTCATTTAAACTAAAAGATGGTATCAATGGTTTGACAAGAGACCAAGCTAGTAGAAGATTAATGAACTCTTTAGAACTTGCAACAATAGCAACAAGTTTAGGAGAAGAGCATACATTAGTTCAAATGAATGGAGAGAATCTAATAAGAATAGCTGTAGGATTAGAATCTTCAAATGACATAATAAATGATTTTAAACAAGCAATCGAAAAATTAAAATAAAATTACATGCATAAATTTATAAATAAAAAATTTTAAGGAGAGAAAATCAATGGAGAACAAAAGTAATGTTAAAAGATTTCTAATAATATTCATATTGGCATTTGGAACAACAGCTATGTATAGTTTACCATATATGAAATCATCATTTTATGACCCAATGCAACAAGCTTTAGCATTGAGTCATACACAAATAGGGAACTTATTGAGTTTATACGGATTAGTAGGAATGGTATCTTATTTTATAGGAGGATGGTTTGCGGATAGATTCTCAGTTAGAAAGCTGATAACTTTTTCTTTAATCACTTCAGGGTTATTAGGGTTTTATTTTTCAACATTCCCATCATATAGTATGATACTTTTAATATTTGTATTATGGGGATTCACAACAATATTAACTTTCTTCTCAGCATCTGTTAAAATTGTTAGAATGCAAGGAAGTGAATCAGAGCAAGGTAGAATATTTGGTTTTTATGAAGGATTATCAGGTGTATCAGGTACATTAATTTCTTTTATAGGTCTTTACTTCTTTGGTAAATTTGCTGAAATAACAATAGGATTCAAATATGTAGTATGGTTATATTCTGCAGCATCTATAATATGTGGTATACTTTTATTCTTCTTAGTAGAAGAGAAAAAAGATACTGGAGCATCAGATGAAGGTCTAAGTATTAAGTCATTATTAAAAGTAGTTACAATGCCAAAAGCTTGGTTAATTGGTCTTATAATATTTTCAACTTATCTAGTATTCTCAAGTTTAACTTATTTAAGCCCATATTTATCAGAAGTTTATGTAATGCCAATGACTCTAGTTTCAGCTCTATCAATAATTAGAACTTATGTTATAAAAATGGGAGCATCTCCTATTGCTGGTGTCATAACAGATAAAGTTGGTTCATCTATAAGAGTAATGTTTGTAGGATTTATACTAATGACAGTAAGTACAGCTGCTTACTTGGTAATTCCTAAAGGAGCAGGATTTATATGGATAGCTGTAATAAATATGATAATACTAAGTGTAATCTTATTTGGATTTAGAGGTATATACTTTGCATCTGTTTCAGAATCTAATATATCTTTAGAAACTACAGGAGCTGTAGTTGGATTTGCTTCATTTATAGGATTTTCTCCAGACGCATTTTATTACACTGTAGCAGGTAATTGGTTAGACAAATATGGACAAACAGGATATACTTATATATTCATTTTATCTGTAGTGTGTGCAGTTATAGGTATATTTGCTACTTATGCTCTAAATAAAATAAATAAAAAAGAAAATAAGAATTTGAATAACAAGATTGCTTAATAACAAGACTGATTAAATACTTATAATTATTATATAACTCTACCTATTTTTTATGAAAATGGGTAGAGTTGTTCATATTTAAATATTAAAGCAGGAAAATTAAAATATAAGAACGTGGAGATTAGATATGTTAACATTGTGGGAAAATGGAATTATAGTTATATTTGCATTTATATTATTAGGGATAGGTTATTATTTTTCTAGAAATGTAAAAGATATGGAGAGCTATTACCTAGGAAATCGAAGTTTACCATGGTCATTGATAGTAGGTACTTTAGTTGCCTCATGGTATGGGGGAGTTGGTACAGTAGGTAGTGTGGAGTATGCGGCTATATATGGAATATCTGCTTGGGCAGTTTGGTCAATAGCTGCACATATTGGAAGAATGCCTTTAGCATTATGGGTTGGACCAAGAATCCACATAAGAACCAATATAACAGTTCCTGATTTATTAGAAAGTTTTTATGGGAAACATGTTGCTATAATTGGGGCAATCTTAATGTTTATATATTGTGCACAACTTGGAGAAATAACAGCTATGGGAACTATAGGTAATGTAGCTTGGGGAATAGATAGAGAATTGATAGGCCTAATAATGGTAGTTGTAGTCGTTGTACTTACAGTACTTGGTGGACTTATGGGAGTTGCCATTACAGATATGGTATTATTTTTCTGTATGGTATTTGGTCTAACTATGGTTATGCCAGGTCAATTTGAACAAATAGGAGGTTTCCAAGGGCTTACAGAAGCACTTAAAGATGCGCCTCAGCTTATGCATCCTACAAAAGGAATGTCAGCGATGAAAGCACTGATGCTAATTGTATATTCTTTTGGAGCTTATTCAGACCCAACTTTTTATCAGAGATTTTCGGCAGCAGACTCTCCTAAAGTTGGTAGAAGAGCCTTATTAACTTGTTTCTCACTATGGATATGTTTTGATATGGTTTTAACTATGACAGGTCTTATAGTAAGAGCTACTTATCCAGAAATGGCACCAGCCGCTGGGTATATAACTTTAGTTTTGGAGACATTGCCACAAGGAATAAGAGTAATATTCATAATAGGAATTTTAGGTTCTATAGTATCAACATTAGATAGTTATTATCTAGCAGCAGGAGCTACATTAGCCAATGATATATATGGAAGAATTACTAAAAAGGAGTTATCTCAGAAACAATTAGTAAAATTTACTAGGATAGGTGTATGTTTAGCAGCAGTTATGGGACTTAGTGTAGCGTTTAGATTTGAAAATGTATATGATGCATGTATATTTGTAGGGAGCATTTGGATGGGTTCTGCATTTGTACCTATAGTAGGTGGACTTCTTGGAAGTGGAAGAAGAACATCTATGGGTGGTATTTTAGGAATGATTGTAGGAGGAGTGACTTTTGGTTACTTTAAAATATTCCCAGTTCAAAGCTTTGAGTTAGAGCCTCTTGTAGTGGCTATACCTCTTTCATTTATTGCATGGATGATTGGAAATAGAATAGGTAAGAATTTAAATACACAAAATAATCTATAAAAGGAGAAACTGCTATGTCTAAATTAGTGTCTAAGGTAAAAAAAGATTTAGAAATAAAATGGTTTGGGATAGATGGTTTTCTAGTATTATTGTACTTTTTAATAACAGGATTTATATTTTATGGTATAGTGACTAGAAATGATATTATAGTTGGCAAGATAATTCCATATGGAGTTATGACAGTTGTAGTTATAATATTTTTTGATTACATATATAGAGTTCTAAAAATGACAAGAAAAAAATAAGAAAGAGAATGATTTTATGGATATAAGAGCGTTACCTATAAAAATTACAAAAGATAAAGCTATAGATATAGCTAAAAGTGGAAAAAACTCTTTAATTAGCAAATTGATATTAAAGAATAAGGATACTCATGAAGTTAGACTTCACTATATAGAGTTTAAAATTGTTACGCTTAAAATTCATAAAAATAAATCTATTTTTATGAAGAAAAAGCATTCTAATAATATAAATGAATTGAAAATTTTGGTGAATGGTTCTACTGGTGCTGGTAGTATAGTGCAAGAGTTGCCAGTGTGTGAAATGGTTAAAAACGTAGATTGTAATATTGTACAATATAGTGATAAAGATGAAAGAAGAGTAAGAGCAAAGGCAAATAAGATGGCTATGAGGTTAACTCATAGGTTTATGGGAGGAATTCCAGAGATTGAAATAGTTAAAATCGAAAGTATTTTTAGGCCATACTGGGTAGTATTTTTTGGAAAAGTCGAATTGAATACAAGAGTTAGTTATCTCCCAATTGAAGCTGATGGCTTTGTTATAGGAATGTAAAAAATTTTGCACTTATTGTATAATACATATTAAGGGAAGATGTTATATTTAGTTGTATAAGATGTCTTCTATAGTAGATAATATGATTTGCAATAAGTGCATTTTAAGTTTTACAGATTATAAAAATGGAGGAAATTAAGTCTTATGCAAAATTATGAATACAATGGATTTTATATAGAAAAGCCAATGGGAAATAATGTATTTTCATATGATAAAAGAGATATTAAGAGTATATATGTACCAAAACTTATAAGTGGCACATTAGATGATGTAAAGTTGGGTAATAAAGTAGTTTTTAATGAAGTAGATGAAAATGAAGAAATAAAAGCAATAGGATTGGAGAATATGGTCGAATATGTCCTGGGAAATAAAAAAATATATGTATTTGATAATCATAATCATGCATTTTATTTTTGGTTAAAATCTATGATGAACGATGAATTTACAAGAGGATGCAAGTTAGTACATGTAGACCAACATAAGGATACTAGAGAACCTGAGAACTACGATGTAGATATAAACAATATAGAAGATGTATTTAGGTATACAAATGAGGTTTTAAATGTAGGAAGCTTTATAAAACCAGCATTGCAACATAAAATATTCTCGGAATTAATAATAATAGATAGTTTATATGGATTTGATTTAGATATAGAGCCAGAGTTTGTTCTCGATATAGATTTGGATATATTTTCAAGTGATATGGATTACATACCGTTTGATTTCAAACTGGATAAGATAAAAAACTTAATTAAAAAAGCTAAAGTCATAACAATTGCCACAAGCCCTTACTTTATAAACCAAGAGTATGCTATAAAAGTATTAAAAGAATTGTTTAATTATGATATAATATAAGAGTTAACTTTAAATAGAATATGGTATAATCAAAAAGAAGAAACTTACAATCTAACCAAAAGATTTTATACTATAAAAACTATAAAAATATAGATTTACTTAGGAGGAAAAAAGTATGAGTTTATATACTGAATGGAGAAATTTAAGCGATAATCATGAAAATCAAGAAGCAGAGGTAAAATTCTGGGAAGAATATTTAAAAATTGAAGCTGGAATATACAATGAAATATTAAACAATAAAATGGATGTTGTTGAAGGTAAAGTAAGTGAATTGGCTGAAAAATTTGGAACTACTAATGAATTTTTCATGGGATTCATAGATGGAATCAGTGAAAGTCTAAAAGAAGATATAGTTTTAGAAGATGTAGAAGCTGATAAAGAGGTTTCTATAAAAATAGATTGGGAAAAATTATATAACAATATGGTGACTGTTGAAGCTCATTGGCTATATAATTTACAAGGTTGGGAAGAAATATTACCAGCAGAACAAAGAAAAGAAATAATAAAAGCGTACAAAAAATCTAAAACAGTAGTTAAAGAAGCAAAAATAGGAAGAAATGATTCATGCCCATGTGGAAGTGGTAAAAAATATAAGAAATGTTGTGGGAAGTAAGGTAGTCTTATGTTTATTTTAAGATTTGCAGACGATGATGACAATTTATCAGTTAAAGATTTTACATCTTTAACTGATTTAAAAAAATATATTAGTGAAAATGATATAGATAAAACATGGCATCAAATTGAAGAAGTTAAAAGAGTAATACCCAACTTAAAAGAGGAATAAGATTAAGTAATATAAAAAAGAATATTAAAAAATAGTTGTCAATAGTTGTCTATAAGGACAACTATTTCTATTTTTGGATATAAATATAAAATATACAGGGGGTATAAATATGAAATTTATTGATTTACATTGTGATACTATAGCAAAGCTAATGGAAAATGTAGAAACAAGTGAACTTAAGTCTAACAAGTATTCTGTTGATATAGACAGATTGAAAAAAGGGGATTCGTTAGCTCAAACATTTGCTCTTTTTGTTGATACCGAAGAAGTAAAGTATCCTTTTGATTATTGTATGAGCATGGCAAATAAATTTCATGAGGAAATGAAAAAAAATAGTGATGTAATAGCTTTAGCTACTAATTATGAAGAGATTATGAAAAATCAATCAGAAGGAAAACTTACTGCACTTTTATCTATTGAGGAGGGAGCAGTACTTGAAGGTAAGATAGAGAATTTAAAGAAATTTTACAATTTAGGGGTTAGAATGATGACAATAAGTTGGAATCATGTGAATGAATTAAGTTTTCCTCATAATAAAGTAGAGTATAGAGAAAAAGGTCTCACTGATTTTGGAAGAGAAGTAGTACATAAAATGAATGAATTGGGAATGTTAGTGGATGTTTCACATATTTCAGATGGTGGATTTTATGAAATTGCTAAGATTTCTTCTAAACCAATAATTGCTACACATTCTAATTCAAGAGCAATGATGAATCATTCTAGAAATCTAACTGATGATATGATTAGAGTATTGGCAAATAAAGGTGGAGTTACAGGTATAAACTTTTTCCATTTGTTTTTAAGTGATAAAAGCGAAAGTAAGCTTGAAGATATGGTAAGACATATAAAACATATTGTAAATGTTGGAGGAATAGATGTTGTAGCTCTAGGCTCAGATTTTGATGGAATAGATTCAAAGGTTGAAATTGAGGATATATCTCAGATGGATAAATTATATGAACCTCTAAAAAAAGAAGGGTTTAGTGAAGATGATATAGAAAAGATATACTATAAAAATGCTTTAAGAGTGATAAAAGAAGTATTATAAGAAATGTTTTTTTGACATTAGGAAACAAAGTTTTATATCGAACATAGTATAAACTAAGATAAAAATTTATTGGAGGTTTAACTATGAAGGTAGGAGACATTGTAGCTAGAAAGTCACATAACAAAGATATAGTATTTAAAATAGTCTCTTTTGGTGTAGATGAAAATAATGAAAAAATAGCTATACTAAAGGGAATTGCATTTAGAGTAATAGCAGATGCTTATATTGATGATTTAGAGTTAGTAAAAGCACCTGATATAAAAGATATATTAATAGATAAAAATGTAGAAAATTTATTATATAAGTCAGTAAGAAAAGCTAAAGAAAGACAGAAAAGAATGACAAGAGCAGTTCCAAAACTTCAATTAAATCCTAACACATATGGAATGCCTGGAAAAGTATTACAGATAGATGGAGATAAAGAATATTTAAAAATTTGTTTGGATGTATATGCTCAACTTGGAATACCTGCTGTAGGAGTAGCAGTTTCAGAACAAAATCAATATAAAGAAGTAAGAGCACTGCTAGAAAAATATAATCCGGATATACTAGTAATAACAGGTCATGATGCAATGACAATAAAAAGAGGCGATATAGAAGATATGAGTAACTATAGAAACTCTCTGAACTTTATGAAAACAGTAAAAGAAGCACGTAAATGGCAACCAAATTTGGATAATCTTGTTATATTTGCAGGAGCATGCCAATCAAATTATGAAAAAATAATAAGTGCAGGAGCAAATTATGCAAGTTCACCTGGAAGAATAATGATACATGCTTTAGACCCAGTTTTTGTAGTGGAGAAAATTGCTTGTTCAAGAATCGATGTAGTAGTGCCTATTGATGAGGTTATAGAGCAGACTATTACAGGTGTTAAGGGGATTGGAGGCTCTGAAACAAGAGGCAAATTTAGATGGGCAATGCCAAAAACAATATTGCATTAAAAAAAAATAGAATAATTATACTGTATATCTTCAAAAATAGTATTGACATTTTTGCAAAAAATATATAAAATAATTAGTTTAAACATTTGACAAAAATGTTTATATGTGATATTATGTAAACATATAAACGTTAAAGAAGGTGATATTGTGGCTACTGTTCAAACTCTAGATAAGATAAGAGTAAGCTTAGAGAGACATATAGGAAAGAAAATATTGTTGAAAGCTAATAAAGGAAGAAAGCAGATTATTACAAAAGAGGGTATACTAGAAAAAGTTTATCCAAGCGTGTTCGTTATAAAATTAGATGATGAAAGTAATGGATATCCTAGGGTATCTTATAGTTACTCAGATTTATTAACATCTAATGTAAAATTGCAAGTTTTTAGAGATCAAGATAAATTACAGATAAGTTAAAATTATACCTATTAAAAATAGGTGTAATTTTTTTTTTGCTCCTTAAATATAAATATAGTGTGATACTTTTATAATACTTAAGGAGGTAAACTATGGAATTAATTAAAGATGTAATAAAGATTGACAATAGAATAGACTTCGGGAAATTTCAAACATTTATTGAGGCGGAGGCGGTAGTACCAGACAAAAAATTAGATGTATATGAAATCGTAAAGACAGAAGGATACATATCACTTAAAAAAATTGAAATGGCAGATGGGAAGATACTTTGTAGAGGAAGTTTTAATTATAATGTAATTTATATTGCAGATGATAAAAATACTATTTCTAATGTAGATGGAAAAGTAGATATAAACGAAGTTATAGAGAAAGATAATGTTGTTCAAGATATGGAATACATGTTATTCTCAGAAGTAGAGCATATGGATTGTACTATAATGAATGAGAGAAAAATCAAAGTAGGAGCTCTTATGAATATAAGAGGAAGTTTATTTGAAAAGCAAAGATTAGATATAGTAAAAGATGTATCACAAGTAGAGGGGATACAGAAACATAGAAAAGAAATTTGTTTCCAAGATATAGTTGGAATAGAAAAAGCAGAAAGTTCTATAAGAGATACTATAACTATAAATACAGAAGAAATTCAGTCTATAATAAGTTTAAATCCATCTATTAGAGTAAAAGAAAGTAGAGTGACTGATAATAAGGTTATCATTGGTGGAGTATTGGAAATAAATCCATTAGCTTGTACATATGAGGGTGAACTTGTAGAGTTAGATAGAGTAGGTATTGAGTTTACTCAATTTGTAGAGGTGCCTGGAGTTAGTGATGGCATGATTGAAGAAGTCTTGTTGTCTATGTCAGACTTCAATCATATCTTCAAACAAAATAGTGAAAGTAATACAGGTCTTCTAGAAATAGATTGTATGGCTTCTTGTAAAGTAAAAGTTACAGATGAAGTGACAAGAGAGGTATTGCAAGATGCATATTCTCCTCAAAAAATAATAAAATTTGATCATAAGCCTATTCAATTAAACAAGACTCTAAGAAATAGCGAAGAGACATTTATGGTTAGAGAAGGCATAAGAAATGATAATGATGATATACAAATAAAAGATATTGTAAGCGTTTGTCCAACTATGTCTATAGAAAATAGTTATATTGAAGAAAATAAAAGTATTATACAAGGGATTATAAAAGTTGAGATTTTATTTGTTCCAGTTGAGGGTCTAAAATTAGTTTATAAAATCAGTGAAGAAATTCCATTTGAACATGATATAGAGATGGATAACTTAACTGATACAGCATCTGTGTTTAATACAGCATGTATTGATAAAATTGAAGTTGATTTAAATAGAGATCAAATAGATTTAGTTATAAAAATTAAGCGATTTACTGAGGCACTAGACAAGAAGGCAGAAAACTTTATAATCAAAGGTGAAGACCAAGGTGTATATGACTTGTCTAAAGCTCCTAGTATAATTGTATATATATGTAAAGAGGGCGATACTTTCTGGAATATCGCAAAAAAATACAATACAACAGAAAATGAAATTGCAGAGCTTAATGATATAAAACTGGATGAACCAATTAAGCCTGGCAAGTGTCTTATTTTAGAAAAAAAAGTCGTATTAGTAGATTAATATTAAAAAATTTAAAGTAATTAAGTATAATAGGGTATTATAATACCCTATTATTTTATTTTTTGTAGTATAATATTATTGTTAGTGATGCATTATTCTTTAAACAAGGAGGATAGAATGGATTTTATAAAACTAAAAAGTAAGGCAAAAATAAATTTATCCATTGATGTCTTAGGAAAAAGGCAAGATGGTTATCATTTTGTTGAAATGATAATGCAAACGATAGATTTATACGATATAGTAAAAGTAAAAGGATTAAATGAAGATGAAATAAAGGTAAAAAGCACTAGTTTAGATATTCCTTTAGATGAAGATAATATTGTTTATAAAGCCGCCAAAATACTTAAGAATAAATTTGATATAAAAAAAGGTGTAGAAATATTCATAGAAAAAAATATCCCTGTAGCAGCAGGAATGGCTGGAGGAAGTTCTAATGCAGCTGCGGTATTAGTAGGTCTAAATCAATTATGGAAGCTTGAATTATCTGAAGATGAATTAAAAGACATAGGATTTAATTTAGGAGCAGATGTTCCATTTTGTATATCAGGACAACCTGCTTTAGCTCAAGGAGTTGGAGAAGAGCTAACTAATATCAAAGGTTTGCCATGTGATATAAATATATTGATATGCAAACCAGATTTATTTGTTTCTACTAAGGAAGTTTATCAAGGTTTAGATTTGAATAATATTAAAAAAAGACCAAATAATAAATATTTGATAGAGTGTTTAAAGTCTGAAGACATAAAAGCTTTATCAGAAAATATGGTAAATGTTCTTGAAAATGTTACTATAAGTAAACATAAAGAAATAGATAATATAAAGCAAGTCATGATGAAAAATAATGCTTTAGGTTCTATGATGAGTGGAAGTGGTCCTACAGTTTTTGGACTATTTGAAAGTAAAGAAGATGCTCTAATTGGAAAAAAAGAATTATTAAAAAAATATAAACAGGTATATGTTGTTAATAGCAGTCAAAAAGGGGTTGAAATTTGTGGAGAATTTAACTAAACTGAACTTGGATAATTACAAGCCATTGAGAGATGTAGTTTTTGAGAATTTAAGAGAAGCAATCTTAGAAGGAAAATTAAAGCCTGGTCAAAGGCTAATGGAAGTACAACTAGCAGAACAATTAGGAGTAAGTAGAACTCCAGTAAGAGAGGCAATAAGAAAGCTTGAATTAGAAGGTTTAGTTGTTATGTTGCCTAGAAAAGGTGCTTATGTAGCAAATATGTCATTAAAAGATATTATGGATGTATTAGAAGTAAGAGCGAGTTTGGAAGGTTTAGCAGCATATCTTGCAGCTGAAAGAATCAGTGATGAAGATATCAAAAAACTTAAAGATATATCAGAAGACTTTAAAAAAAGCACTTTAGAATGTGATGTAGATTCATTATTAAGACTTGATGTAGAATTTCATGAATGTATATTTAAAGCAACAAACAATAAAAAATTAATCCAATTGATAAACTCACTATGGGAACAAGTATATAGGTTTAGAGTTACTTACATGTCTGATTATGACACATCGCACAATATCGTTGAAGAACATAGATATTTACTTGATGCTATAATTAAAGGAGATAGTGAATTATCTAAGCAATATGCTACTGAACATATAGAAAAAGCAGAACAGTTTATGATAGATAAAGCTATGATTAATAAAGACTTATAAAATATAAAGTAAAAAAAGCTATTTTAAAATGATTATAATCATTTTAAAATAGCTTTTTTTATTAATATTAAAAAATATTATGAATAAATTAAATTAAATTGGACATAATTGATGATATAAATTTATCTTAAGGGGGAATTTTCAGTGAGAAAAGTTAAGATTAGATTGGGATTATTAATATTAAGTTTTATATCAGTTATATCAATAATGACAATAGTAATAAATGGTGAAGTAAAAAAAGTCGATAATATATCAAAAGACTATAAAGATAAATTAATAAGATTTCATGTTATAGCAAATAGTAATACAGATGAAGACCAAGCACTTAAATTAAAAGTTAGAGATGAAGTGATAAAATATCTACAACCTAAGCTTCAAAATTCAAAAAGTATAGAAGAAAGTGAAGCGATTATAAAAAGAGAATATAGTAGTTTGGAAGAAATAAGTAAAAATATTATTCTTGAAAATGGATATAATTACAGTGTAAAGGTAGGTATACAATATAGTAATTTTCCTACTAAACAATATTCTAATATAGTTCTTCCAGCTGGTGAATATAAAGCTTTAAAAATTATCATTGGAAAAGGTGAAGGGAAAAATTGGTGGTGTGTCATGTTTCCTCCATTATGTTTTGTTGATGAATCTAATGGAGTGATAGATAAATCTACAGATGATAAGTTGAAAGAAGTATTAACAGATAAAGAATATAAGTTGATAAAACAAGATACACCAAAGAAAACAAGTAGAGTAAAAATTAAGTTTAAGGTACTTGAAGTAGTAAAAGATTTAGAGAAAAAGTTCTAAAAATAAGATTTTAAGGAGTGGTTTTAATCATGGACAGGTGGAGTAAACTGATGGCTATACTATTAGCTTTTACTTGTATATTTATGCCTATTGAAGAGGTGTTTGCATATGAACCAGCAGAGAAAGTTAATAAAATAAATAAAAAAGAAGAAAATATAGCAAAGAAGGAAGTCATAAATTTATCTAATGACGATTTGATGCTATTATCTAGGTTGGTTGCAGGAGAAGCTAGAGGAGAAAGCTATGAGGGACAGGTCGCTGTAGCAGCTGTAGTAATAAATAGGATATTGGACCCTAGATTTCCAGACACAATAGAAGAAGTCATATATCAAAAAAATGCATTCTCAGTTGTGCTTGATGGTTCGATAAATATGGCACCAACAGATTCAGCATGTAAAGCAGCTCAAGATGCACTTTATGGAACTGACCCAACTAATAAAGCAGTATATTTCTGGAATCCAGAAATAGCCACTTGCAAATGGATAAATAGACTAAGTCCATATATGAGAATAGGAAATCATGTGTTTGCAAAATAAATATAAATTTTGAGTAGTGAAAGGAGTTGTCTTTTTCTAGAAATTATTTTCTAATTTGAGATAGCTCCTTTATTTTTTGTGTAAAATAAACTATAATAATCATTTAGGTAATAATATATTAACTATGAATATAAATATAAATTTTAGCGATAAATAAGTTGTTGTTAAACACAAAAATGTAAAGTAGGTGTTGTATAAAGATGAGTAATAAGCCAATAGGAGTTTTTGATTCAGGATTAGGTGGATTAACAGTTCTAAAAGAGATAATGAAAATATTACCAAATGAGGATATAATATACTTTGGAGATACTGCCAGAATACCATATGGTTCAAGATCTAAAGAAACCATAATTAAATATACTTTTCAAGCTATAAACTTTCTAAAGACTAAAGATGTAAAAGCTATAGTTATAGCATGTAATACTGCTACTGCAAGGAGTTTAAAAGAAGCCCAAGAAAAATATGATATACCTATAATTGGTGTTATAGAAGCAGGAGCTAGAACTGCTGTAAGTTCTACAAAAAACAAAATTGTAGGAATAATAGGAACTGAGGGAACTATAAGTTCAAAAGCATATAATTTAGAAATATCTAAAATAGATGAAAGCATAGAAATTGTTAACAAAGCATGCCCTTTATTTGTACCTATTGTTGAAGAAGGATGGGCAAATACAGAAGTAGCTAAATTAACAGCAAAGATATATTTACAAGAATTAAAAGAAAAGAATATAGACTCTTTGGTATTAGGATGTACTCATTACCCTATTTTGAAGAGAACAATAGGCGAAGAAGTTGGAGAACATATAAAACTGGTTAACCCAGCTAAAGAGACTGCTAAAGATTTAAAGACGATTTTAGAGGTACAAAATATGATAAATAACAAAGAAGTTCATGGAGCATATCAATATTATGTATCAGACATACATGAAAAGTTTTCGGATATAGCAAGAGAATTCTTAAAGAAAAAGATTGATAAGATTCAAAAAGTAGAAATACAAAAATATTAGCGTATATGAAGAATCTATGGAGGGAAAATCGTTGAGTGTAAAAATAAGTATAAATACTAGACAATATGATGAAAAAGGAAATATGGACACCATAGAGATGACTACCTTTGGTAAAATTTTTTATAAAAATGATGGAATATATGTTATTTACAAAGAAAAAGAAGAAAATATAGAGATAACTAATACTATAAAGATACTTAAAGATAAAGTTAGTATCAAAAAATTTGGTGCTATTAACTCAACAATGTTGTTTAAGTGTGGAGAAAATAGCACTACAAAATATGTGACCCCACAAGGTACTTTATTAATTGATATTAATACAAGGGAATTGGATATAAATATACAAGAAGGGGAACACATAAAATTGAAAATAGACTATAATATAAAGATACAAGATTTATTTTTAGGTAGGAATAAAATAGATATATACATAGGTATTAAATAATAACTATAGCTATTTTCTAGAAATTTTATAAAGGTAGTGAAAAAACTACCTTTTATTTAATTTATTTGGTATTATTATATTTATATTAAACTTTAATTTCTTAAAATTGATACAAGGGTTTAGCGTTTTTTTATAGAAAGTATACTTAAAAGTGAATAAAACTAAGTGTAAGAGGGATAAATATGATATTTGATAAGGTACTAGGTACTATAAATAAACATAATTTAATACAAAAAGGCGATAAAATAGTTTTAGGTCTTTCTGGAGGGCCTGATTCGGTTTGTTTATTGCATGTACTAAATAGATTAAAACAAGATTTTAATATAGAAATATATGCAGCACATTTAAATCATCAGATAAGAGGGATAGAAGCTCAAAAAGATGCATTATATGTATCTAAACTTTGTGAGGAAATGGGAATTGTATTCTTTGTAAAGTCTATTAATGTACCAAAATATTGTGAAAATGAGGGAGTGTCATTAGAAGAAGGAGCAAGGAAATTAAGATATGAAATGTTTTTTGAAATTAAGGATAAGATTAAAGCTAATAAGATAGCCATAGGTCATAATCTTAATGACCAAGCTGAAACTGTTATGATGCGTATCATGAGAGGAACAGGTCTAACAGGTTTAAAAGGAATTGATTATATTAGAGATAATTGTATAATTAGACCAATATTAGATGTGGAAAGAAGTGATATAGAGGATTATTGTGAAGCTTATAATTTAAATCCTAGAATAGATAAAACAAATTTAGAGAATATATACACTAGAAATAAGATAAGGTTAGACCTTTTACCATATATGAAGGATAATTTTAATTCAAATGTAATAGAATCTATAGTGAGGATGAGCAATAGTTTAAAAATTGATAACGATTATATTGAGAAAGAGGCAGAGGCTAAATTTATAGAAGTTTCAAGTGTAAAAGAAAAGGGCTTTGTAGAGATAAATTTAGACGATTTTATTTGCTTACATGATGCTATCAAAGTTAGGGTTCTTAGAAATTCTATAAAACATATACTAGGAGATACTAATTTTGTTGACCAAAGACATATAGAAGATATAATGTCTTTAGAGGATAATTCAAAAGTAAATAAAATGTTAACTCTTCCAAGAAATATATTTGTTTATAGAAAAAAAGACAGTATAATATTAACCAATGAGGAAATTGTTAATGAGGAGATTGAATTTTATTACAATGTACCTAGTAATGGGTTTATTAAAATAAAAGAATCAAAACAAATTATTGAGACCCAAGTAATGAGTATAGATAGGTATAAGAGTATGAAATTAGACAATTCATCTAAAGGGTTTGATTTTAATAAGGTAAAAGGGGGTATAGTAATAAGGAGCAGAAGGCAAGGTGATAAGATAAAACTTGCTATGGGAAGTAAAAAAGTGAAGGATTTATTCATAGATTTAAAAATCCCAAGAGAAGAAAGATGCAAAATTCCTATAGTCGCAGATAGTGAAGGGATAATATGTGTTGGAGATTATAAAATCAGTGAGAATTATAAAATTGATGAGAACACAAAAGAAGTATTAAAAATTAATTTTAACAAATTATAGAGCAAAGCAATGTATGAAAGGAGGGCTTCTATATTGAATAAGTTGCTAAAAGGGGCAGGTTTTTATCTACTTGTTTTTATAATTATAGTGGGTATAGTTCAATTCTCAGGTAAGCCTACAGAAAAAATAAAAGATTTAAAATTCTCTGAAGTATATAGAGAATTAACCGATGAGAATATATCAAGATTATACTTTGTAAATCAAACTTCAGTAGAAGGTACTATAAAAGATACAAATACAAAGTTTAAGTCATATGTTCCAACAGAAGTAATGGGAAATAAACTTGCAGATGAGGTGTTAGACCAAGCCAAAGCTGGGAAACTAACTTTTGGTGGTGAAGCTAAGCCATCTACACCTTGGTTTGTCGAAATGTTGCCTACATTACTGTTAATATTCTTTATGGTAATTCTTTGGTTCGTATTTATGAATCAGTCTCAAGGTGGAGGCGGAAAGGTTATGAGCTTTGGTAAATCAAAGGCTAAGGTCCATAAAGATGATGAAAAAACTAGAGTTACATTTAAGGATGTGGCTGGATTAGATGAAGAAAAAGAAGATTTACAGGAAGTAGTAGACTTCTTAAAGAATCCTAAGAAATATATTGAATTGGGTGCAAGAATACCAAAAGGTATGCTTATGGTAGGTCCTCCTGGAACTGGTAAAACATATCTATCTAGGGCTGTCGCAGGGGAAGCAGGAGTTCCATTCTTTAGTATAAGTGGTTCTGATTTCGTTGAGATGTTTGTTGGGGTTGGTGCTTCAAGAGTAAGAGATTTATTTGAACAAGCTAAGAAAAGTGCTCCAGCCATAATATTTATAGACGAGATTGATGCAGTTGGTAGAAAAAGAGGTGCAGGTCTTGGTGGAGGTCATGATGAAAGAGAGCAGACTCTTAATCAGCTTCTAGTTGAAATGGATGGATTTGGAGTAAACCAAGGTATAATAATCATGGCTGCTACAAATAGACCAGATATACTTGACCCAGCATTACTTAGACCAGGAAGATTTGACAGACAAGTTGTTGTTGGTACACCAGATGTAAAAGGAAGAGAGGCTATATTTAAAGTTCATTCAAGAAATAAGCCACTAAGTGATGATGTTAAAATGGATGTATTAGCTAGGAGAACACCAGGATTTACTCCTGCAGATATAGAGAACTTAATGAATGAAGCTGCAATATTGACAGCTAGAAAAAGAGAAAAGAAAATTAAGATGGAAACTATAGAAGAAGCTATAACTAAGGTTATAGCAGGTGTGGCTAAAAAATCAAAAGTAATAAGTGAAAAAGAAAGAAGACTTACAGCATATCATGAAGGTGGGCATGCAGTTTGTGCTCATGTACTTGAGGAGGTAAGTCCTGTTCATCAAGTTACAATAGTACCAAGAGGAAGAGCTGGAGGATTTACAATGCAGCTTCCTGTTGAAGATAAATTCTATGCTACAAAAAATGAAATGAAAGAAAATATTGTAGTTTTACTTGGAGGTAGAGTAGCAGAAGAGTTAGTACTTAAAGATGTATCTACAGGTGCTTCAAATGACTTAGAAAGAGTTACAGCTACTGCAAGAAGTATGGTAACAAAATATGGGATGAGTTCTAAGCTTGGTCCAATGTCATTTGATAGTGATGATGAAGTGTTCTTAGGTAATAGTTTTTCAAGTAAGAGAAATTATTCTGAAGAAGTTGCCTTTGAGATAGACCAAGAAACAAAACGTATAGTTGATGGTGCATACGATAAGACAAGAAGTATACTACAAGAAAATATGGATAGATTAGAGTATGTGGCACAAGCCTTACTTATATATGAAACTTTAGATGCAGAACAATTTGTAAAAGCGTTCAATAAAGAATTACCACTAAATGATATTGAAAATGCAATTACAGAGGAAAATTCGCCTAAAGAAGTTGAAGAACAACTAACTATAAAATTAGAAAAAGATGAAGAAAGAAACAATGTTATTGATATAAATAAAAATTTAGATAATAAATCTGATGAAGATAAATAATTTTAAAATATTGGTCATTTTAAAATTATTATCTGTTATGGATTAAATACTAAAACTGAAAGTATAATATTAAATTACTGAGCAGAGTATATTTGCAGGTGTTAATTTGATTGATACTTTCAGTTTTTTTATTATTTTACAAAGGTTTAAGTAAAATATCTACATAAAATATAAATCTGATTATGATAATATATTGAAAAGGAAATTTAAAATTAATAGTATTAAAAGTCTATGAATAATGTATAATTATTTATTAGAAGAAAATAAGTCATGAAATCATGTCATATTAGAGGTGAAATATGCGAGATAAGATAATAGAAATTATATTAAATAATAAATCTGAATTTATTTCAGGGGAAGAATTATCAAAACAATTAGGAGTATCACGTGCAGCTATATGGAAACATATGAAGGCTCTAAAAGAAGAAGGATATAATATAGAGTCTGTAAATAAGAAAGGATATAGATTATCAGAAAACCCAACTGATTTATTAAGTCCCCAGAATATTTACTATAAATTAAATACAGAGTTTATTGGAAAGAATGTCATACATCTTGAAACTATAGATTCAACTAATGAATATGCAAAAAGAATAGCTACAAATAATATAGATGGAACTGTGATTTTAAGTGAACATCAGGATATGGGAAAAGGTCGATTGGGAAGAAACTGGGATTCTAAACCTCATGAAGGAGTCTGGATGAGCATTATTTTGAAACCAGATATGGAACCATTTAAAGCACCATTTATAACTTTAATAGCAGGGGCAAGTGTAACAAAGGCCTTAAATAATTTAGGAGCAAATACTCTAATAAAATGGCCAAATGATGTTATTTTAAATGGTAAAAAAATATGTGGTATATTAACAGAGTTATCTGCTGAGATTGAAAGAACAAACTATGTTGTTCTTGGAATTGGAATAAATGTTAAGACAATGGATTTTGAACCAGAAATAGCTGAGAAAGCTACATCACTATATAAAGAAGGATATAAATTATCTAGAGTAGATATTGTTAGAAATGTATTGACTGAATTTGAAAAATTGTATTTAGATTATATTGTAAATAACTCTAGAGAAAAAACTTTAAAAATGTGTAGAGATTATTCTGCAATTATAGATAAAAATATATATGTATTAAAAGGTAATGATAAGGAATTAGTGAAATGTATGGACATAAATGAGGATGGAAATTTGTTAGTTCAAAGCAGTGATGGAAATGTAAAAGAAATCATTTCAGGTGAAGTTTCTATAAGAGGAGAGAAGGGATATGTATAATAGTATTTTGGATGTAGAAGGTCTAAAGGTTGGGCAAGTGGAGGATAGAGATGGTCTTACTGGATGTACAGTAGTAATATGTGAAGAAGGAGCTACTTGTGGTGTTGATGTAAGAGGTTCTGCTCCAGGAACTAGAGAAACCGATTTATTGGACCCTGTGAATATGGTTCAAAAAGTTCATGCAGTAGTTTTGGCTGGTGGCTCTGCATATGGTCTTGAATCTACTTGTGGTGTAAGTAGATACTTAGAGGAAAAAGGAATTGGATTTGATGTAGGTGTAGGAAAAGTACCTATAGTTGTTGGAGCAGTGTTATTTGATTTGGGAGCAGGAGATTTTAAGTGTAGACCAGATTTACAAATGGGTTATAGAGCTTGTGAAGTCGCAAGCAAGGATATTTTAAATCAAGGAAATTATGGAGCAGGATGTGGAGCCACTGTTGGAAAGATAAGAGGCCAGGAGTATGCCATGAAAGGTGGTATAGGTAGTTATTCCATAAAATTGGATAATGGTCTAATTGTATCTGCATTGGTTGCTGTAAATGCTCTTGGAGATGTTTATGAAAATGGTAAGGTTATAGCAGGGGCTTTAAATGATAAAAAGACAGAGACTATTGATACATATAAGCTAATGAAACAAGGTGAAAGTAAAGGTGGATTTAGTATAGATAATACTACAATTGGAGTAATTGCAACAAATGCTAAGTTAACTAAAGCTGAATGTAAAAAGATATCTCAAATGGGGCATGATGGTTATGCAAAAGCCATTTTTCCTATTCACACACCTCATGATGGAGATACAATATTCACAATATCAACAGGAAAAATAGAAACAGATATAACATTATTAGGTTCATTAGCTGTAGAAGCAGTAGAAAAAAGTATAATAAATGCGGTGAAAAAAGCAGATAGTGTAAAAAATATAATAGCGTATAAAGATATAGTAAAAAAACGAGAAATATGATGAAATTAGCATATTTTTCTTGTCAAATTGTTGACAATAGTAATTCGTCTTGATAAAATTATTCTTGTTAGAGCGGGCATCCTAGAATGGTAGCTTGACTCAGAAATATAAGAAAAAAGACCGAAAAACAAAAAAATTAAGTAGTCCGGCATCGTTATGAGCTGGAACGGAGGTGTATTTTTTATGATGAACACAAGTGCATCAGTAAGAAAAGTAAATGTAAGAAAAATGACTATAATAGGAGTACTATCAGCTATTTCTATTATGCTATCTATGACTCCATTGGGATTTATTCCAGTTGGACCTACAAAAGCAACTATAATGCATATACCAGTTATTATTGGGGCTATTATAGAGGGGCCAATAGTTGGGGGTGCAATAGGGTTTATATTTGGAGTATCAAGTCTCTTAAATGCTATAATAAATCCAACCATAACATCCTTTGTTTTTATAAATCCGTTAGTTTCAATATTACCAAGAGTTATGATAGGTATATTGGCTTATTATGTATATCAATTAATAATTAAGGCTACAAATAAGGTATACATATCAGGTTTAATTACAGGAGCGATAGGTTCCTTGTTAAATACAGCTGGAGTTTTAGGAATGATATATGTCTTATATGCTGACAAATATCTTCATGCAATGGGTCAAAGTGGTTCAGCAGGAAAAGTAATAATGGCTCTTGCCGCAGCAAATGGAGTACCAGAAGCAATAGTAGGAGCTTTAGTAGTAGCTGCCGTTGCCACTGTACTTAAGAAAAGCAAAAAATAGAAAGAAGGTTAATGACATATGCTTCTAGTATTTGATGTTGGAAATACTAATATGGTTTTAGGTATATATAAAGGTGATAAATTAGTTAATTATTGGAGAATTAAAACAGATAGAGAAAAAACATCTGATGAATATGGAATCCTAATAAGTAGCTTATTTGAGTATGATAATGTGGATATAAATTCTATTAATGATGTGATAATATCATCTGTAGTACCAAATGTTATGCATTCTCTTGAAAACTTTTGTATAAAATACTGTAAAAAACATCCATTAATAGTAGGTCCAGGCATAAAAACAGGTCTAAATATAAAATATGATAATCCAAAGCAAGTCGGAGCAGACAGAATAGTTAATGCTGTAGCAGGAATAGAAAAGTATGGAGCACCAAGTATACTTGTTGACTTTGGAACAGCAACTACATTTTGCGCTATCTCTGAAAAAGGTGAATATCTAGGTGGAACAATAGCGCCAGGAATAAAAATATCTAGTGAGGCATTATTTCAAAGTGCATCTAAATTACCTAGAGTAGAATTAACTAAACCAGGTATGACTATTTGTAAGAGTACTGTATCAGCTATGCAATCTGGAATAATTTATGGATATGTTGGTTTAGTGGATAAAATAATAAGCATGATGAAGAAAGAATTAAATTGTGATGATGTTAAAGTTATAGCTACAGGTGGATTAGCTAAACTGATTGCTTCAGAGACAAAAAGTATAGATTATGTAGATGGTTTTTTAACACTAGAAGGATTAAGAATAATATATGAAAAAAACCAAGAATAATTAATATACAGGGAATTGGGTTATATATCCAATTCCCTTTTTATGATAGTTTCATAGCTTTATATGGTATATTATAATGAGGAAATATGAACTTTAAAATCAAATCGTAAAATAAAGGAAAAAAATAGGAGAAAAGCAATGAAAATAGGAAATTTAGAATTGAAAAATAAAGTTTTTCTATCACCTATGGCAGGAGTAACAGACCTACCATTTAGATTAATTTGTAAAGAACAAGGTTGTGGACTTTTATATACAGAAATGATAAATGGTAAGGCACTTTGCTATGATGATGAAAATACTAAAAAAATGCTTAAGATAGAAGAGGAAGAACATCCAGTAGCTGTTCAGATATTTGGTTCAGAGCCAGGTTTTATGGGAAGAGCAGCAGAGATAATGAATGATTATTCAAATGAGATTCTCGATATAAATATGGGATGTCCAGCTCCAAAAGTAGTTAAAAATGGAGATGGGTCAGCACTTATGAAAAATCCTAAGCTCGCTGAGAAGGTATTAAAGGCAGTGGTGAAGAATTCAAAAAAGCCAGTAACTTTAAAGATAAGGAAAGGGTGGGATGATAATAGTGTAAATGCTGTTGAAATAGCAAAGATAGCAGAAGCTTGTGGAATAAGTGCTCTAGCAATACATGGAAGGACTAGAGAACAGTTTTATACAGGTAAAGCAGATTGGAATATAATCGCAGAAATTAAGAAAAATTTAAACATACCTGTTATAGGAAATGGTGATGTATTTACAATAGAAGATTCAATAAATATGTTAGACAAAACTGGTTGTGATGCTATAATGATAGGTAGGGGTGCTCAAGGTAACCCATGGATATTCAAAAGAATAAACCATTATATGAATACAGGTGAGATTTTGCCAGAGCCAACTCTTAACGAAAAAATAAGTACTGCCATTAAGCATTTAAAACTTGCAGTAGAAGAGCATGGAGAGTATGTAGCTGTAAGAGAAATGAGGAAACACATCGCTTGGTATTTAAAAGGACTTAGGAATTCTGCAAGATTAAGGGATGAAATTAACAAAATAGAAGACTATCAAGAAGTTGTGTCCAAATTGGAGTACTATATGGAAGACTCCTTGACATAAAAATAATAGTGACTTATAATATAGCGCATAAATTAAAAAAAGATTATAAAATTTTTAAAATATAATTAGGAAAATTCCTAAGAAATCTGTGAAGGAGTTGTATTTATAATGGAAGAAAATAAAGAGTTTTTATTGACACAAGAGGGATATGATAAATTAGAAGAAGAATTAGAAAACTTAAAGGTTGTAAAGAGAAAAGAAGTTGCAGAGAGAATCAAGGTTGCTATATCTTTTGGTGATTTATCTGAAAATGCTGAGTATGATGAAGCTAAAAAGGAACAAGCACAAGTTGAAGAAAGAATTCTAAAATTAGAAAATATGGTTAGAAAGGCTGTTATCATAGATGAAAGCAAAATAGACCTTAATGTTGTCACAATAGGATCAATAGTTAAAGTTAAGGATTTAGAATTTGATGAAGATGTTGAATATACTATAGTTGGTTCGACAGAAGCAGACCCATATGATGGTAAAATATCAAACGAGTCTCCTGTAGGAAAAGCACTTTTAGGTAGAGCTGTAAAAGAGATTGTAGAAGTGCAAGTTCCTGATGGAGTTGCTAAGTTTGAAATATTAGAAATAAGAAGATAATCTGGAGGAAAAAAATGAAAAATAATCAACAAAGCAATGAAGAAGCACAAATTCAGGAAGACCTTAGTGAAGTACTTCAAGTAAGAAGAGATAAACTAAAAAAATTACAAGAATCAGATAGAGACCCTTTTAAAGAAAGTAGATATGATAGAACTCATTATTCTACTGAGATAAAAGATAACTTTGATTCTCTTGAAGGTAAAACTACAAAAATAGCAGGACGTATAATGAGTAAGAGAATACAAGGTAAGGCTGGTTTTATAGATATTCAAGACCAAGAAGGAAGAATTCAATCTTATGTAAGATTAGATGCTATAGGGGAAGAAGAGTATAGTGTATTTTCAACATATGATATTGGAGATATAGTTGGAATTGAAGGGGAAATATTTAAAACTAAAAAGGGTGAGATATCTGTAAAGGCTAAATCTGTAGTATTACTATGTAAATCTTTACAAGTACTACCAGAAAAATATCATGGATTAAAAGACCAAGAATTAAGATATAGACAAAGATATGTTGACTTAATAGTAAATCCAGAAGTAAAAAATGCTTTTTTAACTAGAACAAAAGCGTTAAAAGCATTGAGAACATACTTAGATGATAGAGGATTTTTAGAGGTTGAGACTCCAATATTAAATACTATAGCAGGTGGAGCAAATGCTAGACCATTTATAACTAACCATAATACTTTACATATACCAATGTATTTAAGAATAGCTAATGAATTATACTTAAAGAGACTTATTGTTGGTGGATTTGATAAAGTTTATGAAATGGGAAGAATGTTTAGAAATGAAGGTATGGATTTAAAACACAATCCTGAATATACTGCAATAGAACTATATCAAGCATATGCTGATTATACTGATATGATGGAAATAACAGAAAATGTTATCGCACATATGGCAGAAGTTGCTACAGGAAGTATGATAATTAACTATCAAGGAACAGAAATAAACTTTACACCTCCTTGGAAAAGAATGAGCATGGAAGAGTGTGTTAAAGAGTATTCTGGGGTAGATTTTTCTACTATAGATACAGACGAAGAAGCGTTAGAAGTTGCTAAAGAAAAAGGTATAGAAATAAAACCTGGAATGAGAAGAGGAGAAGTAATAAATGCTTTCTTTGAAGAGTTTGGAGAAGATAAATTAATCCAACCAACATTTATAACTCATCATCCAGTTGAAGTATCTCCATTATCTAAAAGAAATAATGAAGACCCAAGAAGAACTGATAGATTTGAAGCATTTGCTAATAAATGGGAATTAGCTAATGCGTTTTCTGAACTTAATGACCCAATTGACCAAAAAGGAAGATTCATGGACCAATTGAGAAAAAGAGAATTAGGTGATGATGAAGCCTTTGAAATGGATGAAGACTTCTTAAAAGCATTAGAGGTAGGCTTACCTCCTACAGGAGGATTAGGAATAGGTATAGATAGAGTAATTATGTTATTAACTAACTCTCCATCTATAAGAGATGTATTATTATTCCCTACTATGAAACCTATTGATAATAATCCAAATAAAGAAGAAGAGAACTAAAAAATATAAGCATTCTACTAAGTTTTAAATTAAGTATAGCTGTTAAATTAGCAATAAATAGCTTTATTTTATTTAAAGTGTCACTGTAGAATGCTTTTTATATGTGACAAATTACTTTTTAGATATTTAATTTATAAATTACCAACAAACATTAAAAAATGATATTAATTTTTGTTGATTGAGACTTTATATTTAGAAAATATGATTGAAAGTAATTTATTATGAAAATATTTAGAATAATTTTTGAGAAGGTAAAAGGAATATTTTCTGAGAATACTATATATAAAAAATTATTGGGGGAATGTCTGATGTTTCAAGTAATTGATTTTTTATGTTTATTCTGTGTTGGATTTTTAGTTCTTGATGTTATGGTATATTTTTGTAAAGATGCAATGGATATCTTTGAAAGTACAACTAAGGTTAATAAAGTTAAGAGCATAAATGTTTGGGCAGATAGAGTCAGAGCTAATTCATATTCTTATGAAAATAAAATTGCAAAATAGGTAAAACTATATATGCAGGTATTGCTTGTAATATCAAGGGTTATATCTATTAGTTTTAATTGAATTTATTAAAAAAACAAAGAGTTATAACCTTTTTAGAAATAAAAAATAAAAAAATATTGAAAAAGTGTTGACGAAACATTTTTAAGATGATATAGTATTACTTGTCCTTAAGAAAAGGGCAAACATGAAAAATGAACTTTGAAAATTAAA
>NZ_JRHN01000054.1 GCF_001299635.1 Clostridioides difficile | reverse complement strand
CGAACACAGAAGTTAAGCTCTCTAGCGCTGATGGTACTTGGTGGGAAACTGCCTGGGAGAGTAGGACGTAGCCACGTAATTTTTTTATTTTTTGTAAAAAAAGACAAAAAATATGTATTTCTTTTTTTATTTCGGGGAAACTAAACACAGGAATTATGGACTATTATAAAAATTTAATTCTTGAGGAGTGATAGAAATGAAAAAAGTTGCTTTAATTTTAGCTATAATCGGTGCTCTTAACTGGGGAGGAATTGGTATCCTAGGTACAGATTTAATAGGTAGTATCTTTGGCGGAACATATGAAATGGTAAGTAGAATAATATACTTCATTGTAGGTTTAGCTGGATTATACTTAATACCAAGCTTAATGTCTGATGATAGAGAATAATTTAATTTGTACTTTTATATTAAATACCTCATTCTAAATATTTAGGATGAGGTATTTAATTTTATAAAAATCTTAATTTGTATCTTTTTTAATGGTAAAATAGATAAGAATTGAAGTTTTTAAAAAGATGTTTTATACAAGAAAGAAGTACTATGTGAAAAAAAGGAGTATTATTAATATATGTTTATAATTAATGAATTAAGTAATATTTTAAATGATGAAGTAATATCTTTTCATATGCCTGGTCATAAAAAAGGCAGAATTTATGAGAAATTGGGATATAGAAATGTATTAGAAAATTTGTATAAAATGGATACTACTGAAATATTAGGAACTGATAACTTACATTCGCCAGAAGGGATTATAAAGAGTTCTCAGAAGAAAGCATCAAGAGTATTTAAAAGCGATTATACATGTTATCTAGTTAATGGGAGTAGTTGTGGAATACAGTCTGCGATAATGTCAGTGTGCGCTCCTAAGAGTAAAATAATTGTAAATAGAGATTGTCATCAATCTGTTATAAATGCATGCATTTTGGGAGATATAGATATAGAGTATGTTTCTTGTGAGATAAGTGAAGATACGAATGTCTTAAAGGGAATATCCATAAGTAATGCGATTGATGTAATAGATAAAAACTTAGATGCAAAAGCAGTGCTTCTTACATATCCTACATATTATGGAATGACATATGATTTAGAATGTATTTGTAATTATGCGCATGATAAAAAAATGGTAGTGATAATAGATGAAGCACATGGTGCTCATTTAGGTCTTAGTGATAGACTTCCTAAAACAGCTCTTGAGCAGGGTGCAGATATAGTTGTACAAAGTACTCATAAAACACTCCCATCATTTACTCAATCATCAATGATACATATAAAAGGAAATCGAATTGACATAGATAGACTCTTAAATCTGTTGAGAATCACAGAATCCTCAAGTCCTTCATATATATTGTTATCTTCTTTGGAGTTAGCGGTAGATATATATGAAAATAAGGGACAAGAACTAATGAAAGAGCTTTTAAATAAAATTAGAGTTTTTAAAAACAATATTAATGAAAATATTGAGATATATGATACGAATGATAAAACAAAGATATTTATATCTTCTAAAAATATAGGTCTAACAGGTTATGAATTAGAAAATATTTTAAGAAATAAATACAACATACAGGTAGAATTATCTAATTATTATGGAGTCCTTTTAATATGTACAATAGGAAATAGTACTAAGGATTTCAATAGTTTAGAAACAGCATTGAACAATATTGTAAAAGAAGACTTTAGATTTACAAAGTTAGAAAATAAAGAATATCCCACTATTATTCCAAAGAAAATATTAACACCTAGAGAAGCATTTTATAAAACTAAAAAAAGTGTTAAAATATATGACAGCATAGGTAAAGTCTGTGGTGAATGTATAGTGCCATATCCACCTGGGATAAGCATAATATCTCCTGGTGAAATTATAAGCAAAGAAATGATAGATTATTTAATATTCTGTAATTCTAAAGGGATGGTTGTAAGTGGACTAAAAGATGTAGATTTAAATTTTATAGAAGTAATAGATTTAGAAAATATTTAAGTTTATAATACAAAGTTTAAAATTATAATATGAAGTAAAAAACTTATAGTTGTAATGAGTAATATATAGAATATTTATATAAAGTTGTCTAAATAAAAATTATATTAAAAAGTAAAAAGTGTTTGTATGGAGGATATGAAAATGAAAGGTAAGTTAATAATTATAGAAAGTGGTTCAGATGCAAGTGGAAAGGCAACTCAGACAAAAAGATTATATGAAAGACTAAAAAAAGAAGGCTATATGATTAAAAAGGTAGAATATCCAAATTATGAGTCTCCATCATCTGCTTTAGTAAAAATGTATTTAAAAGGAGATTTTGGTAAAAATGCATCAGATGTAGACCCATATATAGCATCAACTTTTTTTACTGCAGATAGATATGCTTCATTTAAAACCGATTGGGAGGAGTTTTACAATGAAGGTGGAATAATTATTGCAGATAGATATACAACCTCTAATATGGTACACCAAGCTTCTAAAATGGATGTTTCTGATAGAGAAGCATATTTAAACTGGCTAGCTGATTATGAATTTAATTTATTTAAGATACCACAACCTGATTGTGTTGTATTTCTAGATGTTCCTATTGAGTTTAGTGAGAAACTCATGGAAAATAGAAAAAACAAGATTACAGGAGAAGAAGAAAAAGATATTCATGAAAGTGATATAGAATATTTGAAGAAATCTTACAATAATGCTTTATATATAGCAGATAAATATGATTGGAAAAAAATAAATTGTGTTTCAGGTAACGAATTAAGAAGTATTGAAAGTATACATAATGAAGTTTATGAAATAGTTCTTGATTCAATAAAATCTATGGAGAGATAAATATGTATTTTGAAAATATTATAGGTCAAAATTTTGCAAAGAAATACTTAACAAATTCTATAAAGAAAAATAAACTTAATAATGCGTATATGTTTGAGGGTATAGATGGAATAGGAAAAAAGAAGTTTGCTGATGAGTTGTCTAAGTTGTTGCTTGATTATGTAAATCTAGAAAATAGTCCAGATTACATACTCATAAAGCCAGATGGAAATAGCATAAAAATAGCCCAAATCAGAAATATGCAATCAGACATAGTAATAAGACCTCATAAGGACTATAAAATATATATAATTAACAATGCTGAGAAAATGACTGTAGAAGCCCAAAATGCACTTTTAAAGACACTAGAGGAACCTCCAGATTATGCTATAATAATCTTAGTTACAAATAACAAAGAATCTTTACTAGAAACTATAAAATCTAGATGTGATATAATAAAGTTCTCACCTATACCAATGGAAGATTTAAAAAAATATTTAATAGATACAGGTATAGAGGAAGAAAGAGCCCAACTATTAGCTACTTTCTCAAGAGGAAGTGTTGAGAATGCTTTGAGTCTATCTCAGTCTGCTGAATTTTCAGTGATGAGGGACGATATACAACAGTATATTCAAGTAATGTTAGATAAAAACATAGTAGAGATTCTAAACATCCCAAATAATATGGAAAAATATAGAGGTAATATTATAAGTTTATTGGATATTATGATAAACTATTTTCGAGATATTATCCTGTTAAAAGAAAATGTGAACAAAAATATGCTAATAAATGTAGACAAGCTAGTTTTTATTCAAAATATGAGTGGAAAAATTAGTTATTCTCAATTGTCCAAAATTATTGATATAATAGAAGATGCAAAGAGTAAAATAAAGAGCAATTGTAATTTTAATATAAGCATACAAGTTATGTCTTTAAATATATACGAGGTGATTAAATGATAAAAATAGTAGGTATAAGATTTAAAAGTGCAGGAAAAATATATTATTTTGACCCTGTTGATTTTAATATAGAGCAAGATATGGATGTAGTTGTAGAAACTGCAAGAGGTCTAGAGTATGGAAAAGTGGTAGTAGGACCAAAAGATATGGACGAGAGCGAACTAGTTTCCCCTCTAAAACCAATCATAAGAATAGCCACAGAGGAAGATAAAAAAATATATCTAGAAAATAAAGAAAAGGCAAAAGAAACTTTTGAATTATGCCAACAAAAAATAAAAGAACATGAGTTAACAATGTTTCTAATAGATTGTGAGTATACATTTGATAGAAATAAATTGATTTTTTACTTTACAGCAGAAGGAAGAATAGATTTTAGAGAATTGGTAAAAGATTTGGCTGCTATATTTAAGACTAGAATAGAGCTTAGACAAATTGGTGTTAGAGATGAAGCAAAATCTATAGGAGGTCTAGGACCTTGTGGTAGAAAACTTTGTTGTTCATCTTGGTTAGGTGATTTTCAACCAGTTTCAATAAAAATGGCAAAAGACCAAAGCCTATCTTTAAACCCAACAAAGATATCTGGAATATGTGGAAGATTATTCTGTTGTTTAAAATATGAGCACGATGTATATAGTGAGGCGATAGAAAAAATGCCTATTGTAGGTGCACTAGTGCAATCGGATGATGGAAAAGGAAAAGTTGTAGAAGTAAATCCTCTATTAGAGCAAATTAAAGTAGAGTTTCAGGATAAAACTGTAAAGATATATACAAGAGAAGATATAAGGATACTTAGAGAGCCTAAAAAATGTGATGGCTGTGGTGGTAAATGCAAAGATAATGATGGATTAGATGAAGCTACACTAAGAGAGTTGAAGAAATTAGAAGATTAAATTTAAGGTAGGGCTTTTCCTACCTTTTTTAAAGCAAATAATACTTGAGGTTATTAATATTTGAGGAGCGTTTATGAATATGCAATTAAAAGATTCAGAAAGAATAGATGATTTACAATTAAAAGGTCTTAAACTTATACAAGATACTAATGGATTTTGTTTTGGTATAGATGCAGTTTTATTAGCTAATTTTACTAAAATAAAAAAAGATGCTAAAGTTGTAGACCTAGGTACAGGAACAGGTATCATACCTATACTGATAGCAGGTAAAAGTGAAGCTAAAAAAATTATTGGTGTAGAAATACAAGAAGATGTATATGAAATGGCAACTCGTTCTGTAAAATTAAATAGTCTAGAAGAAAGAGTTGAGATTATAAATGAGGATATAAAATCTATAGATAAAGTTTTAGATATAAATGGTTATCATGTAGTTACATCAAACCCTCCATATATGCATATTGATGGAATAAAAAACCCAAATGATAAAAAAGCTATATCAAGACATGAAGTAAAGTGTAATTTAGAAGATGTAATTAAAGCTGCATCTAGATTAGTTATGCCTAGAGGAAAGTTTTTTATGATACACAGACCAACAAGATTGGTGGATATAATAACTTTAGGAAGAAGATATAAACTAGAGCCAAAGGTTATTCAATTTGTGCATCCAAGACCTAAAAAAGCACCTAATTTGGTTTTGGTTCAATTTGTGAAAGATGGAAGACCAGAGCTTAAGATATTAGACCCATTGTATGTTTATGGAGAAGATGGGAATTATACAAAAGAACTAAAAGCAATATATAATAATGAAGATATAGGAGAGTTATAGATGAGTGGGAAATTGTACATATGTCCAACACCAATAGGAAACCTAGAGGATATAACATACAGAACTTTAAGAGTATTAAAAGAAGTAGATTTGATTGCCGCAGAAGATACAAGACATAGTATAAAACTTTTAAATCATTTTGAAATTTCAAAGCCTTTGACTAGTTATCATGAACATAATAAAGATTCAAAGGGAGATTATTTAATAAATAAACTTATTGATGGAGAAAATATAGCTTTGATAAGCGATGCAGGTATGCCTGGTATATCTGACCCAGGAGAAGAGATAATAAAGCAAGCTATACAAAATAATATAGAGATAGAGGTTTTACCAGGAGCAACAGCATTTGTAACTGCTTTAGTTGGCTCTGGTATGGATACACATAAATTTGTTTTTGAGGGCTTTTTAGATAGAGATAAAAAAGTTAGAAAAGGACAACTAGAAGAAATAAAAGAAGAAAGTAGAACTATAATTTTCTATGAATCACCACATAGATTGAAGGATACACTAAAAGATATGTTTAAGATTCTTGGAAATAGAAAAATTTCCATAAATAGAGAACTTACAAAAAAATATCAAGAGATAATCAGAGAAGATATAGAAACTGTTATAAAAATATTTGATGAAAAAGAAGTAAGAGGAGAGTTCGTATTAATAGTAGAAGGCTTTCATGGTGAAAAGTCAAAAAAAGAAGATTATGATGCTCTTACAGATAGGGAATATGTTTTAAAACTAATTGAAAGTGGTATGAACAAAAAAGATGCAATAAAAATAGTTTGTAAAGATAGAAAATTAAAAAAGGATGTAGTTTATAAACAAGTTCTGGATTTATAAAACCTGAATCTGAGGTGATTTTATGGAAATAGAAAAAATTATAATAGAAAGTTTAAAGAGAAAAGATACACATAAAACGTTTATAGAGTTGGATAAAAAGGATGAACTGGAAAAAATAATACCTAAAGTAAAATGTATGAAGTCTGTAGGAGAATGTAAATATCATGTTGTTAATTGCTTTGAGCACTCTATAAATGCATTAAGAGAATTAGAAATCGTTCTAAATGATAAAGATTTTTTCCCAATACATTTAAAAGAACATGTGTTAAATTATTTAGATGAATATGTTGAGGATGGTATAAATAAGTTACATGCACTAAAGTTGGGAATATTTTTACATGATATAGGTAAGCCTGATAGCATGACTTTAGATGAAACAGGAAGAGTTCATTTTACAAATCATGAAAAAATAGGTGCTCAAATAGTAGACAATATGGGGATAAAGTTAGAGTTATCAACAGAAACATATAAACTTATAAGTAAATATGTAAGACATCACATGATACTTTTGTCTTTGTATAAGAAAAATGATTTGAGTAGAAAAGAATTAATTAATGTATTTAATCTAATGGGTGAAGATACTATAGGAATAATACTACTTGGATATGCAGATATAGTTTCTACAATAAAGCTATTAGACAAAAGCGAAGAAGTGAGCGTGTTAAAGACATATATGGAATACATTCTAACAAATTACTTGTATAAAAGTAATTATACACATGTATAAATTTAGTCAATATAATTGAATTTTAAATGGTTAGTTAAAGTTTAAACTATGTAGATTTCAAAAACATAAAAGAAGTTGTCTTTGTTATAAAATTATGAAAGACAACTTTTTTTATATCAAAAATTGGAATTTCATTAAGGATACTTAATGGTCTATTAATTAATAAACCATTAGTATTTAACTTATATTACAATATTGATTTTGCTTGTATCGGTGTTGATAGTATAACAGAGGTCTTAGTAGAACCAATTTTCTTTATAGTATCAATCACATTTTCTAATTCGTACATATCTTTTACAATTACTTTTAGAAGTAAGCAATCATCACCTGTTATATGGTGACATTCTACAATTCTAGGGTCTTTTCCAGCTGACTCGATAAATTCTGTATATCCATTACTTGGAAGAGAAATATGAATAAACGCCTTTATAACTCTACCTAATGAATCTGGGTTAACAATAGCTTTATATCCTTCTATAACACCAGATTCTTCTAATCTTTTGACTCTTTCTGAAACTGCAGGAGAAGTTAAACCAACTATTTTTCCTAAGTCCTTCATAGAAATTCTCCCATCATCCTGTAAAATTTCTATGATTCTATAATCTGTAACATCCATAAATAAACAGTCCCCCTTAAATAAAAATAATTAATGCTATAAAACTTTTTTAGAATCTATCATTTTTGTTTTTAAATACCAAAGATCTTTAGATAAATCAACCTTATAAATGTGTGGTTTTGAAAGTCTTTTGTATTGTTCCCAGATAGTACTTAATTCATATTGTACATGATTTTTTATTTCAAGAACAGGTTTTTTATTATATTTGCATATTCCTTTTATATACAGTGGTTTAAGAAGCTCTTTAACTTTATATTTTGTAAATGTCTTCGTTTTCCATGTATATGTAGGATGGAAGATTTCTAAAGGTTTAGATTCATCTATAACTTCATCATGTAACATAATTAAATCTGCCTCTGCTTTATTGTCTTCGTTATATATTCTTATAACTTTCTTGTAACCAGGATTATTTATTTTTTCTGGATTTTCAGAAATCTTTATCTTAGGTTCAAGAGTTCCATTTTCACAAGATGCAGCTAATTTGTAAACTCCTCCAAGAGAAGGTGAATCAAAAGATGTAATGAGTTTTGTACCTACTCCCCATGAATTTATAGTAGCTCCTTCTGCTTTAAGTGATGATATAGTGTATTCATCAAGGTCATTAGATGCAGTGATACTAATATCTGAAAAGCCAGCACTATCTAATTGTTTTTTTGCTTCTTTAGATAAATAAGCTAAATCTCCAGAATCTAGCCTTATACCCATAGGTTTGTATCCTTTTTCAGAAATATTTTTAAACACCTTTATTGCATTAGGTACACCACTGTTTAATACATCATAAGTATCTACAAGAAGTAAGCATTTGTCTGGATAAACATCAGCATATGCTTGAAATGCATCAAGTTCAGTATCAAATTTTTGTACCCAACTATGCGCATGTGTACCAATTATAGGAATATCAAACATTTTCCCAGCTAATACATTTGCAGTTCCAGTACAACCACCAACTACAGCAGCTCTAGCTCCATATATACCTGCATCAGCACCTTGTGCACGACGTAACCCAAATTCAAATACAGGGTCTCCTTGAGCTGCAAAACAAACTCTAGAGGCTTTAGTAGCAATAAGAGATTGAAAATTGACTATAGTCAACAATGCTGTTTCAATAAGTTGAGCTTGATATAATGGTGCCTTAACAGTAATCAATGGCTCATTAGGAAACATGATAGTTCCTTCTTCAACAGCATATATATCTCCTGTGAACTTAAATTCTTTTAAAAACTTTAGAAATTTATCAGAAAATAAATTTAAGCTTTTTAAGTACTCTAAATCTTCATCTGAAAAATGAAGATTATCTATGTATTCAACAACCTGATCAATACCACAAACTATAGTATACCCTCCATCACAAGCGTTTTTTCTAAAAAACATATCGAATACAACAATGTCTTCGTGAATATTTTTTTCAAAATAGCCATTTAACATAGTAAGCTGATATAAATCAGTAAGAAGTGTTAGATTTCTCATTATTTCTCTCCTTAATTATTATTAAATATTAAAAATTATAAAAACTCCCACACTTATACTAAAACATAATATAGTACAACTTTCAAGTATAAAGTATTACCTAACTATCATAAAATTATTTAAAGAGGAGGATGATTAGGATAGGAAAAATATGGTTTTATATGGTATCAATAGGAATAATAGGAAGTTTGATTTCTAAAAATATGGGTGAATTAAATAAAGTTATATTGAGTGAGACATCAAAAGGTATAGAATTTGCAATAAGCTTAGCTGGTATCATGGCACTTTGGATGGGTGTAATGAATATTGCAAAAGAATCAGGTCTAATCGAAAAGATAGGTCAGAAATTAAATCCTATAATGAGAAGATTATTTCCTTCTATTCCAAAAGGTCACAAGGCAATGTCTTATATAGTTATGAATATTGCTTTAAATATGCTGGGAGCTGGAAATGGTGCAACAGCATTTGGTTTAAAGGCAATGAGCGAACTTCAAACTTTAAACAATAAAAAAGATACAGCAACTAATGATATGATTATGTTTATGGTAATAAATATATCATCTATACAGATAATTCCATTTACTATAATTAAACTAAGGATGGATATGGGAGCTCAAAATCCAAGTGAAATAATCTTTACAACTTTATTTGCAACCATTATATCTACAGCAATAGCGATAATAACGTGTAAATTTTTTCAAAAAAGATATAGATAAAGGGGATGTAGATACATGGAAGTATTTTCAAACTTACTTATACCAATAATAATTTTGTACATAGTAGTTTATGGTAAATATAAAAAAATAGATGTGTATGATAGCTTTGTAAAAGGAGCAATCGATGGGCTAAAAGCAGCTTGGGATATTCTACCATATATAATAGGAATATTTTTGGCAATAGGAATATTCAAAACAGGTAAAGGTCTTGATATGTTAGAATGGTTATTTACACCAATAGCAAATGTGCTTAGTATACCAAAAGAATTAATAGGTTTAATAAGTGTAAAACCTTTATCTGGAAGTGGTGCTTTAGGTATGTATAGTGAACTTGCAAATAGGGTTGGAATAGGTAGTTTAGTAGAAAAAATGGGAGCTACAATTGTAGGTTCTTCTGAAACTATATTTTATACAATGGCAATATACTATGGAAGCCTAAAGATAAAAAACACTAGACATACATTATCATGTGCTATGATTACCCATGTTGCTGGTGTTATAGCAGCTGTTTTTATTTGCTATGTAATATTTGTATAATTTGTTGACAATGTGGGAAAAATTTTATAATATAGTGATTATATAGAAATAAATAGTAATATAAATTATAAGCTATGAAAAGAAGAGTAAATAAAGGTTTTTTCTATCAGAGAGCTAGATTAGGTGAAAGCTAGTGTCAAAAGCTTTATTGAAGATGGTCTTGGAGCTTTTTATCTGAGCATATATGCTAAGATAAAACGGTTGGACACGTTATAGTCTACTAAGATGTCTATAAAGTGAATTTCTACATTTCATGTGAAACATAATTATTATAGATGAATTAGGGTGGTACCGTGAATAATCTCGCCCCTATGTTAGCTCATAGGAGGCGATTTTTTATTATTTCAATGAAATATTTATAAAACTAGAACGATAAAAAAATTAGGAGGTAAATAATATGAGCAAACCGAGTTTTTATGTAACAACACCAATATACTATCCAAGTGGAGGATTACACATAGGTCATACTTATTCAACAGTAGCAGCAGATACGATAGCTAGATTTAAGCGTTTCTGTGGATACGATGTAAAGTTCTTAACAGGAACAGATGAGCATGGTGAAAAAATCCAAAAGAAGGCTATAGAACAAGGAATGTCAGAGATAGAATATCTTGATGGAATGATAAAAGATATAAAAGCTTTATGGAATACTATGGATATATCTTATGATGATTTTATAAGAACGACAGAAAAAAGACATACAGACATAATACAAAAAATATTTACTAAATTATATGAGCAAGGTGATATATATAAAGGAGAATATGAAGGTAGATATTGTACTCCTTGTGAGAGCTTTTGGACAGAATCTCAATTATTGGAAGGAAATAAATGCCCTGATTGTGGAAGAGAAACATACTTAGTAAAAGAAGAATCTTATTTCTTTAGACTATCTAAATATGAAGATAGATTAAAAGAGTTATTTAAGGATGATAGTTTCTGTTTCCCTGCTGCTAGAAAAAACGAAATGGTAGCAAACTTCTTAGATAAAGGATTAGAAGACTTAAGTGTAACAAGAACGACTTTTGATTGGGGAATAAAAGTTCCTTTTGATGAAAAACATGTAATTTATGTATGGGTAGATGCTTTATGTAATTACATAACAGCATTAGGATATATGACTGACAATGATGAAGAGTTTAAAAAATATTGGCCTGCCAATGTCCAAATAGTAGGTAAAGAAATAGTGAGATTCCATACAATAATATGGCCAGCACTTTTAATGGCTTTAGGTTTAGAAGTTCCAAAGCAAGTATTTGGGCATGGATGGATATTATTTGCTGATGATAAGATGAGTAAATCAAAAGGTAATGTGGTTTATCCAGAGCCTATAATAGAAAGATATGGAATAGATACACTTAAATACTTCTTATTAAGAGAGTTTGCATTTGGACAAGATGGAAGCTATACTCATAGAAACTTTGTAACAAGAATAAATTATGATTTGGCAAATGATTTAGGAAACTTAATAAGTAGAACTGTGGCTATGGTTGAAAAGTACAATAATGGAATAATACCAACAGCAAAAGTTTCAACTGATTTTGATGCAGATTTAAAAGAACAAGCTGTATCAACTAGAGAAAATTTTGAAGCTGAGATGGATAAGATGCAATTCCATGAAGCATTAGAGAGTGTATGGAAATTAGTTAGAAGAACTAACAAATATATAGATGAAACTATGCCTTGGGCACTAGCTAAAGATGAAGCTAAGAAAGATGAATTAGACACAGTTTTATATAATTTATGTGAATCTATAAGAATAATCGCTACATTAATAAATCCTATAATGAATGAAACAGCTAATAAAATATATGAGCATATAGGAATAAAAGGTCAAGATGATATAACTACATGGGAAAGTACAAAGACATTTGGACTTATTGGCGAAAATGTAAAGGTATTTAAAGGTGAGCCTTTATTCCCAAGATTAGATGTAGAAAAAGAAATAGAAGAATTAACTGAGATGTTTTCTGGAAAACCTCCAGTAGAGGAAAAACCATTAGAACATAAAGCAGAAATTACTATTGATGATTTAGACAAAATAGAGCTTAGAGTAGGAAAAATAATAAGCTGTGAAAAGCATCCAAAAGCAAATAAATTATTAGTGTCACAAGTTAAACTTGGACCAGAAACAAGACAAATAGTATCAGGAATAGCTGAATACTATAAGCCAGAAGATTTGGTAGGCAAGGAAGTTACAGTAGTATGCAACTTAAAGCCAGTTAAATTAAGAGGTGTAGAATCTCAAGGTATGATATTAGCAGCAGGTGATGATGGAGACCCATATGTTCTACCATTTACACAAGGAGCTAAAGATGGATGCGAGGTTCGTTAATAGGCAATTAAACAGTAAGGAGATTAAAGATGTTATTTGACTCACACGCACATTTAAATGATGAAAGTTTTGATGAAGATAGAGATGAACTGATTGGTTCATTAAAAGAAAAAGGTGTAGATTTGGTTGTAAATCCAGGTGCGGATATAGAAACATCAATAACAGCAATTGAACTAGCAAAAAAGTATGATTTTATATATTCAGCAGTTGGAGTACATCCACATGATGTATCAAAGCTAGATGATACGGCAATAGATACTTTAAGAAAACTTGCAACTGAAAATGAAAAAGTTGTAGCTATTGGAGAAATTGGGTTAGATTACTATTATGATTATTCTCCAAGAGAAGAGCAAAAAGAGTGGTTTAAGAAGCAAATTGAGTTAGCTAATGAGTTAAAACTTCCAATAATAATACATGATAGAGATGCACATGGAGATACTTTTGAGATAATAAAAAACACTAAGAGTCCTGAAATAGGATGTGTACTTCACTGTTATAGTGGCAATGTAGAGTTAGCTAGAGAATATGTTAAAATGGGTTGTTATATATCAATTCCAGGAACAGTTACTTTTAAGAATAACAAGAAAACTAGAGAAGTAGTAAGAGAAATTCCTCTAGAAAGACTGTTTATAGAGACTGATTCACCATATATGTCACCAGAGCCACACAGAGGAAAGAGAAATAACCCTTCTCAAGTAGCCTTTGTCGCTGATAAAATAGCTCAAGAAAAAGGAATATCCTATGAAGAAGTATGCAGAGCTACAAAAGAAAATGCAAAGAAGTTTTTTAATATAAAATAAACAATTAAAATTTATAATGACATATGAAATGAGCAATTTATAAGTACAAGATGAGTATACCATTCAGTTTGAATGGTATACTTTTTTTATTTCTAGTGACTTATTTTATCTTTTTAATATATATTTTCTTAACATTGTTAAAAAAGAATTTACAAGATATCCATTAGACTTAACTGAAACATAATATCTATTTAACTTAAGTTGTTTATTATATTCTTAGATAAGTAAACGAAAGGTAAATTAAGGAGGCAAAATCTTGTATACAATTGATAGTACTAAGATATTGATAAATATGGATTTAGGAGAACTAGAAAAAATATATTCAATGATAAAAGATATATCAAGCATTTCTATAATCAAAGACCCTAACTTAGCTACAGTAATGGTAAGAGCCAATGAAAGTGTAAATAATACAACTTTTAATTTAGGAGAGATATTAGTTACAGAATGTAGCGTAAAAGTAGACGAAAGTTTAGGTTATGGAATAGTTGCAGAAAATGATGATAAGAAAGTTGTTTATTTAGCAACTATAGATGCAGTTTTACATAGCAATAACACTAAATTTGATGAGCTAAAAAATTATATAAATAAAAGTGTATATGAAGAGAACTTGAGATATGAGCAAGAGATTATTGATGAGTTTAGCTTAATTAATAAAACAAAAGTTCAATTCAATACTATGGATTAAATAGGAGGAGAGTCATGGTAAATTATACACAAGAAATATATAGAAAACTGCTAGATAGTGCTTCATTTCCTGGGAAATTAAATAATATAGATAATATAAATATAGAAAATAATACAAAACTATCAAATGGAGCAATTGGTATAGCAATTACTCTATTAGACCAAGAAGTTACCTTCTATGTAGAGAATCATACACAAGAAGATATAAAAAATATAAGAGCACTTACAATGTCAAATCAAGCAGATTATAAAAGGTCAGATTATATATTTTTAGATACTAATTCAGAAATAGATATACTAGAAGTTAGAATAGGTTCTTTTGAATATCCTGATGAGAGTGCTACCATAATACATCAAGTAAATGATTTATCAATAGATTATCAAACTAAGTATATAAAGCTTGATTTAAGTGGTCCTGGTATAAAATCTAAAAATAGTCTCTATTTACATGGCATTAAAAAAGAATTTCTAGAGAGGTTGTCTACTATAAATAAAGATTATCCAATAGGAGTAGATTTAATTTTAGTAGATAAAAAGGGAGAACTTGCTTTTATACCAAGGTCATCAAAATTAAGTTGGGAGGTACTATAACAATGGCTTATGTAGCAGTTAAAGGTGGAGAAGAAGCTATATTACAGGCTAAAAATATACTTGAATTTTATAGAGTAAAAGGAGAGAGTTTACCTATAGATGTAAAGCAGATTAAGGAACAGATGTCTTATGCTGTAGACAAAGTAATGTCTGAAGGAAGTTTATACAATAAAGAATTATCTGCCTTAGCTATAAAACAAGCTCAAGGTGATATATTAGAAGCATCTTTTTATATAAGAGCTTTAAGGTCAACAATGCCTAGAGTTACATATTCACAACCTATAAACACAGAAGAAATGAGGATAAAGAGAAGAATATCAGCTACATTTAAAGACATACCAGGAGGACAATACCTTGGAGCAACAAGAGATTATGAGAATAGAATACTAAATGTAGAATTATTAGAAGAAGATGAGAAAAAGAATAGAGAATTTAAAAATAATTTTATAAATGAATTAGAAAAAGTAGATGAAATCCCTAAGTTTACAAAGATATCTAATATATTTAGAGAAGAAAATTTATTGCAAGAAGAAGTGTGTTCAGATAAATCAGAGGAAGTGATAGATGATATTACAAGGAATAGTCTAAGATTTCCAGTTTCTAGGTCAGCAAAATTACAAGCTTTAACTAGAGGTGAAAGTGGAGTAGTATCAGGATTTGCTTATGCTATTGTAAGAGGGTTTGGTGATGAACATCCATATATAAGTGAACTTAGAACAGGTAATGTATCTGTAAAAATAAAACATCCAATCTATGAAGATGAGCAAATAACAATAGGTGATATGTTGGTTACTGAATGTGAAATAGTATCCAAAGCGTCACAGAATAAGACTGAAAATTCTAAAAATAATTTGGGAGATAAAAATAAAATGTCTTTAGGATATGGTCTTTGTATGGGGAACAATGAGAATAAGGCTATATCTATGGCTATACTGGATAAATCTCTAGAACCAAATAGTGAAAAACTAGCACAAGATGAAGAATTTGTATTGCTTCATATAGATGGAATAGATTCATTAGGATTTATATCTCACTTTAAACTTCCTCATTATGTAGATTTTAAAGCGGATGTAGAAAGAATAAAATAGTTTATGGAGGTAAGTTTAGGTGATATATAACTATGGTTTTTTAGACGAAAACACAAAAAAGGAAATAAGAAGAAAGATATTAAAAGCAGTATCAATACCTGGTTATCAAGTTCCTTTTGGTTCAAGAGAGTTGCCTATTGCTAAGGGATGGGGTACTGGAGGTTTACAATTAACACTATCATTAATTGGTAAAAATGATGTAGTAAAAGTAATTGACCAGGGAAGTGATGATTCTACAAATGCTTGTAATATAAGGAGTTTCGTTGCAGGTGTAAGTAATGTAGAAACTACAAAAGATACGTTAGAATCTACACTGATTCAAACAAGACATAGAATACCAGAAGAAAAACTAAAATCTAACCAAATACTAATATTTCAAGTACCAATACCAGAAACACTTAGAATAGTGGAACCTAGTGAAGTCGAAACGAGAAGAATGCATTCAGAAGAAGATTACAGTAGGATGTGGGTATATCTTTATGAAGATATAGTAAGATTTGATGATATATCAATAGCCGCTGAATACCCATGTAAAGTAAATGATAGATATTTAATGAATCCATCTCCAATACCAAGGTTCGACATAAAAAAATTAAACATGTCAGATAATTTATTCTTATTTGGAGCAGGGAGAGAAAAAAGGATATACGCAATTCCTCCATACACAAAAGTGGAACCTTTAGAATTTGAAGATTACAAATTTGAAGAGGAAAAATTTGAAGGAAAGCATTGTAGTTTATGTAAAAGTACAAATACATTTTTGGATGAAGTATACGATAGTGACACCAATGAAAAGTACTATAGTTGCTCAGATACAAGTTATTGTGAAAAAGTTAGGTTAAGAAATAACGGTGTAGATGTGACAATCGGAGGTGCTTGGAATGAGTAATATAAATAAAACGAAAAGAGTAGAAAACATAGACAAACAAGTATTAATAGGAAGAAATATCAATCTTATTTATGGAGATGGATGTGAGAAGTGTTTTGAAAGTACAGGATATGAAAGCAATAATATATGTAAATATTGTGGTTCTATAGTCGCATGTAATAATGTAAGTCTGGAACTTTATGAAGGAGAAGTCCTTGGGATTGTAGGTGAATCTGGCTCAGGAAAAAGTACACTGTTAAAGATACTGTTTTTTCAAGAACATGCAAATAGTGGAGAAGTATATATATCACATTACAATAAAGATGAAAATATATTAGAGCTTTCAGACCAGAAAAAGAGATATATAAAGAATCACTTTATGGGTATTGTGTATCAAAATCCTCATCTTGGTTTAAATTTGGACTTTAGCAGTGGTGGTAATATAGCAGAAAAATTATTAATGGCAAACTTGTATAATGTTGAAAAAATAAGAGATAGAGCCAAAGAACTTCTAATAAAAACTAATATACCTGTAGAGAGAATAGACCATAAACCAAAATATTTTAGTGGAGGAATGCAACAGAGAGTTCAAATAGCAAAAGCTCTTTCAAATAATCCTCCAATATTGTTACTAGATGAAGTTACAACAGGTTTAGATGTATCTGTACAAGCAGAAGTGTTGGATTTAATAAGAGAAATTCAAAGAGAATTAAAGATTTCTATGGTAGTTGTATCTCATGACTTTGATGTTATCAAGATGCTTGCAGATAGAACAATTGTAATGAAAAATGGAAGTGTGATTGAGTCTGGTCTTACAGACCAAATAATGGAAGACCCACAACACCCATACACTCAGCAACTTATAAATTCACTGTTATAAATATTGTTTGTAAATAAGTAAAATGGGGGCTTTAAATAAAATGAAAGAAACTATACTTAAGGTAAATAATTTTAGTAAAGATTTTGAACTACATGCATTAAACAAGACTATAAAAGCATGTAATAATATAAATTTTGAAGTTTTAAAAGGGGAGTTCTTAGGAATAATAGGTAAATCTGGAGCAGGTAAGTCAACTATATTAAAAAGTATTTATAAAACATACATACCAACAACTGGAGAAATAATATTTAACTCAGAAATATATGGAAATGTAGACTTAGCTAAAATTGGAGACAGAGAAATGATAAACCTTAGAAAAAAGGAAATAGGGTATGTATCACAGTTTTTAAAGACACTGCCACGTATAACTGCAATTGAACTAGTAGTACATTCATTAATTGAGAGCGGATTTGAAAAGATTTGTGCATATGACATGGCAAAGGATATACTAAATCAATTTGAAATAAAGGAAAATTTATGGGATGCTTATCCAAATAATTTCTCTGGTGGAGAAAAGCTAAGATTAAATCTTGCTCAAGCAATGGTTAAAAAGCCTAGACTCTTGTTACTTGATGAACCAACTGCATCACTTGATAATCAATCTAAAATATATGTAAAAGAAAAAATGTTGGAACTTAAAAGTCAAGGAACTACAATGATAGGAATTTTCCATGACATAGAATTTATGGAAACTGTTATAGATAAGACCTTTACTATGGCAAAAGGGACTATGAGTGAAAGTGGGGTAGCCTAGATGATAAAACTAATTCATAATGCAAATATTGTATTAGAGGATATAATACTTGAAAATGCTCATTTAATTATAGAAGGAGATACAATAAAAAAAGTATCAAATGATAAGATTGATTATGCATTTGATTTTAATGAGATAGATGAAATAATAGATGCAAAAAACTTATATGTCATACCTGGTATTATAGATATTCATAGTGATGCCATTGAAAAGGAAATAGAGCCAAGACCAAGTACATTATTACCATTTAATATGGCATTTTATGAGCTTGATAAAAAACTACCTGCAAATGGAATAACTACAGTTTATCATTCTATATCTTTAGGAGATGGAGTAGGAGTTAGAAGTATTGATAATTCTTTAAAGATGATTGAAAATATCGATTCATATAAAAACATAGATAGTAAGAGTATAAATCATAAAGTACATTTAAGATATGAAGTATTATATCATGAAGGTTTAGATAAGGTTTCAGAATTATTGGAACAGAACAAAATAGACTATTTATCAATAATGGACCATTCTCCAGGCCAAGGTCAATATACAAATCCAGCATTTTATAGAGAGTATGCTACTAAAGTATGGGGAGTTACAGAAAATTATGTTGATACATGGCTAAATGGTTTAGTAGATTTACATGATAATTTGGATTGGAATAAAATAGCTAATGTTATAGGAAAAGCAAAAAATAAAAACATAAATATTGCTTCACATGATGATGATACGTTAGAAAAGGTAGATTTTATAAAAAATATAGGCGTCAATGTATCTGAATTTCCTATAACTCTTGAGGTTGCAAAACATTCAAAGAAGCTAGGAGTCTTAACTTGTTTAGGAGCACCTAATATTGTAAGGGGAAAATCTCATAATAACAACTTAAAAGCAATGGATGCTATATTGGAAGATTGTTGTGATATTGTTTGTTCAGATTATCTTCCATCAGCTATGATAAAATCTATGTGTATAGTTGCAGAAAAAACTAACAATTTAAATAAAGCAGTCAATTTATTTACTTCAAATCCAGCTAAAGCAGTAGGCATATATGATGAAAGAGGTAGCATAAAAGAAAATAAAAAAGCCGATTTAGTCTTGTTAGATATTGATAGTGAGTATCCAAAGATTGTAAATACTATTGTAAATGGAAATACAGTTTATAAAAGGGAGGTATAAATATTGTTAACGGATTTACATTGTCATACAAGTATATCAGATAATAATTTAACTACAGAAGAAATAATAAAAAAAGCATCAGAAAAGAATATAAATGTACTAGCAATAACAAATCATGATACTTTATCTGGATTAGATGAAGCTCTTGTACTTGGAGAACATTATGGAGTGACAATAATACCAGGGATAGAAATCTCAGCTTATGATTATAAAAATAGAAAAAGAGTTCATATTCTAGGGTATAACATAGATTTAGACAGTCAAGAAATAAAAAACTTATGTAATCCAATGGTATGTGATAGACATAAAGCATCTGTTAAGATGGTAAATAAAATTATGGATTTAGGGTACAAAATATCGCTAGAAGATGTAAAGAAATACTCATCAAGGACTGGAATATTTAAACAGCATATAATGAAAGCTCTCATAGATAAAGGATATACAGATAATATATATTCTAGTCTATATAAAGAATTGTTTCATAGAGGAAATGGCAAGGCATATGTATCCTTAAAGTATGTGGATTATAGAGATGCAATAAAAGCTATAAAGAGTTCTGGTGGAATTTGTGTATTAGCTCATCCTGGTCAAATGGATAATTTCAGTGCTATTGAAGATATGGTAAAAGTAGGATTAGATGGTATAGAAGTATATCATCCTTCGCACAATAAAGAATTAGAAAAAGAATCACTTTTTTATGCTAAGAAGTACAACTTGGTAATTACAGGAGGTTCAGATTACCATGGAGATTATTCTCAGCATAACTATGAACTTGGAAGCAAGAGCTTAAATAGAGAAGACTTATTTAAGTTTAGGTTGGCTTTAGGAGGGGTTTTATAAATGTCTTTTTTACAAGTAAAAAATATAAGTAAAAGTTATGGACAAGTCAAAGTGTTAAAAGATATATCTATTGATATTGAAAAAGGAGAGTTTATCTGTTTATTAGGTCCAAGTGGTTGTGGTAAAAGTACATTGCTTAGAATAATTGCAGGTCTTGAGGATAAGCATGATGGAAAAATAATAATAAATGATAAGGATATGACTAATTCGCCACCTGAAAGTAGAAATTTTGGTATAGTTTTTCAGTCATATGCACTATTTCCAAACATGAATGTTTACAAAAATATAGCTTTTGGATTAGAAAATAAAAATATAAGTAAATCTAACATCGATAAGAAGGTTAAAGAAGTGCTAGAAGTTGTAGAATTGAGTGGATACGAGAAAAAATATCCATCACAATTATCTGGAGGACAGCAACAAAGAGTAGCATTAGCTCGTGCAATTGCTTTAGAACCAGACTTTTTACTTCTTGATGAACCATTATCTGCATTAGATGCAAAAGTAAGATTGAAACTAAGAGAGCAGATTAGAAGTCTACATAGAAAGCTAGGAATCACAACTATAATGGTAACTCATGACCAAGAAGAAGCGCTTTGTTTGGCTGACAAAATGGTGGTTATGAATAGTGGAGAAATAATACAGGTTGGAACACCAAAAGAAGTGTATAAAAATCCTAACACACCTTTTGTAGCTGATTTTATAGGAACAATAAATTTTATAGATGATGGTATTAATAAAATAGCTATTAGACCAGAAGATATAAAAGTAGAGTTTAATAAGGACTCTAAAGATAAGGATGTAAAAATTGGTGAGATTTTGGATATTGAATTTAGAGGCTTTAATTATAGAATTACAGTTGAGTACTGTTCTAAGCAAATGAAGTTAGATGTAGTTTCAAAAGTTGCTGAACAGATGAAACTATGTATAGGTTCTAAAATAAGCTTTAAGATACCTAAAGAAGGAATCGTAGAGTATAAATCAGAGGGATGTGCTTAATAGCTAGAGGTGAATAAATGATAACAGTAAAAAACAAAAGAAGAATAGGTGATAGCACGATACAAAAATGTTTTTTAGTTTTTTCAGTAGTTTTACTAATAATATTTATATTGTTTCCATTAGTATCATTATTAAAAAATGCATTCTTAGATACAAATGGAAATTTTATAGGATTTTCAAACTTTAGTAAGTATATTGAAAACCCAAGTCTTATAGCATCATTTAAAAACTCAATTTTTGTATCTACAGTTTCATCTTTAATATCATTATGTTTAGCATTTATATATTCGTATGCAATAACGAGAACAAATATAAAGTTTAAGAACTTTTTTAAAACAATGGGGATGTTTCCACTTTTTGCACCAACCATGTTATATGGTATCTCACTTATATACCTTTTTGGAAATAAAGGAATCTTTACCGCAATGGGGTTTGAAGTTCAATTATATGGTCCATTAGGAATAATCATTTCTCAGATACTATTTACATTTCCACAAGCATTCTTAATATTATCTGTTGCACTCTCAATGGCAGATTATAGACTTTATGAAGCGGCGGATAGCTTGGGGGCTAGTGAATTTAAGAAATTCTGTAAAATTACAATTCCAGGTATAAAGTACTCGCTAGTGAGTTCATTCTTTGTATCTTTTATACTTGCATTTACAGATTTTGGGGCAGCAAAGGTAGTTGGAGGAAACTATAATGTGTTGGCTACTGACATATATAAACAAGTAGTAGGACAATTTAACATACCAATGGGGGCAACTGTTTCTATGGTAATGTTGATTCCTGTATTGATAGCTTTTACATTAGACAAGATGGCAAGTAAAAAGCAAGGAATGACTATAACTGCAAAATCTATGCCATATAAAATTAAGGAAAACAAGCTTAGAGATAGAATGTTTTTAATAGCATGTAGTTTTATAACTTTATTAATCTTTATTTTGATATTCGTTTCAGTTGTAGGTTCAGTTATAAAGCTATGGCCATATAATTTAAGTTTTACAATGGAACATTATGCATTTAAAGGTATCTTGGGAAGTGGGATAAAAACTTATTTAAGTAGTTTAAAAATATCAACATTGACAGCAATATTTGGAACTATATTTGTATTTTTTAGTGCATATATGATAGAAAAGGTAGATAAATTTCCTAAATTAAGACAAACTGCTTACTTTTTATCGATGATACCTATGGCATTGCCTGGATTAGTTTTGGGTATATCATACATAACTTTTTTTAACTCATCAAATAACCCATTAAACTTTCTGTATGGAAGTACAGCAATACTAGTAATAGTAAATATAGTTCATTTTTATTCAGTATGTTTTATAACTTCAAATTCATCTTTAAAGATGTTGGATAAAGAATATGAATTAGTTGCAAAATCTATAAATATACCATTTTATAAAGTGTTTTTTAACATAACAGTTCCAATGTCTATAACATCAATACTTGAAATAGTAGTATATTATTTTGTAAATTCAATGGTTACTGTTTCAGCATTAATATTTTTATATACTCCTCAAACTCAGACTGCATCAATATCAATACTAAAGTTAGATGAGATAGGATATATAGGACCATCGGCTGCTATGGCAGTATTAGTGCTTTTAACAAATATAGTAGTAAGGCTTTTGTACGAATTTGTCACAAAGAAGTTGAAAAATAACACACAAAAATGGCAACAAAAAGATGTTGCTTAGGGGAGGTAAAAATGAAATTTAAGAAGCTAGTTTCTTTAGGAGTATTATCAACACTTTTATTGAGTGTAATAACTGGGTGTAGTACTGCCTCATCAGGTTCAGATTCAAAGACTGATAGTAAGACAAAAGGGGATTTAACAGTTTATACAGCAATTGAAGAAGATAGTATAGAACCATATCTGGCAACATTTAAAAAACAATATCCAGATATAAAATTAAATATCGTTAGAGCATCAACAGGAGATATAACAGCTAGACTACTTGCTGAAAAAGATAATCCTCAAGCAGATGTTGTATGGGGAGTTGCAGCTACAAGCTTGTTAGTTGCAGATGACCAAGGAATGTTAGAGCCATATGCTCCAAAAGGCTCTGAGGAAATAGAGTCTGCTTTTAAGGATGATAAGGAAGTTCCTTCTTGGGTTGGAATAGATGCCTGGATGACAGGTATAACAGTAAATACTAAAGAATTAAAAGATAAAAATATACCAGTTCCTAGTTCTTATGAAGATTTAACAAAACCAGAGTATAAAGGGCTTATATCTATGCCTAATCCATCTTCTTCTGGTACAGGATATTTAACAGTATCAGCGCTTATACAAATTATGGGAGAAGAAAAATCATGGGAATATATGGATAAATTGCATGAAAATATTGGTGTATATACTCAATCTGGTTCAGCTCCAGCTACATCAGCAGCTTCTGGAGAATACCCTATAGGTATATCTTTTGGATATAGAGGTATAAAACTAAAAGAGGAAGGCTATCCAGTAGAAGTTGTATTTCCAAAAGAAGGTTCTGGATGGGATATAGAAGCAAATGCGCTTGTGAAAAAAGACGATATAAAAGAAGCCTCAAAAGTATTTTTGGATTGGGCGATAAGTAAGGATGCAATGAATGAATACTCTAAGAATTATGCTGTTACTACAGTTTCTACAGGAAATCCAATTCCAGAAGGATTCCCTAAAAAGCCATTAGAACAAATGATAGATAATGATTTAAAATCAGCAGCAAAAAATAGAGAAACTATATTAAATAAATGGATATCAAAATATGATGGAAAAACAGAAAAAGAGAGTTAAACTTATAGTAAATTAACTTAAAATAAAGTATACCAAAATAAAATGATAATTTACAAATATAAAAAGGTGAATTCCAATAGATGGAATTCACTTTTTTATATATAAATATTCTATTGACAGAAGGATATAATGAATATTAAGAAAATATATTTACAGATTGAATATGCAAAAGAATATCTTTAATCATATTTGGAAATAAGATTATAAAAACAAAGTCTATATTAATCTAATAAAATAATTTTTTAATAAGATATGTTTTCAAATAAAAATAAATAGTTTAGTACCTTGATTAAATCAAATAAAAACTTTAAAATAAAGAGATGTAAAGAAAAACTAAAAATGAATAAAAGGTGAATTTATATGATAAAAGAAATAATCGTAGTAGAGGGTAGAGATGATGTTACAGCAGTTAAGAGAGCAATAGATGCAGAACTTATAACTACAGGTGGATTTGGATTTCCAAAAGGTGTAATGGAGCGTATAAAATCTGCTAATGAGAGACGTGGTGTTATAATATTTACAGACCCAGACTTTGCAGGTGAAAAAATAAGAAAAAAAATAGCATCAGAAGTTCCAGGATGTAAACATGCATTTCTACCAAGAGAAGAAGCTAAAAAAGATGGAGATATAGGTATTGAAAATGCTACTCCTAAAAGTATAATAGCTGCTTTAAATAAAGTCAGAACTGAAAATACAGAAAAAAGAAATGAATTTAAACAAGTTGATTTAATTAGAAATGGTCTTATAGGCAATGAAGATGCATCACTTAGAAGAGATACACTTGGCAAAATACTTGGAATTGGATATGGAAACGCAAAACAATTTTTAAATAGATTGAATAATTATGGAGTTGAAAGAGAAGAATTTATAGATGCATTAAAACAGCTCTAAGTGTAATATTTAGTATGTGAAAAATATTATATAAAATGGATGTAAAATAACAGGTTAATTTAAGATAAAATATTTCTAATAAATACTTTATTTTAAATACATACGAATATGTATAATTAAAAAAATTAAATCTTAAAATAAGTTAAAAGGAGTAAATAATGGATAGACTATCTTCACATAGTGCAACAAAAGAAGTAGTACAAAAATATAATTTTAAATTTTCAAAGTCTCTAGGTCAGAATTTTTTGATAGATAGTAATATAATTGATAAAATACTGGTTGGAGCTAGAATTAAAGAAGGCGATAATATAATAGAAGTGGGGCCTGGTATAGGTACACTTACTCGTGAAATGGGTAAAGTAGCACAAAAAGTAGTAGCTATAGAAATTGACAGGAATTTAATCCCTATACTGAAAGACACATTGTCAGATTTAGATAACACAGAAGTAGTAAACAAAGATATATTAAAAGTAGATATACAAGAACTAATAAAAGAAAAATTAAATGGTGGACCAGTTAAGCTTGTGGCAAACCTCCCATACTATATAACTACCCCAATAGTTATGAAATTTTTAGAAGAAGATATACCTGTAACAGATATAGTGGTCATGGTTCAAAAAGAAGTTGCAGATAGAATGAATGCTATGCCAAGCACTAAAGATTATGGAGCATTATCTATAGCTGTTCAATATTATTGTGAAACAGAGATTGTAGCAAAAGCTCCAAGACATATGTTTATACCACAACCAAATGTAGATTCTACAGTTATAGGTCTACATGTAAGAGCTGAAAAAAAATATGATGTTCATAATGAAGAACTATTTTTTAAAACAGTAAAAGCATCTTTTGGACAAAGAAGAAAAACTCTTCTCAATTCGTTGGGAGGACTTGGTTTTCTTAATAAAGATGAAATAAGAGAAATATTAAAAGAAGCTAATATAGACGAAAAAAGAAGGGGTGAAACTCTTAGTATAGAAGAGTTTGCAGTTCTTTCAAATATAATAAATACAAAAGTATCTTCTAAATAGAAGGTACTTTTTTTTATTTTATCAACATATATTGTTTAGAGAAACTGTGTTAAGGGGGGATTGCAGTGGGTTCTAAAAGAAAGTTTAAAAGAGACTATATAATACTAGAAGCTAAAGACATAAACTTTAGATACAAAGAACGAGTACTGCCAAAAGCTTTTGCAAAAGTTGAAGTAAATGATGAAAAAGCAATTATTGCATTATATGTAGAAAATCTAAAATATGTTAAAGATGGGTATAAAGCAGTGGCAATAAAAGGTGACCATGGATTGATAGACTTGGGAAATATAATTTTAAATGAACAAGGAAGAGGTGAATTTGTTTTAGATTTAGAAGATTACGATGATGAGATAAAAGGTATTGCGTTATTGTATGAAAGAAACATACCTTTAATTGGATTTAAAGGAAATAAGATTGAAAATTATGAGGACATATTATTCCAAGAGATAGAAGAAGAATATGAAGAAGAATATGAAGAAGAATATGAAGAATTGGAAGAAGACGAAGAATATGAAGAGTCAGACGCTGAGGAAGAGAGTGATAGAGAAGAAGGGAATGACGATGAAGAATATATTATAGAAGAATATGATGAAGATGAGTATGAAGATTATTGGGAAGATGATGAAGACGTTGAAGAGGGAGAGTTAAAAGCAAGAACGGATATAGAAGATTCTAGTGATGAGGAAATAGAAGAATTTAATAACTATAAGGAAATAGAAAATTATAATAAGGTTAAAGCACAAGAAGAATATAGAGATATGGAGTATGATGAGGAATATGACGAAGATGATGAAGAAGATTTTGAAATAAGTAGAGAAGAAGAAGCTATCGTTTCTTCAAAACCTACTAAATCAAAGAAAGCTCAAAAAGAGTTAAATAATATTGAAAAAATAAAAAGAGCTAATGGAATAAGTCAAGGAGATAGTGGAAATAAACAAGCTGGAACATTACTTATGCCTAGACAAATAAAGAAAGGTTTGAAACTTTTTAGAGAAGTAAAACCTTTTGCGACAGATTATATAGATAAGACAAGATGGTGGAAAATAGAGATAAACCCTACAACTTTATGTGGATATACAATGCCACATTTAGGATATTTAAATGTGTTGAATTATACGATGTATAGTGATGCAGTATTAAATTCATATAAATATAGACATTACTTATTTGGAGTTCAATATGATGAATATAATAAAAGAAAACATTATATATATGCTATTCCGGGAAATAGAAGTGAACAGCCAGACAATGGAAGTACAGGATTCTTAAGATACCAAGCTTGTGACAATAGAACAAATAGTTTAGGATACTGGTTATGTTTTATAGATTCTAGACAAAGAAATATAGTCAGATAGAAATAGTGAAAATGCAAGAATTTAGCTTTAACTTTCATTTTACTAAAATAAATTAATGAAAGTAATATAAAAACTTAAAAACTATTGATAATATTTAAATATTACACTACAATATATGTTGAAATACCTATTATATTATGGAGGAAAATTATGATAAACGAGCAAAGAATTTTAAATGAGTTCCTTGAATTAATACAGATAGACAGTTTATCTTTAAAAGAGGGGAATGTTGCTAAAGTATTAGTTAAAAAATTAGAAGAAATAGGTTGTTCAGTTGCAGTAGATAATGCTGGTGAAAAAACAAATGGAGAAACTGGCAATATAATAGCTACATTAAAAGGAAACAAAGAAGGTAAGAAAATATTATTTAGTTCACATATGGACACAGTAACTCCAGGTATAGGAGTAAAACCTATAGTGGATGAAGAAAATGGAATAATAAAAAGTGATGGTACTACAATATTAGGTTCTGATGATAAAGCAGGTATAGCAGCTATATTAGAAGGCTTAAGATATATAAAGGAAAATAACATAGAACATACTGATATACAAGTTGTATTCTCTATATGTGAAGAATGTGGATTAGTTGGTGCTAAAAATTTAGACTATGGAAAAATAGATTCTAAATATGCTTTTGTATTAGATAGTGGAGGTTCTCCTGGAGAAATAATAGTAAAAGCTCCTGCACAAGATGTAATAAATGTTAAGATATTAGGAAAGACTGCTCATGCAGGTCTTGAGCCTGAAGCTGGTATAAGTGCTATAATGGTAGCAGCTAGAGCAATAGAAAATATGAATTTACTTAGAATAGATGAAGAAACAACTGCTAACATAGGAATTATAAACGGCGGAACAGCTACAAACATAGTAACAGGTGAAGTTAATATAGTTGCAGAAGCTAGAAGTTTAAAAGAAGATAAATTGGATGTTCAAACTAAACATATGGTAGATACTTTTGAAAAAGCTGCCAAAGATTTTGGAGCTCAAATTGAAATAGATGTAAACAGAGCATATACTCCAATTGATGTTAGTGAGGATTCTGAAATAATAAAACTTGCAAAGAAAGCTTTTTCAAACTTAGGTATAGAAGGTCATACTGAATCTACAGGAGGAGGTAGTGATACAAATATATTAAGTAAAAATGGTATCGAAGCTATAACTTTAGGAATAGGTATGAAAAATGCTCATACATTAAGCGAACATATAGCTATAAAAGATTTATATGATTCTGCTAAAATGGTAGTAGAGATAATAAAAGAAGCATAAATTTAAATAATAGTGTATAATATATATCGCCTAGCTTAAGCTAGGTGATTTTTCATTTTATAGAAGATTGATAATCTCTATTGAAAGTAAAGAGTATACATTTGCATGTAATAGTAAGTTTAATTTATATCCAGATGTATGTTTTTGATATAATATTAGAGTCGTTTTAGAAGGAGGAATAAAAATGGAAACAAGGTATGAGGAAGCAAATAAAATAACTATACAATCAATACTTTGGAATATAGCATTAACAATAATTAAGATGATAGCTGGAGTTATTGGTAACTCTAGTGCAATGATTGCAGATGGTTTACATTCAGCATCAGATATCATAAGTTCGATAGGAGTATTAATAGGTAATTATGTATCTTCTAGACCAGGGGATAGAGAACATAATTATGGGCATGAGAAAGCAGAAACATTGGTATCATTCGTATTATCAATATTACTTATATTTGTTTCTATAACAATAGGTATAGAGGCAATTAAATCTTTATTTAACTTAGATGCACTAAGTGTTCCATCAATATTACCATTAGTAGTATCAGTTATTTCAATTTTGATAAAAGAGTATCAATATAGAATAACAATAAAAGTTGCTAAAAAGATAAATTCTCCAGCCTTAAAAGCTGATGCTTGGCATCATAGGTCAGATGCATTATCTTCAGTAGCTGCTTTTATAGGGATAGGAGGTTCTATTTTAGGTTTTAAGCCTTTAGACCCAATTGCATCAGTTGTAGTGGCTATATTTGTAGCTAAGGTAGGAATAGATATACTTATAAGTTCTGTTAATGAATTGATGGATGTTTCAGTTGATGAAGAAGAAATAAAAGAATTAAACTATATTGTAGCAGATACAGAAGGCGTTAAGAATCTAGGAGATATAAAGACTAGAAAACATGGAGCTATGGCATATGTGGATTTGACTATATGTGTTGATGAAAACTTGACAGTTAAGCAAGGTCATGACATTGCTACTAAACTTGAAAAACATATAATAAAACACATGGAATTTGTAAAAGGTATAACGGTTCACGTTGAACCATGTACTAATTGTCAAGGAAATAAGTGTAATAAATAATTAAACCTTAAAAAAAAGTGTAAAAAGTTATATAATTGTTTTATGATTATAAACTCTAGGGGTGGTTAAATGAGTAAGAAAAGAAAACTAAAGAAAAAAGCTGCGATATTAATAGGAGTGGTTGTTTTCTTTATAATATACTTTATATCCTTCAAAATAGGATTGAATATGGAAAAGGATAAAAGTGAAGTTCCAAAAAAGGTAGAAAGAGAAGAAGAAGATACTCGGTCTTTAATGACTCAGATAAAAGAGAAGAAGAAGATTTATATATCAGATAAGAATATAGAAAACATAAAAATCGAAGAAGATATGTGGGATGAGATAAAGTTCTTTTTCTCAGATTTTAAGAAAGTAAGAAATACCACATCTTCTTATGAAGCAGTTTATGAAGGTTATTCTGATGATGGTGTTAAGTTTTCTACAGACCTTAACTTTTTTAGAGTATATACTGTAAACAAAGAAGAGTATTATAAAGTTCCAGTTGATTCTAAGAGTGTTTTTAAGAAGCTTTTAGATGAAAGTATATATACTTCATTTGACCTCTTAAGTCACTATAAAGATTGGAAAGAAGTGACTATATCTCATGGAAAAGAAATTAAAAAAGTTCATAGATGGAAGTTCGATGATTTAGCGCATAAGATGATTTCAAAGAGGGTTGTAGGGAAAGTTCAGCCTGAGAAAAGTAAGGAAAGAAGTGAATATAACTTTACTATAGACATAAAAGGTGATGATTTTGCTGTAAAAGTTGAAACAATGGGAAAAGATTATGTGAAAGTCACTTCTAAAAAAACTGTATCTTACTATGAGGTTCATACAAGTTTGTTTGATTACCTTAAAAACGAGATATTTGAAATTGGAAAGAAATAAGATTTTAAGAAGGCTATCAAATGAGATATTTGATAGCCTAAATTACTTTTTATATATTATTTTTCAACCAACAAGTCTGCAACTTTATAAATTGGACCAGCACCAGCAGTTATTACTAAATCATTATCATTAACATTTTCACGTAAATATTTTACTATATCTTCAAATTCTTTTATGTAGATAGCATCTACATTGTTTTGATATAACTTTTCAACTAAGTCTTTAGAATGTATGTCTCCTGGGTCATTTTCTCTAGCAGCATATATATCTGTTATTATAACTTTATCAGCTGCATAGAATGCTTCTGAGAATTCACCTAAAAGAGATTTTGTTCTAGTATAAGTATGTGGCTGGAAGATACACCATAAAGTGGATTTTTTTAATTTTTTAGCAGCAGCTAAAGTAGCTTTTAATTCAGTTGGATGATGTGCATAATCATCTATTACTAAAGCATTTTTATAATATCCTTTAGTCTCAAATCTTCTTCCTACGCCTTTATAAATCTTTATATTTTTTCTTATAGTCTCTAAATCAATACCAGAAACAAGAGCTGCCATTATAGCAGAAGATGCGTTGTATATATTATGAAGACCATATACAGAAAGTTCAAATTCTCCTAGGTCTCTTCCTTGATATTCTATTTTAAATATTCCATGACCACCATTGTCAAAGTGAATATCTTTTATTACAGCATCATTATCAGAGTCTCTACCATATTTTATAATAGTAGCCTTAACATCGTACAATATGTCATCAACATTCTCATCATCACCATTTATTATGAAATAGCCATCTGGAGGTAATAGCTTACCAAATTTGTTAAAAGAAGCCTTGATTTCATCTATACCAGAGAAATAATCAAGATGGTCTTCCTCAACATTTAAGACTATAGATATTTTAGGGTTAAAATTAAGGAAGCTATCTACATATTCACATGCTTCAGTTATAAAGTGGTCAGAATTACCTATCTTAACATTACCACCTATCATACTTAAGTTACCACCAACTAGTATAGTTGGGTCTAAATCTGCATATTCAAAGATTGTAGATAACATAGATGTTGTAGAAGTCTTTCCATGTGTTCCAGAAACTGCTATAGAGTTCTTATATTCCCTCATGATTTGGCCTAAAAAAGTAGCCCTGTTCATTACTAATTTATTTTTTTCTTTAGCAGCTATAAGTTCTTCATTGTCTGGATGAACTGCTGCTGTATAAACAACCATATTTACATTATCTGATATGTTCTCTTTTTTCTGACCGATATAGATAGTTGCCCCTTGGTCTCTAAGTTTGTCTAATAGGTATGATTCGTTTGAATCCGAACCTGAAACTTGGTAACCTTTATTGATACATATTTCAGCTAATGCACTCATGCTGATACCGCCAATTCCTATAAAGTGTATATTCATAATAAAACCACCTTTCTTTTTAATTAAGTCCTACAATATGAACTATTTTTGTGGTATAATAATATAATGTTCAATATTTTATAATTAATATGCATATAATATTATATGTATTTTATTTTTGAATATAATAAAACATAAGTAATATTATACCACAATAAGAATTGTTATGCATTAGTTAGTTTAACGTTATATAAAGGTACTTGTAGGAGGAAATAGCAATGAAATTTAAAAGAACAGAGAGAATTGGAGCGATAGTTAAAATACTATCTGACAATCCAAATAAAATATATACATTAAGTTATTTTACAAATCAATTTAATGCAGCAAAATCAACAATAAGTGAAGATTTATTAGTTGTAAAGAATGTATTTGAAAAACTTCATTTAGGTAAAGTTATAACTATCTCAGGAGCAGCAGGAGGAGTAAAATATATACCTAAAACTTCTATAGCAGAAAATGCAGAGTTCTTAATGGAATTATGTGAGAAAATATGCGACAAGTCTAGAATATTATCTGGTGGTTTTTTATACTTGATTGATTTAATTTATGACCCTACAATAGCTGCTAAAATAGGAAAGATATTTGCCTCAAATATTGATTATGTAGATGCAGATTATGTTGTAACAATGGAGACAAAAGGTATACCTATGGCACTTATGACTGCTAAAGCTATGAATTTACCTCTAGTAATAATAAGAAAAGATATAAAAGTATCAGAAGGTCCTACTCTTAGTATGACATATGTGAGTGGTAATAGAAGCTCTAAGGTTGAGAGTATGAGTTTGCCAAGAAAAGCCCTTAAGCCAGACAGTAAGGTTATAATTATAGATGATTTCATGAGGGGTGGAGGTACTATAAAAGGAATGGTAGACCTTATGAATGAATTTGGTGCAGAAGTTATAGGTACTGGAGTATTCATATCTACAACAAACCCTTCAGAAAAGATGGTAAAAGATTATATCTCATTAATTCAGTTGGATGTCGATGGAGATAAAATAGTAGTAGAGCCAAACTTAAAGACTTTTAAAGATGAATATAGAAATGAAGATTTAGATGAGGAAGAAGATTCAGAATTTGAATTTGAGATAGATGAAGATTAATAAAAAAAATATTTAGAAAAATATGTAAAAATAAAAAGAGGATATCCCTAGTTGTTCATAGAATTACTTAAAAAACAGTTTATATTAATTTATTCCAGCGATAATAATTTTAATATAAATTAATTTCTGTCAAAATCAAAGGGGGATATTTTGGTATGAAGATAACTGACGTAAGAGTAAGAAAATTAACAGAAGAAGGTAAGATGAAATGTATAGTTTCAATAACTTTCGATAATTTGTTTGTAGTACATGATATAAAAGTTATAGAAGGCCATAATGGCCTATTTATAGCAATGCCTAGCAGAAAAGTAGGCGAAGGAAATTTCAGAGATATAGCTCATCCAATAAATGCAGAAATGAGACAAGTTTTAGAAGATGCAGTTTTACAAGCGTATCATGAAGCATTAGTTCAATGGGAAGTAGCTGCTGAATAATAATAAATATATAAAATGGAGAGAGCCCGAACATTTAGGCTCTTTTTAAATGGAGAATTTGTATTAAAATATGTACTTTTTAGTAAAAAAGTGCTATATTATTAGTGATAATGTATATGTTGTATACAAATTGTCAAATAAATGTATTATAATGTATATTGATTGAGAGAATAATACGAATAAAATTAAATTGATTGAATGGAGTGTATCAATGAACTTTAAAGCTATAATCCTTGCCGCAGGCAAAGGAACAAGAATGAAGTCTAAATACCCAAAAGTTATTCATAAAGTATGTGGAAAAGAAATGGTCAACCATATTATAGATGTTTCAAAAAAATCTGGTGTAAAAGATACTGTTGTGATTTTGGGACATGAAGCTGAGGTAGTAAAAGAAAAACTAGCAGAAGAAACTATAATAGCTATGCAAACAGAACAGCTTGGAACAGGACATGCTGTAAAGATGGCTAAAGAATATATTAATGATGAAGATATAATAGTTGTACTTTGTGGAGATACTCCACTTATAAAGGAAGAGACACTAAAAAAATTATTTGAATATCATATAGAAAATAAATATCATGCCACAGTTCTTACAACAAGAGTTGGAAATCCAACAGGTTATGGTAGAATAATAAGAGATAAGAAGGGTGACCTTCTTAGAATAGTGGAACAAAAAGATGCAAATTCAGAAGAAAAAATGATAAGTGAGATAAACTCTGGAATTTATTGTTTCAATGGTAAGAGTCTTAGAGAAGCATTAGATTTGTTAAATAATAACAATGCACAAGGCGAATATTATTTAACTGATACTGCTAAAATAATGAGAGATAAAGGTCTTAAAGTTGGTGCATTTGCAGGTTCAACTATTGAAGAGCTTATGGGTGTTAATTCAAGAGTAGAATTATCAAAAGCAGAAGAGATTATGAGAAGAAGAATAAATGAATCTCATATGGTAAATGGAGTGACTATAATAAACACTAACTCTACCTATATAGAATCTGATGTTGAGATAGGTAATGATACTATAATATATCCAGGAGTTATGTTACAAGGGAAAACAAAGATAGGTTCAGATTGTATAATTGGGACAAATTCATCTATAACAAATTCAGAAATAGGTGATGGTACAGAAGTAAAAAATTCAACTATAATTGATAGTAAAGTTGGAGAAAATACTACTATTGGTCCATATGCATATCTAAGACCAAAGAGTAACTTAGGAAACAATGTAAAAATAGGCGATTTTGTTGAAGTAAAAAATGCTGTTATAGAAGATGGTTCAAAGGCATCTCATCTTTCTTACATAGGAGACGCACATGTTGGTAAAAATGTAAACATTGGATGTGGAGTAGTCTTTGTAAACTATGATGGTAAAAATAAATTTAAATCAATAGTAAAAGATAATGCATTTATAGGTTCAAATTCTAACCTAGTTGCACCAGTAGTTGTAGAAGAAAAGGGATATATAGCAACTGGTTCAACAATAACACACGATGTTCCAGATGGAGCTTTGGCAATAGCTAGAGAAAGACAAGTTATTAAAGAAGGCTGGGTAGAAAAGAAGAATCAAAAAGATGCAGAAGGTAAGTAATCATTAGTTTATTATTTTGGCTAATAAATTTAGCTCGAAATTATTATAAATTATATTCACTAGGATTTTAAAATTTTCAGGAGGGTTACATAAATGAATACTAGCGGAAGCGAGATTAAAATTATTGCAGGTAATTCATCGAAAGAGTTAGCGCAGAAGATAGCTGACTATATAGGTGTATCAGTGCTAGACTGTGAAGTAGGTACATTCAGTGATGGTGAAATATGTGTAAACATGAATGAGACAGTAAGAGGTTGTGATGTGTTTGTAGTACAATCTACTAATAGTCCAGTAAATGATAACTTAATGGAGTTATTAATCTTAATTGATGCATTAAAGAGAGCATCAGCAGGAAGAATAACAGCAGTTATTCCTTACTATGGATATGCAAGACAAGACAGAAAAGCTAAGGCAAGAGATCCAATCACTGCTAAATTAGTTGCAAACTTAATAACTGCTGCTGGAGCAGACAGAGTATTAACAATGGATTTACATGCAGCTCAAATACAAGGATACTTTGATATACCACTAGACCACTTATTAGGTGGAACAATATTAGCAGATTACTTCAATGAAAAGAAAATAGAAGATTTAGTAGTAGTATCTCCTGATTTAGGAAGTGTTACTAGATCAAGAAAATTTGCCAATACTTTAAATGGAGAAGTGCCAATAGCTATAATAGATAAGAGAAGACCAAAAGCTAATGTATGTGAAGTTATGAACTTAATAGGTGACGTTAAAGGTAAAAATGTTATACTATTAGATGACATGATAGATACAGCAGGAACAATAGTTAATGCAGCAAATGCACTTAAAGAATTTGGTGCAAAAGATGTTTATGCTTGTTGTACTCATGGTGTATTATCAGGACCAGCTATTGAAAGAATTTCTAATTCAGAGATAAGTGAGTTAATAGTTCTTGATACTATACAACTTCCTGAAGAGAAAAGAATTGATAAGATAAAGATAAAAACTGTAGCTCCTTTATTTGGTGATGCTATAAGAATGATATTCTCTAACGAATCAGTAAGTAAATTATTCTAATTTATTAGATTTATAAGAGTTGTTTAAAAGGATATAAAACTTTTGGACAACTCTTTTTTGTTATTTTAATTTATAGGAATATTTTAGATGTGTATATGTAATTTTAGAAAAGGATTATAGTTTGAAACTTTGGTGAATTTAAGTAAAAATAAGTATAAGAAGTAAATAAAATTATGAATATTATGAATATAAAAAATATTTAGAAAAAGTATTGAAAAATTTCAGATTATGTAGTATTATGTAAATATAAATAAAGAAAGAGGTGTTTCCAATGGGAAGGTCAGAAGATGAACCCTTAATAATTAAATGATTCAGTCACAATCTATAAGGAATAAAAAAATCTATTGAAAGTTTATTTATAAGAATTGAAAATAGTATCTATTCTATATCTTTAATGTTTGTGAGAGGGTTCTGGATTATATAAAGTTACTGTAAAGAAAGTAATTTTGCACAATAAGCATATCTGTAAATGAAGAATTTCGTTTATATAGTGATTGTGGCTGAATCATAATTAAAAGAGATAGAATGTTTATAATAGATGATTTTAATAAAATACTATATTGTAATAGCTTCTAGCTTTCAAATAAATATTAGCAAAGGATGGAAATGACGATGATAAAACTAAATGATAATTTATAAATATCTCCTTACGATATATGATAATTGTAAGGAGATGTTTCTTTTTTGTATAGTATAAATATCTCTAGAAGTTGTGTTTCAATATGTAAAAAATTGGTATATATAAATAATATAAACTTAGTTGATAAAATTTGGTAACTATTATATAATATAAGTGGATATGTATATATAATTATGCATTACCCTGAATTTAATAAAAATAGAAACGTTGATATATGTTCTGTGATTTGGGCACCTTGGGACATATGGAGTTAGTGGTGCAACCGGCTATGGAATTGTATTTATTTATGGATACTTTTATTTTCATAGCATTTTTTGTTTTAAAATGGTTATATGCTAGAAATAAATCTGGTTAGTACGTGTAAATAACTTTACTTAGATTTTAACCAGGTATATTATAAGTAAGTATTAATTAAAAAAATTGAGGGGGAATAAAAATGAAGTTAAGAAAGAATAAAAAAGGTTTCACTTTGGTGGAATTATTGGTAGTAATTGCAATTATAGGTATATTAGCAGTAGTAGCAGTTCCAGCTTTATTTAGTAATATAAACAAAGCTAAGGTAGCAAGTGTTGAGTCTGATTATAGTTCAGTTAAGAGTGCAGCATTGTCTTTATATTCAGACACTAATAAATTGCCAGTTACGGCAAATGATTTAGATGATCTTAATGGATATATGGAAACTGTACCAACTAAACCAGATATAGGAAAATCATATGGACTTAACGTTGTTGGAAACAAATTAGGGCTTAAAGTAGAAGAGGCTACATTAACAAAAGCACAAATGGATAAATTAATAAGTGATATAGGTGAAAATAAAATATATACAGATGGAGAATTTAAAAAGAGTTTAACAGATTCAGAGAAAAATGGTATTACAGATACTACAATATATTTAATACTTATAGAAAATACTGATTTGTAATTAAATAAAAAACATGTATTAGTTTTAAATTACTAGATAAAAAAGACAGGAAGAAAATCTTCCTGTCTTTTATACTATTTTCTTTAATATCCAATCACAAATGATGATATAATTGAGATAGTAAAGGAGTGAAATCTGTGGCTAAAAAAGTTAGAATAGGAGACAAACTGGTTGAAAAAGGATACATAACAGAAGACCAGCTTAAATGGGCATTATCAGAGCAAAAAAACAGTGGAAAAAGACTAGGAGAATTTCTAGTACAAGAAGGTCTTATAGATAGCAACTTATTAATAAGTGTATTAAAAGAACTTTTGGATATAGAAAGTGTATTTTTAGAAGGAACAGAAATAGACACATTAGCTACAAAAATGGTTCCAGAAAATATATGTAAAAGATATGCGATATTTCCATTCAAAATCGATGGAGACAAGATATGTCTAGCCATGTCAGACCCACAAGATAGAGAAGCAGTTCAAGATGTAAGACGTATGTCAGGTAAAGATGTAGAAATATTTATATCGAGTGCAGAAGATATAAACAAAGCAATAGGTCATGCTTATGCTCATTCAGAAATAAATAAGGCAATGACTGAGTACAACAAGAATAGAACTGGTGGAGTAAGAGAAACAGTAATACTTGAAGAAGATGTAAACGCAGCTCCAATAGTAAGATTAGTAAACAACATACTAGAAAATGCTGTAAGAATGGAAGCAAGTGATATACATATAGAACAAAGCGAAAATTACATGCGTGTTAGATTTAGGATAGATGGTATGCTAAGGGAATATATGAGAATGAACTCAGCGCCATACAAAGCAGTAGTAAGTCGTATCAAAATAATGTCAGATATAAATATATCTGAAAAGAGAATCCCACAAGATGGCAGAATCTATTTAAAAGTAGATAACAAACCTATAGATTTTAGGGTTTCTACAATGCCAACTAATAGGGATGAAAAGATAGCCATGAGGGTTCTTGATAAGAGTAATTTTATGGTTAGTAAAGAAGTACTAGGAATAGATGAACATGGCTCTAAGATATATGACGAGTTGATAAACACTCCTTATGGGCTTATATTGGTAGTTGGTCCTACTGGAAGTGGAAAGACAACTACATTATATTCAATGTTAAATCAATTAAATACAGAAAATAGGAACCTCCTAACTATAGAAGACCCTATAGAGTATGAATTACCTGGCGTAAATCAATCTCAAATAAATGAAAAAGCAGGTCTTACCTTTGCTAGTGGACTTAGAGCTTTTATGCGTCAAGACCCAGATATAATAATGGTTGGGGAGATAAGGGATACTGAAACTGCGGAAATAGCAATAAGAGCTTCTCTTACAGGACATTTAGTTTTAAGCACATTACATGCAAATACAGCAGTTGGAGCAATTTCTCGTCTTTTAGATATGGATGTAGAAAGTTTTTTGATAACTTCATCCGTTTTAGGGGTAATATCTCAAAGACTTACAAGAAAAATTTGTGAGCATTGTAGGGTTTCATATGAAGCAGATATCGGAGAAAAAAAGGCTCTTGGTATTGATATAAATGAATCAGTAACTATTTATAAAGGAGAAGGATGTGAAAGATGCAATAATACAGGATATAAGGGGCGTCTAGGTATATTTGAAATGCTTGAAATAACACCAGAAATAAAAGAGTTAATAGATTCATCTGCCAATCAAAGAGAAATTTTAAAGGTAGCTAGACAACAAGGTATGATTAGTCTAAAAGAGGATATAGTTAAAAAGGTTTTAAATGGAAAGACAACAGTAGAAGAAATGATTAGAATAATTTTGATGACTGATTAAAGGATGATATTATGAAAAGTTTTAAGTATACAGTGATAAAAGAGGATGGAAAAAAGCAAACTGATGTGATTGAAGCCAATGATTTTAATGAAGCTAGAAATCTACTTAGAAAAAGAAATCTTAGAGTTCTCGAAATTAAAGAAAGTAAAAGTAAAAATATAAGTGTCTTTAGTAGAAAGAGAAAAAAAGACTTAGGAGCTGACCAGATAAGCCACTTTTGTAGACAGTTTGCTATTATAGTATCTTCAGGTATAAATAGTATCTCAGGACTAGAAACATTAGCCAGAAGGTCAACTAATGTTACCTTGAGAGAAGAAATTAATCGTATAGTGGCAGAAATAAAAATAGGTTCTACTATTGCAGATTCAATGCTTTCATCAAAATCAAAGTTTCCAAAATTACTTGGGGCTATGGTAGCTACAGGTGAGGCCACAGGTAAATTAGATGAAGTACTAAAAAGTATGGCTTCATTTTACTCAAGTGAACATAGAATTAAGCAAAAGCTTAGAAATGCAGCAACATATCCATTAATAGTTTTAATTTCTTCATTTATAATGATTTTTATATTTACAGCATTTATGGTGCCTAAGATGGTTAATTCAATTACAACAGTAGGTGCAACCCTTCCCCTTATAACAAGAATTGTTATGGGGTTTGGTATGTTTATGAAGAAGTTTTGGATAATAGTACTTCTAGCTATTATACTGTCCATTTACCAATTTAAGAAATATTTAAAAACACCAATTGGTAGAGCGCATAAAGATAGAGTCATAAATAAGATACCTATTTTAGGAAAAGGAATAAACTGTATGGTAGCTACACGTTTTTCAAGAGCATTGTATCTATTTGTATCAACAGGGTACCCATTAGTTCAGGGACTTGATTATATTATAGATAGTGTAAATAATACCATGGCAGAAAAGATTTTGTCATCAGCTAAAGATGGAATAACAAGAGGTGAGGGCTTAGCAGAAAACTTAGAGAGATATACCTATTTTGATTCTGTATTAGTGCAGATGATAGCTATAGGAGAGCAGACAGGGGAGTTAGAAAATATAAGCAGACAGATGGCCGAATTCTATGAGTATGAATCCGAAATTTATTTAAATAGGATGGCATCAATGATAGAACCTGTTTTAATAATTGCAGTTGGTATTATAGTTGCGGTACTGGTTGTATCAATATTTATGCCAATGCTTAGTATATATGATGCTATGTAGGAGGGAAAGGACAAATGAACAAGGTTTATGTATCATATTATGGCGATTCTATTTCCATAGTTGAGGGCAGATATAAACATGATAAAGATAAGTTTTATATAAAAAATTTTAATGCGTTTTCAATAGAGGATATTGCACAAGATTTTTCTAAGGAAAAGTATGCTCTATTGAGATACGCATTAGAAAATATTAAGTTAAAATCAAGACATGTAGTTTTTTGTTTAAATACAAGAGATGTAATTCTAAAACCCCAAAAACTCCCTAAGATGGATAAAAAGGATTTAGATGGATTTATGAAGCTAGAAATGGATGAGATGATGGCTTTGGAATCAGATGAATATGTGTTTTCATATGAAGTATCTAGTGAAACATCAGATAGTTCAACTAGTGAGGAGTCAAGTCTAAATCTTATCATTGGAGCTATAAAAAAGGAAGAAATAAATGCAATTGTAGAGATAATGCATGAGTTCGATTTAATATTGGATAGAATAGACACATTATCAACAGCTTATTTAAGAATTCTTAAAAATTTGGATTACAACGATATAATGGTAACTAACATAAGTGACAATAGTACAATTATAAATATATATAAGAAAGATACTTTATTTATTAGTGATAATATACCGATAAGAATAACTGCAAAAGATATGGAAATGCAATTATTAAATGTAGTAGAAGAATCAAAAGGTCTTATGAATTACTATTCGTCAAGAAACTTTGGTAAGGTTACAGATACCATATTAATATTAGGAAAAAGATATTCCAATAAATTGATTTATGAGGCTTTTAGTTCTGCATTTTCAAATTATGTTTCTCAAGGTCTTACTGAAATAATGGATATATCCGATATGATAACTGGAGATATAGATGAAGATGATATAAATTCAATTGTAGAGCTTCTAGGAAGTATGATAGAACCTAAAGGTAAAAAGGATTTTGAAAATATAAACTTTTTACCAATGGATATACTCAAAAAACAGATGAAAGCCAAGCAAGTGAAAAATATACTAAAAATAGCACCAATAGTTATTTTAGTTCTTGCTATTCCATATTTATGTTTGATTTTTTCAAATAGCTTAGCTAATAAAGAGCTTGAAAATGTTAATGATGAAATAAGAAGTATTGAATCTGCATATTATCAGATTGGAAATATAGAAAAGATGATACAAAGCAAAACTGAAGAAATAAAAGTATATGATATGTTAATTGGGAAAAAGGTGAAGTGGGAAAATTTATTGGATGATATAGATAAAAATACTCCAAGTAGAGTTGAGCTAACAAGTTTATCAACTACTTATCAAAATTTTGGAACTACTAATAAAACTGAAAACTCAAATAATGATAAAGCTACTACAAATAAATCAAGTAATAATGAAACAAAATCAAACACAAAAAGCAATAGTGATGGAAATAAAACTAGTAGTGATTTAAGTGAAGAGAAGACTACAAATATATCAGAAGCATTAACTGGGGATAGTGAAACTAATGATACAGATACAGATAAGGATGATAAGACACCATTATATGACAAGATACCAAATATCATAAACATAGAAGGAAATGCTAAAGATTCTTCTTATGTAGGTCAATTTTTATATAAACTAAAGGGATTGTATTATTTTGAGGATGTTAAATTACATAGCATAAAAAATAATGAAGAAGATTCTAATTATACATTTAACATGACATTATACCTGAAAGAAGGTGTATTAACTAATGAATAAAGATATATTTAAAAAAGATATAAAAGACATATTCAAAGTGGAGGTTACTCTAAAAGGAATTCTTATAAAAGTCATAATTTTATTAGCTATTTTATCATATGGCTACTTTGGGCTTTATCCTCAATACCAAAAATATGTTGCTACAAAAAATTCTGTAAAACAATCTACAGAAAAATTAAATACGTATAAAGAGAAAACAGCTCTTATGCCAAAATATGAAAAACAACTTAAGGAAATTGAAAGTGAACTTAAAGAAAAAAGTAAAAATCTTTTATATGATATGCAAGATGGTCTTTTTTTAATAGGTCTAGACAAAAAAATGAAAGCATACAATATAGACTTAACTAGTTACGATGTTGGAAACGTTAGAGAATATGAACATTTTTATGGTATATCAACAACAATAAGTGTTAGAGGTGATTATAGAAACGTCAAGAAATTAATGGCTTACTTAGAAGAACAAAAAAATGTCACTCAGATATTAGATTATACAATGACTTCATATATAGAGCCAGAAAAAGAAGAAAAAGAAACGACAACTAGTAAGGATTTAATTAAAAATGTGAACATAAATAAAGATACAAAAATATATTGGGTAGAAGGCGAAGATAGATGGCACTTATATAATGATTGTCCATTGATAAAAGAAGGAGAAATTCTAAAAAATGATAAGCTTTTAGATAGGTCTACTAGTTATCTATGTAATACTTGTGTACTTAGAGCAGCTACAGAGAAAGAAATACAAAAAGAAGTTGTAGCTCCAGAAGCAGAAGGTGTAGTGGATGCTACATTCAAATTTATAATGTACACTAAGGATAATACTACTATGATACTTGATACAGATAATCCATCTTCATGGAGACCAGGAAAATATAATCCATTTAAGTCTAGTGCAAAATAAAGCTAAATGGGCTTTAAAGATAGGTGATAAACTTGTACAAAAATAATGAAAAAGGTCTTACCTTATTAGAAATAATCGTAGCTGTATTTATATTGACTATAGTTTTAAGTATTTCTTATAAAGTGTTTAATGGTATAACATTAGCAGTAAAGAAACAACAAATCATTACAGATGCTCAAGTAAATGTTAATTTGATTAATAAGTATCTAAATAGGGATTTAGAAAACTGTAAAGAGGTAACCAAAGCTAGCTCAGGTGATAATTATGAATATAATATAGAGACACCAGATAATATTGTAAGGTATGAAGTTTCTATAGAAACCAAAAATAATACAGGAGTATATTCTGTAACGAGAATTCAAGAAAATACTTCTGATGCTGATAATGTAGTTAGAGAAGAAATAATCTCTAATCAACCACTAGTTCAAAATAATAAAGAAATGAAGGAAACACCATTTAAAATAGAGAAGCAAACTGATAAATCTATTTATACTGTAAGTATATACTATAATGAATCAACACAAGAAAGTCAGAAAGACAGTGATTTAAACAATAAGACTTATACATTTGATGTTATGTCTAGAATTGGGTAATAAGAATTTATTTAAAAATAAGTAGGTTGATAAAATATGGGTAAAAAGAGTAATGAAAAAGGATTTTCCTTAATTGAAGTGCTGGTAGCCCTGGCTATTATGGTAATTATACTATTTGCATTTTTTAACATTATCAATACTAATAACAAAGCTAACACTAAAAATGACACAGATATAAGTTCCTTAAACTATGTTCAAAGTGAAATAGAAAATCTGAGGGGAAAAATAAAGAGTGGAGAATTTGATTTTGATAGTTTAGATAAACAAGAAGATGGGAATGTTGTGTATGAAAAACTAATAGATAAGTCAAAAAAAGTAGTGTATGATAAAGTACTTAGTAAGGATGATGTGAGTCTATATGATACTCCATACGAAAAGATTACAACTATAAAAGATAAAAATGGAGATTTAATTGACAAAGAAAGTATTGCAAATAAGATAAAGATTACTGTAGAAGATAAAAATGGTCAAATATATAAAATAACTGCAATTGGGAAAAGTATGAATGACTATTCAAGTAAAAAAGAAGTTAAAATTGTAACTGAAATATTTAAAGATAAATAATTTTACTTGGGGGTGAGATTTTGAGGAAGTGGAATAAATCTAAAAGTGAAAGAGGGGCAGCTTTAGTTTTAGTTTTGGTAGTGGTGGCATTGCTTTCTATTGTGGGATTGACATTTTCAAATCAGATAGCTAATAGAATAAAATCTACAAAGACTACTAATGAGGGTATACAAGCAAAGTATTTGGCAGAAACATGTGTGGAAAATAGTATTGATAAAACATATACAAAATTATATGATGAGCTTGAAAAAATAGATAATGAGTTTAAGAATGAAAATAAAGAAAAATCTATATCTAGGTCAACATTAAGGAATATATCAGAGACAGATATTAATAATCAAGATGATGAAAATCTTCCAAAAGAAAGATTAGGTTATATGAATAATGTAAAGTCTTATTTAAGTAAGGCTTCTTCAGATTTAGAAAAAGCTAGTATAGAGTTAAAAAAATTACAGGATTTAAATATACTTGATGATAGAGATTTTGAAGAAGTAAATATAAATATTCTATCACATAGAGATTCTATATTAGCAATCTTGAAGAATTATACTTCTGGAGATATAAATAAAATAAGTGAAAGTGTTTTGGATGGAGATATAAATTCAACTACGATTACTGAAACAAAGTTAATAAATAATGATATTATTTTAAAAATGTTCTTAGATGAAGGTAAAGTTGAAAAAGAACAATTAAATCCTACATTTTCATACACTTATAAGGCACTAGATAATATTTCCTTGGCAATGCAAAATATGATTGAGTATAGGCATACATTTCATATTGATGACCCAAAAGTAGAGGTATCTGATGGAATTCCAAATTCTCAACAATATTATGACTTAATACAAAGTTCTATAATGAATAGTAAGAAATATAATTGGAAGGATACATGGGAGAAATTAGAAGTATTATTGAAAGATTTACCAAATCAAACTGAAGGATTTAATTCCTTAAGAGTTCATTTGAGAAATAATGTAAGAAAATTTGAACAGTTAAGTGATAATATATCTAATGGTAATAAAAATACGGCAGAAGCTTTTCTAGAATATAAAGATTTATTATATGAGATATCAGAACAATGCAATCAGTTAAAAAGTATGTCTTATGAGAAGATACCAGTTAGATATGACAATATGGCTTTGATAACAAACTTCAATTATATACAAAATGATCTTTTAGCAGAAATAAAGTGCAGACTGAAAGAATTAAAACCTCAAGACGTTGATAAAACAGAAGACACTACTATAAAAATACCTTTTTACAAAGCTGACTATGATATGACAAAAGAAGGTTGGCCAGAATTAAAAGAAAATGGCTCAGGGTCAGAATTGAGTTTAATAGTAACTGGGGATGAAGATGGAATAAAAGAGGTAGAAATTAAAGAAGGACAAGAAAAAATTCTCGGATTAGGTGTTGAAGAAAACTCAAATTCAAAATATGAAGTTGAGGCTAAAGTTAAATTTAATATAAATGTAGATTCAAATATATTAGATAATTATGATATAAAAGACAAAATTTCAATTAGCCATGACATAAGTTCATACAAAAAAGTAAACTAAACACAAAAACACAACTTAGTATAAACGAATAAGTAATAAATTAACTTTGTATATTTATTACTAAAAAATAAGTAAACTAATAAAAGATATGGAGATTAAATATTATGTATATTTATGATTTATTGGAGCAAGGTATAAGACTGAACGCATCAGACATACACATAACGGTTGGAACGAATCCTGTAGCTAGAGTAAAAGGTGGATTTGTAAAGCTAAGTGAGCAGATACTTACACCAGAAATAACAATGCAAATGGCAAAAGACATAGCAGGGGAATCTATGTTTAAAGTAATAGAAGAACATGGAGAAGCTGATTTTTCAGCTTCTCTAAAAACAGGTGAAAGATTTAGGGTAAACTCATATAGACAAAAAGGCGATTACGCAATAGCAATAAGAACTATAACAGCAGAGATACCAACTTTTGAGAAATTAGGTCTTCCAGAAAATATAAGGTCATTTACTGAAAGGCATAAAGGATTAGTTTTAGTTACAGGTCCAACAGGAAGTGGTAAAAGTACAACACTTGCAAGTATGATAAATATAATAAATGAAACACAGCAAAAACATATAATTACACTTGAGGACCCAATAGAATATGTACATCATCATAAACAAAGCTTGGTAAATCAAAGAGAAGTAGGAACTGATACAGAAAGTTTTCACTCAGCTCTTAGAGCTATCTTGCGTCAAGACCCAGATGTAATACTAATAGGAGAGATGAGAGACCCTGAGACTGTGTCAATAGCATTAACAGCAGCAGAAACAGGGCATTTGGTATTTTCAACACTACATACAGTTGGAGCAGCTAAGACAATAGATAGAATAGTTGATATGTTCCAACCATCTCAACAGCAACAAATAAAGACTCAGTTATCTACAGTTTGTGAAGGGGTAGTGTCACAACAATTACTTCCTACAGCTGATGGAAAAGGTAGAATAGCTGCTATTGAATTGATGTTTGCTACTCCAGCAATAAAAAACTTAATAAGAGAAGGAAAAACATATCAGATTCCAAACATGATACAGACTGGGGTTAAAGCAGGTATGAAGACTATGGACCAAGATTTAATGGAACTTTATAAAAACGGAAAGATTACAAAAGATATGGCACTTAGTAGATGTACTGACCAAGAGTTTATGACAAGGATGATAGGTGGAGTAAATTATAATGGACATTATAATCGTTAATTTATACGTATTTATAGTTGGACTAGTATTTGGAAGTTTCTTTAATGTTTGCATTTTTAGGATTCCAGAAGGTATATCTATTTCTAGACCTCCATCCCATTGTATGAGTTGTAACACTAGATTAAAGCCTATAGACTTAATACCAGTACTAAGCTATTTAATAAGTGGTAGAAAATGTAGATATTGTTGTGAGAAAATCTCTAGTAGATATGCTCTAGTAGAATTAATTACAGGAATTTTATTTTTAACAGTGTTTATGATATATGGAATATCTACAACAACCATTTATTATTTAGTTCTTGTGTCTTTACTGATTATAATAACATTTATAGATATTGACCACTTTATAATACCAGATAGAATACTGATTTTTGGAGCTATATTTGCTATAATTTTTAATCTCATTTTTAAAGAAATACCAATTAAGAATTCCATTATAGGAGCTTTTATCTGTGGAGGAAGCGTTTGGCTTATTGTGCTTCTTATTGAATTTATAGTAAAAAAAGAGTGTATGGGTGGAGGAGATATTAAACTATTTGCAATGATAGGTCTTTATATGGGTGTTAAAAATGGTCTTTTGACTGCCCTACTAAGCGTTTATGTAGGTGCAGTATATGGAATTTGTGTGATAATCTTAAGTAAGATAAAGAGAAAGAAATACAATTCTGTTATACCTTATGGTCCATTTATATCAATTGGAGCATTAATAACAATCTTATGTGGGAAACAGTTACTTGAACTTTATTTTTCTATGATTATGTAGAAAATAGTTAAACTTAATCAAGTTTTAATTTTTATAAAAATGAATTAAAGTATTCAATAAGGACAATATTATTATTAACCCTATTACTAACGTGCTGTAGACTATGGAGTATATAATAATAATTTCCTTATTTTTTGCGCATTTGATAAATAAATCTCTAGATATTTTTTGTGCTAGAGGAAAGAAAAATCTATATAATATGTTTTTTATTTACATAATAACTGTAGTTTTATCTGTATTAATATATCTAAAGTTTGGAATTAGTGTAGAATGTGTACAATATATGGTATTAATTCCATTTCTAATAATTATATCCATTATAGATTACTACACAATATATGTATATGATATAACAATAGTTAGTGGTATAATAGTTCAAGGTATAATTTTTTTGGTATTTTGCAATATTGTTAAGTTTGACTATATAAATCATATAATTGGACTAGCAATAGGCTTTATTATACCTTATATTATTGCTAAATTAACAAAAGGATTAGGCTATGGAGATGTAGGTCTCTATAGCTTATGTTGCTTTGCATTGGGAAATAATTATGGTTTTTATGTGATAGTTTTATCATTTATTTTAGCGTTTTTGTTTTTTGTTGTTTTATACATACCTAAAATATTTAAAGGTATAAGCATAAAAAGGCAGATTCCTTTTACACCTTTTATTTCCTTATCAACAATTATAATAATATTTACAGAGTATAATATATTTGATTTTTATTATAGTTTGTTATACAAATTTATATAACAGGAGGTAAGAAATGTACGTAGTAGTAGGGTTAGGTAATCCAGGAAAGAAATATGAGAAGACTAGACATAACGTTGGATTTGATGTTATAGATATTCTTGCAAAAGAATACAACATTAGTGTCACTAAAATAAAGCATAAAGCTTTAATTGGTGAAGGTAGAGTAGGTACTGAAAAAGTATTATTAGTAAAACCACAAACTTATATGAATTTAAGTGGAGAAACATTAATAGATATATATAAATATTATAAGGTTGATTTAAGTAATATAGTAGTAGTATACGATGATATAGACTTAGAGGTTGGAAAAATACGTATAAGAAAAAAGGGAAGTGGGGGAACACATAATGGTATGAAGTCTATAACTAAATGCCTAGGTTCAAATGATTTTCCAAGAGTAAGAGTAGGTGTATCTAAGCCAGCAATTGGGCAAGATTTAGCCGACTTTGTGCTTTCTAGATTTAGAAAAGAAGAATCTGATAATATAAATGAAGCACTAGAAAAAGCAGCATGTGCTATTGACTCAATAATAAGAGAAAATATAGATATGTCTATGAACAAATACAATGGATAGTGAGAGGGAGATTTAAATGAATGATGTTTTTTTATATCCTTTGCAAAATTCAAAAGAGTATAAAGATATAATAAACTGTATAAAAAATACAAAAGGTTCATTATTAGTTAATGGACTTTTACCAGTACAAAAACCTCATATATCTTATTCTATATTTAATGATTTATCACGACAAATGATTTTTATAACTAGTAGTGATTTAGAAGCTAAGAAAGTATATGAAGATTTAAGTTTTTATATTGAAGATAAAGTTGAATATTTAGGCTTTCAAGATATTTATTTTTATCACTTAGATGCAAAGGACAGAAACGAAGAGGCAAAAAAATTAAAGGTATTATTAAAACTGGCAAATAAGGAAAAAATAATCTTAGTAACTTCTATTGAAGCGGTTTTAAGAAAATACATACCAAAACAAGTTTTACTTGATAGTGTATCTCATTATAAGGTGGGAGACAGCTTAGATTTAGAAAAATTAACTGAAAAACTAGTTTCATTAGGATATGAAAGAGTTTCAAAAATAGAGGGGTTTGGTCAATTTAGTATAAGAGGTGGAATTATAGATGTATTTTCACTTGAATATACAAATCCAATTCGTATGGAATTATTTGATGATGAGATAGATTCCATACGAACTTTTGACGTATATTCGCAAAAATCAATTGATAAATTACAACAGTTTTCTATTACCCCATCCAGAGAATTTATTTATCCAGAGAAAACTACAGATGCATTAGTTAAACTAAAAAAAGAAACAACTAAGATTACTGATGAAGGTACATTTCAAAATATAGACTATATATCAAGCAAGACTTATTTTGAAGGAGTAGAAAACTATATAGATTATATTTATCCAGAAGAAAACAAAAGTATATTTACTTATCTAGCAGATGATGCAATAGTATTTATAAATGATATAACAAGACTTAAAGAGAGATGTGAAAATTATATAAATGAGTTTAGAGAAAATTATAAACTTAATCTTGAAAGAGGCTTGGCTATTAAAAACCAAGGAAAATTATTATATCATTATACAGACTTAGAATATCTAGTAAAAGACAAATCTGTAGTTTTAAACTCACTATTGCCAAAGTCTATAAATAATTTTTCTATAAAATCTATAATCAACTTTGAAAGTAGAGAAGTTCCTACATTCAATGGAAAAGTAGATTTGTTAATTGAAGAATTAAATCGTCTGAAATACAATGGATACAAAATAATTTTAGCAACAAATACATTGGAAAGAGCAACTAAGTTGAGTAAAGATTTGTTGGATAAAGGCTTAGAAACAACTGTTTCTAAAGATAGAGACCTTGAAATTAAATCCTCTCAAATTATAATTGTACCTGCACATATAAATAGCGGTTTCCAGTATAAATCCATAAAGTTTGCTGTTATAACAGATAATGAAATGATAGGCGTTTATAAAAGAGCATCTAAAGCGAGTAATAAAAAAGCTAAAAAAGGGAAAAAAATCGAATCCTTTTTAGATTTAAGTGTTGGTGATTATGTAGTACATGAAAATAGTGGTGTAGGTAGATACACAGGGATTGAACAGATTACAGTCAATGCTATTAAAAAAGATTATATGAAAATAGTTTATCAAGGTGGAGATAATCTATATGTACCAATAGACCAGATGGATAAAGTACAGAAATATATCGGTGCAGAGGTAGAAAAAGTTAAGTTAAATAAGCTTGGAACCAATGAATGGACAAAGGCAAAAGCAAAAGTCAAAAAAGAAATTGAGGACATGACAAAGGATTTAATTGAACTTTATGCAAAACGTGAAAAAATACAAGGATATAAGTTCTCAAAAGATACACCTTGGCAGGCGGAGTTTGAATCGTTGTTTCCATATCAAGAGACAGAAGACCAATTAAAAGCAATAGAAGAAACTAAAAAAGATATGGAATCAAGTAAGGTAATGGACAGACTTGTATGTGGAGATGTTGGTTATGGAAAAACAGAGGTAGCTATTAGAAGTATTTTCAAAGCTTGTATGGACCAAAAGCAAGTTGCTGTGCTAGTTCCAACAACCATATTAGCTCAACAGCATTATAATACATTTAAAGAAAGATTTGAAAATTATCCTTTAAGAGTTGAAGTTTTAAGCAGATTTAAAACTCCAAAACAACAAAAACAAATTATTGAAGATGCTAAAAAAGGATTAGTAGATATTTTGATTGGGACACATAGAATAATATCAAAAGATATAAATTTACCAAACTTAGGTCTTGTAGTTATTGATGAGGAGCAAAGATTTGGGGTAAAACATAAGGAAGCTTTAAAGAAAATTAAATCTACAGTAGATGTACTTACACTTTCAGCAACTCCTATACCAAGAACCTTACATATGTCTCTAAGTGGAATAAGAGATATGAGTGTTATAGAAGAACCTCCACAAGAAAGACATCCTGTAATAACATATGTTACAGAGAGTAAGGAAAGTGTAATTCAAGATGAAATAGAGAGAGAATTAAGTAGAGGTGGACAGGTATTTTTCGTATACAATAGAGTTGAGCATATTGAAGAGATGGCAAGCATGATTCAAAAGCTCGTACCAGATGCTAGAGTAGCTGTTGCACATGGAAGAATGACTTCTAAATCATTAGAAAATATAATCCTAGGATTTTTAAATAAAGATTATGATGTACTAGTTTGTACTACAATAATCGAAACAGGTATGGACATATCCAATGCAAATACAATGATTATATATGATGCAGATAAAATGGGATTAGCTCAACTTTACCAATTAAGAGGTAGGGTTGGCAGAAGCTCAAGACAAGGATATGCATATCTCTTATATGAAAAAGACAAAACTCTGAGTGAAATAGCTGAGAAACGATTAAAAGCTGTCAGAGAGTTTACAGAGTTTGGTTCAGGTTTTAAAATAGCAATGAGAGACCTTGAAATAAGAGGAGCTGGAAATATTTTAGGTTCTCAACAACATGGTCATATGGCGGTTATAGGTTATGATTTGTATGTTAAAATGCTTAATGATGCAATTAAAAAGGTTAAAGGTGAGCCTATTGTTGAAGAAATTGATGTTGAAATAGACTTAAGCGTAAATGCATACATTCCAGATAATTATATAAAAGATGAATTGATTAAAATTGAAATGTACAAAAAAATTGCTTCTATTGAAAACAAAGAGGATATGCTGGATATACAAGAAGAACTTGAGGACAGATTCTCTGATATACCTAAACCAGTTCAGACATTACTTACAATAGCTTATATAAAATCGTTGTGTAAAATATTGAAAATAGAAAAAATAAGACAATTAAAAGATGAAATATTATTAGTTCCAATAACAAAGTATAGAACTAAACAGAAAATAGGTTATAATATAGTTACAGAATTAGAAGAATTATTAGAAAAAATGTGCAAGGCAAAATAACTTGTAAATTTAAGAAGGGATGTTTTAAATTTGAAAAAAGTAATAACGTTGGCAATAGCTATGATTTTGGTAGTATCTATGACTGCCTGTAGTTCTAGTAAAGGAGAAACTGTGGCGACAGTTGAAGGGTCAAAGATATCATCAGATGAATTTAAAAAGACTATAGCTCTTTATAAAGATTCTATGGAACAAACTTATGGAAAAGATATATGGGATAAGGAAGTTGAAAAAGGTGTAAAATATAAGGACAAGTTTAAGGATTTAATTCTTGACCAACTTATAACTACAGAAGTAATATATTCTCAAGCTAAAAAAGATAACTTACTTCCTAAAAAAGAAGATGTTGAGAAAAGTTTTAAAGATTTAAAAGATGCTATGAGCAAAGACGAAAAATATAAAGAACAACTTAAAAAACTAGGAATAGATGACGAATTTTTAAGAGACCAACAAGAGAAAGATTTAGCTATGCAAAATTATCAAAGTAGTTTTACTAAAAAGACTAAGATATCAGATGAAGAACTGAAAAAATATTATGATTCACATAAAGATGAATTTAAAAAAGATGAAGTAGAAGCTTCTCATATTTTATTGAAAACAGTAGATGATAACAACAAACCACTTTCAGATGATAAAAAAGCAGAAGCTAAGAAAAAGGCTGAAGAAGCTCTTAAAGAAGTTAAATCAGGTGAAGATTTTGCCAAAGTAGCAAAAAAATATTCACAAGACTCTACAGCAAGTGATGGTGGTAAATTAGGTTTCTTCTCAAGAGGTCAAATGGTTGCTGAGTTTGAAGAAGCTGCTTTTTCTATGAAAAAGGGTGAAGTATCTAATTTAGTTGAAACTCAATATGGATATCATATAATTAAAGTAACAGATAGAGTAAATGAGCAAACTTCATTTGAAGATGCAAAAGAAACTATAAAAGACCAATTATTAAAAAATAAGTATCAAGAGCAAATAGAAAAATTAACTAAAGAAGCTAAAGTAGAAAAAGATGAAAAAGTAATAGATAAAATCACAATCTAAAAACTAAAAAAAGAGTAATATGCTTAAAAAAGCTATATCTAGATAAGATATAGCTTTTTTTGTATATTTTTCTTAACAATGGTAAAAATAAACTTAAAGTAATTTATGGAGGGATTAAAAAATATGAAAGCAACAGGCATAGTTAGAAGAATAGATGATCTTGGAAGGGTAGTTATACCAAAAGAGATAAGAAAGACATTAAGAATTAGAGAAGGAGACCCTTTAGAGATATTCACAGCAAAAGATGGAGAAGTCATACTTAAAAAATACTCTCCAATAGGGGAATTAAATGAATTCTCTCAAGAATATGCTGAAACATTAGCTGAAGTACTAGGATATGGTGTATTGATAACAGACTTAGATTCTATAATAGCTGTATCTAAACTTCCTAAAAAAGATTATAAAGACAAAAGTATAAGTGATGAGTTAGAAGCAATAATAAGTGAAAGAACAGTAAAATATTCAAAAGATAAAAATATTTTACCTTTATTTAAAGAAGACCAAAAAGAATACACTAGTCAAGTTATAATGCCTATAATTAGTGCATCTGGAGACTGTATAGGTTCAATTGTAGTCGTTTCAAAAGATAAAGATACAATTGCAGAGAGTGAAGAAAAATCTTTAAAAATAGCTGCTAACTTTTTAGGAAAACAAGTTCAATAATTTTATCATAAAGACCTTTTAAATGAAGGTCTTTTGAAGTTTTTGTGTAAAATATTGAATATAGCATTAAAAATATGGTATATTAAAGTTTGTTATATAAACAGTATGGAGGTTATGTTATGAACAATAACAAAAATAAAGACTCTTTTTTAAAAGGAGCCCTTATACTTGGACTAGCGGGTGTAATCGTAAAAATAATGGGAGGATTTTTTAGAATTCCTCTTGGTAACATGATTGGTTCAGAAGGAATGGGATACTATCAGGCTGCTTATCCTGTGTATACTCTATTTTTAACATTAGCTACTGCTGGATTCCCAACAGCTGTGGCAAAGTTGGTTTCAGAAAAAGTTGCTGTTGGAAATTTTAAAGGTGCAAATAAGATATTTAAAGTATCACATACAGTTTTATTTATTACTGGAATAATATCATTTTGTATATTATTTTTTGGTGCTGACTACATAGTAACAAACGTAATGAAAAATCCAGGTGCATTATACTCTATGAAAGCTATTGCTCCAGCATTATTATTTGTTCCTGCAATGTCTGCATATAGAGGATATTTTCAAGGGAGACAGGATATGACTAAGATTGCTGTGTCTCAAGTTGCAGAGCAATTTTTTAGAGTTGTATTAGGTCTTACTTTGGCTTATTTACTTATGAAAAGTCTAGGTCAAACTTTTGGGGCGGCTGGTGCTATATCAGGAGCTACAATAGGTTCAGTAGCATCTATGGTTTATTTGATGTTTGCTTATATGCTAGGGAGAAAAGAGCGTAGAGCAGAGATAGATGCAAGTCAAAGATTTAAAGATGAGAGAGTTTCTTATATTTTTAAAAAGCTTTTAACTGTTGCTATTCCTATAACAATAGGAGCATCAGTAATGCCACTTGTGAATATGATAGATAATGTTATCGTGATAAGAAGACTTATGGAAGCAGGCTATACATACAAAGTAGCAAACTCAATGTTTGGTCAGTTGACAGGTATGGCAATGGCCACAATAAATTTACCAGCAGTTATAACAACTGCAATGAGTATGAGTTTAGTTCCAGCAATTTCTAAAGCATATGCATTAGGAAACAAGACAAAAGCTAGAAAAGATACTAAGAGTGCAGTTAAGGTAACTCTACTTATAGTATTACCTTGTGCGTTTGGTATGGCTTCTTTAGCAATACCAATAATGGGTCTTTTGTTTCCACATGAACCATCTTCTGTAGGAACTATTTTATTTACTCTTACTCCATGTGTATTATTTTTAGGACTAATACAAACATTAACTGGTATAATTCAAGGTATGGGAAAACCAATAGTACCTGTAATTGCCTTATGTGCTGGTATGTTATGTAAGATTGTGATAAGTTATACTTTAACAGGAATACCAGATATTAATGTATTAGGGTCTGCATTTGGTACAGTTACAGCATACTTTGTTGCAGCTATGATTAACTTGTTATACGTTAAAAAGCACATGAATGTAAGCTTCCCTAAAAAAGAATTTATAATAAAGCCATTTATAACAGTTTTGACAATGTTTATAATGGTTAAATTGAGTTATGGAGCTTTAGTTGGATTCTTGGGAAATAGTATATCTACAATAATTGCAATATGTGTTGGTGGAATTGTATATGTAGTAGTTATACTTGGAATAGGTGGAATTAAAAAAGAAGAGATTTTGACTATGCCAAAAGGTGATAAATTATATAAATTGTTAAAAAAAGTTAAGCTTATAAGATAATATAGGAATATATATGCAAATAAAGGAAATACTATACAAATAGTAAAGCTCCTTATTTGTATAATAATATAAAAATAAAGTGAAATTTGCTAATAGGAGTGATGTTATGGGTAAGATAAGTATTGTAGGTCTTGGACCAGGAGATTATTCTCTTATAAGCCAAGGTGCGTTAGAATCTTTAAGAAATAGCCCAAGAGTTTTTTTTAGAACAGAGAAACATCCAATAATTGATAAACTTAAAGAAACTATACAATACACTTCATTAGACTATTTTTATGAAAATGAAGAAAATTTTGAAAATGTTTATTTAAAAATATCTGAGTTTATCATAGAAGAATCTACAAAGGGTGATTTAATATATGCTGTTCCTGGTCATCCAAGAGTCGCAGAAAAGACTGTAAGTATAATAGAAAGAATAGCCAATGAAAAGCACATAACAGTAGAAATATTGCCTTCTATGAGCTTTGTAGACGCTATGTTTAACTATTTGGCTATAGACCCATCTGAGGGATTTAAATTGATAGATGCTTTTGAAATAGAAAATTCATATATAGATTTGAATACTAGTATGATAATAACTCAAGTATATGATAAATTTATAGCATCTAATGTAAAGTTAAAGCTTATGGAATATTATGACTATAACCAAGAAGTATGTATAGTAAATGGAGCAGGTGTCAAAGATTTAGAAAGTAAAAAGTTTATAAAACTGTGTGAATTGGACAGAAATGAAAACTTTTTTGACTATTTAACTAGCTTATATATACCCAAAAGTTCTAAAAAGATGTATAATACAGTACATGACTTAGAAATAATAGTTAATACACTTAGAAGTCCATCTGGATGTGAATGGGATAAAAAACAGACACATCAATCATTAAAAAATTCTGTTATAGAGGAATCATATGAACTTTGTAATGCAATCGATAATAATGATATAGATGAAATGGTAGAAGAACTAGGAGATGTTCTTTTACAAGTTATATTCCATTGCCAGATAGGAAATGAGGAAGGCTACTTTGATTTAAAAGAAGTAGTAAATGGAATATGTAAAAAATTAATTAATAGACATCCTCATATATTTAGTGGTGTAAAACTAGATATGTCTAAGTTTGAAAAAACTTGGGAAGAATTAAAGAAAGAAGAGAAGGGCGAAAGCACTATAACAGATAGCCTTAGAAGGATACCAAAGCATTTACCAGCTCTTATGAAGGCTAGTAAAGTTCAACATAAAGCAGCCCTTGTTGGCTTTGATTGGGACAATGTAGAAGATGTATTTAAAAAAATTGAAGAAGAATATCAGGAATTACTTGACGAACACAGGGTCGGGAATATAAAATACATAAAGGAAGAACTAGGCGATTTATTATTTTCGATAGTAAATCTAGCTAGATTTTTAGACATAGACTCAGGAGAAGCCTTGAACTGTACTACCGATAAATTCATAAATAGATTTGAGTTTGTGGAGAAAAGTGCAATGAATTTAAATAAAAAATTAGAAGACATGACACTTGAAGAGATGGATGAATTTTGGAATCAGGCTAAAAAACAATAAAATTGTGGAAGGAAATTTGTCAAAAATCTAGAACTTTTATCACAAAGATAGAAGTCTATATTATAAACATTTTTAGGAGGTAAATATCGTGAATAAAGCTGAATTAGTATCAAAGATGGCAGAAAAAAGTGGATTAACAAAGAAGGAAGCAGAGGCTGCATTAAACGCATTTATGAGTTCTGTTCAAGATGCACTAGTAAATAACGAAAAAGTTCAATTAGTTGGATTTGGAACATTTGAGACAAGAGAAAGAGCTGCTAGACAAGGAAGAAATCCAAGAGATCCAGAGCAAGTTATAGATATACCAGCTTCTAAAGCACCAGTTTTCAAAGCTGGAAAAGGATTAAAGGATATAATAAATGGATAATTAGAAATCTTGTGAAAAAGTGTGGATAAATTTGCCACACTTTTTCTATAGAACTAAGGAAGGTGATAATTATGAGATTAGATAAGTTTTTAAAAGTATCTAGGATTATAAAGAGAAGAACTGTTGCTAAGGATGCATGTGATAAGGGAATTGTCACTATAAATGGAAAAGTTGCTAAATCCTCTTCAGAAGTGAATATTGGAGACACCTTAGAAATACAATTTGGAGAGAAAAAGATGAGGCTTAAGATAAATGAAGTAAAAGAGCATGTGCTAAAAAATGATGCAAAAGAAATGTACGAAATTTTAGAATAAAATTGATAGTCCTCTAGTATATTAATAGTAGTATTAGTGAAATATTTACTGGGGGGATATTATGGAACAGAACATAACTTTGAAAGATAGATCAAAGCTGGTTATTTCAGGAGTCGAGCACATATATTCTTTTAATGACAAAAGAGTTGAGCTTAAAACTTCTGTAGGTGAGATGGTAATTGAAGGCGAGAACCTAGATATGAGCAAGCTAAGTATAGACGAAAATATAATTAGCATAGATGGAACTATAAATTCTATGGTGTATGCAAAGCCTAAAAAGCCACAAGAGAGTTTCTTGAAAAAGGTATTTAGATAAATGATACCTTTCACTCAAGATGTAAGCATTTTTTATGCTACTATTTATGGTGGAATACTTATAGGGGTATTGTTTGATTTTTATAGAGGTCTAAGAGGAAACTTTAAATTTATCAATTATTTCGCGATAATCTTTGATGTATTATTTTGGTTTCTAGCAACAGCTATAATATTTGTAACAATAAACCTTACAGAATTTTTTGATTTAAGATATTACCATTTTGTGGCTTTGTTTATTGGTTTTATTTTATACTATAACACCATAAGTAAAATTGTTTTATCAATTATCAATAAAATAATCTGTTTTGTGAGGAATTTTTTAAAAAAAGTTGTACAATACATAGTCAGTTTTTTAAATAATTTGTATTACGTTATAATCTATTCACTACACCTACTATTTGATATTATATTTTATATACCTAATATATTTATAGCAACAAAGAAAAGTATAAAAAGAAAATCAAATAAAAAGTTAAAGAGCAAGAAAAAATCAAAACATAAGAAGAAAAAAAATAAAACCAAAAAAAGGGTGTAGGGAAAATGAACTTAAGAAAAAAATTTTCAGGACAAATTATTGTTGTCAGTTTATTTTTAGGAATATCACTTTTTAGTATGATGACAGGGTTTGTATTTGAGTACACAAAAGCCAAAGAGTATAAAAAAGAAATAGCAAGTCTAAATAAACAATTAAAAAAGACTGAAATACAAATAAACAGCTTAAAGAAAGATGAAAAATCATATGAAGGAGACTTAGAAGAGATAGCAAGAAAAAGATTAAATATGGTAAAGCCTAATGAAACCGTTTATGTTGATATAAACCGTTGACTAAAACTTGCTAATAAGTTTACAGATGTATTGATTTTAAAATTTAAGATTTAATAAAAAAGTCATTCAGTTTAAGAATGGCTTTTTATTTTTATTGAGGAGGTATTTTATAATGAAAGTAGGAGCTATAGATATTGGGACAAACTCAATGAGATTATTGATAGCAGATTATGGAGATGGAAATCTCACAAACAGAAAAAAATTTGTTAATACAACTAGAATTGGTCATGGTGTAGATAGTAAAGGATATATAAAAGAAGATGCTATTCAAAGAAACATAGATGCCTTAAAAAAATTTTCTGATAAGTGTAATGATGAAAAGTGTGAAAAAGTATACTGTATGGGAACATCTGCCCTTAGAGATAGTAAAAATGGAGATTACTTTGTTAAACTAGCAAAAGAAGAAACTGGGATAGATGTTGATATAGTTACAGGAATAGAAGAATCAAATCTAGGATTTAAGGGTGTCTTAGAAGGCATACAAGGTGATGACAATATTATTGTTATAGATATTGGAGGAGGTTCAACAGAATTTATTATAGGCGACTCAGATGGAATTAAATTTAATAAAAGCGAAAATGTAGGTGCTCTTAGAATGACAGAGAGATTTTTAAAGCATGATATTATTGAAGATGAAGAGTTTGAAAATATGAGTTCATTTATATATAACGAGATTAATGAAACTTTAAATTATATAAAAGGAAGAGGATTAAAAACTCTTATAGGCATAGGTGGAACGATTACATCATTATCAGCAATGAATCAAGAATTAGAGGTCTACTCTATGGAAAAAATACATAATAGTAAAATACACAAAAAAGAAATAGAAGAAATTCTACAAAAATTAATAAACATGACATTAAGTGATAAAAAGAACTTAAAAGGCCTACAAGAAAAACGTGCGGATATTATAACTGCTGGTGTAAAAATATTGAATATAATAATGGAAAAATTAGAAATAGAAGAAATAACCGTAAGTGAATACGATAATTTGGAAGGCTTAATATGTCAAAAGTCAAAAAAAATGTATTAATATTTTTTGATTTTTAAAACCGATTATGACAAAAAAAATTACTCCTCTTTGTTACAATTCTTAATATAAACAAAAGAGGAGGTTTTTTTATGCAAAGAAGTGTAGCAGTTGTGGAGAGTAAGACTGTAAAACCAAATGTCATAAAATTAATAAGCGGATATATTGATTTTACTACGGTGGCATTCGCCGTAATGGGATTTTTACTTAGTAGGTCTATTATAGTAGACTCTGTAGCTCCTTTAGGAATTGCCTTTTTTATATGTGCATCAAAGATTGACAAGTACAAGATACCTGTATTCATATCAACATTATTAGGAATATTGTTATCATCTAATGATTTTGGAAATGTAGCAAAATATGCTGTGTGCCTTACAATATTTATGGCAGTGAATAAAAAGTTAAAATTATCAGATTCAATTGCTAAGGTGGCATTTATAAGTGCAATGATATTACTTCCAATTTCCATGGGACAAGCTTTCTTTTCAAATAGGTATATGTATAATCTTCTTATAGCAGGTGTAGAAGCAATAATAATGTTTATATCTGTATATGTATTTTCTTATGGGATAGGTTTGATGGCCAATGTCAACAATAGGATGTCCGTACGGACAGAAGAAGCTATATCAATAAGTTTACTGCTAACCTTTAGCATAATGGGAATAGGTGATATATCCTTGTTTGGAATATCGATAAGGACCATTTTGTCCACCGTATTGATATTACTGACCTCAATAGTAGGAGGAGCTACGATGGGAGCATCTAGTGGTGTAATTATTGGCGTAGCATCCATTTTAAATAACATAACATCAGCCATTTATATGGGTATATATTCTTTTTCAGGATTAATAAGTGGCGCATTTAATAAAATAAATAAATATTTCTGTATATTAGGATATATTCTAAGTTGGACAATAATATACCTATATACTTCTGGTATTACTTCTAATATGATGCAATTAAGAGATATATTGTTAGGCTGTTTAATAGTTATAGTGTTACCAGAGAAGTTGTTTAGTAAGATTGAAAAATTAATAAAAAGTAATGTAGCTTCAAATGAAATCGTATACGATTATATTATGAGAAGTAAGAACTTAACTAATAGTCGATTAAATAGTATTTATAAAACTTACGATGACCTTGCAGATACATTTGATAAGATAAGAGAAAAAGATAAGGTACTAGACCAAAGAGATATAGCAAATGTAATAGATATGATTCATAATGATGAATGTAAAAGTTGTAGTATGAGAAGAATGTGTTGGGAATCAAGATTTAATCATACATACACTATGATATATAACATTCTTGAAAAAATTGAAGAGAAAGGGGAGTTAAATCTAAACGATATACCTAAAAACTTTAGAAAGGAATGTATGAAACCAGAGTCAATAGTGAAAATATCAAATCACTATTACAAAATGTTTGTATTAGATTATGATTGGAGTGTGAAGTTTTCAGAAAGTAGAAAATTAATAGCAAATCAAATAAGAAGTATTTCAAAATCAATTAAATCATTGTCTCAAGATTTAGAGAGCGATATAATGCTGGATATAGAAAAAGAAAAAAATATATATGAGCAATTAGAGAGATATGACATAACCGTTGATAAAGTAAGTTACTTAACGAAAAGTAACAGTGAATTTGAAATATCTATAGAAAAGAAAACTTGTCATGATGGTTGTATGTGTGAAGATAAAATTGTAAACATAATTTCAGACCTAGTAGGTGAAAATATGTCTGTTAGAAAAATAGGGTGCCATTGTTTAGGAGGTAAATGTAAGGCAACATTCGTTAAATCTCAGAAATATAAGGCTGTTACAGAAGTTTCAGCCATGTCAAGGGATGGGCATATTCTTTGTGGAGACAATTACACATATATGGAGATAAATGATGGTAAATATATGATGGCTATAAGTGATGGTATGGGAAAAGGTAAAAAAGCATATGAAGAATCCTCTGCCACTATTGATATATTAGAAAAAATGATAGATGCAAAAATTAAAGACGAAATAGTTATAGATACTATAAATAATATGTTGCTATTAAAGTCTTCAGAGGAGATGTTTTCAACCTTAGATTTAGGAATTTTAGATTTAAAACGAGGTTGTTTAGAAACTATAAAGATGGGAGCGTGTTCTACCTATATAAAAAGAGGTGATGGAGAAGTCGATTTAATATCATCATCATCATTACCTGTGGGTATATTATCTGATGTAAAAATTGATAGAAAAAATGTAAAAGTTAAGGAGGGAGACTATGTCATAATGGTTTCTGATGGAATTGTAGATGCAGGAAGAAATAACAATTTGGGAGATAATTGGTTAATATACTTCTTAAAGAATATAGAGACTACAAATCCAAAAGAAATTTCAAATTTAATATTAGATAGAGCATTAGAGTTACAAGCGTTACAAATCGAAGATGATATGACTGCTTTAGTTACGAAGATATGTACAAAATAAAGTTTATAAAATTCTGTGTATAATATGTGGATAACTTGTGTATAATATGTTAATAGACTTTTGAAAAAAGTATAGTTATTAACAAAAAAAACATATAAATCAACAAAATTTGTTGATAAGTATGGCATAAATGTTAATAAAATGTAAAAAAAGAAAAAACAAAAGCTATTATCAAAAGAGATTCATGTTGAAATAACTAAATTTCTAGGTAAACAAAGCCTGTGAATATGTTGATTATTATGTGGATAACTATTAATTCGATATTTATTTATATAGTATGAATAATTGAATAATATATCTAAAAAAAGCCATCCTATTATTAAGTAAATTTATTGAAAGGATGGCTTTTTATGAATAGAAAATTGTGCAAAGCAATAATACCTTTATTTATTTCTATTTTTTGCATGTTAATAATAAGTATAAAAGCTGACCAAGGATATCAAAAGAATAATGATAGAGCAGTTACTGTCATGAATAATGATACTGAAGATGATGCTGAAAAAAAACAAGAAATAGATTATGAAAAAACATGTTGGAACTTACAATCCTTGTTTAAAAGTGATGACCAGTGGAAAAAAGAACTTAAGAGTTTTGATAAAGATACGAAAGAGTTAAAAAATTACATAGGTAAAGTAACAAAATCGCCAACACATTTGTCTTTTGCCTTAAATATCAAGGAAAAACTTGATATAAGATTAAATAGACTATCTGCCTATGTAAAATTAAAACAAGATACTAATAAAAATTCATATAAATACTTAGATATGAATGATATTATGAGTAAATCTTATGGAAACTATATGGGAATTTGTTCAGATTTAGAATTAGAGATATTAAAATTATCAAACAAAGATTATAAGAAAATTATTTCAAATAAAAATATAAATAGAAAATATGGTGCATATTTAAGAGATATAAGAAGAAACAAAGTACATTATTTAGATGATAAGTCAGAAGACATCCTAAGCAAAGTGTCTTCTATAAGTAGTCTTCCAAGTCAAGTTTATGAATTGTTTAGAAATATGGATAGAAAAACTAATTTAACACCAGCTCAATATGCTAGTGAGCTAGAATCATCAGATAGAGAAAATAGAAAAAAAGCTTATCAAGATGAACTTATAACTTACAATGATAATCTAAATACAATTGCAGGCTTGATTACTGGTCAAGTTAAAAAGAACATTTTTTATTCTCAAGAGAGAGGATATGAGTCTTCGCTAGAAATGTATTTGGAATCTGATAATGTAGATGAAAAAGTATACAATAATCTAATAAGAACTGTAAATGGGAACATGGACAGTTTACACAAATATATAGATTTAAGAAAAAAAGTCTTAAAATTAGATAAGGTCCATTCATATGATATGTTTGTGCCTATAGTTAAGGCTGTTGATAATAATATTAACTATGAGAAAGCACAGAGTATAGTATATTCAGCGTTATCACCTCTAGGAAAAGAATATAATGATGTAGTCTATAAAGCTTTCAATGAAAAATGGGTAGATGTTTATTCACATGAAAATAAAGTGAGTGGTGGATATTGCTTATCTGTTTATGAAAATCATCCATATGTACTTTTGAATTATAATAATTCATTAAGTTCAGTTTCAACATTATCTCATGAACTTGGTCATGCTGTATACGAATATTTAAGTTCTAAGAATCAAAATTATTTTAATTCAAATCCATCTATATTTACTCATGAGGTTGCATCTACAACTAATGAAGCTTTACTTTATGAAATGCTTATAAGAGAAGCCAAAGGTAATGATGAAAAAGCTTATTATATAACACAATATTTAGACTTGATAAAAGATACTCTTTATACACAAACAATGTATGCTGAATTTGAAAAGACTATACATGAGTTAGTTGAAAAAGAGAAAAGTGTAAATGCACTAGTACTAAATGATGTTTGGGGACAACTTCTTAAAAAATATTATGGACAAAGCTATGAATTAGACCAATTATCTAAGGTCGGATGGGCTAGAATCCCACACTTTTACAATAGTTTCTATGTCTATAAATATGCAACAGGTTGTAGTGCAGGAGTAAGTTTTGCTCAAGACATATTAAAAAATGGCTCAGACAACTATATAAATTTTCTTAAAAAAGGAAGCTCAGATTATCCAATAAACTTGTTAAAATCAAGTGGGATAAACTTAACTAATACAAAACCTATAGAAAATACAATTAAAAAATTTGACAGTTTAGTAGCAGAACTTGAAAAGCTATTATAAAAGATTATTATAATCCACATGGTAAATATATCGAATTAATGTTAAAATATACTAAAAGTTTAAAGTCCTATTGAAGATAGGACTTTTTATTTATTAATTAGTGGGAGATGATTCTATGCAAATTAAAGTTAAAAAAGCTGTAATACCAGCAGCAGGTTTAGGGACTAGGTTTTTGCCAGCTACTAAGGCGCAACCAAAAGAAATGTTACCAATAGTTGATAAGCCAACGCTACAATACATAATAGAAGAAGCTGTGGCCTCAGGAATAGAGGAAATACTAATAATAACTGGTAGAAATAAAAAATCTATTGAAGACCACTTTGATAAATCCGTAGAATTGGAACTTGACTTGGAGAAAAAAGGTAAAAAGGAATTGTTAGAGATAGTCCAAAATATATCTAACATGATTAACATACATTATATAAGACAGAAAGAGCCAAAAGGATTAGGAGATGCAATTTACTGTGCTAGACACTTTATAGGTGATGAACCTTTTGCAGTAATGTTAGGTGATGATATTGTAGATAATGATGTACCTTGTTTAAAGCAATTAACAGATGCATATGAAGAATATAGAACTACAATATTAGGAGTTCAAAAAGTGAATTCAGAAGATACTAATAAATATGGTATAATAGAGGCAAAAAATATAGAAGGTAGAGTTTATAAGGTAAAAGATATGGTAGAAAAGCCAGAGCCAGGAAAAGCTCCTTCAAATATTGCTATCTTAGGTAGATATATAATAACTCCTGAAATATTTGATATTCTTAAGGATTTACCACCAGGTAAAGGTGGAGAGGTGCAACTAACAGATGCTCTAAAAATATTGTCTAAAAAAGAAGCTATGTATGCATACGATTTTGAAGGAAAAAGATATGATGTTGGTGATAAGTTAGGATTTTTAGAAGCTACTGTTGATTTTGCTCTAAAGAAAGAGGACCTTAAGAAAGATTTTATAAAGTATCTAAAACATGTATGTGACGAATTTGATAAAGATAAAAATGTGTTATACAATAGTACAGATGAAGAATTAGGTTTATCTGAGGTCTCTGATGTTAGAGAACTTGAAATTCAAAAATAATTAGTGAAAGGTGATGTACTGTGGCAAAATCAAGTCAGAAAAAAATTAATAGAATAATAGCTGTTGGGATTGTAGGGATTCTTGTGTTAACAAGCATAACAGCTGTTTTAAGCATGATTGCAACCATGTAATAGGACAAATAACTACAATGAATATACATAAATATAAAAACCATATATAACTTAATGTAGTTAAAAACTTACAATATTTTAGTTATATATGGTTTTTAGAATTTATAAATGTAAAAAAAATTTTTTATAATAGTTGCATATTTTAAGGGAAAATATTATTATAAGATATAAATATAGTGATAAATTTATAAAAATGTGCTAAGATTGGACTTGAAATACAATAATATAATAGATGATAGTGTTTTAAATTTTATTTATTGACCATAATGTATAAATAGTGATATTATTAGACTTAACTGTTTAAATAAAACTTTTCTTTTTCATGCCTTCAATTTCCAAAATAAGTATGTATATAAATGAATATATAGATGAGGAGGATTTTTTTGATTTTAGATGATAAAGTATTAGAAGGATTAGGTAGTAAAACCTTAGTTGAGCTACGAGAGATAGCTAAAGAATTAAAAATAAAATCAATTACTACATATAAGAAAAATGAGTTAATTGAGATTATAAATTCTAAAAGTAAAAATGAGGAAAAAATAAACGAAGAGATTAAAGAAAAAAATGAAGAGATTAAAGAAGACATAAAAAATAGAAAAGAAAATATAGAGCGTGAGAGTATAGAAAAAGAAATTGAATATAAGAGCCCTACCAAATCATACAACAAGAAAGAAATAGATACTCAAAATATTTCCCAAAACCAAGAAAACAGAAACCAAAGAAACGATTATAATAAGACAACGAATGTAAATGATTGTAATAAGGCATCAAATATATCTAATAGAATGGTCAGAAATAATAATAAAAACTATTATATGCCTAAACAAGTTGATGAATCTAAAATAGTTGATGAATTTAACACATCAAAAGAAGATGAAGTAGTAGGTGTACTTGAAATTTTGCCAGATGGCTTTGGTTTTTTAAGAGGTTCAAATTATTTATCTACTGAAGGAGATGTTTACGTTTCGCCATCTCAAATAAGAAGATTTAATATGAAAACAGGAGATAAAATTAAAGGGATAACTAGACATCCAAAAAGTGGAGAGAAATTTAGAGCGCTTTTATACGTTCAAAAAATAAATGATGAAAACCCTGATACAGCTATACAAAGAAATGCATTTGAGACATTAACACCAATATTCCCAGAAGAGCGACTTACACTGGAAACTAATAGAAATGAAATAGCTACAAGAATTATAGATTTAATTTCTCCTATAGGAAAAGGACAAAGGGGATTAATAGTAGCACCTCCAAAAGCTGGGAAAACAGTTCTTCTAAAAAGTGTTGCAAATAGCATAGCTAAAAATCATCCAAATGTTGAACTTATAGTACTTCTTATAGATGAAAGACCAGAAGAAGTTACTGACATGAAAGAATCCATTGAAGGAGATGTTATATACTCTACCTTTGACCAAGTATCAAGCCATCATGTTAAAGTTGCAGAGATGGTACTAAATAGAGCTCAAAGATTAGTTGAACATGGGAAAGATGTGGTAATCTTGCTAGATAGTATAACTAGATTAGCAAGAGCGTATAACCTTACAATATCTCCTACAGGTAGAACTTTGTCTGGAGGTATTGACCCTGGTGCACTTCATGGACCTAAAAAGTTCTTTGGAGCAGCTAGAAACATTAGACAAGGTGGTTCTTTGACAATACTAGGAACAGCATTAGTCGAAACTGGTTCTAGGATGGACGATGTAATATTTGAGGAATTTAAAGGTACAGGAAATATGGAATTACACCTAGATAGAAAATTAGCTGAAAAAAGAATATTCCCTGCAATAGATATTTACAAATCTGGGACAAGAAGAGATGACTTATTGCTTGATGATGAAGAAAAGACAGCTCTTTGGAGATTAAGAAGAGAAATGAGTAATAATTCAGTAATGGAAATTACAGATAAAGTTATTGAGCTTATCAAAAGAACTAAAGACAATAAAGAGTTTGTAAAATCAATAAAGAATTTGTAAAGTCAGTAATATAAATGTAAATATAGATTATATAAAGTAATGGAAAAATCACTTGAATGGCATAATAAGTTGTGCTATAATAATGTAGTTGATAATGTAAAAAGAAAGTTAATATAATTAATTTTTTTAAATAAAGAGAAGAGGTGACTATAATGCAAAAGGAAATACAACCAAAATACAATCCAGTTGAAGTGCGTTGTGCTTGTGGGAACACATTTGCTGCTGGTTCAACTAAGGACGAAATAAAAGTTGAAATATGTTCAGAGTGCCATCCATTCTATACAGGAAAACAAAAGAACATAGAAAAAGGTGGAAGAATCGACAAATTCAAAAAAAGATTCAAAATGGATTAATTTTTATAAAAATGGAGTTGGAGGAAGCCAACTCCTATTTTATTACAAAAAAACATTCATATTCTACTTTAAATTGTCTTTTTGTATTATAATAATAAATATGTAAAATTGAGTATTCTAAATACAATAAAATGAGGTGAGTGGATGGCAAAACAAGCTGTAGGTGGGCAAGCTGTTATTGAAGGTGTAATGATGCAGTCAAAAGACAAAAGAGCAGTAGCTGTTAGAAAAAGTGACGGAGAAATAGCACTAAAAGAAGATAGAATAAAAAGTTGGGTAAGAGATAAGAATATAGATAAGATACCTTTTGTTAGAGGTTCTTTTGTTATGATAGATACAATGATTCAAGGTATAAAAAGTTTGAATTTTTCTTCAGAGTTTTTTATGGAAGAAGCTGAAGAAGATAAATTTGATTTATTTATAAAGAAAATCTTTAAAGATAAAGCGAATGATATCATTATAATATTTTCATTGGTCATAGCAATGCTACTTTCTGCTGGATTATTTATTTTCATACCTACATTAGTAGGAGGAGCTTTTTCTAAAGTAATGCCTAATGACTTTATGCTCAATTTAATAGAAGGTATTATAAGAATAGTTATATTATTTGCATATATAGTACTAATCTCACGAAGCAAGGATATAGAAAGAGTATTTCAATATCATGGTGCAGAACATAAATCTATATATTGCTATGAAAATGATTTAGAACTTACAGTAGAAAACGCTAGAAAATTTAAAAGGTTACATCCTAGATGTGGTACAAATTTTTTATTTATAGTTATGGCTGTATCAATAATATTATTTGCATTTTTTGGTTGGCCAAATCCAATTCTTAGAATATTTATGAGAATCATATGTGTGCCAATAGTAGCAGGTTTATCTTATGAGGTAATCAGGATTCTTGGAAAATATGACAATAGATTCACTAAAATTATTGCATACCCAGGGATGATGTTGCAATATTTTACAACAAAAGAGCCTGATGATGAGCAGCTAGAGGTAGCCTTAGAAGCATTAAAGGCAGTAGTAGATTAAAGAAAAGGATATTTATTATGACGATAAGAGATATAATTATTAAATATTCAGATACATTTAAAGATATAAGCGATACTCCAAGATTAGATACAGAGTTATTATTGCAAAAAGCTTTAGGTGATGTTGACAGGCTGTATATTCACTTAAATCTAAATAAAGAGTTAGCTCAAGAACAAGAAACAAAATTTATAGGCTTTGCACAAGAAAGATTAAATGGGAGACCAATAGCCTATATAGTTGAAAATAGAGAATTTATGGGATTAGATTTTTTTGTTAAGGAAGGTGTATTAATTCCAAGACCAGATACAGAAACATTGGTAGAAGAAATAATCGAAATGTGTAAAGGAAAAAGAGATGTAAGTATACTAGATATAGGTACTGGTTCTGGTGCTATTACAATCAGTTTAGCAAAATATATTGAAAATTCTAAAGTCATGTCTTTTGATGTATCAGAAATAGCTTTAGAAATAGCTAAAAAAAATTCTATTATAAATGGAGTTGATGAAAAGACAGAGTTCATTAATTCTGACTTATTTACAGCAATAAGTGATAGTGATATAAAATTTGATATCATAGTTTCAAATCCACCATATATTAAAAAACAAGATATAGAAACTTTACATACACAAGTAAAGGATTATGAGCCATATAATGCTCTTGAAGGTGGAGATGACGGATTAGATTTCTATAGAAAAATAACAGAGCAAGGTAAGAAATATCTAAATACATGTGGAATATTAGCATACGAAGTTGGTCATAATCAAGCTGAAGATGTTATTAATATTATGAAAAGTAATGGATATAAAAAAATATATACAAAGAAGGATATTCAAGGCATTGATAGAGTTGTTATAGGTTACAATATATGATATAATCAACAATTGATATGTTACATTTAATCGAGGTGAAAGTATGTTAAAAAAATTAGAGGTATTGGAAGATACATATAAAGACTTAAGTGAAAAAATAGGTGACCCTGATATAATAAATGATCAAAAAGTTTGGCAAAAGTATATAAAAGAACACGCTGACTTAGAGCCTATTGTTATGAAATACAGAGAGTATAAAAATGTTTTAGATAGTATAAAAGAATCAAAAGAAATTTTACAAGAAGAGTCAGATGAAGAATTAAGAGAATTAGCTAAAATGGAGTTAGCTGAGATGGAAGAAAAAGTAGAACCTCTAGAGGACGAAATAAAAATATTATTATTACCTAAAGACCCTAATGACGACAAGAACGTTATAGTTGAAATTAGAGGTGGAGCTGGAGGAGATGAAGCAGCTCTATTTGCAGGTGATTTATTTAGAATGTACTCAAGATATGCTGAGAGAAGAAGATGGAAAATAGAATTATTAAGTGCAAGTGATACTGGAGTTGGTGGATATAAAGAAGTATCTTTTATGATAAAAGGTAAAGGAGCATACTCAAGATTAAAGTATGAGTCTGGAGTTCATAGAGTTCAAAGAATACCATCAACTGAATCTGGTGGAAGAATACACACATCAACTTCTACTGTTGCTGTATTACCAGAAGTTGAAGATGTAGAAGTTGAAATAAATCCAAATGATTTAAGAATAGATGTTTTCCGTTCTTCAGGTAATGGAGGGCAAAGTGTCAACACTACTGACTCTGCAGTTAGGGTAACTCATATACCTACAGGTGAAGTAGTATCTTGTCAGGATGGAAAATCACAATTAAAAAATAAAGAGCAAGCTTTAAAAATATTAAAAGCTAGACTTTACGATAAAGCATTGGCAGAACAACACAAAGATATAGCAGCGGAAAGAAAGAGCCAGGTTGGAACAGGAGATAGGTCAGAAAGAATAAGAACATATAATTTCCCTCAAGGTAGAATAAGTGACCATAGAATAAATTTAACTTTATATAAGCTAGATGCGTTCTTAGATGGAGATATAGATGAAATGATAGATGCTTTAATTACTGTTGACCAAACAGAGAAAATGACTGCAATATAAGTAATGTTTTAAAGAAGCTGTTTCTTTCTAGAAATTATTTTCTATTTTGAAACAGCTATTTTGCATTTTAGGTCATGTTATCATATTCTACTGTATATAATTGTTATATACAAGTATAGGAGGGTTATATGATACTAAAGGTAACAATGATTGGGCTTTTGGCAGGTGTTATAGGGACAGGATTAGGAGGAGTAATATCGGCTATTTTTAAAAGAGAGGTTGATAAATATCTAAATTTCTTTATGGGATTATCTGGCGGAATAATGTTAGCTGTAGTGGTATTTGACTTGATGAAAGAATCAATGGACAAAATGGGCATATTCAATACAGTTATATTTACATTTGTTGGAGCTCTCATAACTATGTACATAAAAACAAAATTAGATGTGTCTGGAAGTATGACATCTGGGTATCTTATATTCATAAGTATATTACTACATAATTTACCAGAGGGGTTAGCAATAGGTTCTTCTTTCATGTCAACTGAAAGCTTAGGTATAACTCTTGCTATAGTTATAGGTCTGCACAATATACCAGAAGGATTAGCTATGGCATTGGGTTTAGTTTGCAATAAAATGAAACTAGGCAAGGTAATTTTATTTACTTTGATAGCTGGACTACCTATGGGTCTAGGAAGTTTTTTAGGTGCTTATTTTGGAGGGGCATTTACGTCCCTTATAGGTGTATTTCTTGCTACAGCAGGAGGTACAATGATGTATGTTGTATTGGAAGAAATTTTCCCGCATTCAAAAAGTGTGTATTGTATAATTGGTTTTTTGGTAGGTACAATAATTGTAAACTATATATAAAATTAAAATGAAAGCAGGCATACAAAAGATGAAAACTATTATAAGTAGTATTGATATAAATAATATTGATTATGAAGAAATAAAAATACAAGCAAAACTTCTTAGAGAAGGTAAAACAGTTATCTTTCCAACTGAGACAGTATATGGGCTAGGTGCAAATGCATTAGATGAGAATGCAGTAAAAAAGATTTATGAAGCTAAAGGAAGACCTAGTGATAATCCACTAATAGTTCATATATATGAAAAAGAAGAAGTATATGATTTAGCTAAAGATGTAAGTGATAAAGCTAAACTTGTTATAGAAAAGCTTTGGCCAGGACCTATAACAATAATATTAAATAAGAAAGATATAATTCCATATAGAACTAGTGGGGGGCTTGATACAGTTGCAATAAGAATGCCTTCTAATGTTATTGCCAGGGCAATAATAAAAGAAGCTGGCGTACCTATTGCAGCTCCTTCTGCAAACATATCTGGTAGACCATCTCCAACAAAAGCAAAACATGTATATGAAGAAATGAATGGAAGAGTAGATGGGATAGTTTTGGGTGGAGATAGTAACTTTGGATTAGAGTCAACTGTATTAGATTTGACAGAAGAAACTCCAATGATATTGAGACCTGGAAGTATCACTAAAGAAGTTTTGGAAGAACTTCTTGGTGAAGTAAAGCTTGACCCATCATTAAGTAAAAAAGAAGACAATCAAAAAGCTAAAGCTCCTGGAATGAAGTATAAACACTATTCTCCAAATGCAGATGTATATATTATATCTGGAAAAAGAGAAAATGTAGCAACAAAGATTAATGATATGATAAAATCTAATAAAGAGAAAGGCCTAAAAACAGGCGTAATGTGTATTAGTAGAAATAGAGAGTTTTATGATGGAGAAGTAATAGATTTAGGAAGCACTCTTGAAGAAGTTGCAAGTAATCTGTTTGATGCTCTTATAGAAATGGATAAAAAGGGTATTGATGTCATATATTCAGAGGAGTTCCCTAAAACTGGCGTTGGACAAGCAATTATGAATAGATTACTTAAGTCAGCAGGATACAAAGTAATAAAGGCTTAAAAGGGAGTTGTAAAATATGAATATACTTATTGTATGTACAGGGAATACTTGTAGAAGCCCTATGGCTGAAGCTATATTAAAGAAGGCAATTGAAGAATCTGGAAGAAATATTGAAGAATATTGTATATCATCAGCAGGTATATCAACAGTAGATGGTATGAATGCTTCTAGACATTCTATAGAAGCAGTAAAAGAATTAGGTATAGACTTATCAAATCATAGAAGTAAGGTAATTACTAAGGAATTAATTGATAACTCAGATATAATACTAACAATGACTAAATCTCATAAAGAAATTTTAGTACAAGCAGTTCCAAAATGCAAAGAAAAAGTGTATACTTTTAAAGGGTTTGTAAATAAGAGTGAGTTAGATATATCTGACCCATTTGGTGGAAATTTAGATACTTATAAAGATACTATGAAAGAAATAATATATTCTGTCAACGAAATAGTAAAAAAAATATGAAGTGGAGGATAAACAAATGAAGATAGGATTAGGTTGTGACCATGGAGGATATAATTTAAAAAAAGAAATAATAAGCTATTTAGAAGGTAAAGGGATAGAATGTGTGGATTATGGAACTAATAATGCTACAGATTCTGTTGATTATCCTGTTTATGGAGAAGTAGTTGCAAATGCAGTTGTAGATAAAGAAGTAGATTATGGAATATTATGTTGTGGTACAGGTATAGGAATATCTTTAGCTGCAAATAAGGTTCCTGGAATAAGATGTGCAGTTGTATCAGATGTATTTTCTGCAAAAATGTCAAAAGCACATAATGATGCAAACATGTTGTCATTAGGTGAAAGAGTTTTAGGAAAAGGTCTAGCACTTGAAATAGTTGAGGCATGGATTAACACAGATTTTGAAGGTGATAGACATGCTAGAAGAGTAAATATGATTAAATCAATAGAAGAAAAACATAATAAATAATAAAAATTACAGTTTTATTAGGAGGAATTATCAAAATGAGTAAAGTGGTAGAGACAAACCATCCATTAATACAACATAAATTAACTTTAATGAGAGACAAAAATACTGGTTCTAAGGATTTTAGAGAACTTTTAACTGAAATTGCAATGTTAATGGGATATGAAATAACAAAAGATATACCATTAAAAGATGTAGAAATAGAAACTCCTATTCAAAAAACATCATCTAAAGTAGTTGCGGGTAAAAAATTAGCAATAATTCCAATCTTAAGAGCAGGTCTTGGGATGGTAGATGGATTAGTAAGTTTAATGCCAGCAGCAAAAGTTGGGCATGTGGGACTATATAGAGACCCAGAAACATTAAAACCAGTTGAATACTATTGTAAACTTCCTCAAGATATAGGAGAAAGAGATATAATAGTAGTTGACCCTATGCTTGCAACAGGAGGGTCTGCTGTAGCAGCCATAGATTTACTTAAATCTAAAGGAGCTAAAAGTATAAAATTAGCTAATTTAGTAGCTGCACCAGAAGGTATAGCAGAAGTACAAAAATATCATGATGATGTTGATATATATGTTGCATCAATTGATGAAAAATTGAATGAACATGGATATATAATTCCTGGTCTTGGTGATGCTGGAGATAGATTATTTGGAACTAAATAAAAATAAATAACCATAAATATTTCTGGGGGCCTTCTTATGTAATGTATAATTTTATGTAAGAAGGTTCCTTTTTATATATTTTTCTCAAAATAGTAATTCTTGAATTGATAAATTTCTCGAATTGAGAATAAAAAGTTTTTACCAATTAAAAAAGAATGGCTATTTTACAGGAATCTACAAAATATTAATGTTTTTCAATATGGCATGTTAGTTGCTTACAATTAAATTGATGTGTATTAAATTAGAAATAAAGTATGAAGGATATTATTAGGAGTGATAATACATGAAAAATTGTATAGTGGTAAGAGGAGCAGGAGATTTAGCGACAGCAGTTATTCATAAATTACACAATAGTGGTTTTAAAGTGATTGCTCTAGAAATAGAAGAACCATTAGCCATAAGAAGACAAATTTCTTTTTGTGAAGCTGTTTATGAAAAAAAGGTGATTGTTGAAGGTGTAGAGTGCATACTTTGTAATACTGAAAAAGAAATAGAAGAGACCTTGTCTCAAGATAAAGTAGCATTGATTATAGACCCAAAAGGAGAAATGCTATCAAAAATAAATCCAATTGTTTTGGTTGATGGGATATTAGCTAAGAAAAACTTAGGTACAACTAAAGATATGGCGCCACTTACAATAGCTTTAGGACCTGGATTTTGCGCAGGTGAAGATGTAGACATTGTTATAGAAACAATGAGAGGTCATAATCTAGGAAGAGTAATAACTGATGGAAGAGCAGAAAAAAATACTGGAATACCAGGTGCAATAAAAGGTTTCGCTAAAGAGAGGGTAATGCATTCACAGCATGCTGGTATAATGGAAAATGTATGTAAGATAGGCGATATAGTTGAAAAAGGAGACTTACTTTGTTATATTAATGATTATGAAAAAAAGCATGAAGTTAGAGCAACAATACCTGGAGTGCTTAGAGGATTATTAAAAGATGGAGCAAAGGTAAATAAAAGTTTAAAAATACTAGACATAGACCCTAGAAAAGAAGAAGTTAAGAATGCTTTTACAATATCAGATAAAGCTAGATGCATAGCTGGAGGGGTTTTAGAAGCCATATTAAACAATGGAATCTATCCAAAAAATTAATTTATATTAGATAGGGCTATTAATATTTTGTTAAGATGATATAATAAATTTAATAGATTAAAGAGAGCATATAACGGGTATTTAAAATTTAAATGGTAAAAATGCTCTTTTTTTATTGGACATTCAATTAACATGTGTATATAATATAAAAATAAGTATTTATTTAGCTTGAAATCTAATAAATATATAAGACCAGTACATAAGCAAAGAGGAGAAAAGTAAATTATGAGACCATCATGGGATGAATACTTCATGGAAATTGCAGAAGTAGTGAAAAAGCGTTCAACTTGTATTAGAAGACAAGTAGGTGCTGTCATTGTAAGGGACAAACAAATATTAACAACTGGATATAATGGCTCTCCAAGAAATCTTGAACACTGTGAAAATATTGGATGTAAAAGGCAGGAATTGAATATTCCTTCAGGAGAAAGACATGAATTGTGTAGAGCATTACATGCTGAACAAAATGCCATAATACAAGCAGCTCATAATGGTATTAGTGTAGATGGAGCAACTTTGTATGTTACTACAAGGCCTTGTGTTTTGTGTGCAAAAATGTGCATAAATGCAGGTATATTAAAAATTGTTTATGAAGGTGATTATCCAGATGACATGTCTACAGAATTGCTAAAAGAAGCAGGAATAGAGCTTATAAAATTTTAGTAAATAGTAATGACATGACAATAAAAGCCAAATTATGACAATGGAATGATATGGTTAAAAGAAAGTGTTTGAAAAATCATCAGATTAGTAGTAAGATATATTTTATAATTAAATAAATTTATGATATAGATTAATTAATTGTTATTTATTTTGTAATAATGAGGGATACTATTTATGAGTAAAAGAAATACACATATGGAAATTGCAAAGTTGTTTAGTTTAATAAGCCAAATAGGATTGATGATTGTAATATCAATATTAGGATGTACTTTCTTAGGAAAATTTTTAGATAGTAAATTAAATACTAGTCCAGTTCTGACAATAATATTTTTATTGTTAGGCGTTGGAGGAGCTTTCAGTGGTGTTTATAAAACTCTAATAGTATATACACGAAGGAAGTGATATATTGGATATAAAATTACTTAACCAAGTAAGGTCAGTAACAAAGGGTATAGTAATATTTGATGTAATTTTAATTGTGCTAATGTTGATAACATCAACATTAAGTAAGCCATTATTATTAGGACTTATATTTGGCTCTATAATAGCTATGTTAAATTTTAGATTATTGGCAATATCACTGGAAAAATCAGTGACATTTCCTGCTGGAAAGGCACAAGCTTATGCATCAGCACAATATACCATTAGGTTATTTATAATGGCAGTTGTTCTAATTGCTTCAGCTAAAGTACCACATTTAAATATAATCGGAACAGCATTAGGATTATTGAGTACAAAGTTTGTCATATTATCAAAAAACTTTATAAATAAATTAAAGAGGAAGGAGGCATAAGTATGAGTCAAGCGCATTATTATCTCATAGGAAACTTTAAAATTAGTGAAACAATACTAGTGAGTTGGGGAATAATGGCCTTTTTAGCGATAGCATCTTATTTCTTGACTAGAAACTTAAAAAAAGTTCCAACTAGTAAAATCCAAATATTTTTGGAGTTTGCAATAGGTGGTCTTGCTAAAATGGTTACAAATGTTATGGGTAAAAACACAATAAAAAGAATGCCATATATGATACCATACATAGGAAGTTTGTTTTTATTTTTCGCATGCTCAAATTTAAGCCCATTACTTGGATTAAGATCACCAACAACCGACTTAGATACAACTGCTGCATGGGCAATGATTACATTTTTTATGATTTATTTTGCAGGAGTTAAATTTAAGGGATTATCGTACTTTAAAGAATTGGCTCAACCACTTCCTGTAATGTTACCAATCAATATTATAGGTGAGTTAGCCAGACCAATATCATTAAGTTTCCGTCCATTTGGGAATATTTTAGGTGGAACAATTATAATGGGTCTATTTTATCAACTTTTAGGTTTTGTATCTAGTTTAATACCAGGATTATCAATACCAATTGGACAGATACTAATACCAGTACCATTGCACTTGTATTTTGACTTATTTGCAGGATTGTTACAAGCATATATATTCATAATGTTAACAATGGTGTTTATATCAAGTGCAGGAGAATTAGATTAAGAAATCAACTTATATTAAGATAAAAATAAAATAATTTAAAAAATTAAAGTTTTAAGGAGGAAATAATTATGGAAACAGCAATAGTAGCGGCAGCATCAGCAATAGGTGCAGGAATAGCAGTTGCAACAGGTATAGGTGCAGGAATAGGTCAAGGTGTAGCAGCAGGTAAAGCAGCAGAAGCAGTAGGGAACCAACCAGAAGCTAAAGGTGATATAACTTCAACTTTATTACTAGGTGTTGCTATAGCAGAGTCTTCAGCAATATATGGTTTGGTTGTATCAATAATACTTCTATTCGTAAATCCATTCTTTAAATACTTAGGAATGTAGATTTAGTCCTTAAATATTTTGAGATAGGTTTATAGGTAAATCATCTCAAACTTATAATCATGAGAAGAGTTTTTTCTTCTCGTGATTATAAGTAGTTATGATTTATGGAAAGGAGGATAATTATGGAGAAAGCACTAGTAGGTATAACATGGGAATTTGTGTTCCAAATTGTTAATACTTTTATAATATTTTTACTTCTGAGAAAGCTTTTATTTAAGCCAGTATTAAATATAATTGAATCAAGAGAAAATGATATTAAAAACGATCTGGCAGAAGGCGAAAAAGCAAAAAATGAAGGTTTAGCTCTGAAAAAAGAATATGAGTCAAAAATCAATTTTGCTAAAGATGAAGGTCAAGAAATCATAAAACAAGCAACTATAAGAGCAGAACAGAAATCAGATGATATAGTAAATACTGCAAAGAAAGATGCTCTTGATATAAAAGAGAAAGCAAGTAAAGATGTAGAACAAGAAAGACAAAAGGTTATAAATGAAATTAAGAGTGATATATCTAATATAGCACTACTTGCAGCATCTAAGGTCATTGAAAAAGATTTAGATAAATCTAAACATGAAGAATTGATAGAAAACTTTATAAAAGAGGTAGGGGAAGCTAAATGATAAATGTAATAGCCAACAGATATGCTGAAGCCCTATTTCAATTAGGAGAAGAAGAAAATTCAACTGATTTATTGTTCAAAGAATTAGAAAAAGTAGTAGATATGATGACTAAAGTTAGTAAAGATTTCTACAAAGTTTTAAAATCACCATTAGTTTCAAAATCAGAAAAGAAAAACTTGGTAGAAATTATTTTTAGTAAGGAAGTAAGTTCCAACATAAAAAACTTCTTGAAAGTTTTGGTAGACAAAGATAGGATATCATATTTAGAAGATATAGAATTAGCTTATAAAGAGTTATTAAATAAGAAAAACAATGTGATTGCTGGTGTAGCAATAAGTGCTATTCCAATAAGTGAAACAGATATTAAAGAACTTGAAGTTAAACTTTCAAGTAAATACAATAAAAATGTTACTATAGAAAATGTAGTTGACAAGACTATACTAGGGGGAGTTCTAGTTAGACTTGGAAATGAACAGATAGATGGCACTGTAAAAACTCGTCTAGATAAGATGAAAGAAAAGCTATCTGAAGTAATATCTTAAGAATGGCGGTGAACCCATGAACTTAAAACCTGAAGAAATAAGTTCTATAATTAAGCAGCAAATAAAAAATTATGAGAATAAAGTTGAGTTAACAGATACAGGGAGTGTTTTAACAGTTGGGGATGGTATAGCGAGTGTATATGGATTAGAGAAAGCTATGTCTGGTGAGTTACTAGAGTTCCCAGGTGAAATATATGGTATGGCACTTAACTTAGAAGAAGAAGTAGTTGGAGCTGTTATACTTGGTGATGACAGTGAAATAAAAGAAGGCGATATAGTTAAGAGAACTGGAAGAATAGTTGAAGTTCCAGTTGGAGAAGCTTTAATGGGTAGGGTTGTAAATTCTCTAGGTCAACCAATAGATGGAAAAGGACCTATAGCATATACAAAAACTAGACCAGTTGAATCTGAAGCACCTGGTATAATAGATAGAAGGTCTGTTTATGAACCATTACAAACAGGAATCAAATCAATAGATTCAATGATACCAATTGGAAGAGGTCAAAGGGAGTTAATAATAGGTGACAGACAAACTGGTAAAACATCTATAGTTATTGACACTATATTAAATCAAAAAGGAAAAGATGTTATATGTATATATGTAGCAATTGGGCAAAAACGTTCTACTGTAGCTCAATTGGTTAATTCACTAGAAAAAGGTGGAGCTTTAGACTATACAATAGTAGTTTCAGCAACAGCATCTGAATCAGCGCCACTTCAATATATAGCGCCATATGCTGGAGCAGCGATGGGTGAAGAGTTTATGTACAATGGAAAACATGTACTTATAGTATATGATGATTTAAGTAAACAAGCCGTTGCATATAGAGAAATGTCATTATTACTTAGAAGACCACCAGGACGTGAGGCATATCCTGGAGATGTATTCTATTTACATTCAAGATTACTTGAAAGAGCAGCTAAGTTATCAGATGAATTAGGTGGAGGTTCAATGACTGCTTTACCTATAATAGAAACTCAAGCTGGTGACGTTTCTGCGTATATACCAACAAACGTTATATCTATAACAGATGGTCAAATATACTTACAACCAGAATTATTCTATTCAGGTGTAAGACCAGCAGTTGACCCTGGTATATCAGTATCGAGGGTTGGTGGTTCTGCGCAAATTAAAGCAATGAAAAAAGTTGCAGGTACATTAAAACTTGCATATTCACAATATAGAGAACTTGCAGCATTCTCACAATTTGGTTCTGACTTGGATGAAGATACTAAAAAGAGACTTGCTCAAGGTGAAAGAATAGTTGAGATATTAAAACAAGGTGAGCATCAACCAATAAAAGTTGAAAATCAGGTTATGATAATATACGCTGTTATAAATAATCATCTAGAGGATATTCCAATAGATAATATAGCTAGATTTGAATCAGAATTGTATGCATTTGTAGATAATAATTATCCAGAAATATCAAGAAAAATATTAGGTGGAGATGACTTCACTCATGATTTAACAGATGCAATAAATGAATTTAAAGAAAAGTTTGTTGTTGAAGTATAATCCTTTTTAAAAAAGGAGGTAAATTAATTGGCAGGAGCTGGAATTAAAGCAATCAAAATACGTATGGGAACTGTTGAAAGTACAAAACAAATAACTAAAGCTATGGAACTAGTTGCATCTTCTAAGCTTAGAAAGGCAAAAGAAAAAGCTGAAGATTCAAGAGAATACTTTAATACTTTGTACGATACAGTAAAAGATATTGCCCAAACAACACGTGGAGTTAGAAATGAATTTTTAAAAGAAAGAGAAGTAAAGAATAAGTGCTATATAGTAGTAGCTGGAGACAGAGGTCTTGCTGGTGGATACAATTCCAATGTGTTAAAGGAATCTGTATCTCATATGCAAGGTAAAAAGGAAACAGTTATAACTGTAGGAAAGAAAGCTCATGAATTCTTTTCTAAAAGAGATTACAATATAGTAAAAGATATAAATAGTGTGGAAGCTTGTGGATATGAAGATGCGATAGAAATTTCACAAACTATTATTGACCTGTATAAAAAAGGTGAAGTAGATGAAGTTTATATTTCTTATACAAAATTTAAATCAGCTTTATCACAAGAAGTTGAAATTTTAAAATTGCTTCCATTAGTTTTTGAGAAAGATACAGATGACCATGGAATTGTAATAAAAGAAGAAAAGCAAAGTAAATCAAAAGTACAATATATACCATCAGCAGAGGCAGTTTTGAGTTATATAGTACCTCAATTTATATCAGGTACAGTATATGGTGGAATTTTGGAATCTTTTGCGTCAGAGCAAGGTGCTAGAAGAACTGCGATGGAATCAGCCACAGACAATGCGAATGAAATGCTATCTAATTTAGAGTTAAGTTATAACAGAGCAAGACAGTCAGCTGTAACTCAAGAAATAACAGAGATAGTTGGTGGAGTTGAAGCTCTAAAATAGGGAGGTTAGGAAATGGCAAATGTAGGTAAAGTAGTACAGATTGTAGGAGCTGTACTAGATGTTAAGTTTGATAGTGAACAAAGCCTACCTAACTTATTAAATGCGTTAGTAATAAAGTTAGGAGATAAAGAAATAGTTGCAGAAGTTGCTCAACATATAGGTGATGATACTGTAAGATGTATATCTATGAGTGCGACAGATGGACTTGTAAGAGGTATGGAAGTTGTAGATACAGGTGGACCAATAAGTGTTCCTGTTGGAGACGAGACTTTAGGTAGAATATTTAATGTTCTTGGAAAACCAGTTGATGGAAAACCAGCTCCAAAATCTGCACCTAAATTACCTATACATAGACCAGCACCAGCATATGATGAACTAGAAACTACAGCTGAAATACTGGAAACAGGTATTAAAGTAGTTGACTTACTAGCACCATATCTAAAAGGTGGAAAAATAGGTCTATTTGGAGGAGCAGGAGTAGGAAAAACAGTTTTAATACAAGAACTTATAAATAATATCGCTAAGCAACATGGTGGTATTTCTGTATTCTCAGGGGTAGGAGAAAGAACAAGAGAAGGTAATGACCTTTATGGAGAGATGAGTGAATCTGGAGTTATAAATAAAACTGCTCTAGTATTTGGTCAGATGAATGAGCCACCAGGAGCAAGAATGAGAGTTGCTTTAACTGGACTTACAATGGCGGAGCATTTTAGAGATGAGCAAGGACAAGACGTTTTACTTTTCGTTGATAATATATTCCGTTTCACACAAGCTGGTTCAGAAGTTTCAGCACTTCTAGGACGTATGCCATCAGCTGTTGGTTATCAGCCAACATTAGCTACTGAAATGGGTGCGCTTCAAGAGAGAATAACATCAACTAAAAAAGGTTCAATAACATCTGTTCAAGCAGTATATGTACCAGCGGATGACTTAACTGACCCAGCACCAGCTACAACATTCTCTCACTTAGATGCAAAAACAGTTTTATCTAGACAAATATCATCATTGGGTATATATCCAGCAGTTGACCCTCTTGAATCTACATCAAGAATTCTTGACCCTAATATAGTAGGAAAAGAACATTATGAAGTAGCTAGAGGTGTACAATCAATACTTCAAAGATATAAAGAACTTCAAGATATAATCGCTATACTTGGTATGGATGAATTATCTGATGAAGATAAGTTAATAGTTGCACGTGCTAGAAAGATACAAAGATTCTTATCTCAATCATTTACAGTTGCTGAGCAATTTACAGGAAATCCAGGTCAATATGTTCCTGTTAAAGAGACTGTAAGAGGATTTAAAGAGATTCTTGAAGGTAAACATGATGACTTACCAGAGTCAGCATTCTTGTTTGTAGGAACAATAGAAGATGCTGTTAAAAAAGCGAAGGGAAGTATGTAGTCATGGCCAGTGAATTTTCATTGAAAGTTGTAACTCCAGATAATACTTTTTATGATGGAGACGTTGAAATGATAGTAGTTAGAACTACAAAAGGAGACAAAGGAGTATTGAAAGGTCATATACCATTTGTTTCAGGTATACCTGTAGGAACTTTAAAGATAAAAAAAGATGGAAGTTTTAAAGAAGCAAAAATAGCAGAAGGATTTGTTAACGTAGCTCAGAATAAAACTGTTATATTAACAGAATCTGCTGAATGGATTTAATAAATTAATTTATAATCTGAAAAGTCATTTTGACCAAAAAAATATTTTGGATAAAATGACTTTTTTGTTTTTTGGTGTTAATAAAATAACAAAAAAATTGTAAATTTTTAGTGATAATAAATTCACAAAAAGTTTAAATTTACTGCAAAATTATGTTGTAATTCAAAATATAAAGAAGGTTTAGCTAGGTTTTATGTAAATGAAAACATATTCATATAATAAATATATATAAAATTTTTATAAAATTTAAAAAATTTGCTTAGTTGTGTAGTATAATAAATAATATAATAGATTTGTATATAATATTCATTACAAATAATTTTAAAAGTTACAATTTTATTATAATGATTATTAAATTAAGATAAGTAACATAAACTAAATAATAATATGTATTATCAATAGTAAATTTATAAATTCATTATTAATATTTAAAGAAGCATTATAAATTTTCTGGAGGAACAATGAATATATTTGATATTGGTGTAGACATAATTGAAATTGACAGAATAAGAAAAGCTGTAGAAAAAAATAACAGGTTTTTGGAAAAAATATTTACTGATAAAGAAATTGAATATTTTAATTCTAAGAATTTTAAAGCAGAAAGTATAGCAGGTAATTTCGCAGCTAAGGAAGCTATAAGTAAATCTATGGGTACAGGAATTAGAGTATTTAACTTTAAAGACATAGAAGTTCTCAGAAATGAAATGGGAAAACCAATAGTAAAAACTTATAATAATCTCGCAAAAATGTGCATAGATTATAATGTTTTAGAAATAAAAGTTTCAATATCACATTCAAAAGATTATGCTATAGCAAATGCGATAACCATAATTAAGGACTAAGGAGTGATTACATTATGATGGATAAAACAGCAAAAGAAATAATGACAACAGATGTAATAGTAGCAAAACAAGATGATAGTATAGCAGATGTAGCTAATATGCTAATTGCAGAAAAAATAGGAGGTCTGCCAGTTGTAGATTCAGAAAACAGAGTGGTTGGAGTGATTTCTGAAACAGATATTCTTAAAAAGGAAAAATATATAGAAGCACCTCTCTATATAAATCTATTACAAGGATTGATTTTCTTAGATGATTTAAAAAAAGTAGAAAAAGATATAAAACAGGTGGCTGCTTATAAGGTTGGAGAACTTATGTCTAAAGATATAATAAAGGTTCATGAAGATGATAAGTTTGATGATGTAGCTAATGTAATGATTAAAAAATCAATAAACAGAGTTCCTGTGGTAGATGATGACAATAAACTTAAAGGTATAATTTGTAGATATGATATAATAAAAGCTTTATACAATGAATAAACTAGAGTAGGAGGTGTGATGTGAGAAAAAAGTGGACCATAGTATGTATTATGTTTTTGGCACTGGTTATAATTGTAATAGGATGCCAAAAGCGACAGTCCACTAAAGAAGAAGTATACAAAGACTTTCAAAAGCAGATTTCTGATATGAATTCTTACAGTTGTAAAGCTGAAGTAGAAGTATTTGGAAATAAAAGCCCACACAATTATGTTTTAATTCATACTTATAAAAAAACTGATAACTATAAATTAGAAGTAATTTCCCCAAAACATTTAAAAGGGAAGAGTATAGAGTATCAAGGTGATAAAATATTAGTTAAAAATCCAAATATCAGTGATATAGTGGAATTGCCTAATACAGGAAAGAACAATCAATATCTTTTTATAGGAGACTTTATAAAAAACTATCTTCAAAACGAAGAGATGAAAATAAAGTTATCCAAAGGACATTTGGTTCTAGAAACTTTTATTCCTGGGGATAATAAATATTTTAATAAGCAAGTATTATATGTAAATGCTGACACAAAGAACCCTGAAAAAATGGAAGTATTAGATAAAGAAGGCGTGCCGAGATTTACAGTAAAATACAATGATTTTGAATACAGAAACTAAGGGGGACTAAAGAAATGCAAAAAATAACAGTGCCTACATGGGCAGAGATAAATCTAGATAACTTAAGATTTAACTTAAATAATATTAAAAATTTATTAGAAGAAGATATTAAGGTTTGTGGAGTAATAAAAGCTGATGCATATGGACATGGTGCAGTAGAAGTTGCAAAATTGCTAGAAAAAGAAAAAGTAGATTATTTAGCAGTAGCAAGAACTGCTGAAGGAATCGAACTTAGACAAAATGGCATAACACTTCCTATTTTGAACTTAGGATATACTCCAGACGAAGCTTTCGAAGATTCTATAAAAAATAAAATAACTATGACAGTTTATTCTTTAGAAACAGCACAAAAGATAAACGAGGTTGCAAAATCTTTAGGAGAAAAAGCCTGTGTTCACATTAAAATAGACTCAGGAATGACTAGAATAGGTTTCCAACCTAATGAAGAGTCAGTACAGGAAATAATAAAATTAAATAAATTAGAATATATAAATTTAGAAGGTATGTTTACTCATTTCGCTACAGCTGATGAAGTAAGTAAAGAGTACACTTATAAACAAGCTAATAATTATAAATTTATGTCTGATAAGTTGGACGAAGCTGGTGTAAAAATAGCTATAAAACATGTATCAAACAGTGCAGCTATTATGGATTGCCCTGATTTAAGATTAAATATGGTAAGAGCAGGAATAATATTATATGGTCATTATCCATCTGAGGATGTATTTAAAGAAAGATTAGAATTAAGACCAGCAATGAAATTAAAATCAAAAATCGGACATATAAAACAAGTTGAACCAGGTGTAGGAATAAGTTATGGACTAAAGTATACAACTACTGGTAAAGAAACAATCGCTACAGTTCCAATAGGATATGCAGATGGATTTACTAGAATTCAAAAAAATCCAAAGGTTCTTATTAAAGGAGAAGTGTTTGATGTAGTTGGTAGAATTTGTATGGATCAAATAATGGTTAGAATTGACAAAGATATAGACATAAAAGTTGGAGATGAGGTTATACTATTTGGAGAAGGTGAAGTTACAGCTGAACGTATAGCCCAAGACTTAGGAACTATAAACTATGAAGTGTTATGTATGATATCAAGAAGAGTTGACCGTGTTTATATGGAAAATAATGAGCTTGTACAAATAAACAGTTATTTGCTAAAATAAAACCATGATATTATAATCTGGGAGGCGATTTTGTGTACGATAAAAGTAAAGAAAAAATAGAAGTTACTTTACCAGACTCTCTGATTTCTGAAGTTGATAGTATAGTTCAGATGGAGAACAGTAACAGAGAAGATTTTGCAAAAGCTGCTTTTCAGTTCTATATAACTCAGAAAAAGAGAATTCATATTAAAGAATCTATGAAAACGGGTTATAGAGAAATGGGTCAAATTAATCTGTCATTGGCTGAGTTAGGTATGACAGTTGAAGAAGTATCTTCTGATGATAAAAATGAAGGGAAGATTGCCCAAGGTGAGTACTAATTGTGAAATAAAGCGTGGTGATTTATATTACGCTGATTTAAGTCCAGTTGTTGGCTCAGAGCAGGGAGGCGTTAGACCTGTTCTGATAATACAAAATGATGTAGGTAATAAATATAGTCCTACAGTTATAGTATCAGCTATAACATCTCAGATTAATAAAGCCAAACTACCTACTCATGTAGAGATAAGTTCCAATGAATATGGGCTTAATAAAGACTCAGTAATTCTTTTAGAGCAAATTAGAACTATTGATAAAAAGAGACTGAGGGAGAAAATTGGTTGTCTAGATGAAAATATGATGATAAAAGTAGACGATGGACTTCAAATAAGTCTAGGATTGTTTACTTTTTAAAGAGGGGTTTGTCTTTTATTAGACAATCCCTTTTTTCTTTGGAAATATCTTTTAGTATTTAATTTTGGTAGCGTGTATTAAGAAAATCAAAAATAACGCAAAAAAATAGCATAAAAGTGATATAATAATATGGAATTGATATAAAATTACGAACTCAAGGGAGGTAATTGCATGAGAGACCATAAAGGATTAAATGAGATTGCGCGTATCATAAGAAGAGATATAGTTTCCATGATACATAGAGCCAAATCTGGACATCCAGGAGGGTCATTATCAGTAGTTGAAATACTTACTGCGTTATACTTTGATGAAATGAATGTGGATTATTCAAATCCTAAAATGGAGGATAGAGATAGATTTGTATTATCAAAAGGACATGCTGCACCAGCATTATATGCTACATTGGCTGAAAAAGGCTATTTTGATAAGGAAGAACTTGATGGTCTAAGGAAAATTGGAAGAATGTTACAAGGTCATCCAGATATGAAAGGTACGCCTGGTATAGAGATATCTACAGGTTCTCTAGGGCAAGGTTTTTCAGTTGCATGTGGTATGGCGATGGCATCAAAACTTGATAATGCACCATGGAATGTATATACTTTACTTGGTGATGGAGAAGTTCAAGAGGGTATTGTTTGGGAAGCTGCTATGAGTGCTGCACACTATAAGCTTGATAATTTAATTGCTTTTTTAGATAATAACGGGCTTCAAATAGACGGAGATACAGAAAGTGTAATGAATTTAGGTTCAATAGTTGATAAATTTAAAGCTTTTGGATGGAATGTAATTGAAATAGATGGACATGATTTTGACCAAATATTTGCTGCTCTTGACATAGCTAAATCAACAGTTAAAAAACCTACAATGATAATTGCAAAAACTATAAAAGGCAAAGGAATATCTTTTATGGAAAATCAAGCAGGATGGCACGGAACAGCTCCAAGTGATGAAGAGTTAGAAAAAGCCTTGCTTGAACTAGGAGGTGCTGACAATGAGTAAAATGGCGACGAGAGAGGCATATGGTAAAGCATTAGTAAAGCTAGGTCAAATAAATGACAATGTTGTTGTGTTAGATGCAGACTTATCAAAATCTACAAAGACACACGACTTCTATAAATCATTTCCAGATAGATTTTTTAATATGGGTATAGCAGAACAAAACCTAATAGGTGCTGCTTGTGGATTGTCAACTGCTGGCAAAATACCTTTTGCAAGTACTTTTGCTATGTTTGCTACAGGAAGAGCTTTTGAGATTATAAGAAATTCAGTTTGCTATCCAAAACTAAATGTAAAAATTTGTGCTACTCATGCAGGTCTTACTGTTGGAGAAGATGGAGCATCTCATGAAAGTGTAGAGGATATTGCTATAATGAGAGCTATACCAAATATGACAGTTCTTGTTCCAGCTGATGGTGTTGAAACAGAAAAAATGATTTTTGAAGTAGCTAAGTATAATGGTCCTGTTTATGTTAGATTAGGAAGAAGCTCAGTACCAATTTTATTTGATGAAAACTATGAGTTTGAAATAGGAAAAGGTACAGTTTTAAGAGATGGAAATGATGTGTCTATTATAGCTTGTGGAATTATGGTAAATGAGGCTATACTGGCACAAGAAAAGTTGCAAGAAGAAGGTATAAGTGCTAGGGTCATAAATATGTCTACAATAAAACCTATAGATAAGGATTTAATATTAAAAACAGCAAAAGAAACAAATGCCATAGTAACTGTAGAGGAACACAGTATAATTGGAGGGTTAGGTTCTGCTGTAAGTGAAGTAGTTGGAGAGTCTTATCCAACTATAGTAAAAAAAGTTGGAGTTAAAGATTCATTTGGAGAATCTGGTGCTCCAAATGAATTGTTAAAAAAATATGAATTAACTTGTGATGATATAATAAAAGCTGTCAAAGAAGCCATTCTTGCAAAAAGAATTTAAGACATATAAATTATTCATATTTGTTAATAATATAGTATATTTGAAGGAGAGATATAAAGGTCTGGATTAATTTATATCTCTCTTTTTTATACATGATATCAATATATCAAAAATGTAATAAAATATTCAAATTTTTACAAAAATAGAGAAAATATTCAAATATATATTGACTATTCAGAAAAATATGACTAATATATAGTTTATAGGGAAATTAATTTTATATATAAAAGCTACTTAGACAAAAAAGAATTTAATAAATCTTATGGAGGGAGGTATACTGTATAAAAGATATATTATAAGTTTTAAGTTATTATACTAAAAAGCTCTAAAACAGTTATCATGTATTTTATGTTAAAGGAAATTATAGGTAGTTTATCGAATTGTTTAAGCAGATGAAAAATTTCACGTGGGGAGGTAACTGAGATATGTCAGAAAAGGTAAACGTTAAAACAGTCATAAGTTTCGCAGGAGCTTATGTAGCAACAGTAATAGGTTCTGGATTTGCAACAGGACAGGAAATAATGCAATTTTTCACTTTTTATGGTTTCGCAGGAGTTATTGGTGGGATAATTTCAATGGTATTATTCTCATGGATGGGTGCTTCAGTTATGTCAAAAGGTAAAGAACTTCAACTTAAAGAACCTATCAAAATTTATCGTGTTTATTGTGGTAAGTATTTAGGAATATTCTTTGAGTGGTTTGGACCATTATTCTTATTTGGTGTTTTCGTAGTAATGATTTCAGGAGCAGGAGCAACTTTAACTGAGTACTATGGATTAAATCCATTTGTAGGTAGAGTTGGTATGGCAGTAGTAGCATTATTAACTGTTTCACTAGGTCTTGATAAATTATCAAAGATACTAGGTGGAATAGGACCTATAATAATAATCTTTACACTTTTAGTTGGTGGTATAAGTTTAGCTAATAATATAGGTAATATAGGTCAAGCAGCAGAGGTTCTTAGTACTGTAAAGGTAGCTAAGCCAGTGCCAAACGCATACCTATCTGGTTTAATATACACTACTTATAATACAATCGTTGTCATGGCATTCTTAACAGGATTAGGAGCAAGTGCTGCTAATAAAAAAGAAGCTGTTTGTGGTGGTATATTAGGTGGGGTAGCACTTATGGCAGCAGCTATAATGATGCACTTAGCTATTCTTTCTGATATAGGAAATCTATATTCAAAAGCAATACCTTCATTATTCTTAGCTGATAAGATTTCACCAATAGTTGGAGTTTTATTCTCAATAATTCTTATATTAGGTATATATACAACAGCTGTGCCTCTATTATGGTCAGTAACTAATAGATTTGTTGATGATAATCATCCTAAGTTTAAAATAATAACATTAATAACAGCTATATTAGGTCTTATAGGTGGATTCTTACCATTTGACAAGCTGGTTGGTATTTTATATCCATACACTGGATATATGGGCGTCATAATACTGGTCTGTGTTCTTTATAGACAGATTACAAAGACATCTGGATATCAAGAAGGCGTTAGTGATAAATAAACATTTTAAGATTGAAAATCAAAGAGCTATATTAAAACAATTAAATTGTTTTAATATAGCTCTTTTTATTTTATGTTTTATTTATTATAAAATGTCGAAAATATGTTTTTTAATTGTGTTACATATATTTGTAATTATGATTAAACGAATTATAATCAATAATTTAGAGTCTAAGATAAGGTTGTAAATCATATATTTAGAATAGATGGGAGGAGTGATAAGATTGAATGTAAAATTTAATATTAAAGGTATAATTTATGGAGTTATAGCTCTGGTATTCGTTATAGGGGGATTTATATTCATACCAAGTATGTTTGTAGAGAAATCTAAGCCTGTAGATTATACGATATTACAAAGAAATTCAATACCAGAAAAAATACTTGATGTCATGGATAAGTATACAAATGAAGAAAGAGCTTTGGCAGCTAAAATTGATAACAAAATATACATCATAGTAACTAGAGGAAATAATAAATATGGTATAGAAATGAACAAAATAGAAAGTGTAAGTGAAGAAGGAAAAGATGTTTTAAGAGTCAAGATAAAGTATAAAGATAAGGAGGACTCTTATCCGTACATAGTTGTTGAAACAAATATGAGTGAGCTTCCAGATAGAATAGAATTAAATTCAACTAAATAAAAATATGTTTTATAACTAAATAACTAAGTAGTTTATATAATAAAGTCATGGTTTTTATTATAAGTAAATGATATGTGTTTATTATTATTTTAAAAGCCATGACTTAAGATGTGATATTAACAATATTTACTATTCTAATTGTCTGGTGTGATAATTCTAGTTTCAGTAACTATATAATTTAATTGTGCATCATGAGTTTCTTTTGGGATAGAATTGAATATTTGGAAATCAAATGCTATTCCTATAGTTATAGCATCTTTTCTTAAGTTTTCTAAAAACCTATCATAAAATCCTCCACCATATCCTAGTCTATAGCAATTTATATCATATGCTACAGCTGGTACAATTACAATATCTAAGGCCTTGATATCGATTGTAGGTGATTTTTCTTTAGGTTCTCTTATTCCATATGTTCCAATTTTCAATCCTTCTTTTAAGTCTGTTATTTGAGTAGGGATTAATGTATGATTTTCTTTTATTGTAATGGGGCTTGAGACTATTTTCTTTAGGGATAAAAGTTTTTGAATTAAACTATCTGTTTGAACTTCGTTATTGAAGTCTAGATAAAGCATTATATTAGTTGCATTTCTTATATCTTTCATTTGAAGTAATTTTTCTGTTATTAAATTTGAATTATTAAATACAAAATCTGCACTCTTACTTTTTCTGGATTCAATAACTTTTTTCCTAAATTCTTTTTTCATAAAATATTCCTCCCTTAATGTGTTATAATGTGTAAAGCAATTGTATTTAATATAAATTTTAGTATAGTTTATTATAATAAAGCAATATATTTGGGTAAATGTAATAAAAATAACAGCTAGTCATATAATAATAATAGTTTATGTAAAAGGAGATGTATCTTGTGATTTCAAAGAAGAAAGCTATTTTTTTAGGGGTGATTTTAGTAATTATAACGGCGATGACTACATCAGCCTTTCAGTTAACATTGGGGAATAAGGTTGTAATATCGAAGGAACTCTATGAGGACTATAAAAAATATGATAAGTTGTTAGGATTAGAAACTATTATAAAACAAGATTTTTATAAAAAAGTATCTGATGCTGACTTAGTAGATGGAGCATCAAAAGGTTTGTTCTTAGGTACTAATGATAAGTACTCTGGTTATTACACTAAAGATGAAATGGAAGACTTAATAAATGATAGTGAAGGCTCCTATGTTGGTGTAGGTATGTATATAGGTGCATCGAAAGATGGAGGGCTAGTGGTAGTTCCTATGAAAGATTCTCCAGCAGAAAAAGCAGGTGTAAAAGCAGGGGATAAATTAGTAAAAGTAAATGGAAAATCTGTGTCATATAAGAATTCAGATGAAGCTGTGCGTATGATGAAAGGTAAAAAAGGAAAAATAGTCGAATTGACTATATTAAGAGAAGACAAACATCTAAACTTTAAAGTAAAGACAGAACAAATAGTTGAGAAAAGTATAGAAAGTAAAGTAATTGATAATGATTTAGGATATATAGAAATCACTCAATTTATATCAAGTACATATACTGACTTTGACAAAGCTTTAAAAGAATTAAAAGCAAAGAATATTAAGGGATTAGTAATAGACCTTAGAAATAATCCTGGTGGAATGCTGGATATATGTAAAGAAGTTGCTGATGAGCTAATTGGCGAAGGAACTATAGTATATACAAAAGATAATAAAGGAAACACTGAGTACTTGAAATCTGATAAAGAAAAATTAGGACTTCCAATAGTAGTCTTAACTAATGGAGAAAGTGCTTCTGCTGCTGAAATATTAACAGCTGCAATCGTTGATAATAAAGAAGGTATTTCTGTAGGTACTACAACCTTTGGTAAAGGGTTGGTACAATCAGTTGTAAGATTAAAAGATGGAACAGGGTACAAACTAACTACTGCTCAATATTTTACACCTAATGGAGATTATATCAATGAAAAAGGAATAAAGCCTACAATTGAAGAAAAAGATGAAAATAAGCAACTGGATGTAGCAACTAAGTGGCTTAGAGAACAGATTGATAAATAGGATTTAATTTTTGTAGACTTATACTATAAAATAAAGTGTACTATGAAAGAGTGGATAATTGAAAATATCCACTCTTTATTTTTATATAAAATTTATTTATTAGCTCTATACTTACAGATACCATTTATATAAGTTTCATGTATATTAAAGTCATTATCTATTACTATAAAATCTGCGTCCATACCTTGGCATATAGAGCCACAGATATTATCAATATTACAACTTAAAGCAGGTATATATGTAGCCATTTTTATTGCATCCTCTAAAGTTGATATATTCCAATTAACTATATTTTTCACAGCATTGTCCATTGTTAATACACTCCCAGCTAAACTTCCATTGCTCAATCTTGCAACACCATTTTTTACATTGACATTAAACTTACCAAGAGTATACTGGCCATCATCCATAGCACCTGCTCTCATACAATCTGTAATTAAAGCAATATTGTTTCTGGACTTAATATCCATTATTATTTTAGCAGCTATGGGACTTACATGATGACCATCACATATTAGTTCAGCATAAGTGTTTTTTAGTGCCATAGCTGCTCCAACCATTCCAGGCTCTCTGTGATTTAGAGGACTCATTCCATTATACATATGTACAAACACTTTAGCCCCAGAATTAACAGCTTGTTCAACCTGTTCAAATGTAGCTGAACTATGACCAAGTGCTACTGATATATTATTTTCGGTAGCATATTTTGTGAACTCTATTGAATTTTTACGTTCTGGGGCAATTGCTATTTTTCTTATTAAATTTTTTGCTTTTTTTTGCCATGATTTTAAAATGTCAATACTAGGGTCTTTAAAATATTTTTCATTTTGAGCACCTTTATGTTTTTCTGTAAAAAAAGGGCCTTCTAAATAAATACCTTGTATTTTTGCTCCTTCAACTTTATCATAGTTATTACTTATATTTTCTATAGAATCACTTAGTTTATCTATAGAATCAGTTAAAGTTGTGGGGAGGAAAGAAGTCACTCCATATTTTAACAACCCTTTTGAAATTGTGTTTATTGCTTCAAATGTATTATCCATGATGTCTGCACCTAAAATGCCATGAATATGAGTATCAACTAAACCAGGAGCAATATATTTACCTGAAAAGTCTATAACACTATCAATAGCTTGTGGTTTTTCTTTCTGAAATTTACCAAATTTGCCATCAATTATGCTAAGGTAACCTTTTTCCTTGGTACCATACTCCATAAAAAATTTATCTGCATAAATAAAATTTTTCAAAACTACCTCCTTATAAATTACATTATCATTTGTAGTTTTGAAGTTTATAAAATATTAAGTTTTCTGGAAATCTATTTAAAATTTACTATCTTACATGCCTTATTTTATATACAAATTTATCACTTCTGGCAACGCTCAAAGTAAATTCAATAACTATATTATCATCGTTATATGTAGTACGAAGTAACTTTAGACAAGGTGAATCACCTGGTACTTCTAATAACTTTGATTCCTTATCAGATATTATTCCTGCTGAAAATTCCTCATCAGCCACTTTGATAATTTCCCCATAATCTTCTCTAAATATCTCGTACAGAGGTTTTTGTTCTACTTTTTCTTGTGTCAATCCTGTAAACTCTTTCATAGGGAGATATGTTCTTTCAAGCATCATAGGAAGATTATCAGCAAGTCTTAGACGCATTATTTTTATTATTTTTTCACCAGGAGTTATACCTAATTTCTCAGAAAAATATTTTGTACTTTCTACTACCTCAAATGATAATACTTTTGTACTTGGTTTTTTTCCTTGTGTTCTCATATAATCTGTAAAGCTATAACTGTCCATTAAGTTTTGGGAATCTTGACTTAGTGCAGCAACAAAAGTACCTTTTCCATGTCTTTTGTATATGTATCCCATATGTTCTAATTCAGCCATTGCTAGTCTAACTGTAGTCCTACTTACTCCATATTCATCACAAATTTTTCTTTCAGAAAGCATTCTATCATTTGGCTCCATCTCGTTTTCAATTTTAGTCCTTAATATCTCAACAAGTTGGTCATATATTGGTCTTTTATCATTTCTTTTTATCATAAAAAAATAGTCCTTTCTAAGTGGTTATTACCACAGTTTGATTATAAAATATACAAATACTTATGTCAATGAGTAAAATTTAATCAAAATCTAATAAGTGATACTATTAACTAGCTTGAAGTTATGGTGCATTGACAAAATAAATAAAATAATTTATATTCAAAGTGGTAATTACCAATTTGAATATATTATAGGCTAAGTTTTTATATTTTACATATTGATTTATTTTATGGAAGTGAGAAATTAATAATAAGGAGAATCGAGTATGATTACAGTAATAACGTTCAATCCATCTATAGATAGAATGTATAGAGTAAATAATATAAACATAGGTCAGGTACAAAGGGTAGTAAGTACAAATGCAACTGCTGGAGGTAAAGGATTAAATGTTACTAAGGTATGTAAAATTTTAAAAGAAACACCTTTAGCTATGGGATTTTTAGGTGGATTTAATGGGGAATTTATAAAAAATGAACTTAAAAAATTAGATATACAAAATAAATTCACAAAAATAGAGCAGGAAACTAGAAATTGTCTAAATATAATCGAAGACAACAAAATAAGTACAGAATTTCTAGAAAAGGGGCCAAGAGTGGAAAAAAGTGATTTAGAGAGGTTTGAAAATGACATAGATAAAGTAATAAAAAATACTAAAATATTAGTGGCATCTGGTAGTTATTGTGAAAATATGCCAACAGACTATTATGAGAAACTAGGTAATTTATGTAGAGAAAATAATATAAAATTTATATTAGATACATCAGGAGATGCGCTAAAAGTAGCCTTAAAATCACAACCATATTTAATAAAGCCAAATATAGATGAAATAATAAATTTATTAGGAGCTAATATAGAATCAAGAGAGGAAGTTATCTTATCAGGAAAAAAACTTCTTGAAATGGGGGCAGAAAATGTATGTATATCTTTAGGTAAGGATGGGATGGTTTATTTAAATAGAGATAGTGTATATGATGTAAAAGTACCACCTTTAAAATGTGTAAATACTGTAGGCAGTGGAGATAGTACGATAGCTGGATTTAGTGTGGGTATTTTAAGGGGCTACGAAATAGAAAATTTACTTAAGTTCGCAAATGCTTGTGGAATAAGTAATGCCCTAAATATGGAAACAGGTTTTGTGTGCTTAAAAGAAGTTAATAAGTATCAGAATTTAGTTGAAGTAACAAAGTTAGGTTAAATAGAATTAATGTGAATATAATGAGTTTGATATGTATGTAATAGAATTTGATATATAAAAAGCAAGTCTCATTATAAAAATAAGCTAGAGACACTTATCCCTAGCTTATTTTTATAATAAATATCTATTTTACTGAACCGATAATTTTCTCTAGTAATCTTTGAGCTTTAACACACTCTTCTCCACTAATTGCTGGTTTTATACTATTTTCTAAGCAATCAATGAAATGATTTATTATGTCCTCAAAACCTTTTTGTTTTAATATATTTACCCATGCACCACTTTGTTTTGAAGTTAGATTTCCATACTCTTCTATTTCCAGTGTATTAAGGTTTTTAACTCTTTGAATTTTACCCTTTGAAATAATCTCAACTTGTTCTAATTTTGTTCCAGAATCTCTATGCATAAAGGTATTTATGGAGAAGTTTTTACCCTTAAGCTTATGACTTACAAATATTAGATTCTTATTGTCTGTTAAAAATAAATCCTCTCCAGTAATTTTAACATCACTATCTGCTAACCATAAGGCAGTATCAATAACATGTATATAGTCATCTATAAGTGTACTGTCAAATCCAACATTTCTTATAGAATTTAATCCATGTTTGCATATATTGATAGATACAATTTCTGTAGCATTCCTTTTGATTTCTTTGTACATAGGACAGAATCTACGGTTAAATCCAACCATTAAATTTAGGTTTTTTTTCATACTTAATTCGATAAGCTCTTCTCCCTGCTCTACTGTTGATGCAAGTGGTTTGTCCACATATACATGAATACCTAAATTTAATAGTATCTTTATAATTTCGTAGTGTGTTTCTGTAGAGCTATGTAGAAAAATACAATCACACTTTTTAGCTAAAGATTCAATAGAATCAAATGGTGTGAGCCTATAATCACTACAGATTTTTTCTCTTTTGGATTTATTTGGAGTAAAGGCTCCTACAAATTTAAATCTATCAGATTTTGTTAATACAGGTAAATATGCTTTTTGAGCTATAGAGCCAAGACCTATCATACCGACTTTTATATTTTTCATAATAGTTTCTCCTAGTGTTTTTTAGATTTATAGAAATGATTATAATTCAGGCACATAAATTTGTAAACTTTGTGCTAAAAAAATAAATATGAAGTTTATGAAGGTAAATTAACTGTGCAATAAATATAATTGATAAAGTAATTTAAAAAAATATATAAAATTGATTGATATAAATATTTTATGTATTGACAAAAAATTTAAATTAATTTATATTTGGATTAGTGGTAGTTACCACTTTTTTAAATAAATTTTTATCATAAAATAAAAATGCCAAAACGCCTATAATATAATTCTATTAAATTTTTTAAGATAAACTATAAATAATCTATGAGAGTAATCAAAATGTATAGAGTATATTTAAAAATTAGTTTTAGTAGTAATAATAAGTCCAAGTAAAAAATATAAAAGAGTATTTTTTTTACATTTAAAAGTGGTTATAACCTCATTACCAAAATTAAGTGTTATGAGTATGAAAGGGGAATGAAAATGTTTAAACTAGAAGAACAAAAATTAAAAGATTTAGGTGCAATAATAACGACTAACGAAATAAAACAACAACCTGAATTATGGTTAGAAACTTATGAAACATATAAATCTAATAAAGAAAAATTAAGTAGGTTTATAGATACAATAAGTAGTAATCATGGGCAGTTTAGAGTTATCTTTACAGGTGCTGGGACTTCAGCTTATGTAGGAAACTCAATACTCCCTTATCTTAAAAATAAAAATGATATAAGAAAATATATATTTGAAACAATACCTACTACAGATATAGTTTCTAATCCATATGATTACTTAAAAAAAGATGTGCCAACGTTATTAGTTTCATTTGCAAGAAGTGGAAATAGCCCTGAAAGCTTGGCTGCTCTAAACTTAGGAAATCAAATTGTAGATAATTTTTATCATTTAGTTATAACTTGTAATCCAGAAGGCGAACTGGCTAAAATGGCTAAAAATGATGAAAACAATTACTTGTTACTAATGCCATCAAAATCAAATGATAAAGGTTTCGCTATGACTGGAAGTTTTTCATGTATGATGTTATCTGCTATGCTAATATTTGATAGTTTAGAAGATGATGTAGAAAAGTCATATATACATTCAATAATTGAAATGGGAAGAAATGTTATAGATAGAAAAGACGAAATACATGAGTTAATAAATAAAGATTTTGATAGAGTTGTATATTTAGGTTCAGGAGGATTAGGTGGTCTTACACAAGAAGCACAACTAAAACTTTTAGAACTTACAGCAGGGAAAATAGCTACAGTATATGATTCTCCTATGGGATTTAGACATGGTCCCAAATCATTTATTGATAAAAATACACTTGTATTTGAATTTGTATCCAATTGTTCATATACAAGAAAATATGACTTAGATGTTTTAGAAGAAATAAAAAGAGATAAGATTGCCAAACTCACTTGTGCAGTGTCTGTAGAAGGCGAAAGTAACTTTTCAGGAACAAAGTTTGAGTTTGGAGGAAAATATAATAAATTGCCAGATGCGTATCTTGCAATGCCATACATATTATTTGCACAAACTATAGCATTATTTGCATCTATAAAAGTTGAAAATAAGCCAGATACACCATCAGTTACAGGAACAGTAAATAGAGTAGTAAAAGGTGTAACAATATATGAATACTAAAAATATTTATTAAAATATTATAATTAAATAATTTGGGGGGTATCAATGTGGCATTAGTAACAACAACATCGATGCTTAAAAAGGCACAAGATGAAGGGTATGCAGTAGGTGCATTTAATGTGGAAAATATGGAAATGGTAATTGCTGTTATAGAAGCTGCTGAGGAGCTAAATTCTCCAGTTATATTACAAACGACTCCATCAACTGTGAAGTATGCAGGGCTTGATTATTATCTAGCAAATGCAAAGGTTGCAGCGAAGAGAGTAAATATACCTATAGCAATGCATTTAGACCATGGTTCAAGTTTTGAACTTGCAATGAAAGCTTTAAGGGATGGTTATACATCAATAATGATAGATGGTTCTCATGAAAGTTTTGAAAATAATATATATCTATCTAAATCAGTAGTAAAAGCATGTAGCCCATCTCTTATACCAGTGGAAGCAGAACTTGGAAAAGTTGGTGGAAAAGAAGATGATTTAGATGGTGGAGATAGTAATGATTATACAAATCCAAAAGAGGCAAAAGAGTTTGTCGATAGAACAGGAGTATCTTCATTAGCCATAGCTATAGGTACAGCGCATGGATTGTATAAAGGTGAACCTAAAATAGATTTAGACAGACTATCAGAAATTAAAAAAGTAGTTTCAATACCTTTAGTATTACATGGAGGTTCGGGAATACGTGATGATATTATAAAAGAGGCTATAAAAAGAGGGATTAGAAAAGTTAACTACGCAACTGAATTAAGAATTGCATATAGTAATGGAGTTAAAAAAGTTTTAAGTAAAGATTCTGAGGTTATAGACCCTAAAAAATATGGGTTGGCAGGAATTCAATCAGTAAAGGACTTTGTAAAAGAAAAAATTAAAGTATGTGGGTCTGTAAATAAAGCATAAAAAATAAAATATCCTAAATTTATTTTAGATAAGTTTAGGATATTTGTTATATGAAAAATTTATATCATTTATATATAATAGTGTATTTTTTTCATTTAATTGATGAAAAATATCAGCTTTTATTGGTAAAGTATTACATATATAATTAAAATATAATAAAAATTGAACTATATATTTTATTATTATGAAATCTGTATCATAAACTTTAATGCTAAAATATACTAGGATATAAACTTCGTAAATATAAATAAAATTAAGAGTTTAATTTTTAGTAAGAAGATATTTTTGTTTGTAATACTACTTTGAAAAAGATAATAATACTGAGGGAGGTGGGCATATGAGAGAACGCATTATTCTTGAGACATTGAAAAATAGTAGTAGTTATCTAAATATAGATTATTTTGCAGATAAATTGGGGGTATCTACTCGAACTATCAGAAATGAAATAAAAAAGATAGAAACTATAAAAGAATGTAATGGCTTCAAATTAGAGTATAAGTCTAAATTAGGATATATTCTAAATATTAAAGACCAAGAGAAATTCGAGCATTACCTAAAAAGCTTACCCTCAGATTTAGTTGAAAATCCAGAACAACGGTTAGAATCTATAATAGTAGAACTTTTAATAAATGAAGGTTATAAAACTATAGAACAATTAAGTAAAAAATTTTTAGTAAGTTCATCCCAAATAAAAAATGATTTAAAAAAGGTAGATGAAAAGATAAAGGATACAGAATTAAAATTACAGAGAAAGGCTCATTATGGAATTAAAATAGAAGGCTCTGTAAAAGAAATTCAAAGTATATTAGTGGATAGTTATTTTAAAGGGAATAGAAATATAACAGAGTATAGAAATAGATTTATAGATAAATTTAAATTAGATAGTATTAGAAGTACAATAAAAAATGTTCTTAATGAACATAACTTAGAAGTCAACCTAACAGAGCTTGAGGAAATATTAGCACAAATTATTATATTGTATATAAGAGTTAGTATGAGAGTGGCAAGAGATGTTAATGATTTAGACTTATATACGGAAGATTTAATTATAGATGACTTATTAGATAAAATTTTTAAAGATAAAAAATACAATCTTAATCATGATGAAAAGTATTATTTAAAACAACTTATAAAATTAAGGACTAAAGATAAGAAAGCCACTATAAAGAATATAGACAAAAATAAACTTCAAGATATAATATATGAATTTTTTAGAGATATAGACAAAAAGTATAACTCTAATTTTTTAGAGGATAAAGAATTTCTTAATTTATTTTATTTACATATTGCATGTTTAATAGAACGTATAAAGAAGAATCACAAGATAATAAATCCTTTTTCAGTTAAGATAAGCCAACAATATCCAACTGTTTTTAATTTATCTATTCAGTTTTCAAAAATTATAGAAAATGAGTATCATATAAAAATAAGTCAAGATGAAATAGGTTTTATAGCCACTCATATTGCTGTACCCTTTGAAAAGAGAGAAGAGGCCAATTTTAATAAAAAGTATAAGATAGCTATAATATGCTCTTCTGGTGGAGGTAGTGCATTTTTAATAAATTTAAGGCTTAAAGAAATCTTTCCAAATGCTGATATAAAAAATTTTTCATTACTAGAGGAAAAACCTGTAGTAGAATTTGCACCAGATTTGATTTTTTCAATAACAACTCTTTTATTTGAAATAAATGCTCCAGTTATACTTATAAATGAAATTTTAGATGAACTGGATTATTTAGATATTAAAGAAAGTGTTAGATTTGCAGACCATATAGGAAATATATCAAGCCCAAAACAATATATATTAGGTCTGTTTGATAAGAATCACTTTAGATGTATAAAAGACAAAATCAAATATAAGAATATCCTCGATAGCATGTCACAATGCATAGTTGATGAAGGAGCTTGTTCCCCAACCTATCCTAGAGATGTGTGGGAAAGAGAAAGTTATTTGAGCACTATTTACACAAATGGTGTAGCAATACCTCATCCAATTGAAATGACAGGTAATAAAAATATTATATCAGTAGCTTTGATACAAACTGATATTAGTTATGAAAATAGGGTGCCAAAAATTATTTTCATGATTTCATTAATAAAGGGAAATTTAGAGCTTCATAAACAGATATCTAAATATCTAAGTAAGATTATGACAGATAAGGATATGGTAGATATGCTAAATAAGTCACAATCCTATGAAGAGTTTATGTATAAGTTAAAAATCTATCTGGGAGGTTAGGCATGAATATAGAGTTTTTTAAGAGATTATCAGAAGCAGATGGTATAGCATCTAATGAAGAGGAGGTTAGACAAGTTTTATTAGACGAGCTAAAAACTTATAGTGATAAAGTTATATGTGATGGGCTAGGGAGTGTAATCTTTTCTAAGATAAAAGATGAAAATGCACCAAATGTAATGATTTGTGCTCATATGGATGAAGTTGGATTTATGGTGAGAAGTATAGATAAACTTGGCATGATTCACCTAATAACAATAGGGGGAGTAAAACCTCTTGCACAGTTTGTTCAAAAAATTAGAATTACAACAAGAGAAGGAAAAAAAATACCTGCTATAATAAATGCCACATATAATAATGGCAAAGTTGAAAATATATATGCAGATATTGGAGCATGTACAGAAGATGAAGTATACAATCTAGGAATTCATGTTGGGGATATGGTAACCTATACAACAAACTTTGAGGAATTCACTCTTCAAGACCGATTAGTTGGAAAAGCTTTTGATGATAGGATAGGATGCTTTGTGATGGGAGAGGTTTTAAAAGAGTTAGAGAATAAAAATCTAAACTGTAATATTCACTTTGCAGCTACAAGTAGTGAAGAAGTTGGAATAAGAGGAGCAAAGACAGCAACACAGCTAATAAATCCTGATATAGTATTTGTAATAGATGTAGCATGTGCTAAGAACGAGTTTGTAAGAGACTATACAAATCAGAAACAAATTGATAAAGGTATAATGCTAATGCATAGAGATAGGACTTTAGTCCCTAGTAGAAAAATGATAGATTATGTAATGGAAATTGCTAATAAAAACAATATACAACTTCAACATGATATGTTTGAATCAGGTGGTACTGATGGGGGAGAAGCACATCTTGTAAATGAAGGGAAACCTTGTGTAGTAACTTGTGTACCAGTCAGATATGGTCATTGTGCATTTTCGATAGTAAGTAATAAAGATTTGGATGCTATTATAAAGTTATATACACAATTAATCTTAAATTTTGATGAAGAAAAATATAAACATATAAGAAATTTTATTTAAAGGAGAATAGGAAAATGTCAACAGAGTTACAAATAATGGAGCTTATATCAACTGCAGGGGAAAGTAAATCAAAAGCTTTCGAAGCTTTAAAAAAAGTGAAAGTAAAAGATTTTAAAGGAGCAAAATTGTTAATAGAGGAGGCTCGTAAAATAGATATTGAAGCTCATAGAATACAGACAGAATTGATAACTCAAGATTTAAATGAAGATGTTGAAAGTCCAGCAATGAGTCTTTTAATGGTACATGCCCAAGACCACTATATGACTTCTCAACTAGCAAAAGACTTGATAGAGGCTTTGATAGATTGTCTTGACAAGTAGTTGTAGTGTATAAATAAATTATTTACATAAATTTTCTTTTAGAAAGTTTTAAATGCTTTCAAGAGATAATAAAAAATATAAATTTTAGGAGGAATTATTATGAAAATATTATTATGTTGTGCAGGTGGATTTTCTACTAATATGCTAATGCAAAATATGAAGAAGGTAGTAAAAGAAAGTGCTAAACTTGATGAAAAAGATTTTGAATTTACAGCTATACCAGCAGATTCAATAGAAAGTGAAGTTGATGATTGGGATATAGTACTTATAGGACCTCAGATAGCTCACAAAATAGATTTTTTAAAAGGGATATTAGAACCAAAAAACAAACCCTTTGCAGTAATAGATAAAGATGTATATGGGAAAATGGATGGAGCTACAGTTATGAAGTTAGCATTAATAACATATAAAAAGCATCAATTAGCTCAAGGGTAATAAGAATATTGAGGGGAAAGGGGGATTAAATATGTTTTCAAAATTTGAAGCGTTCATGAATAGAGTATTTATGCCTTTAGCTCACAAGGTTGACAATCAGCGTCACCTTGGTTCTATAAAGGCTGGTATGGTGGCTATGACACCATTCACTATATTAGGAAGTATATTTGCAATACTTCCAGCACTTCCAAACATGCTTGGAGAGAGTAACTCGATAAGCAAATTTATATTGAATAATGCAACAATACTAGACTTACCAGTAAGTCTTTCCATAGGTTTGATAGGATTATATGCTTGTATGTGTATTGCTTTTAATTTAGGTAATTATTATAAGTTATATATACCAGGTTGTGTTGCACTATCAACTTTTTCCTTTCTATTCCTAGTAGCATCATTCACACCAGATGGAGCATTAGAAATAGGAAACTTAGGAGCTAAAGGGCTATTTACGGGGATGATAGCAGGACTTGGTTCTGTAGAGTTATATAATTTCTGTGCTAAGAAGAATATTACAATAAAAATGCCAGAAAATGTACCTGATTTTGTATCTAGGTCTTTTGAATTGATACCAACTACTATAATAGTTTGTGGTACTTTTATAGTTGCACGTTTTATTTCATTAAAAGTGTTTGGAGAATTACCTCCACAAATACTTACTCAATTTTTATCTCCATTAGTAGGAAGTATGGATAATCCATGGTCAGTTCTTGCTCTTAATTTTGCTATATGTACGATATTCTTTTTCGGAATACATTCATCAGTATTTAGCCCTATAACTAGACCTATAATGATTACATTTATAGCTGAAAATATAGCAGCTATGCAAGCTGGTGAAACAATACCTCATTTCTTTACAGCAGGAGCTTCAAGTGCATTCTTTGGATTTACAGGTTGTGGAATTAGTATAGGTTGTGTAATTGCATGTATGTTATCAAAAAACGCATCTTATAAAAAGATTGGACGTGTATCATTATTCCCTGCATTATTTGGAATAAATGAACCAATATTATTTGGTGCACCAATAATATTAAATCCAGTAATGTTTATACCACATGTATTTGGTGGGGCTATAATAGGGACATTGCCAATGTTTTTTATGCATTGGGGATGGTTAGCAAAACCAGTATTTGACCCTCCATATGTGGGGGTATTCTTAGAAGGTTTTTTAACTAATGGAGATTGGCATTCTATATTAGCAAATGCATTACAGCTAGTATTGGCAGTCTTATTATATTGGCCATTCTTTAAAATAATGGAACGTCAACAGAATAATAAAAAACAAAAAGAAGAAACAAAGAACATATTCTCTAAAGAAGAAGAAGACTTATTAGATGGCTTAGGTCTGGATTTCTAATATTTTGATATGGATAATACAATAGAGAGACTAGTAGATTTAATCTATAAAAGAGGTGTTGACGCTCTTTTGATTAAAGCTAAGAACACTAAAAGATACATAGGAGCATTATCAGGTAGTGGTGTGTATGTACTTATTACTAAAGATAAAAACTATCAAATTCTAGATGGTAGATATATTGATGAAGCAGATAAAAAAACTACTGGCTTCATAAAAAGAGTTGTATCTCAAGGTACTTATATACCAAATATAATTGGACTATTAAGAGAATTGAATATAGGAAAGTTAGCAATAGAAAATCAATCTATGAGTATACAAGAGTATATTTTGCTAAAAAATGCAGGCTTTGAAATCAATTTAATAACCAATGAATTATGGAAGTTAAGGTCTGTGAAATCTAAAGAAGAGATTGAACTTATTAAAAATGCTTGTGATATTACAGACGAAGTGTTTAATGAAGTTATTTCTGAGATTAAAAAAGATATGACCGAACTAGAAGTATCAGCTCTAATTCAGTATCATGCATTGAAAAAAGGTGCAAGTGGTATGTCTTTTGAGACAATAGTGGTATCAGGGGAAAGAGGAGCAATGCCACATGGAAGACCTACAAATAAAAAGTTGAAAGTAAATGAAGCTATAACGATAGATTTTGGTGTTGTTTATCAAGGGTATCAATCGGATATGACTCGTACAATATCTATAGGTAAACCTCCTAAAATTATTCAAGAGATATATAATGTAGTATTAGAAGCACAATTATCTGCAATAGAGTCAATAAAAGAAGGAGTTAAGGCCTGTGATGTTGACAAAGTAGCTAGAGAAATTATAGATAAACATGGATTTGGTGAGTATTTTAATCATGGTCTAGGTCATGGTCTAGGTCTTGGAGATGGCGAGATTCCTACTCTAAATCCAAATAGTGATGATATATTAACCGAGGGAATGGTAATGTCTTGTGAGCCAGGAATCTACATTCCAAATATAGGGGGAGTTAGGATAGAAGATGACATTGTTATAATAGATGGAAAAGGTGTTCCACTCAATAAGACATCCAAAGATTTTATGATATTAGGAGAATAAAATTATGAAATATAATTTTGACAAAGTATTAAATCGTAAAGAGGGGAATTGTAGGAAGTGGAGCAACCATATAATTAAAGAAAAGTTTGACTTAAATGAAGATGCAATTCCTATGGATTTAGCTGATATTGATTTTGAATGTGCTCCTGCTATAAAAGAATCTATCTTAAAAAGAGCATCAGTAGGAGATTATAGTTATACTTTTATAGGAGATGACTTCTATGATTCTATTATAAATTGGAATAAAAGAAGGTTTGATATATATGTAGAAAAAGAATGGATAAAGTTAACTTTTGGGACGGTTTCAACACTTCATTATATAGTCCAAGCATACACTAAGCAAGGAGAGTGTGTATTGATAAATACACCTGCCTATGACCCTTTTGCAGAAGCTGTAGTAAACAATAATAGAAAATTATGTTGTAGCTCATTAAAATTAGAGAATAATAGATATTATTTAGACTTAGAAGATATAGAAGCTCAAATGAAATACAAAAATATAAAATTATTTATATTCTGTAGTCCACAAAATCCATCAGGTCGTATATGGACAAAGGAAGAACTGTATAAAGTATCAGAGTTATGCTTAAAGTATAATGTACTTTTGGTAAGTGATGAAATTCATAGGGATGTAGTATTTAAAGGTCACAGATTTGTGTCTTTATGGAATGCTCATCCAGAAATTTATAAAAATAGTATAATCTGTGTATCTCCTAATAAAGGATTCAACTTAGGAGGATTAAAAACATCTTATGTATTAATACGAGATTTAAAAGTTAGAGAAATTTTGTTAGAAAGATTAAAAAGTAATTCAATAACTTCTCCAAATGTATTTGCAATACCAGCGATTATTGCAGCATACAATGAAAGTGAAAAATGGCTAGATGAAATGACCAATTATGTAGAGAATAATTTTGAAATAGTTTATGATTTCTTTGAAAGACATATACCAAAAGCAAAGGTTATGAAGTCAGACTCTTCTTTTCTGGCTTGGATAGATGTTAGAGAAGTATTTGAAAATGAAGAAAAAGCTAAAGAGTTTTTTAGACATGCAAATTTAACTATGGTAGTTGGAAGTTATTTTGTAAAAGATGGAGAAGGGTTTATCCGTCTTAATATAGGGTGCCCTAAAGAGACATTAAATGAAGCTCTAAATAGAATTAAAAAAACGTATATAAGTATGTACTGTTAAATTAGAAAAAATAAGCTATTTATAGGTTTATATAAAAGCATATTGTTTAGTTATTAAATATTACTGGAATTTTGCATTCCAGTAATATTTTTTGATTAAGGAATATTAAATAATACTACCTCATATTCTTATACTAGCTTATGTTAAAATATTTTATCATTTTGGTAGTACATGTAACTGACTTTTATTTAATGTATATTTATATTGTAAGAAGCAGTAAAAATTTTTCCTTTACCAAGTTTATTAATGAATTTCTTATCTTTATAAATTTTATTAGAATGTATACTATCAGCAAGACCATACCAAGGTTCTATACATAAAAATGGAGCAGTAGAATTAGTTTCACTATAATAAGGAGTCCAAATACCAACTAGAGGAAAATCTTGCATAGATAGAGTTATATATTTGCCACCATCATTATTACATATAGACACTTCATCTATATTAGTGTATATTAAGGCATCATTCTTGAATAATTCTGGACTTAACTGTAAGTTTTTTAAATCTCCGATAAATGTTATATCATCTATAAAAGAAGTATTTAAATTGATTTTTTCTACATCACTTCTTTTTTTAAATTCAAGATGATATTTAGAAAAATCATTTTGCTCAAAAAGAGGAAGATTAAATGCAGGATGTCCGCCTATAGAAAAGAATATATCTTTAGAGTCAGTATTTTTTACAATCCACTCTATATTTATACTATTATCTTTTAATGTATAATTTATGATTAGCTCAAAAGAATATGGATAATTTTCTAAAGTAGATTCATTGTCTGTTAATTTATAAGATATGAATGTATCTCCTTTATCTATAATCTCAAATTCCATATCTCTGGCAAATCCATGCTGAGTCATGCTATATAGATTTTCTTCTATTATAGTTTCATTATCAACAAGTTTACCTACTATAGGAAATAATATAGGTGATTGTCTACCCCAATATTTTTTATTACCATTCCAAAGAATGTCTTTATTATATCTTTTAGAAAATATTTTAGTGAGTTCAGCACCAGAATTGTTTGATTCTATAATTAACTTTTCATTTTGTAATATATTCATTTAAAATCTCCTTTATTAAATTTTATGAGTATATTATACTATAAAGTATAAGGATTATTAAATTTTATTTGATATTATATTTGAAAGGTAGATTTTAGTATATTTTGAAAATTTTGTTTTGAAAATTTGGGATTATTTAAGAAATTTTGTATTATAAATAGAAGGAAATAGATAAATTGTATAGAATAAAATATATTAAGATAAGTTAATAATGTTAAATGGGAAGTGAGTTTATGGAAAAACCAAATACAAAAGTTGTTAACTTTCAAGAGTATAAGGACAGAAAAAATGAAAGAGAAGTAAACAGAGACGAACTTTTAAAGCTTATAAAAAAAATTGTGACTTCAAAATAGGGAGTTGTTAAACTCCCTATTTTAATGGGTTTCATAATATTTAAGACATTCTCAGTCCATCTATATAATCTTTGAATTGTGAGAAATCTGATTCGCTACTTAACTCGATAGTTTCTGAACCTTCCGTATAAAAATTCTTAAGATATATAGTGTAATTATTATCTACACAATCATGATAAATACATCTATATCCATCTTCATATAAATTTTTTAATTTAGAAAAATCATCCACAAAATCATCTCCTTAAAGTTCTTTTAAATATATTTTTACAAAAAGCATGCGATTGTATGCAAATTCATAATGGAAAATAAAGGAAATAGAGATAAAATGTAGAATAATTTTTGTATATATGTAAAAATAAAAATAAAAAGTTGAAATTTTTAGAAAATAAGAGTATTTTTTATCTAAAAAGATAATTTAAAAAATAAAAAAATGTTGGGAGGATAGAAAATGAGTTTATTAGAAAGTATATCAAAAAATATATATTCTTTAGATAATTCTTCTATTGAAAAAACAAAGCAGAGATTGGATAGGCTTATACATCCAACTGGAAGCTTAGGCAAAATAGAAGATATTTGTATGCAATTATCAGGGATATTTGGTAATGAAAATTTTGATACAAGTAAAAAAGTTATAATAGCTTTTGCAGGAGACCATGGTGTATATGAAGAAGGTGTAGCACCTGACCCTCAAAATATAACAAAACTACAATTTCCAAATTTTTCGAAAGGATTATGTGGAGTTGGAGTAATAAGTAAATTTGTAGGGGCAGATGTTGTAGCTGTAGATGTAGGAATAAACTGTGATGAAAAACTAGAGGGAGTATTGGATTATAAGATTAGAAAAGGAACATCAAACATGGCCAAAGGGCCAGCTATGAGTAAACAAGAAGCTATTAGATGTTTAGAGATAGGAATTGAAATAGCAGAACAGTGTATAGAAAAAGATTATAAGGTTATTGGTATTGGAGAGATGGGGATAGCAAATACTACTCCAAGTACAGCAATAATATCTGTAATTTCAGGCTGTGACCCATTAGAAGTTACTGGTATAGGTGCAGGTCTTAAAAAAGAGAGACTAAAACATAAGGCTGAAGTAATCAGAAAAGCTATTGAAATTAATAATCCAAATCCAACTGATGGAGTAGATATTTTATCTAAAGTGGGTGGATTTGAAATAGGTTCAATGGCAGGTGTAATATTAGGATGTAGTGCTAATAGAATTCCAGTAGTAATCGATGGATTTATTTCTTATGCAGCAGCACTAATTGCTTATAAGATAAATCCAAAAACTAGAGAATATATGATAGCATCTCATCTGTCAGCAGAATCAGGAACTAAGAGAGCCTTAGATATATTGAAATTAGACCCTTTACTAAATATGGATATGAGGTTGGGTGAAGGAAGTGGAGCTGCTCTAGCATTTAACATAATAGAAGCTTCAAATTATACTTATAAGAATATGGCAACTTTTGATGAAATTGACATGGGGAGATAAGGCATAAAAATTTAATATGTAGGAGTGTTTTGATGAGTGAAATTGTTCTGGTAACAGGAGGAGCTAGGTCAGGGAAGAGTAACTTTGCAGAAAAGCTATGTTTAAATAGGAATAATAAAACAGCTTATATAGCAACTTCTATTCCGTTTGATGATGAAATGAAAGATAGGGTAAAAAAGCATCAAGAAAATAGACCTAGAAATTGGGATACATATGAAATATATGAAGATATATATTCCATAATTAGACAGCTATACAAAGAACATGAAACTGTTATACTAGACTGTGTAACCTTATTAGTAAATAATCTAATGTTTAAACACAATCTAAATATAGAAGAGTCTACTCAAGAAGAGATAAACAAATTGGAAGAATATATAAAAGAACAAGTTATAAGACTTATTGAAGAAATAGAAAAAACAAATCTATACTTTGTATTTGTTACAAATGAATTAGGTATGGGAATTGTTCCTGGGAATAAACTTAGTAGGATATATGCTGATATTGTAGGTCGCATAAATCAATACATAGCATCAAAAAGTAATGAAGTTTATTTTGTAGTTAGTGGCATACCTATGAAAATAAAGGAGTAGTATGTGACTATGAAAAGATTTATTTTAATACTACAGTTTTTAACAAGGATACCTATAAAATTAAATGTAGGATTTGATGATGAATTTTATAAATCAATAGTGTATTTTCCACTTGTAGGCTTTGTTATTGGTGTATTATCTTATTTAATAGGATGGATTTCTATGCTTTTATTTGAACCATTTATAGCTTCTATAATAATAACTCTAGCTGGGGTATTAATTACTGGAGGTCTTCATATAGACGGATTAGGAGATACATTTGATGCAATATATAGCTATAGAGATAAAGAAAAAATGCTTGAAATAATGAAAGATTCAAGGTTAGGTACAAATTCACTTTTAGCAATTATGTTTGTGCTTTTATTAAAGGTTGGATTCATATACAATATAATAAGTAATAATTCATTATGGGTTATAATATTTATGCCAATGATTGCAAGATTAGGAGTAATGTTATTGACATATAAAACTGTGACACCAAGAGAAAAAGGAATGGGAAATTTATTTATAGGTAAACTGACTACAAATATGTTAATAACAGCTATAGTATATACATCATTAATAGTTATTCTTATTACTAAATTTATATTCTTATTACCTAATATAGTGTTGATTAAAATATTAGGTTCAGCTATAGTAATTTTTATATTTATAATATTATTCAAAAAACACATTTATAAAAAGATTGATGGAGTAACAGGTGATATATTAGGTTGTGGAATAGAACTTTCAGAGCTTGTATATTTGATTTATATATATTTGTTAATTTTTATGTTTTTTAAAAACTAAAAAGTGGTGATAATGTGATAAGATTAATACTAATAAGACATGCATTGACAAATGATAATGAAAAAGGAAGATTATCAGGTCACATAAATAGTTGTATCAGTGAAGAAGGAAAAATTCAAATAAATAAAATTACTGAATACCTAAGTAATGAAAATATAGACCGAATTTACACGACACCATCTTCACGTACAAAGGATACAATGGAAAAGATATCAAGGTTAAAATTAATAGAAATAGAAGAAAAAGAAGCTTTAAGAGAAATTAGTTTTGGAGACTTTGAAGGAATAACTTTTGAAGAAATTAAAGTCAAATATCCCAAAGAGTTCGAAAAGATGATAGAAGAAGGTAACAACTATAGATATCCAAATGGAGAAAGTCTCATAGACTCTTATAAAAGAGTGGCAAAAGAAATTGATAATATACTTTTAGAAAATGATAGTCATTCAGATATAAAAACAATACTTATATGTTCTCATGCAGGAACAATAAGAAATATAATAACACATTTGATTTCTGGTGGTTATAAATATCATTGGAACTTTAAAATTGATAATGCATCTATTACAGTTTTAGAAATTAATAGTGGATTTACTGTAGTAGATAAAATGAATTTTACAGACTTTATATAATTTAATTAAAATTAAGTATTACAATATATGTCTGTAAAAATATTAATGAAAATAGAATATTAGATTAAAATTAGGTTCTTAATTATATGTTAAAAGGGAAAAAGGTTAGATGCCTTTGCAGCCCCCGCTACTGTGAAACCAACGAAACTATAAATACCACTGTCAATTTGATGGGAAGGTTATAGAAGTAGGATGAAGTTAAGCCAGGATACCTGCCTAATTTAATTTAAAACAAGAGGTCTTCGGGGTGAAAGATTTTTAATTAATACGTATAAAAGTCCTATCTTTAGAAGCAATAGGACTTTTTTTATTGGCATTTTAGTAAATTTTAGCAAGGAGGGGTTAGAAAGTGGGGAAAAAAATAATGCTACAAGGAACGGCATCAAACGTAGGTAAAAGTATCTTAGTAGCAGGTTTGTGTAGAATATTTAAACAAGATGGTTATACTGTTGCTCCTTTTAAGTCTCAAAATATGGCTTTAAATTCCTTTATAACTAAAGAAGGATTAGAAATGGGAAGAGCACAAGTATTTCAAGCTGAAGCAGCAAAAATAGAGCCTATAGCTGATATGAATCCAGTTCTATTAAAACCTTCTGGAAATAACAAAAGTCAAGTTATTGTAAGAGGTAAAGTTATAGGGGAAATGCCTTCTTCCCAATATCATGATTACAAACTAGAATTGGTAGATATATTGAAAGATACCTTTGATAGCTTGAATTCAACTTATGATATTGTAGTTATGGAAGGTGCTGGTAGTAATGCAGAGATAAATTTAAAAGATAGAGATATATCTAATATGGGTATGGCAGAAATAGCAGATGCACCTGTAATAATAGTTGGAGATATTGATAGAGGAGGAGTATTTGCATCATTAGTAGGAACAATGCTTTTATTAAATGAAGATGAGAAAAAAAGAGTAAAAGGTGTAATAATTAATAAATTTAGAGGAAAAAAAGAGCTTTTACAAGATGGAGTAAAGATGCTAGAAGACATTATAAAAGTACCTGTTATAGGAGTAGTTCCTTATACAGATATAAAAATAGAAGATGAGGATAGTGTGACTACTAGATTTAAGAAAAAAATGAATAAAGGTGATATACACATAGAAATAATTAGAACTCCACACATGTCAAATTTTACAGATTTCAATATATTTGAGACACAAGAAGATGTAAGCATCAGGTATGTAGATTTTGGAGAATCTTTAGGAAATCCAGATATGGTAATAATACCAGGAACTAAAAGTACTATAAATGATTTAATGTATATAAGAGAAAGTGGTCTTGAGTCACAAATTAAAAATTTGCATGGTCAGGGTAAATTGATATTTGGTATATGTGGTGGGTATCAAATGCTAGGTAAGAAATTAAGAGACCCTTATCATGTTGAAAGTGAAATTGAAGAAGTTGATGGTATAGGTCTCTTAGATACAGAAACAATATTTGAGAAAGAAAAAACTACCACACAAGTAGAAGCTACTATTGTTGAATGTAATGGTGAATATATGAATGACCTTAAAGGTATAAAAGTAAAAGGTTATGAAATCCATATGGGTATTACAAATCGAGGTGATGGTATAAGAAGCTTAGATTTGATAACAAAAAAACTGGATGAAGAAGTGAATTATACTGAAGGAAGCATAAATAAAGATGGTACTGTAATTGGAACTTATATCCATGGAATCTTTGATGAAATAAGTTTCACAAGGAAAATTTTAAATAATATAAGAAAGAAAAAAGGTCTACAAGAATTAGAAAGCAAGGTAAATTCTTTTGGTGAATTTAAAGATAAAGAATATGATAAATTGGCTGATTTTTTAAGAGAACATTTAGATATAGAGAAAATATATGAGATTATGAAATAGTAATGATTCTGTATTTATAATTTAGGTAGGAGGTGTATTATGAAAAAAATCTTAATTGCAGGTACCAGTAGTGGAGTAGGCAAGACAACAATTTCATTAGGAATAATGCAAGCCTTAGTCAAGAGGAATATGAAAGTACAGCCATATAAAGTAGGGCCAGACTATATAGACCCTTCATATCACACTTTTATAACTGGAAGACATTCCAGAAATCTAGATTCTTATATGTTAGATGATGAAAAAATAAAGTATATAGTGAATAAATCATCAAAAGATGCAGATATTTCAGTAATAGAAGGTGTTATGGGGCTATATGATGGTTTTGGAATAGATTTAGATAACTGTACAAGCTCACATACTTCAAAGGTGTTAAAATCACCTGTTATATTAGTTATAAATGGAAAATCTATGGCTGCATCTAGTGCTGCTATGGTACTTGGATATAAGGAATTAGATAAAGATGTAAATATAAAAGGTGTCATAGTAAATAATGTTAAGACCAATAGCCATTATCAAATAATTAAAAGTTCTATAGAGAAATATTGTAATATTGAAGTATTGGGATATTTTCCTCCAAATAATAAGTTTTCTTTAGAATCTAGACATTTAGGATTGGTTCCTAGTGTGGAGATGAAATCTTTAAGAGAAAAATTTTATACTTTAGCTGATGAAATTGAAAGTTATATAGATATTGATAGGATAATAGAAATTTCAGAAAGTGATGAGTTTGAGAGTGATTTTGATTTCCAAGCTTTAATAGAGAATAATGAAATAAAAAAGCATGTTAAGAATAAATCAATAGCTATAGCATATGATAAGGCATTTAATTTTTATTATAGAGAGAATATAGAGCTTTTAGAAGAACTTGGATTAGAGGTAAACTATTTTAGCCCTCTTGAAGATACATCAGTGCCAACTTCAGATTATATTTATATTGGAGGCGGATTTCCAGAGATATTTGGAAAAGAATTGGAGGCAAATGAGTCAATGAGAGCTTCTATATTAGAGGCACATAACAATAACATACCAATTTATGCAGAATGTGGGGGGCTGATGTACCTAGGTGAGAAACTATTGAATCAAGAAGAACAAGAATTTAATATGGTTGGTATATTCAGTGGAATTAGTAAGATGACATCTTCTTTAAAAAGATTTGGATACTGTATTGGTGTAGCTAAAGAAAATACTCTTTTATCTAAAAAAGGAGAGGCTATCAAAGGTCATGAGTTTCATCATTCAATATTTGAAAGTGATGAAAAATGTGCATATTCAATGAAAAAAGAAAGAGATGGAAATATAGTTGAGGAATGGGATGGCGGTTATAGTAAAGGAAATACTTTAGCTACATATCTTCATACTCATTTCTATAATAATTTAAATTGTATAGAAAATTTTTTGAATAAAGGAAATAAGTAAATGAATATTTTATCTATTTATATAGGATATGTGGCAGATTTAATTGTAGGAGACCCATATTCTTTTCCTCATCCAGTAAGGTTTATTGGTAAACTTATAAATTTTACTCAAGGTATAATAAGGAAGGTCTTTAAGAGTGATAAACAGTTAAAATTTGGTGGATTTATATTATGGTTTATAACTGTGGGAATAACGTATTTAATAACCTATGCTATATTGAAGTTATTTAGCTTTAATGGATTATTGAGCGTTGTGGTAAATGGTTTTATAATTTATACCACACTGGCTACAAAATGTTTGAAAGATGAAGCGTTAAAAATTTATAATGTATTAAAAACTGGAGATATAGAGAAATCTAGAACGCAGTTGTCTTATATAGTAGGTAGAGATACTACTACTTTAAGTGAGTCTGAGATAATAAGAGCAACTGTAGAAACTGTTGCAGAAAATACTGTAGATGGTATAATCGCACCTATGTTTTATGCATTTATTGGAGGAGCACCACTTGCTATGGTGTATAAAGCTATAAATACATTAGATTCAACTGTTGGATATAAAAATGAAAAATATAAAGATATTGGCTTTGCTTCTGCTAAGATTGATGATGTAGCCAATTATATACCAGCTAGAATATCCGTTGTCCTTATGACAATTGGGAGTTTCTTTTTACGTTACAACTATAGAAATTGTTTTAAGATATCCATTAGAGATAGAAAGAATCATAAAAGTCCAAATTGTGCTTTTTCAGAGGGTGCAGTATCTGGTGCTTTAGGAATCCAATTGGGTGGTACTAACGTTTATTTTGGGGAAAAAGTATATAAGCCAACAATAGGGGATAAGCTTAGGGAGATAGATAAAGAGGATATAATTAAAACGAATAAAATTATGTACGCATCTTCGTTTGTATCCATATTAGTATTTACACTATTATATGTGTTGTGTAGGATGATTTTAATCAAATTAATTATATAAATGATGGTTTGCGAACTTAAGGGGGACATAGATGAAGGATTTAGGGCATGGTGCCAATGTGGATGAAATGGCTGAATTGTATGGGAAAGACCCAAAAGAAATAATAGATTTTAGCTCAAATATAAATCCAAATGTATTGCCAAATTTAGAAAAATACATTTTAAAAGGATTAAAGGAGTGTAGGAATTATCCAGACATAAACTATACAAATTTGAGAGAGAATATATCAAAATATATAGATATAAATCCGAACTTTATAATACCTGGAAATGGTGCTACAGAAGTGATTTATTTGCTTATGAAGAGTCTTAAAAAAAGATTAGCTATAATAAATCCTACATTTTCAGAATATAGAAGAAGTGCTAAGTTAAACAATCTAGATATTATAGATTTAGAGTTAGATTCAGAAAATAATTTTAAATTTGATATAGATATAATAAAAAATAACATTGAAAAATTCGATAGCTTATTTATATGTAATCCTAATAATCCTAGTGGAAATGTTCAAGACTTAAAGGAGCTTGTTTATTTATTAGGTCAGTATAATAAGATGTTAATAGTTGATGAAACTTTTATGGAGTTTGTTGAAGATGAAAATGAGTATAGCTTAGTCAAATATATAGAATCAAACAAAAACATATTCATAATTAAAGCTGTGACTAAGTTTTTTGGTATGCCTGGCTTAAGGTTAGGATATGGTATTACAAGCAATACTAACATTATGGACAAAATTTATGAATACAAAGAGCCTTGGACTATAAATTCTTTTGCAGACATACTATCTGATTTTATTTTTGAAGATAAAGAGTATATTAGAAAGAGTAAAGAATATTACATAAAAGAAAGAAAATACATGTTACAAGAGTTGAGAAACGTAAAAAATATAAAAGTCTATGATACAGATGCTAATTTTATTTTGATAAAAATTTATAAAAAAACATCTAGAGAATTGAAAAAAGATTTATTTAAGCGAGGAAATTTATTGGTTAGAGATGCATCTAACTTTGTAGGGCTAGATGATAGTTTTATAAGAGTAGCTATAAAATCTCATGAAGATAATAAAATTCTTATAGAAAATATAAAAGGTTTATTGGGTGATTAGAATGAAATCTTATGGAATGTGCCCAGCATCTTGTGGAGAGTTTGTACAAGGAATAATTGATGATGAAGAATATCTATGCTCATATGCAATAGATATGTATTCCAAGGTGTATATTGAAGAAAAATTAATAGATATAAACTTAGGTAGACGTAAGTCAAGACTAGCAATTGAGAAAGTATTTGAAAAGTTTAATCTACCTAAAAAAGATACTAAAAATATTTCTCTGAATATAGATAGTAAGATACCTGTTGGAAAGGGGATGGCAAGTTCGACTGCTGATATAGGAGCTACTATAAAGGCAACATTGTCATTGATAGATAAAGATTTAAGTAGTGAAGAGATTTGTAAATTAGCAGCGGAAATAGAACCAACAGATTCTATATTTATAGATAAAAATAGCATATTTAATCCCTTAAGTGGAACTGTTATAAAATATTTAGGGAATCTAACCAATGCAAAAGTTATAATACTTGAACCAAACAAAATGTTAGATACTATGAAAATTAGGCTGAGGAAAGATTACAACACCTTAAAAATAGAAAATAGAGAAATCATAAAAAGGTCATTTGCTATTTTAGAAGAGGGAATAAAAAGTGATAACTTATCCCTAGTTGGAGAGGCTTGTACTTTAAGTAGTTTAGCAAATGAAAATATAGAGAAAAAAGAGTACCTAAGTGAAATAATAAAAATATCAAAAAAATGTGGGGCATATGGAGTAAACATTGCTCACAGTGGTACAGTAATAGGCATCTTAATTGATAAGTTTATGGATGATAAAAAGATAATAGATGTATTATGCGAATCTAATATAGATTCTGTTTATAATAAGATTTATACATTGAACATAATAAATGGAGGAATTAAGGGGGAAATAGAATGCAATACATAAAGAATCCTATGAAAATAGAAGAAAAAAGTTTTGAATTAATACAAGAAATAATAGATGAGATTAGACCAGATTATAGATTTAAGAATAATATCGAAGAAAAAATAATAAAAAGAGCTATACATACTACTGCTGATTTCGATTACTTAGACATATTAAAAATATCAGAAGAAGCAGTAGATAGTATAATAGATGCATTAAAAAATAATGCTAGTATTTATACTGATACAAATATGGCTCTTAGTGGAATAAATAAAAGAAAGCTAGAAGTATTAGGATGTAAATATAAATGCTTAGTAGCAGACGAAGAAACAGCAAAATTAGCTAAAGAGAAAGGGATTACTCGTTCTATGGCAGCAGTAGAAATTGCAGCTAAAGAAGATGGCAGAAAGATATTTGTTTTAGGAAATGCACCAACAGCTTTATATAAAGTTATGGAGATGAAATCAGAAGGTAAATTAGATTTAGATGCAGTTATAGGAGTTCCTGTAGGTTTTGTAGGGGCGCAAGAATCAAAAGATGAGGTTGAAAAAACAGACATACCATATATAATTTCTAAAGGTAGAAAAGGTGGTAGTAATTTAGCAGCAGCAATAGTAAATGCTATATTATATACTATGTAGGTATATGTATGGAAGAATATGTATATATAGATGGTAAAAAATATCGAAGAGGATATACTACAGGCTCATGTGCAACAGGTGCATCCAAAGCTGCTGTATATATGCTGATGACAAAAAATAAAATTGATACTATAAATATAGATACTCCTAAAGGGATACCATTATCATTAAAGGTTGATAATATAAATATTTCTAATACATTTGTGGAATGTTCCATAAAAAAAGATGGTGGAGATGACATAGATGCAACTCACACCATGGATATTTATGCAAGAGCTGAAATTGTGTCCAAAAACGATAATGATAAAGATTATCTTACTTTATGTGATATTGATAGTGTAAGTACTAATAGTGAGAGTCAAAATGAACTTTATAAATATATTAGAGTTTATGGTGGAATTGGTATTGGAGTAGTAACCAAAAAAGGACTAAGTGTAGATGTTGGTAAGCCAGCTATAAATCCTACTCCACTTAAAATGATAAACGAGGAAATAAGAAAGCTTGTAGGAAGTAATTTTGAATCTATACTTGGAGATAATAAAGTTTTAAAAATAACAATCTTTGCTCCACAAGGAGAAACGGTAGCAAAGAAAACATTTAATCCAAGATTAGGTATAGTTGGAGGAATATCTATAATAGGTACAACAGGTATTGTTGAGCCTATGAGTGATGAAGGATGGAAAAAATCCTTATCCATAGAACTCCAAATGAAAAAAGAACAAGGCTTAGATAAAATAATACTGGTTCCAGGAAATCATGGAGAACAGTTTATAAGAGAAAAACTAAACCTGGATATTAAGTATGTAGTTAGAACGAGTAATTTTGTAGGCTATATGATTAAAGAAACTCAAAGAATAGGGTATAAAAAAATATTAATGGCTGGTCATATAGGCAAATTTATAAAACTATCTGCTGGTATCTTTAATACTCATAGTAAAGTTGCAGATGCTAGAAGTGAGATATTAGTGGCAAATCTAGCCTTAATGGGAGCTAAATACGAATTTTTAAATAAAATAAATCAGTGTCTAACATCTGAAGAAGCTGTAGATATAATAAACAATAGTGAGTATAAACAGGTGTATAATATATTGAGTAATAAATGTAGAGATAGAGTAAAGGAATACTTAAATGAAGAGTCAGATGATATTGATGTGGAAGTTATGATATTTTCAATGGATAAGTCATTGTTAGGTAAATCGGATAATACAGATGCATTAGTGGAGGTCTTTATATGATAAACATAATAGGTCTAGGGCCTGGAAATTTGGACTATATAACAAAAAAAGGTGAAAACTTAATTTCCACTTCTGATGTATTAATTGGTGGTAAGAGGAATCTAGAATCTATAAAAAACTTCGAAGGAGAAAAAATAATCTTAGATTCTAATTTGAGAGAAATTATAGAGTACATAAATAATAATAAAGAAAAGCAAATATCAGTAATAGCTTCTGGTGACCCATTAATATATGGTATAGGTAGGTATCTATCTAAGAATATTGACAACAAAATAATAAATATGGTTTCTGGAATTAGTTCATTACAATATATATTTTCAAAAATATATGTTGATATGAATGATGTATATATCACAAGTAGTCATGGAAAAGTACCAGATTTTGATTATATACTATCACATAAAAAAGTATGTATGGTTACAGACTCTAAGATAGGTCCAAAACAAATAAGTAAAGAAATAATAGATAGAAATTTAAATAAGATTGTTGTAGTAGGAGAAAATTTATCATATGAAAATGAAAAAATAACAATAGCAAAACCAAAAGAGATAATAAGAATGGACAATTTCGAGATGAATGTTGTGGTGATTTTAGATGAAGAATAGTGAATTTATAACAGGGAAAGTTCCAATTACTAAAGAAGAAGTTAGAGCAATATCAATAAGTAAGTTGAATTTAGTAAAGGCTAAAAACTTTATAGACATAGGTGCTGGTACAGGAAGTGTAAGTATTGAAGCTGCATATAATTATCCTAATCTAAATGTTATATCTATAGAGAAAAATGATGTTGCTATAGAACTTATAGAGAAAAACATAAAAAAGTTTAACTTAAAAAATATAGAAGTAATAAAAGGGTATGCTCCAATCGATGTAGGATTAAATACCCAAGTTGAGTCTATTTTTCTTGGTGGGACAGGGAATAATTTAGAAGAAATAATAGAATGGTCTAAAAATAATTTAGTTATAGGAGGAAGACTTGTAGCTAATTTTATAATAATGGATACTTTTAATCAAACTTTAAAATTACTTGAAAAATATGGATTTAAAGAAATAGATGTAAGTGTCTTAAATGTTTCTAAACTAGAGAAACTAGGAAAAGGTGAATACTTTAAACCACTAAATCCTATATATATAATATCTTGTGAAAAAGGGGAAAATGATTATGAATAAAGTACATTTTGTAGGAGCAGGGCCTGGAGATAAAGAATTAATAACATTAAAAGGATACAAATTATTAAGTGATGCAGATGTAGTAATATATGCAGGTTCACTTGTTAATCCTGAACTTTTGGAATATTGTAAAGAAGATTGCCAAATACATAATAGTGCACATATGGATTTACAAGAGATAATAGATGTCATGAGAGAAGGTATAGAAAATAACAAGTCTGTTGTAAGACTGCAAACAGGTGATTTTTCTATATATGGTTCAATTAGAGAGCAAGTAGAGGACTTAAATAAATTGAATATAGATTATGATTGCACTCCAGGAGTAAGTTCTTTTTTAGGAGCAGCTTCATCTTTAGGTGTTGAATATACAGTTCCAGAAATTTCTCAAAGTGTAATTATAACAAGAATGGAAGGAAGAACCCCAGTTCCAGAGAAAGAATCAATACAATCATATGCTAAGCATCAGACATCTATGGTAATATTTTTATCTGTTCAAGAAATTGAGAAAGTTGTGTCTAGATTACTAGAAGGTGGATATCCAAAAGATACTCCTATAGCAGTTATATATAAAGCAACTTGGGCAGATGAAAAAATAGTTAAAGGAACTTTAAGTGACATAGCTATAAAAGTTAAAGAAAATAATATAAATAAAACTGCTTTAATAATGGTTGGAAGATTCTTAGGAGAAGAATATAATAACTCAAAGTTATATGACAAGGATTTTAAACATGAATATAGAGGGTAATATTGCTATAATCTGTATCACAGAAAATGGTAAGAATCTAGCTATAAAGATAAAATCTCTAGTAGATAATTGTGTTGTATATCAAATAAAAAATAAAGAAATTAATTTAAATCTTCAAGAAACCTGTGTACATATAGTTCAAAAGAAACTGAGCGATTTTGTGGGAGAAATATTTAATAAATTTGATTACATAGTATTTATAATGGCTACAGGTATAGTTGTACGAAGTATAGCGCCATATATAGTGAGTAAATTTAGTGACCCAGCAATTTTAGTACTAGATGAGAAAGGTAAAAACGTAATAAGCTTATTGAGTGGGCATATCGGAGGAGCAAATAAATTAACACATTACATAAGTAATCTTATCGATGCTAATCCAGTAATAACAACAGCCACTGATGTAAATCAAAAGGCTTCATTAGATATGATAGCAAAAAATCTAAGTGCATATATTGATAACTTTAGAGAAAATGTAAAAGAAGTGAATTCTAAGTTAGTTAACAATAAATGTGTTGGTTTATATGTTGATGAATGGTATCAAGTTGATACTAGAGGATTTAAGTTTATACAAAACATTGATGAGTTAAAAGAGAGTTTCTTAAATAAGTACATAGAAAAAGTAGTTATAATAAGTCATAAAATAAATTGTATTAGAGATGTTGAAAATTTAAATACAGATAATGAGTTTGAGAATGATTATATTAATGAAAAAATAATAAGAGTAATCCCAAAAGATATAGTAATAGGAATTGGCTGTAGAAGAAATACAGATAGTGAACTAATGTATAATTCGCTTGTAGAATTTCTTAATAAACAAAATATAGATATAAGAGCAATAAACACGATTGGAAGTATAGAGCTAAAAAAAGATGAGAAGGCAATCATTGATTTATCAAAAGAACTACAAATACCTTTTAAAACATTTTCAATAGATGAAATATCAAATGTTGATAATCTATTTGATAAATCTGATTTTGTTAAAAAAAATGTGGGAGTGTATTCAGTAGCAGAGCCAGTAGCGTATCTTTTGAGCAAAGGGAACTTAATAGTTGAAAAACATAAATATAAAGGAATAACTTTTTCAGTGGGGAGAATAAAAATATGATATACGTTGTAGGAATTGGTCCAGGAAGTAAAGATACCATGACTTTAGAGGCAATAAAAGCAATAGAAGATTCTGAGGCTATTGTTGGATATAAGACTTATATAAATTTAATAGAAGAATTTATACAAAATAAAGAAATAATTCAAAATGGTATGAGACAAGAAGTTGATAGATGTAAACAAGCAGTAGAGGAAGCGAAGAAAGGAAAAAAAGTGGCAGTTGTAAGTAGTGGAGATGCTGGAATATATGGAATGGCAGGACTTATCTTGGAATTAATATCTAAAGAAAAAGAAGATATAAAAGTAAAAGTGATTCCAGGTGTTACTGCAAGTATTGGTGCAGCAGCTATACTTGGAGCTCCTATTATGCATGATTTTTGTCATATAAGTTTAAGTGATTTAATGACTCCATGGGAAGTAATTGAAAAAAGGTTGAAATTAGCTGCTGAAGCTGACTTTGTAATTTGTTTATATAATCCAAGAAGTAAAGGAAGAAGTGAGCATTTAAGTAAAGCATTTAAAATAATGGGTGAATTTAAAAGTGGGAATACGCCTGTTGGAGTGGTTAAAGATGTAGGTAGAGAAAAGGAAGAAAAGTTTGTATGTACCTTTGAAAATATGGATTTTGAAAAGGTTGATATGACTACAATGGTTATAATCGGAAATAAATCTACTTATATTGATAATGAGTTGATGATAACTCCAAGAGGTTATACAGTATGATTTTGATTTTAGGAGGAACTTCAGATAGTTTATTTATATGTGATAAGATAAATGAACTAAAACAACCATATATCCTTTCAGTGACCACAGATTATGGAAAGGAGCTTGCACAACGACATACAGATAATATAATTTTAGGAAAACTCGGACAGGAGGAGATGCTAAAATTTATAAAAGATAATCATATAGTGAAAATAATAGATGCAACTCATCCTTATGCAGTTGAAGTATCTAAAAATGCTATGTATTGTGCAAAACTGTTGAATGTAGAATATATAAGATTTGAGAGGAAATCTCTAATTGAAGAAATAAATTATGATAATAAGTTTATAGTAGATACAATTGAGGAAGCCTGTAAAATAGCAAATAAAATAGGAAAAAATATATTTATAGGAACAGGAAGTAAGAATCTAAATAGATTTGTAGAGGAAATAAACGATAAAAACTTAGTAGTTAGGGTTCTTCCAACTAGTGAGGTTATACTAAGTTGTGAAAAATTAGGTTTAAATGCAGACAATATAATAGCTATGAAAGGTCCGTTTAGCCAGTGTATAAACGAAGAAACGTATAAACATTATGGTATAGACTTAGTTATAACAAAAGAAAGTGGAATAGCAGGTGGTTTCTTAGAAAAAGTAAATGCATGTAAAAGTTTTAATATACCAGTGATAATTATTAAGCGAGAATCGATTAACTATGAAAATGTAATTAATGATATAAATAAAATTAAAGATATACTTGTATAATTTTTAGGAGGAGAACATATGAAGAAGGCCTTATTAGTAGTGAGTTTTGGTACGAGCTACCATGAAACGAGAGAAAAGACAATAGATATGTGTGAGAATAAAATAAAAGATTCATTAAAAAACTATGACTTTTTTAGAGCTTATACATCAAATATGATAATAAATAAAATAAAAAAAAGGGATGGAATAGAGATAGACAATCCAATACAAGCTTTAGATAAAATATATGAACAAGGATATGATGAAGTAATAATTCAAACACTTCATATTATATGTGGAGAAGAATTTAATAAGTTAAAAGAGCAAGTAGAAGGCTACTCATCTAAATTTAAAAAGATTGTATTAGGGAGACCTTTACTTACACATATTGAGGATTATCAAGAATCTGTAGAGGCGATTAAACATCAAATCCCTCATATGAAAAATGATGAAGCAGTAGTATTTATGGGTCATGGGACTATTCATGAATCACATTCAGCATATCCAGCATTAGAATATATGCTTAGAGATAATGGAGTAAATGCTTATGTTGGTACAGTTGAAGGTTATCCAGAAATAGAGCATGTAATAAGAAGATTAAAAGAAGGTAATATAAAAACCGTAAATCTAATGCCATTTATGTTAGTTGCAGGTGACCATGCTATAAATGATATGGCGGGAGATGAAGAAGATTCTTGGAAAACAATATTAGAAGAGAATGGATTTAATGTAAATATACATCTAAAAGGTTTAGGTGAAAATCCTTATATACAAGATAAGTTTGTTCGTCATGCGACTAAATGTGCAGAAAATGTTAAGTTTTATGGTATAGGAGCAGGACCAGGAGATAGTTCATTACTTACAATGAAAGCAGTTAGCACGTTAAAGAAACTAGATATTTTATATACTCCAGAATCAAAAAAAGGTGGAGATAGCTTAGCTTTATCAATAGTTAAAGAATACTTAAATGAATCAATAGAGATAAAATCTAGACATTTTCCAATGTGTTTTGATGGAAATGAAAAGAATATAGCATGGGACAATGTAGCCGAAGAGATTGCTACAGATGTTAAGAATGGAAAAAACGTAGGGTTTGTAACATTAGGAGACCCTATGATTTATAGCACATATGTGTACATAATGGAGAGAATATCAGATGAGATAGAAGTAGAAACTATACCAGGGATTTCATCATTTTCTAATATAGCATCTAATCAAAATTTCCCACTAGTTATGGATAAGGAAGCCTTAGTAATAGTTCCTTGTACTATGGAAGATGATAAAATAGAACTTGCTTTACAAAATTATAATTCAATAGTATTGATGAAAGTTTATAAGAACTTTAAGGAAATAATAAAAAAACTAGAAAAATATAATCTAATAGAACATGCTATTTTAGTAAGTAATTCGTCTCAAGAAGGTGAAACTGTATTTAAAGATTTACGAGAGGCACATCTTGAAGATAAGATATCTTATTTTTCTACAATACTAGTAAATAAAGAGAACAAAATAAAATAGATGAAGGTAATATTTTAAAGGAGATTTAGTATGAATATCGTGGTTGGAACTAGGGGTAGTAATCTAGCACTTATACAAACAGAATGGGTAATTAATGAATTAAAAAAGAAGTATCCAGATATTAATTTTGAGATTAAAGTCATAAAGACAAAAGGGGATTTGATTCAAAATGTTTCCCTAGATAAAATAGGCGATAAAGGATTGTTTGTTAAAGAAATAGAGCAGCAACTATTGGATGGAAAAATAGATATAGCAGTACATAGTATGAAGGATATGCCCTCTTATTTAGCAGATGGACTAAAATTTGCTCATACACCTAAGAGAGAAGACCCAAGAGATGTTCTAATACTTAGAGAAGGATATAAAAGCTTAGATGATTTACCTCATGGAGCAGTAATAGGCACAGGAAGTAAAAGAAGAAAATTTCAATTATTAAAGCAAAGACCTGACCTAAATATAGTACAAGTTAGAGGTAATGTAGAAACTAGAATAAGAAAAATAAAAGATGAAAATATGCATGGGATTGTGTTGGCTGCATCAGGAATAATAAGAGCGAATTTACAAGAAAAAATAAGTTCTTATTTACCTGTTGATGTTGTTATACCAGCACCTGCTCAAGGAGCTTTGGCTATAGAGATAAGAAGTAATGATAGTAATATAGAAGAAATAGTAAATTCACTAAAAGATGAAAATACAGAAATCCAAATATTAGCTGAAAGAGGTTTTTTGGATGGTGTTAATGGAAGTTGTCATATACCAATGGCTGCTTATTGTGAAATAAACCAAGATAAGATATATCTTACTGGTCTATATGGAGATTCAGAAGGAACTAAAGTAGTAATTAAGTCTATGGAGGGGGATATTTCTTCTCCTAGAGAGTTAGGTTTAAAACTAGCTAAACTTGTATTGAAGGAGTATGAAAATTATGAAGGGTAAAGTTTACTTAGTAGGTGCAGGGCCAGGTGATTATAAACTCATGACTTTAAAAGGTCTAGAGTGTATAAGAAAGTCAGATGTAATAGTATATGATAGATTAGCAAATAGTAGTTACTTAAGAGAAGCTAAGCCTGATTGTGAGCTTATATATGTAGGAAAGGTATCAAGTAATCATATTTTGCCACAGGAAGATATAAATAGAATTATAGCAGAAAAAGCTAAAGAAGGAAAATATGTTACTCGTCTTAAGGGGGGAGACCCTTATGTATTTGGTAGAGGAGGCGAAGAAGCAGAGACTTTAGTAGATGAGGAGATAGAATTTGAAGTAGTTCCAGGAATAACTTCTGCTATAGGAGGCTTATGTTATGCTGGTATACCTATAACACATAGAGAACATGCTTCATCTTTTCATGTAATAACAGGTCATTTGAAGGGTGATGATAGTGGAGAATTAAATTGGAATGCTCTTGCAAATAATAAAGGTACTCTTGTGTTTTTAATGGGAATATCAAATTTAAAGAAAATAAGTGAAAACTTAATGAGAGAGGGAAAAGATAAGGATACACCAGTTGCACTTATAAGCTGGGCAACTAGATATAATCAAAGAGTTGTTACATCTACACTTGAAAATGTTTATGAAACTGCTATTAAAGAAGAAGTAAAGCCACCAACCCTTATAGTAGTTGGCAGTGTTGTAGGTCTTAGAGAAAAGTTAAATTTCTTTGAGAATAAGCCTTTATTTGGAAAAAGTATTGCTGTAACTAGGTCTAGAAATCAAAATAGTGTATTAGTGGAAAAAATAATGGATTTAGGTGGAAATCCAATTGAAATACCTACTATAAAGATAGAAAAACTACAAAATAATATTAAGTTAGAAAATGAAATAAGAAATATAAATAAATATAATTATCTAATATTAACTAGTAAAAATGCTGTAGAAATCTTTTTTGAAAAGATATATGAAATGAATTTTGATTTAAGAATACTATCTAATTTAAAAATATGTGCTATAGGTTCTGCTACATCAAATGAATTGAAAAAAAGAGGAATTATAGCTGATATAGTACCTAAAAAATTTGTAGCAGAATCACTATATGAAGAGCTAATGCCTATCTTGAAAAGTAGTGATAATATACTTATACCTAGAGCAGAAAATGCTAGAGATTATCTAGTTGACAAGCTTAAGGATATTTGTGAGGTAACAGAAGTACATACATATAGAACAGTAATAGATGAAGAGAAGAAAGATGAGATATTAGATATTTTAAATTCTAATGATATAGATTATATAACATTTACTAGTTCCTCAACAGTAAATAATCTAATTGAAATTATAGGAAAAGAGAATATTAAACTATTAGACAAAATAAAAACACTATCTATTGGACCTATAACTACAGAGACGATAAATAACTTAGGAATAAAGTTATATAAAGAAGCTACTACATCTACTATAGATTCATTAGTAGATTTAATCATAAAAAATTAATTTTGGAGGATTATCATGTTAAGAAGACCAAGAAGATTAAGAGCAAGTAAAGCAATAAGAAACTTAGTAAGAGAAACTAAAGTAAATGTAGAAGATTTAATATATCCGCTATTTGTAGTAGAGGGAGAGAATATAAAAGAAGAAATTAAATCTTTACCAGATGTTTATCATTTATCTATAGACATGTTAGAAGAAGAAATAAAAGAAATAAGTGAGTTAGGTATTGAGCATATAATGTTGTTTGGTGTGCCAAATGAAAAAGATGAGTGTGCCTCACAAGCTTTTAATGATAATGGAATAGTTCAAAAGGCAATTAGGAAAGTTAAAGAGATAAATCCAGAGATGAATGTGATAACAGATGTCTGTATGTGTCAATATACAAGCCATGGACATTGTGGAATTTTAACTGATACTGGTTATGTTGATAATGATAAATCATTAGAGTATTTAGCTAGAATATCTGTAAGTCATGCTAAAGCTGGAGCAGATATGGTAGCTCCATCAGATATGATGGATGGAAGAATACAAGCGATAAGAGAAGCTTTAGATGAAAATGGATTAGAGAATATAGGAATAATGGCTTATAGTGTTAAATATGCTTCAAATTTCTATGGTCCTTTTAGAGAAGCAGCTCATTCAGCACCATCTTTTGGAGATAGAAAAACATATCAAATGGACCCAGCAAATAGCAATGAAGCTATAATAGAAACAGAACTTGATATATTAGAAGGTGCAGACATACTTATGGTTAAACCTGCATTATCATATTTAGATATCATAAGAAGGGTTAAAGACAACTTTGATTTACCTCTAGCAGCTTATAATGTAAGTGGAGAATATTCTATGCTTAAGTATGCTGTAAAAGAAGGTTTATTAAATGAAGATGTAATTCTTGAATCAATTACATCTATAAAAAGAGCAGGAGCAGATATAATAATAACTTACTTTGCTAAAGATATTGCGAGATTGTTACAAAAATAGATTCTATAAAGAAAAAGAATTATAAAAAGTATAGGAATTGTAATTAGATATTCTATAGTGTTTTTATTTAGAGCTTTATTAAATAAGAATAGATACTAATTTATAATTTCTATACTTTATTTATGTGATTAAATAAATTTTGGAGGTATAAAATGCTATATCCTATTAATTTAAAATTAGATGACCTAGATGTAGTTATAATTGGTGGAGGAGAAGTCGCATATAGGAAATGTAAAAATTTTTTAAACTTTAATAAGAGTGTTACTATAGTTTCTAAACAACTTTTAAATAAGTTTTATGATTTGGAGGGAGATATAAAGATAATAAAGGATGATTATAGAGAAAAGTATATAAAAAATGCTTCTGTAATAATTGCTGCAACAAATAATAGGGAATTGAATATGGAAATAGGATTATATTGTAGAGCGGAAAATAAGCTGGTAAATGTTGTTGATAATGTAGAGGTATCAAATTTTACTGTCCCATCATATATAAAAAGAGGCGATTTACTTATAAGTATATCTACTGGGGGTAAGAGTCCTTCACTATCATCAAAAATAAAAAAGGAGCTTGAAAAGATATATACTGAAGATTATGAGGAATATTTAAATGTATTAGGCGATATTAGAAAAAAAGTTATAAAAAAATATGAAGATAAAAGCGAAAGAAAAGATATGCTTAATATGTTGATAACGCTCGATTTAGAAGAGTTAAAGAAACTTGATATATAAAAAATAAAATAAAAAATATTAAAAATGTGTTGACGAAACATTTTTAAGATGATATAGTATTACTTGTCCTTAAGAAAAGGGCAAACATGAAAAATGAACTTTGAAAATTAAA
>NZ_JRHN01000053.1 GCF_001299635.1 Clostridioides difficile | reverse complement strand
CGAACACAGAAGTTAAGCTCTCTAGCGCTGATGGTACTTGGTGGGAAACTGCCTGGGAGAGTAGGACGTAGCCACGTAATTTTTTTTGAGTAAATTTATTAAAATAAAAAAAAGTTTTGTTTTTTATGTTTAGACCCTACAAATTTGGGACATAATATAATTGTAAAACTTAATATAGCAAAAATAAATTACTCAATCTCCCCCACTTAAAGGCCTCTATCCCCCATAGAGGTCTTTTTTATTTTCTTTTATTTTCAACTCTAATCTTATAAAAATAAAGAGTCTTATATATCATTCTGTAAATTAAAATTCTCTTGTTATACTAAATATTAAATATAGAAACTATAGAAAGTTATAAATAATATAAATAGCATATTCATTTAAGTTTAGTATATTTAACAAAAAATGTTTACAATTTAACCTTCATTTTAATAAGTTTACTATATATTCACTTTGTCTTAATATATCCTTTACAAATTAAGAGTATTATTAATCTATAAGCAAATCATAAAATGAAATCAAATATTTTAGGAGGATAAAAAATGGCAGATATAAGACTAGAAAATGTCACAAAATCTTATAATAAAAAAAATACCGTTATAGAAAACTTAAATCTTACTATAGAAGATGGTTCTTTTACAGTGTTGGTAGGCCCAAGTGGATGTGGTAAATCTACTACACTAAGAATGATTGCAGGTCTTGAAGATATAACTTCAGGTAAATTAAAAATTGAAGAAAATGATGTAACAAAAACGGATGCTAGTAAAAGAGATATAGCTATGGTATTTCAGAACTATGCGTTATATCCACACATGACTGTCAAAGAAAATATAGAATTTGGTCTTAAGAATAAGAAAGTACCTAAAGAAGAGAGAGAACAACTTATAACAGAAGTTATTGATGTGGTAGGATTACAAGAATATTTAAATGTGAAACCAGGTAATTTATCTGGAGGTCAAAGACAAAGAGTAGCACTTGCTAGAGCTATGGTTAAAAATCCAAAGGTATTTTTAATGGATGAGCCATTATCAAATTTAGATGCTAAATTAAGAAACCAAATGAGAACAGAATTAATACAATTACATCAAAAACTAAAATCTACATTTGTTTATGTAACTCATGACCAAGTTGAGGCAATGTCGATGGCAGATAAGATAGTGATAATGAACAAAGGTAAGATAATGCAAATAGGTTCCCCAAAAAAAATATATCAAAATCCTAAAAACTTATTTGTAGCCCAGTTTATTGGAAATCCTTGTATGAATATACTAAATATCAAAAATGATGTTAAGCTTGGATTTAGACCAGAAAAAGCAACACTAGAGAGTATAAATATAGATGGAAAAAATGATGGTGTATTTAGCTTATTTGGAAAAGTAGTTACTAAAGAAGTCTTGGGAAATGAAACTATATATTGTCTATCTGTTCTTGATAGTGAGATAAGAGTTAAAACAGAAAATGATATATTTGATATTGGAAGAACCTTAAGAATAAGCGTGTTAGAAAAAGATTTATATTATTTTGATAAGTATGGAGAAAGAGTAGAAGATTTAAAAAAATGTAAAAATATGTATTCTAAAATCAAAGGAGATATTTATGAAAAAGCGATTTAACAAAGCATATTTATATATAACACCTGCTATTATAGGAACTCTTTTGTTTATAGTATATCCAATAATCAAGACAATATCTTTAAGTTTTAAATCAGGAAGTCTTCTTAGTTCGACTTTTGAAAATGTAGGTTTAAATAACTATACAGAACTCTTAAAGAATCCAGAATTCATACAAACTATAACTAATACAGCAATTTATACTTTCTTTATGGTAGTTATATCTATTTCATTAGCTATAGTACTTGCTGTTTGGTTAAATAAAAACTCTATAATACACAATTTAACGCAAAGTATAATCTTTACACCACATGTAATTTCACTAGTATCTGTAGCTGTATTGTGGCTTTGGATTATGGAGCCACAATATGGCTTTTTAAACTGGATACTGTCAACACTACATTTACCAACATCAAAATGGCTTTCAAGTGAAAGCTCAGCTTTAATGTCACTGATTCTAATAGGAATATGGAAAACTCTTGGATATAATATTTTAATAGTGTTGTCAGGTCTTAAATCCATACCAAACTATATATATGAGGCATCTAAATTAGATAACGCGAACAAGATAACTAATTTCTTTAAAGTGACATTGCCATTATTGTCACCAACAATATTTTTTCTTATGATAACAACAACAACTGCATCATTTCAAGTGTTTGATGAGATAAGTATAATGACACAAGGTGGGCCATTAGGTTCAACCAATATGTTGTCTTATTATATATATGAGTCTGGATTTATATATTATGATATAGGACAAGCAAGTGCAGCGAGTATGTTTTTACTAGCTATAGTTATGATTGCTACATATGCTAATTTCAGATTACTGTCAAAGAAAGTTCACTATCAATAAAAAAATAGACATAATGCCTATCAAGAAGGAGGAGAAAATGGATATTATACAACCTATCAAAAAAGACAAAATTAATATAAAGAAAATAGCATCAAAATCAATAGAAGTATTAGTTTTATTACTTTTATCTGCAATATTTATATTTCCTTTTATATGGATGTTATCGACATCTTTTAAAAATCCACAAGAAATGATGCAATTACCACCTACTATAATACCAAATGATATAGTGTTAGAAAATTATAGCACAGCATGGAATTCAGGACCATTTTTTAGATATTTACTAAACAGTGTATTTGTAACAGGAAGTGTTTTAATCATACAGTTTTTAGTGATGGTTCCAGCAGCTTATGCATTTTCTAAAATTAGATTTAAAGGCGAAAAGGTATTATTTGGACTTTTACTTATAGGGCTTATGATTCCACCACAAGTAACTTTTTTACCAGTATATATGATGATGAGTAAGTTTGGATTTATAAATACATATGTTCCACTTATAATTCCATTTATGACATCTTCATTTGGTATATTTCTACTTAGACAAAATTTCATGCAGATTTCAGATGAGATTATTGAAGCAGCTAAACTAGATAATGCTTCTGATTTAAAGATAATGTTTAAAGTAATGGTTCCTATGGCAAAACCAGCAGTAATAACATTTATATTATTCAATTTTATATATCATTGGAACAATTACTTCTGGCCTCTAGTAATGACAAATACAGATGCCATAAGAACTTTACCAATAGGGGTGGCACTTCTTAAATCTTCAGAAGGAATTACTGCATGGAATGTAATAATGGCAGGAAATATAATTCTAATTTTACCAATAATTCTTGTATATATATTTGCAAATAAAAAGGTAAAAGAAGCTTTTATGTATTCAGGAATAAAATAAAAAATTAAAGACTAAATTTGGAGGATGAAAATGAAGCTTAAAAGAAAATTAGCAACAGGATTAGCAATAACATTATTATTAGGTTCTTTAGTTGGGTGTTCAAATTCTAATGATTCAAATACATCTAAAGGGGAAAAAACTGATAGCAATATTACAAAGATAGATTTCTGGGCTCCTTTGGGTGGAACTAATGGAGAAACTGCACAAAAAATGGTTGACCAGTTTAATAGTGAGCATAAAGATGTACAAGTAAATATGCTAAAACAGAAAGATTACTATGAAAATGCAACAAAATTACAGGCAGCCTTAACTTCTAAAGACCAACCAGATGTAACATTACTAGAAATAACTCAAACAGGTACATTTGCATCAGCAGGAGCTTTAGTAGATATGAGCAAGTATTTTGATAAAACATACCAAGAAAGATTTTTTTCTGGTCTTTTAACAAATTCATATTACGAAAACAAGTTTGTTGGGATGCCATTTAATAGAAGTACTCCAATATTATACATAAATAAAGATATGGCAACTAAAGCAGGTCTTGACCCTTCAGGTCCAAAGTCATGGGAAGAACTTAAAAATTATGCTAGTAAGATGACGAATAAATCAGAAGATACTTATGGTTTTGAAACACCAATAGATATTTGGTTCTATGAAGCTATGGTAATGCAAAGTGGTGGAGAAATAACTAATGGTAAAAAAGTAGCGTTTAATAATGAAGCAGGGCAAGCACCAGTTAAATTCTGGCAAGATATGATGAAAGATGGAATAATGAAAATGCCTCCTGGAGAAGATTATAATGCTTGGGATGTGGCAAAACAAGATTTTGTAAATGGTAAAGTAGGCATGATATTTACATCAACAGCTGATTTAGCAGGACTTATGCAACAAACAGAAGGTAAATTTGAAATATCAACAGCATTTTTACCAAAGAATCAAAAATACGCAACTCCTACAGGTGGAGCAAATCTAGTTATGCTTGAAGGTGGAACAGATAAAGAAAAAGAAGCAAGTGCAGAATTTATAAAATGGATGACTCAAACAGATAAGATAGTTCAATTCAGTTCATCAACAGGGTACTTACCAACAACTGAAGATGCAACTAAGTCTGAAAAATTACAAACACTATATAAAGAGAAACCTCAATATAAAGTTGCAACTGACCAGTTACAATATGCTGTAGCACTTCCAATGTTAAATGGATATAAAGAAGCAACTGATAAGCTAATGGATGAAATTAAAAAGGGACTTACTGACTTAAATGTATCTCCAAAAGATGCAGTAAGTAAAGGAACTTCTGCAATGCAAGCAGTAATAGATAAAACAAATAAATAATTATTTATAGCCATAAACTGATTAAAAGTATTTAATAATATATGAATGAAGAGGTAATGTAAATGACAAAAGTTATAGTATTATCAGTAGATTCTTTATTTGAAAAAGACTTGAAATTTGTAAAAAATCTCCCAAATTTTAAATCTATATTAGAGAATTGCTCTATAGTAAAAAATATAAATTGTGTATATCCTACTTTAACATATCCATGCCATACTAGCATGGTTACAGGAGTATATCCTAAAAAGCATGGTATATATCATAATGAAAAATTTGACCCAAATAAAGAAAACAAAGATTGGTATTGGTATTCAAAGGATATAAAAACAAAAACTATTTTAGATGTAGCAAAAGAAAATAATTTAACTACATCTAGTGTATTATGGCCTGTAATGGGAGCAAATCCAAATATAGACTTTAATATTGCAGAAATATGGGCACCTAATAGAGAAGATAATCCAAGAGAGACTTTTGAAAAAAGTTCTAGTAAGATTATAATGGATAGTATTTATAATAAACATTGTCATTATATTGATTGGAAGCTAGAACCTAACATGGATTTGTTTGGAGTAAACTGTGCAGTAGATATTATAAAGGACTATAAGCCTGATTTAATGTTGATACATTTGGCGACATTGGACCATACAAGACATAATTATGGATTATTTAATGAGCAAGTGGATGAAGCATTGAAAATGAATGATGAATGGCTAGGAGATATAATTCAAGCTACAAGGGATGCAGGTACATATGAAGATACAAACTTTATAATACTTGGAGACCATGGTCATCTTAGAGTTGACAAAGTTATAAATCCAAATGTTTTACTTGAATCAAGAGGATTTATAACAGTAGAAGATGGAGAAGTTAAACATTTTGATGCCTATGTAAATTCTTCTGGTATATCAGCTCAGATAATAGTAAATAACTTAGATAGATTAACAGAGTTAAGAGAACTACTTGAGGAGTTTAAAGAAGAATTATTCATAGAAAATATTTTTAGCAAAGAGGAAGCATCTGAACTTGGTCTTGAAGGTGATTTTGAAATGGTAATTGAAGGAATTGAAGGAATTTCGTTTGGTAATGATGTAGAAGGAAATATTATAAAGGATTCTGATATAAAAGATTATAAATTTGCTGTTGCAACACATGGTCATTTACCTACTAAGGGTAATAGACCTCCATTTATAGCTTTTGGACCTAATATTAAAAGTGGTGTGGTTATAGAGAATGGAGATTTGAGGGCACATGCAGCAACTATATTAAAGTTATTTGGTTTAACGTTGGATGGAGCTGAAAAAGAGGCATTTGATTTTATCATATAAATTGGATAAAGTATTTATTTTCCATGTATTATAGACTTCTATTGTAAAGATAGAAGTCTTTTTTTATATTTTAGATTTAAGTAAAATTTAAATGGGTAAAATATTTAAAATAACTTAAACAATTTTATAAAGGTATGATATAATAATAAATGTTAGGAACTAATGTTCGAAAAAGGAGTGATACCGTGGATTTTAAAATAAAATCAGACTTCAAACCTACAGGTGACCAACCAGAAGCTATTAAATCAATAGTGGATTCTATAAATAGAAATGAGAAATTTTCAACATTATTAGGAGTAACGGGTTCAGGAAAAACATTCACAATGGCAAACATCATTCAGCAAGTTAAAAAACCTACCCTAATAATGGCTCACAATAAGACACTAGCAGCACAGCTTTACAGTGAGTTTAAAGAATTTTTCCCAGACAATGCAGTTGAATATTTTGTAAGTTACTATGATTACTATCAACCAGAAGCATATGTAGCTCACAGTGACACTTATATAGAAAAAGATGCAAGCATAAATGATGAAATAGATAAACTTCGACATTCTGCTACGGCATCTATTTTAGAAAGAAGAGATACCATAATAATATCATCTGTATCTTGTATATATGGACTGGGTGATCCAAAAGACTATAAAGAACTTATGCTATCTATAAGACCAGGTATGCAAAGAGACAGAGATGATGTAATAAAAAGGTTAATAGAGATACAATACGAAAGAAATGACATAAATTTTACAAGAGGTACCTTTAGAGTTAGAGGAGATATACTAGAGATATTCCCAGCAAGTAACGATGAGAAAGCAATAAGAATAGAGTTTTTTGGTGATGAGGTAGATAGAATAACAGAGATTGATTATGTAACAGGAAAGATTGTTGGTACTAGAAACCACATTGTTATATTCCCCGCATCTCACTATGTAACAACACCAGAAAGAATTGAAAAAGCAATTGTAGAAATAGAGGACGAACTTCAAGAGCAAATAAAATTTTTTAAAGAAAATGATAGACTTTTAGAAGCTCAAAGAATTGAACAAAGGACTAAGTATGATATAGAAATGCTAAAAGAAATAGGATTTTGTCAAGGTATAGAGAACTACTCAAGACATATTACAGGTAGAGAAGAAGGAGAAAAGCCATATACTTTAATGGATTTCTTTCCAGATGATTATTTAATAATTGTAGATGAGGCACATGTTACTATACCACAAGTAAGAGGTATGTATGCAGGAGATAGGTCTAGAAAGACATCTCTTATAGAGAATGGATTTAGATTACCTTCCGCACTTGACAATAGACCATTAAATTTTCAAGAATTTGAAGGAAATATAAATCAGATGTTGTTTGTAAGTGCTACACCAGGGCCTTATGAAATTCAACATTCAGAAACTATAGCAGAACAAATAATAAGACCAACTGGACTTTTAGACCCAATTGTAGAAGTAAGACCTATCAATAATCAGATAGACAATTTGGTAGGAGAAATAACTAAAACTATAGAAAAAAATGAAAGAGTACTTATAACCACTTTAACTAAAAAAATGAGTGAGGACTTGACTAATTATCTTAAAGAGATAGGGATAAAAGTTAAATATTTACATTCAGATATAGTTACATTAGAAAGAACAGAAATAATAAGAGATTTAAGACTAGGAAAGTTTGATGTACTTGTAGGAATAAATCTACTTAGAGAAGGATTAGATATACCAGAAGTTTCACTTATAGCAATTTTGGATGCTGATAAAGAAGGTTTCTTACGTTCCGAAACAGCATTAATACAGACTATTGGACGTGCTGCTAGAAATGAAAATGGAAGAGTAATCATGTATGCAGACAGAATAACTGATTCAATGCAAAATGCTATTGATGAGACAAAGAGAAGAAGAGATATACAAAATCTATATAATGAAGAACATAATATTACTCCTAAGACTATACAAAAAAGTATAAGAGATAGTATAGAAGCTACTAAGGTAGCAGAGGAAGAAGTTGTATATGGAATATCTGACACAGATGATAAAGATGAAATAAGAGATAATATAGAAAAATTAAAATCAGAGATGATGGAGGCTGCTCAAAACTTACAATTTGAGAGAGCAGCAGAACTTAGAGATAAAGTAAAACAATTAGAAGAAAAATTGGAAAAATAGAAAGGTAAAAACAACATTATGGAAGATAAAATTATAATAAGAGGAGCAAAAGAGCATAATTTAAAAAATGTAGATTTAGAATTACCAAGAGATAAATTTATTGTTTTTACAGGGTTATCAGGTTCTGGAAAGTCTTCTTTGGCATTCGATACAATATATGCAGAAGGTCAAAGAAGATATGTAGAGAGTCTATCAGCCTATGCTAGACAATTTTTAGGTCAAATGGAAAAGCCAAATGTAGAATATATTGAGGGGTTATCACCAGCTATATCAATCGACCAGAAAACTACTTCAAAAAACCCACGTTCTACTGTTGGAACAGTAACAGAAATATATGACTATTTAAGATTATTATTTGCAAGAGTAGGAGATGTATATTGTCCTACATGTGGTGAAAAAATAAGTCAAATGACTATCCAAGAAATAGTTGATAAAATGCTAGATTTTCCAGATAGAACGAAATTACAAATACTTTCACCAATTGTTAGAGGTCAAAAAGGTACACATAAAAAGGTTTTTGATAGTATCAAAAAAGAAGGATTTGTAAGAGTTAGAGTCAATGGTGAAAATTATGAAGTTAGCGATGATATAGTTCTGAATAAAAATCAAAAACATAATATAGAAGTTGTGGTAGACAGAATAGTAATTAAAGATGGAATTGAATCTAGATTGGCAGATTCGATTGAGACTGCAGTTAAGTTATCAGATGGTCTTGTAATAGCTCAAATAATAGATGGAGAAGAAATTCTTTTTTCAACTAAATTTGCATGTCCAGAACATGGAATTGGTATAGAAGAATTATCTCCAAGAATGTTCTCATTTAATGCTCCTTTTGGTGCTTGTGATGTTTGTAATGGTCTTGGAGAAAGTAAAGAAGTTGACCCAGAGTTAGTCGTACCAAATAAAGATTTGTCAATAAAACAAGGTGCGGTTGCAGCATGGGGGTCAACAGGTGTTAATGATGATACTTACTATAGTAAAATGATAAAAAGTTTAGCAGAACATTTTAATGTATCTTTGACAACACCATTTAAAGATTTACCAGAGGATTTTGTTGAGGAATTACTTTATGGTAAGGACAATATAATTGTAGAGTTTACTTATGAATCAAAATTTGGAGGAACTAGAAATTATAAGTCGTACTTTGAAGGAGTAATAGTAAACTTAGAGAGAAGATACAACGAAACTAACTCGGAGTACATGAGAGATAAGATTGAAGAATATATGGCAGAAAGACCATGTCCAAAATGTAAAGGTATGAGACTTAAAAAAGAAGTCCTATCTGTTTTGGTTGATGGTAAAAACATAATGGAAGTTACAAATTTATCTGTAAATGAATTAATTGATTTTATGGAAAATATAACCCTTACAGAGAAACAGAGATTTATAGCTCATGAGATTATAAAAGAAATAAAAGGAAGAGCTATGTTCTTAAGAGATGTAGGTCTTGATTATTTGAATTTATCAAGAAAAGCTGGAACTCTATCAGGAGGGGAAGCACAACGTATAAGATTAGCAACTCAAATAGGTTCTGCACTTGTTGGGGTTTTATATGTACTTGATGAACCAAGTATAGGACTTCATCAAAGAGACAATGATAGGCTTATAGGTACACTTAGACACTTAACAGACCTAGGAAATACCTTAATTGTTGTAGAGCATGACGAAGACACAATGAGAGAGGCTGATTATGTTTTAGATATTGGACCAGGCGCAGGTATACATGGTGGTGAGATAGTTGCACAAGGAACTTTGGATGAAATAATTAAAAATGAAAACTCAATAACAGGTCAGTATCTAAGTGGTAAAAAACAAATATTACTTCCTGAGACTACTAGAGAAGGAAATGGAAATTTTATAGAAATAATTAAAGCATCAGAAAATAATCTGAAAAATATAGATATAAAATTCCCATTAGGTAAGTTTACTTGTATAACAGGTGTTTCAGGCTCTGGTAAAAGTACACTAATAAATGACATACTTTACAAAGGTGTAGCAAGTAAAGTAAATAGACTTAAACAAAGAGCTGGTAAACATAAAGAAATAAAAGGAATTGAAAATATAGATAAAGTTATAAATATAGACCAAAGTCCAATTGGAAGAACACCTCGTTCAAATCCTGCTACTTATACAGGTGTATTTGATTTTATAAGAGATATTTTTGCAGCAACTAATGAAGCTAAGGCAAGAGGTTATAAAAAAGGAAGATTTAGTTTCAATGTAAAAGGTGGGAGATGTGAAGCTTGTAAGGGTGATGGAATAATAAAAATAGAAATGCATTTCTTACCTGATGTATATGTTCCTTGTGAAATTTGTAAGGGTGAAAGATATAATAGAGAAACACTACAAGTAAAATACAAAGATAAAACTATATCTGATATATTGGATATGAATGTGGAAGAAGCTGTTGAGTTTTTCGAAAACATACCAAATATAAAAAGAAAATTAGAAACTTTAATGGATGTAGGTCTTTCATACATCAAATTAGGTCAGCCTTCAACTCAATTATCAGGAGGAGAAGCACAACGTATAAAATTAGCTGCTGAGCTTAGTAAAAGACCAACAGGAAAGACATTGTATATATTAGATGAGCCTACTACTGGACTTCATATGGCAGATGTAGACAAGCTAATCCAAGTGCTACAAAGATTAGCAGATACAGGAAATACAATTATAGTTATAGAACATAATTTAGATGTCATAAAGACTTGTGATTATGTAATAGACCTAGGACCAGAAGGTGGAGATAAAGGTGGAACTGTAGTTGCAACTGGAACACCAAAAGAAGTATCTAAAGTTGATGGGTCTTATACTGGTCAATTTTTAAAGAAATATTTTTCTTAAATCATCTAAAATGTGATAAGTTTTAAAATTAGAGATATAAACTGATTACATCTTTTAGAAGCTAATTAAATATAAGTTGTAAGTAGTCAATAAAAGTATAAAGTCCATATTGCTCTTCATAAGGTTTGTTTTTAAATCAATTATGGAAGGGGGATATGGACTTTAACTTGTTTAGAGCACTGGAAACTGTATAACTTTTTAAATTTCACATTTTAGGGTATAATTTTAATATAAAATTTAATGTTTTGGAGGGCTATATGTTTGATATACAAGAACATTTAAAAAAATTACCTTCTGAGCCCGGAGTATATTTAATGAAAGATAAATACGACCATATAATATATGTGGGAAAAGCCATATCTTTAAAAAATAGGGTAAGGCAGTATTTTCAATCTTCAAAAAACCATACATCTAAAGTAAAATCTATGGTTAAAAATATATATAAATTTGAGTATATTATAACGGATTCAGAGTTGGAGGCATTAATACTTGAATGTAATCTAATAAAAAGATACAGACCTAAGTATAATGTAGTACTTAGAGATGATAAAACTTATCCATATATCAAAGTAACTACAAATGAAGATTATCCGAGAATCTTAAAGATTAGAAGAGTTCTTAAAGATAAGGCAAAGTATTTTGGACCATATACTAATATAACTGCTGTGAATGATACTTTGGAACTTATAAATAGTACCTATCCAATAAGAAGTTGTAAAATAGATATCGAAAAAGCGATAAAGAATAAAACAAGACCCTGTTTAAATCTGCATATAAATAAATGTCTAGGGCCTTGTACAGGAAATGTTTCTAAAGAAGAATATGGAAAGATGATAGAAGAAATTATAATGTGCTTATCTGGTAAAGAAGAGAAATTGATGGAGCTTTTAAAGGAAAAAATGAATGAGAGTTCTATGAATTTTAGATTTGAGGAAGCTGCGGTATATAGAGATAAAATAAAGAGTCTTGAAGAGATGATACAGAAACAGAAAATAGACACTAATGTAAGTGACTTAAATCAAGATGTGGTTGCAATGGCAAGAGCCCATAATGAAGCCTGTGTACAGGTATTTTTTATCAGAAATGGTAAGATTGTAGGTAGGGAACATTTTATATTAGAAGGTGTAATGGATAGCCCAAGAGCCTCTATATTAGGTTCATTTGTAAAACAATTTTACAATGAACAAGAGTATATACCAAAAGAATTAATTATAGAAGATGAGATAGAAGATAGTTCTATATTAGAGGAATGGTTGTCATCTAAAAAAGGTCAAAAAGTAACTATAAGAGTACCACAAAAAGGAGAAAAGAAAAGCTTAGTTGAAATGGTAAGAAAAAATGCTATAGAGTATCTTGAAAAGTTTTCTGATATGAATAAGAGAAAATATGAAAAGAGTATTGGAGCATTAGAAGAATTAAAACGTCTATTAAATCTAGCAAAGTTACCAATAAGGATAGAGGCTTATGACATATCAAATATACAAGGCGTAGACTCGATTGGCTCTATGGTAGTATATACAAATGCTAAAAAAGATAAAAAAGAATATAGAAGATATAAAATAAAAACAGTCATTGGACCTAATGATTATGATTCTATGGCTGAAATTGTAGATAGACGATTAAAACATGGAAATTTACCTGACTTGATATTATTGGATGGTGGAAAAGGACAAGTTAGCGCAGTAAAAAAAGTATTAGAACTTAATGATGTAGATATACCTCTTTGGGGAATGTACAAGGATGATAAGCATAGAACCAAGGGATTGATATGTAAAGGAAAAGAAATAGAGCTAGATAAAACAACCAATTTATATAGATTTATTGCTAGTATACAAGAAGAGGTTCATAATTATGCAATAACATATCATCGAAGTTTAAGAAATAAAGCTTTGACAAAATCTATCTTAGATGATATACAAGGAATAGGTGAAAAAAGAAAGAAATCATTATTAAATCACTTTAAAGATGTAGATGCTATAAAAAAAGCTACTATGGAAGAACTTTTAGAAGTAGAGGGAATGAATAAAAGCATTGCAGATAATGTTTATAATTTTTTTAGGAAGGAAGAAAACTAATGGAAACTAGCAATAAGGTATCGATAAGAGAGATAATAAAAGACTTGAAGTTAAAAGTAGTGTACATGCCTGATGATGTAGATTATTATGTCTACTCTCAAGATATAAATAGACCAGGGTTACAGTTTGCAGGATATTTTGATTACTTTGCGTATGAAAGAATACAAATAGTTGGGAAGACAGAATATAATTTCTTTGGATTAATGGATAATACTATTAGAGAAGAAGTGTTGGATAGATTTTTCTCATATGAAATACCTGCTCTAATAATCTCTAGAGACTTGGAAATCAAGCCAGATGTAATTGAAAAAGCTAAGAAATATAAGAGAATACTTTTGAGTACAAATAGAAACACAACTAGACTTATAAATAGACTATCAAATTATTTGGATAATAAATTAGCACCACACACAACAATTCATGGTGTGTTAGTTGATATTTATGGAATAGGTGTACTGATAAAAGGTGAAAGTAGTATAGGAAAGTCAGAAACAGCGTTAGAACTGATTCAAAGAGGAAATAGACTAGTTGCAGATGATGCTGTGGAAATAAGAAAACTGGATGAAAGTATGCTGATGGGACAGTCACCTGAATTGATAAGACATTTTCTTGAGATAAGAGGAATAGGGATAATAGATGTTAGAAGTCTATATGGAGTAGGAGCAATTAAAAATTCTAAAATGATAGATTTAGTAGTTCATCTAGAAGCTTGGGATGAGACTAAGTATTATGACAGACTTGGGCTTGATAAAGAATATGAAGAGATACTTGGTGTCAATGTAGAGAAACTAGTTGTACCTGTTAAGCCTGGAAGAAATACTGCTATGATATTAGAAGTAGCAGCAATGAATTTTAGACAAAGAGGAATGGGATATGATGCAGCACAAGAGTTTACTAAAAAACTATCAAAATTAATTGATACTAAGTAGTGCAGACTGATATTAAAATTAAGTTGTATCTAATATTTATTAATAATATATATTAGATAAGGATAATTTAAAGTAATAGATTAAAACTGCACTAGATTAATTTTATATTTGGATTTTATTATATAACAAGAAAGTTGGAATTTTTTATGGGAATAGACTATTTTAGTAAACTTTTAGAAAGTACTACTGAAAAAGAATTGCTCTTAAGTAAAAAGTCAAATAATATAAGTACAGCGAGATTAATCTCTTTTTTGATAGTGATAGTAGGATTTGCTATTGGACTTTACAATAAAAATATAGTGGGTGTTTTTGTTGGAGTTGTAGCGATTGTAGCGTTTATAGCACTCTTAGTTATTCATAATAAAGTAAAAGAAGAAGAAATGTATTTTAAAAGTAAGATTGATGTAATAGACAAGTATATAAAACGATTTGGAGATGGCTGGAAAGAATTTAAAATAGATGGTAAAGAATACTTAGAAGATGAAAATTCACAAGCAAAAGATTTAGATTTGTTTGGAAGAGCTTCATTGTATCAATATATCTGTGTGGCTAATACATCTTATGGTAAGAAGTCTTTGGCTAAGTCATTATGGAATGAAAATCCAGATGAGAAGATAATCTTAGAGAGACAAATAGCAATAAAAGAACTTTTATCAAAAGATGATTTTTCTATTCATATTCAAACACTGAGTAATATAATTGGTAAGGAGCAAAAAAATAATTCTGATGGTAGTATAGAAGCATTCATAGAGTATGGAGAAAATAAGGATGTATATATACCAAAATGGATGCATATTTTTACTTGGGGTCTACCTACTGCTACAATCCTATCTTTTATATTTTTTACATTAGGTTTTTTACCTATTTTGCCTGTTTTTCTACTTTTCATAATACAGTTGGGATTTAGTGGTTTTGGGCATACGAGACTTATGCAGACTCTTTCACCATTATTTTCATTTAGTAGAAATATACAAGTATATGAAAAGATGTTTAAGGTTTTAGAAAAAGAGACATTTGAGAGTGATTACTTAAAAGAATTACAAAAAAAACTTTCTAAGGGAAGTGGCGTTTCAAAAGGTATTAAACAACTAAATTCAATAGGAAATGCTGTAAATTTAAGATATAATCAGATATTATATATAATTGCTTGTGGTGTTCTTATGTGGAATTATCATTGTGCAGAATCACTGGAACGATGGAAAGGTGTGTATGGAAATCAAATTAGAGGCTGGCTAGAATCTATTGGAGAATTTGAAGCTCTAATAAGTTTAACAGTTATTGGTCATGTAAAGGAGAATACATGTTTTCCAGTAATAAAACATGAAGACATTCCAAGGCTAAAAGTTGAAGAAGTATATCATCCATTAATAGCAGAAAAAAGTGTTATAGCAAATTCAATACAATTAAATTCTCAGACATGTATTATTACAGGTTCAAATATGTCTGGAAAAACAACATTTTTAAGAAGTATAGGAGTAAATTTAGTATTAGCATATGCAGGAGGACCAGTATGTGCTAAGAATTTTGATGCAACTTGTATGGCTATATTTACATCTATGAGAATACAAGATGATGTAAGCCAAGGAATATCAACTTTTTATGCTGAGATTCTTAGAATAAAATCAATGATTCAATATAGCTTAAAAGAATTACCAATGTTGGTTTTAGTGGATGAGATTTTTAAGGGAACTAACTCTGCTGATAGAATTATTGGAGCAAGTGAGGCAGTAAAGAAATTATCAAGACCATGGGTTATAAGTATGGTTACAACACATGATTTTGAGTTATGTGACCTTTCAGGTAGTGGAGATGTTGAAGTTGTAAACTATCATTTCTCAGAGTACTATGTAGATGATAAAATTCATTTTGACTATATGATAAAAGATGGAAGATGTAAAACTACAAATGCAAAACAACTTATGAAAATGGCTGGAATTCTTTAATTAATATATAAGACTAGGAAGTTGTATTAAAGTAAACTAATAAGGATTGTCTTAAAGTACTTAAGAGTATTTTAAGACAATCCTTTTATTTAATAACACTTAATTTTTATAATTGTTAGAGCTTATTTAGATTCCTCACAAGCACATTCTTGTGGGCATTCTCCATAAATACAACTCTTATCGAAGTAATGAGTATGAAGGTATTTATGAGCTACATCACTATTTGGGTCTCCAAAGAAGTCTTTATAAATAGCCTGTAAATCAGGATTTTCATGAGATTTACGAATAGCTTTATTTCTATCTATTTCATATAATGCATTTGCACGTCTATCAACTATTTCAGTATTACCATGGTGATAAGGTTGACCAGCACCTCCAACACATCCACCAGGACATGCCATAACTTCTATAATGTGATATTTACATTCTCCACTTCTAACCTTATCCATAATCTTTCTAGCATTTTTAAGTGTATTTACAATACACACATTAACTGTAGTTCCATCAACATCTATGCTTGCTTCTCTGATTCCTTTAAGACCTCTAACATTAGTAAAGTTTACATTATCTAAAGTCTTATTAGTTATCTTTTCATATGAAGTACGTAGAGCAGCTTCTAGAACTCCACCACTTGCTCCAAATATAGATGCAGCACCTGTAGATTTTCCTAAAGGATTATCAAAATCTTGGTCTTGAAGATTAGGTAAATCGATAGCAGCTTCTTTTATCATTTTAGCTAATTCTCTAGTAGTGATAGAAAGGTCAACATCTAGTATTCCAGATTCACTTAATTCTTCTCTTGAAGCTTCATATTTTTTAGCTACACAAGGCATTACAGATACAACATAAAGCTCTTCAGGATTGATTCCTAATATTTTAGGTGCATAGTAATTTTTAGCTATAGAACCAAACATACCTTGAGGAGACTTACAGCTAGATGCTAAATTTAACTTATCTGGATAATTATGCTCCAAGAAGTTTACCCATGCAGGACAACAACTAGTCAATATAGGAAGATTTTCACCACTTTGGATTCTTTCTATAAATTCAGTAGCCTCTTCCATGATAGTAAAGTCTGCACCAAAGTTCGTATCAAATACATGTTCAAATCCAAGTGCTTTTAAAGCAGCTACCATTTTTCCTGTAGAAATTGAACCTGGTTCTAATCCAAATTCTTCACCAATTGCAACTCTTACAGCAGGAGCAACTTGAACTACTATAGTTTTTTCTTTTTTATTTAAAACATCCCAAAGCTTAGGTACATTATCTACTTCTGTTAACGCTCCAGTTGGACAGACAGATATACATTGACCACAGAATGTACACTCTGTCTCAACCATATCAGAGTTGAAGAATGTACTAACTAAAGTATTAAATCCACGATTAACTCCAGATAATGCTCCTACTGTTTGTATATCATTACATACAGTTTCACATCTTCTACATAATATACACTTAGAGTGGTCTTTAACTAAAGACTTAGTAGAAGTGTCTTTACCTGCAAAAGATTTAGAACCTTGATATCTTATTTTTCTTACTCCTAAATCGGCAGCTATAGTCTGTAATTCACAGTCTCCATTTTTTTCACATACAAAACAATCTTGTGGATGGTCTGATAACAATAATTCAACAATAGTTCTACGAGCATTTAATGCTTTTGCACTATTAGTTTGAACTCTCATACCTTCCTTTATAACTGTTCCACAAGCTGGAACTAAGCCTCTCTCTGTCTCAACCATACAAACACGACAAGAAGCACAAGTGTCAAGCTTATCTATTTCGTTCATATGTAAATGACAAAGGTTGTGTATTTTTATATTTATTAATTTCGCAGCATCTAAGATAGAAGTTCCACTAGGTGCTGAAACGTGTTTGCCATTAATAGTTAAATTAACTAAACTCATTGTTATTCCTCCTCCAAATAAGTTATTTCTTGATTATAGCGTTAAATGTACAATTATCTATACAAGCACCACATTTTAGACACTTAGAAGTATCTATTGTATGTTGTTCCTTAACAGAACCTGTTATACAACCAGCAGGACACACTCTAGAACATTTTGTACAACCCTTACAAGCATCTGTTATAAAGTAAGAAAGTAAGTTTTGACATTTGCCAGCAGGACATTTCTTATCTACAACGTGAGCTATATACTCATCTTTGAAATATTGAAGAGTACTTAAAACAGGGTTTGGAGCAGCTTTACCAAGACCACATAATGAAGCAGTTTGTATAGTTTCAGCAAGGTTTTCTAGGTCATCTAAATCTTGTAGAGTACCATTACCTTCTGTAATTTTAGTTAATATCTCTAATAATCTTGTAGTACCTATACGACAAGGAGTACATTTACCACAAGATTCTTCAACAGTAAACTCAAGGAAGAACTTGGCTATATCTACCATACAGTCAGATTCATCAAGAACAAGCATACCACCAGAACCCATCATTGAACCTATAGAGCTTAATGAACCAAAGTCTATAGGGATGTCTAAATGCTCAGTTGGTATACATCCACCAGATGGACCACCTGTCTGAACTGCCTTGAATTGTTTACCTTCAGGGATTCCTCCACCAATTTCAAATACAATATCTCTTAAAGTAGTACCCATTGGAACTTCAACAAGCCCTACATTTTCAACTTTTCCACCAAGAGCAAAGACTTTAGTACCACTAGAATCTTCAGTACCTAAGTTAGCAAACCAGCTTCCGCCATTCAGTATGATTGCTGGTATGTTGGCAAAAGTTTCAACATTGTTTAAGCAAGTAGGAGATTTCCATAAACCACTCTTAGAAGAACTATAAGTCTTCATTCTAGGTTCACCACGTCTACCTTCAATTGAATGCATTAGAGCTGTACCTTCACCACAAACGAAAGCTCCTGCACCGTATTTTAATTCTAGTTTAAAGTTAAATCCAGTACCTAATATATTTTCACCAAGTAAACCGTATTTTTCAGCTTGAGCTATAGCTACTTTTAATCTTTCTATAGATTTTGGATATTCTGCTCTTATGTATATGTAACCTGTATCAGAGCCTATAGCATATCCGCATATTGCCATAGCTTCTAGTACACTGTGAGGGTCACCTTCAAGTACTGATCTATCCATAAATGCACCTGGGTCACCTTCGTCAGCATTACAAACAACAAATTTTTTATCTGTTGGGCCAGCAGGATTTTTTGAAGCAGCTTCCCATTTAGAACCAGTAGGGAAACCAGCACCACCTCTACCACGAAGACCAGAAGTTTTTACTTCTGCAATAACTTCTTGAGGAGTAAGAGAAGTTAAACATTTGCCTAGAGCTAAATAACCATCATTGGCAATATATTCTTCTATGCTATCTGGGTCAATAAGTCCACAGTTTTTTAAAGCTATACGTAATTGTTTTTTGTAGAAAGACATTTCTTCTTGCTCTTCTACTTTTTTGCTTAAAGATTCTTCTTCATATAATAATTCCTCAACAACTGTATTTCTAATTAAGTGACTTTGAACTATCTTTTCAGCATCTGATGGTTCAACCTTCACGTAGAAAACGTTATCAGGATAAACTTTTACGATAGGACCTTGAGCACAGAAGCCAAAACAACCTGTCAAACGAACAGTAACTTTGTCTTGGATTCCTGATTTTTTTATTTCATTTTCTAATTCACTAACTATTTCCATACTGTTTGAAGATGTACATCCAGTATCACAACAAACAAGTAATTCTCTTCTTAATACATTTTCCTTAGAATAATTTTTTCTTAAGCTAAGATTAGGTTTCAGCTCATCAGCTAAAACTTTTAATTCATCAAATGAATTTACTTTACGCATTATTTATTCACCCCTCTTAACAATTCAATTCTAATTCTCTATAAGTATCTAATATTTCACTTACTTGGTCAGGTTTCACCTTACCATAAACTTTACCATTTACAGTAACAACTGGAGCTAAACCACATGCCCCCAAACATCTTAAACCTTCTAAAGAAAATTTAAAATCACTAGTAGTTTCTCCAACTTTTATACCAAGTTGTTTTTCAAAAGCACTTAATATTTTATCAGCACCTTTTACAAAACATACAGTACCTAGACAGACACTGATTTTATACTTACCTACAGGTTCTGTAGTAAAATAAGAATAGAATGTAACAACCCCATATACCTTTGCAGGAGCTACTCCAAGTTTTCTAGCAACATGAAGCTGAACTTCTTTTGGAAGATATCCAAATATACCTTGTGCTTCATGTAGAACTTGTATTAACGCACCTTCTTTTGTTGCAAGAGAGTCAATAAATATATCTAGTTCGTCAAATAATTGCTTGTTGTGTGAAATAAAATCGCACATAACAAATCCCCCTTTTCTTTTTAAAGTTATTATTTCTCAAAAAATAATTAACCATGAGTTGACCCCAACCTTATGTTGGTGAACAAAACCAAAACAATAAAGAAAGAACAATATACAACAATTTCTTTATTCATAAAAACAATGCAAAAAAGTTACCTATCAAAAATAAAAACTATACTAGTCTATTATAATATAAAATAATTCAGAATAGTTAAAAAAAATAAAAAAAATGAACTAAATTCAATAAAAAAAAAATAATATATATAAAAAACTTTAAAAAATAAACCGGAATGTAAAATTTTTATAAAATAAAAGATTTATAAAACTGCTGATAATAGTCTAGAAATTGATTCCTTGATTTTTATATAAGTAGACCTAGAATTATATATATCTAATGTTATTTCTTTTGAATTTAAAATATCATTTTCAAATATAATTCTTTGTTCCAGTGCTTTTTTTGAAGAATACATAAATGCATTTACTTCAAAATTAAGTTCGAAACTTCTTATATCCATATTGGCTGTTCCTATAGAGCAGATAGAGTCATCTATAACTATCGTCTTAGCATGTAAAAATGCATTTTGACCATAAGTATAAATTTTAGCTCCAAAGTTTAAAAGTTCTCCAGCATATGAATATGATGCCCAGTATACAAAAGGATGGTCAGGTTTAGAAGGAATCATAATTCTTACATCAACACCAGATAAACAAGCTATTTTTAAAGTATCTATAAATGTTGCATCAAGTATTAAATAAGGACTCTGTATATATATATACTTTCTAGCTTTCTGAATCATTTTAAGGTAACCATATTTAATTTCGTCAAGCTCTGATATATCTGGACCACTTGATACTATCTGAATCCCAATATTTTCAGAAGGATGATTAGAGTTTGTTTCTTCTTCTATAAAGTACTTCTCTAAGTCTAAATCTTCTTTAGTTGTGTATCTCCAATCAAGGATAAATCTCATATTTAGGTCAATTACACAATCACCAGTAAGTTTGGTATGTGTATCTCTCCATAGACCAAATTTTGGATTTCTACCTAAATACTCATCACCAACATTATATCCACCTACAAATCCTACTTTACCATCAATGACAACAATTTTTCGGTGATTTCTATAGTTTAAGTTAAAGTTTACGATTTTTAAGAATGATGGAAAGAAACTTCCAACCTTAACACCACTTTCTTTAAGCCTAGAAAGTGTACTATTCTTTAGTGTTCTACCACCAACGGCGTCAAATAAAAGTCTTACCTCGACACCTTCTTTAGCTTTAGCTACTAGAATGTCGATTATTTCAGTTCCGATTTTGTCATCTTTGAAAATGTAAAATTGTATGTTTATATATTTTTTAGCCTTTTTAAGTTCTTCAAGAAGACTGTTAAAAAATTGACTAGACTCAGCATAAATCCACACATCGTTATTATTGGTATAATGAGCATTATTTGAGTTAGCTAATGCATAAATCATATCCTTATGTTGATGTATATCTGAATCAATTTCAGAAGTAGACTGTAACTTAACCTGAGTATCTAGTATGTTACTTTTGATTATCTTATCGTCCTTTTCTTTTAATCTAAACATATTGTTTTTTGAAATGTTTCTACCAAAAGCTATATAAAGTATGAATCCAAGTGCAGGGATTAACACCAATATAAGAAGCCATGTTAGAGTTGTATTTATGTTTCTTTTTTCCCTAAAGATAAGGTTCAGTATAACCATGAAATTAATTATATATATTGTAGTAACTGCTATTTCATATATTGACATTTCGAAAAATGATATATCAAACATAAAATTTCCTCCTTCAAATATTTATTAAAATAAGTAATTATATATAATAACACAAACATATATCTATTATATATAATACCTCAACAATAAAAAAGTAAAATAAATAATCGAGAGGTAAATTTTTCAAATTCAATATAAATTATTTCGAAATTAACAAAGTTGGTATATAATAAATAGTATAATTATATGAGACAGCTATATATATGCATATAGTATATTTTTTATGTTAATAAAATTTATTATATATCATATTGTTATTATATAATTATTGCCATAAAAAGACAAGGAAAAGTATAATTTTTAAGGGGGAAGGATTTATGAGTAAAGGATTCTTGACACCTGGGGAAACAGCACAAGCAACAATAAGTGCTGGCATCAAAAAAGCGAATATTTCAACACAAAATGCAATTTTATTAGGTTTATTTGGAGGAGCATTTATAGGGTTAGGGGCATTGGGAAGTATGATAGTTAGTCAGACTTTTGCTAAGATAGACCCAGGGGTAGCTAGTTTTTTAAGTGCTATGATATTTCCAGTAGGTCTTATGCTTGTAGTGGTAGCAGGAGCAGAGTTATTCACTGGAAATACTTTAATGCTTATTCCACTTATGGACAAAAAAATAACATTAGGAAAAATGTTAAGAAACTGGGGACTGGTTTATTTTGCAAATTTAGTAGGTTCCGTTTTGTTAGTAGCAATTTTATTTTATTCTTCTACATTGACAGGGGATGTAGCTACAAAAGCTATAGCTGTGGCAGAAGCTAAAGTTAATTCAACTATGGTTTCCATGTTTTTAAAAGGAATACTTTGTAATGTTCTAGTAGTTTTAGCTGTATGGATGGCTACAGCATCACAAGATGTAATTTCAAAGTTAGGTTCATGCTGGACAGTAATAATGTTATTTGTGTTATGTGGATTCCAACATAGCGTTGCAAACATGTTTTTTATACCAATGGGGATGGTATTAGGAGCAAATATAACTATGGTTCAATTCATAACTAATTTAGTATTTGTAACACTTGGAAATATCGTTGGGGGCTCCATAATAGTTGGAGGAATTTATTATCTTTGCTATGTTAAAAATAGTTAGATAAATAATACGAATTAAATTGCCTTTTAAAGCATTGATATCAGTGATATTGATGCTTTTTTTAAATTATTTATATTCTTTTATATGTTGTTATTTTTTTTTTTTTAATTTATTATATATTTATTGAATATAGTTTGTAATTAAGAAACTTAAAATATAAAATCCATATGATAAGCAAAATCATATATTATTGAATATAGTTAATACTATATATTAATGTAATTTAAATAAGAATGACAGCTAAAGTTCAGTATAATTTGGGAGGAAATACAATGAATAATCAAGATATATATGAAAATTTATTAAATATATTAAGTAAAGATGATATAAAGGTTGATGAACCTATGAAAAAGCATATTTCATTTAGAGTAGGAGGACCAGCAGATATATTGGTTAGACCTAGAACAGAAGAGCAATTAAAAAATGTACTTCTTTTGGTGAAAAAGGAATCAATTCCATATTTAATAATTGGAAATGGCTCAAATATTTTAATTAAAGATGGTGGAATAAGAGGCGTTGTAATAGAATTGGCAGATAATTTCAATTCTTATGAGATAAATGATACTAGGATGATTGCTCAGTCAGGAGTTTTATTATCAGTTTTAGGTAAAGCTCTTCAAAAGCAGGAATTAAAAGGATTTGAATTTGCATCAGGAATACCTGGAACATTGGGAGGAGCATTAGCCATGAATGCTGGAGCATATGGTGGTGAAATGAAGGATATAGTAAAGTCAGTAAAATTGATGGATATGGAAGGAAATATATTTGAACTATCAAATGAACAGATGGAATTTGGGTATAGAAAAAGCATAATATCAAAAAATGGCTATATAGCTTTATCCGCAGAATTAGAATTGCAAAAAGGCAATTATGATGAAATAAAAAGTTTAATGGACGATTTGGCAACAAGAAGAATAACTAAACAACCATTAAATTTTGCTAGTGCAGGAAGTACATTTAAAAGACCAACAGGATATTTTGCAGGTAAATTAATAGAAGAAACTGGATTAAGAGGTCTTACTTTGAGAGGAGCACAAGTGTCTGAGAAGCATTGCGGATTTGTAGTTAATAGAGGAGAAGCAAATGCTAAAGATATCTTAGATTTAATATATGTTATAAAAAGTGCTGTATATGCCAAGTTTGGGGTTATGTTGGAAGAAGAAGTCAAAATACTTGGAGAGGATTAACTGATGAAAATACTGGCTGATTATCATACACATACATTATATAGTCATGGAAAAGGGACTATTGAAGACAATGTAAAGGTGGCCATTTCTAAAGGAATAAAGACAATAGGGATATCAGACCATAGTTATAAGCATATTGCATATGGTGTAAAGAAAAAAGATATTCTTAAAATGAGAGAAGAAGTAAACTATTTGAATGATAAATATGGTGATATAAATATACTCTTGGGTATGGAATGTAACATATTAGATGATAAAGGCAATATAGATATGGAAGAGAAATTTATTAAAGAATTTGATTATATTATGGCTGGATATCATTTTGGTTCTACTCCAACATCATTCAAAAGTCTATTAAATCATTGTAATAATTATGTATTCAAAACTGAAAAAGCAAAAGAATATAATACCAAAGCTGTAATAAATGCAATGAGTAATAATGATATTTTTATAATTACTCATCCTGGAGATAAAGGCGATGTTTATATAGAAGAAGTAGCAAAGATAGCAAAAAAGACAGATACTAGACTTGAAATAAATAGTAGCCATTCTTTTTTAAATGTGAATCAGTTAAACAAGATAAAAGAGTTAAAAAATACATTTGTAATAGGCTCAGATGCACATTGTCCACAAAGAGTCGGTGACTTTGAACTGGCTATAAAGACTATATTTGATTCTAATCTAGATGTATCATTAGTAGAAAACATTATAATAGAATAAACATAAGATAAAAGGGAGGAGTTAGCAATGAAATTTGTTATAGTTACAGGTCTTTCAGGATCTGGAAAAAGTGAGACAATGAGAGCTTTAGAGGATATGGGATTTTATTGTGTAGATAATCTACCTCCTGCTTTGATAACTAAATTTGCAGAATTATGTTATCAGCCGAATTCAAGTATTGATAAAGTTGCTCTAGGTATAGATATAAGAGGAAGAAAGTTTTTTGAAGCTCTTCATGAAAGCTTAAATTACTTGGAAAAAGAAAATTATGAATATGAAATGGTATATTTGGATTGCAATGATGATGTATTGTTAAAAAGATATAAAATGACAAGAAGAAATCATCCATTGGCAAAAGATATGCAGATTCCAGAAGGTATAAAAATGGAAAGAAAAATAATGGAGCCTTTAAAGGAATTATCCACTTGTATAATTGATACAACTAATATGAAGCCAAAAGACCTTAAAGAAGAAATAAAGAAAATATATTCTTCTGGTGAAGATAATCCAAACTTAACAATATCTGTAGTATCTTTTGGATTTAAACATGGTATACTTGCTGATGCAGATTTAGTATTCGATGTAAGATTTCTTCCAAATCCCTATTATATTGAAGAATTAAGGTCTAAAACGGGTGATGATAAAGAAGTTAGAGACTATGTTATGAATTCTAAAATAAGTGAAGAATTTTATATAAAACTTTTAGATATGATTCATTTTTTAGTGCCTCAATATATAGAGGAAGGAAAACAACATTTAGTAATTGGTGTTGGATGTACAGGTGGAAGACATAGGTCAGTTACTATAACAAATCTTATAGCGGAGGATTTATCTAATAAAGGATATAGGGTTGTAAAGAAACACAGAGACTCTATGTTACGATAATGGAGGCAAACATGGCTAAATTACTTATTATTGTAGGAATTTTAGGTTGGATTGCATTAATTGTATCGTTATTTATATATAAGAAAGCAAAGAATGAAAAAGTAAAATTATTTCAAAGGTCTATTGTTGAAAATAGAGACCCAAATGTGGTTGTGATAGGTGGAGGTACTGGTCAGTCAGTATTTTTAAGAGGTCTTAAACATACTACACAGAATATAACTGCGATTGTTACTGTTGCTGATGATGGTGGAGGTTCAGGTGTACTGAGAGAAGACTTAGGGATGCTACCACCAGGAGATATAAGAAACTGTCTATTAGCACTTGCAAATATAGAACCAACAATGAATGAAGTCATGCAATATAGGTTTACAGAAGGACTTTTGAAAGGTCAGAGTTTTGGAAATCTATTTTTAGCTGCTATGAATGGATTATATGGAAACTTTGAAAAAGCTGTGTATAAATTAAGTGAGATTTTTGCTATAACAGGAAGAGTTTTGCCAGTAACTTTAGAAGATGTAAACTTGGTTGCGAAATTGGAGAATGGCAACATAATAAATGGAGAATCTAGCATACCTGAAGAGTCAAAAAGTCAGAAAAGCTCTATTGACAAAATTTTCTTAAATCCAAAAGATGTAAAACCATTAAAGGATGTTATTGCTTCCATTTATGATGCTGATATTATAATCATGGGTCCTGGAAGCCTATATACAAGTATAATACCAAATTTGCTTGTAGATGGGATTGTAGAGGCCATTAAATCGTCTTTAGCTCCAAAAGTATATATATCAAATATAATGACTCAACCAGGCGAGACAGAAGGTTATAATGTATTAGAACATGTTGAGGCTATAGTAAAGCATACTGATGAAAATTTGATAGATTATGTAATAGCAAATAATGAAATATTACCTGAGGAAATGCTCAACTTATATAGACAAGATGGAGCAGAACAAGTTTTGCTAGATAAAAAGCAAAAAGATAAATTAAAAGATATGGGTATAAGAACTGTAGAAAAGAATTTAATTGAAATAAAAAATAATTATATAAGACATGATGCAAAGTATATATCTAACATAGTTATTGAGTTAGCCCTAAATCATAATTACAACAAAAGTTAGTAAAAAAGGATTTTAAAAAATTGTGTAGAAATCCTTATCATTATGTTAGTTTTAAGGAGTGAACATCGATGAGAGAAGAGGTTAGTGCTGGTGGTGTAGTCCTGTTTGGCAATACGATTCTTTTACTAAGGAAGTTCAATGGAGATTGGGTGCTACCCAAAGGAAAAGTAGAAGAAGGGGAAAATAACCAAGAGGCAGCATTACGTGAAGTAAGTGAAGAAACTGGAGTAAAGGCAGATATATTGAAATATTTAGGTGAAATACATTATACATTCAAAGAAAACTGGGATGAAAACAGAGCAGTTCATAAAACAGTTTTTTGGTATTTGATGCAAGCAAAGAATATGGATACTATTCCACAAAAAGAGGAAGGCTTTATTGATGCCAAATTTATCCATCTAGATAGAGTAGTAGACCTAGCTAGGTACGATGATGAAAAGGAGATAATAAAGGTTGCTTTACAAGAAATAAAAAAAAGGTTAAAGAAAAATTAGTTAATAGGTGATAGAGATGTCTTTTTCAACTGAAACCAAAAATGAACTAGCGAGAATTGTATCTGAGAATGAATGTTGTAATATAGCTGAATTATCAGCTTTAGTCAAATCAGGGGGAAGTATACAAATCGTTGGATATAAAAAGCTAAATCTAAAGATAACAACTGAATTAAATTCGATAGCCCGAAAAGTATTTAAGTTATTAAAAAAGAATTTTAATATTAATACTACAATCTCTGTAAATAAGAATCAAATGTTGAAGAGAAATAACAGTTATGTATTAATGGTAACGAGTGAAATGGGTTCAGAAATATTATTAAAAAAATTAGGTATACTTGAAGATAAAGAAGGATTTTTTACTATAAACAAAATCCCAGATAACTTAATTAAACACGAAGGGTGTAAAAGAGCTTTCATAAGAGGTGCTTTTCTTGGCGGAGGTTCTATAAGTGACCCAGAAAAGAACTATCATATGGAATTTGTGACTAACAATGAGGAGTTTGCAGATTCTTTAAAAGAACTTATAAACTCTTTAGGTTTTAATAGTAAAATTGTGGCTAGAAAAAATAATCATGTTGTTTATATTAAAGAAAGTGAGCAAATATCTGATTTGCTGAGTATTATAGGAGGACACCACGCTCTTTTAAGTCTCCAAAATACTAAAATAGTAAAAGAAATGAGAAATAATGTAAACAGGATAGTAAATTGTGAGACAGCTAACCTTTCTAAAACAGTAAATGCAGCAGTAAGACAAGTGGAAAATATTAAGTTCATACAAGAAACTATAGGAATTAGCAGTTTACCAGAAAATCTACAAGAAATAGCTAAGATTAGAATTGAGTATGAGGACATGACTCTCAAAGAACTTGGAGAGATGTTAGAGCCACCAATAGGAAAATCTGGTGTAAATCATAGACTTAGAAAAATAGAGGAAATCGCGACAGATTTGAGAAAAAAATCGTTGTAATAAAATGAGGGGACAATCTCAGAATAAGTATTAATTTTTAACATATAATGGGATATGTTGAAGTTAATCCCTATTTTGAGATAAAAGTCTCTGTTTTTGTTTTAAGACATATATTTGTGGTAAAATTAAATTTATAAAACAGGAGGTGATTTAATGAACAAAGATTTTGCTCATCTTCATGTACATACTGAGTATAGTTTACTTGATGGATTTTCGAGGGTGAAAAAACTTATAAAAAGAGCTAAGGAGTTAAATATGAGCTCAATAGCTATCACTGACCATGGTTGTATGTTTGGTGTTATAGATTTCTACAAAACAGCTATGGAAGAAGGAATAAAGCCAATTATAGGGTGTGAAGTTTACACAGCTGCACGTGGACTTAGAGATAAAGACCCAAACTATGATAAATATCAAGGACATTTAGTTCTATTAGCTAAAAATATAGAAGGTTATAAAAATTTAATAAAAATAGTTTCAACTTCATATGTAGAAGGCTTTTATTATAAGCCTAGAGTTGACATGGAAGAACTTAAAAGACACAATAAAGGGATTATAGCACTTTCTGCATGTCTTGCAGGAGATGTAGCACGTGCTTTAATGAATAGAAATTATGATAAGGCAAAACAATTTGCTATTGATTACAGAGATATATTTGGAGAAGAAAATTTCTTTTTGGAGATTCAAGACCATAATTTGCCTGAGCAAAAAGAAGTAAATTCTGGACTAGTGAAGTTATCAAAAGAGACTGGTATTCCACTGGTTGCAACTAATGATGTTCACTATGTAAATAAGGAAGATTCAAAGATACATGATGTACTTATGTGTATTCAAATGGGAAAAACATTAAATGACCCAAATAGAATGAGATTTGGTAGTGATGAGTTTTATTTGAAATCAAGAGAAGAAATGGAAGAACTATTTCCATATGCATTAGAAGCTATTGACAACACTACGAAAATAGCTGACATGTGTAATGTAGAGTTTGATTTTAATACTATACATCTTCCTAAGTATGATGTTCCAAAAGGATATACACCAGAAACTTACTTAAGGGAGCTATGTTTTAATGGACTAAAAGAGAGATATGATAGTCCTAGTGATGAGGTATTAGAGAGGTTAAATTATGAATTAGATGTAATTGAAAAAATGGGTTATGTGGAGTACTTCTTAATTGTATGGGATTTCATAAATTTCTCTAAAGAAAATAATATTATAGTAGGTCCAGGTAGAGGTAGTGCAGCAGGCTCAATCGTGGCTTATACACTTAAGATAACTGATATAGACCCAATAAAATATTCTCTCTTGTTTGAACGTTTTTTAAATCCAGAACGTATATCTATGCCAGATATAGATATAGACTTTTGTTATGAGAGAAGAGAAGAAGTTATAGATTATGTAAAGAGAAAATATGGTGATGACCATGTCGCACAAATAATAACTTTTGGGACAATGGGTGCAAAAGCTGCAATAAGAGATGTTGGAAGAGTGTTAGATATAGGCTACAATAAAGTTGACAAGATAGCTAAAGAAATTCCTTTTGCTTTAGGAATGACAATAGATAAAGCTCTAGATACAAATCCTAATCTTAAAGAATTGTATGACCAAGACCCTGAAACAAAAGAGATAATAAATATATCTAAACAGATAGAAGGAATGCTAAGACATGCTTCTACTCATGCAGCAGGAGTAGTTATATCAAAAAATCCTGTGGATGAGTATGTGCCTTTATATAAACATCAAGATGCAATAACAACACAATTTACTATGACGACACTTGAAGAACTTGGTCTTTTAAAGATGGACTTTCTTGGATTAAGAACGCTGACAGTTATAAGAGATACTCTTGACCTAATAGAAAAAAATAGAGTTATAAAAAATTATACAGAAAAAATAGACTTTTCAAAGATGGATTATGATGACCCAAAGGTATATGAGATGCTTTCATCTGGAAATACATTAGGAGTATTCCAGTTGGAGAGTGCTGGTATGAGAAGCTTTATTAAGCAACTAAGACCAGACAACTTTGAAGATATTGTAGCGGGAATATCTCTATTTAGACCAGGTCCAATGGACTCTATACCTGCATATATAAAAAATAAAAGTAATCCAAAAGATGTAACATATCTACATGAAAAACTAAAGCCTATAATGGAAGTAACCTATGGTTGTTTGGTGTATCAAGAGCAAGTTATGCAGGTTGTTAGAGATTTGGGCGGTTATAGTTATGGTCGAAGTGACTTAGTTAGAAGAGCCATGAGTAAGAAAAAGATGGATGTAATGGAAGAAGAAAGACAGTATTTTATTCATGGTAAGTTTGATGAGGATGGTAACATAGAAATTGCAGGCTGCATAAGAAATGGTGTAGAAGAAGAAATAGCTAATAAAATATTTGATGATATGATAGACTTTGCTCGTTATGCATTTAATAAATCACATGCAGCAGCATATGGAGTTTTAGCATATGAGACAGCTTATCTAAAAACATATTATCCAGTTGAATTTATGGCAGCATTAATAACAAGTGTTATGGGAAATACTGACAAGGTAGTTGAGTATATAAGAGAATGTAAAGCATTAGAAATAGATGTATTACCTCCAGATATAAATAAAAGTTTTTCAAAGTTTTCAGTTGAAGGGAATAATATAAGGTTTGGTCTAGCTGCTGTAAAGAATGTTGGTGTAAACATAATAAACAACATAATTGATGAAAGAGAATCTAATGGATTATTTGTAGATTTAGTAGATTTAGTTAAAAGATTAGACCAAAAAGATACAAATAAAAGAGTAATAGAAAGTCTAATAAAATGTGGAGCTTTTGATAATATAAGTGAAAATAGAGCTAGCTTAATGGTTGGTTATGAAAGCTTATTAGAAAGTGTATCTATGGATAGAAAGAAAAATGTTCAAGGTCAAATTTCTCTATTTGATGCTTTTGGAGATAGTGAAGAAGATAATGATTTTCAACAAATATATAGTTTACCTAAAAGGCAAGAGTATGAGGAAAGAGAGAAACTTAACCTTGAAAAGGAAGTGCTGGGAATGTATGTAAGTGGACATCCTTTATCACAATTTGAAAAAGAGTTGCAAGAAAAGACATCTATAGATAATGGAAAATTAAATTCATTAAAAGAGGACGAAGAAGCATATATACAAATGAATGAAACAGATGCCATAATGGGCGGAATGATTGTGAATAAAACTATAAAAACTACAAAGAGAAATGAAATTATGGCATTTATTGAATTAGAAGATTTGTATGGTGCTATAGAAATAGTAGTTTTTCCTCAATTGTTACAAAAATACAATGTCATTTTAAATGAAGATAATATAATCTATGTAAAAGGAACATTAAGTATAAAAGAAGGCGAAAATGCAAAACTTATAGCTAGAGAAATAAAAGATATAGACGATAGCACTGATTTTGCAACTAGAAACTACAATTCAGGAAGAACTAAAAGTATACAAAATATTAAACCAGAAAGTGGTAAAAAATTGTATTTGAAAATAGATAGTATGTCTGACACAGATACAACCAATAATATTGTAGAAATAGCTAAACAACATCCAGGCAATGATAGTATATACCTATATCCTATGGATGAAAATATAAATGGTAAGCGTAAAGCGTATAAAATGACAGGAGTATTGACCTGTATATGTGATGAATTTATAAATAACTTAGAAAAGTTACTTCCTAAAGATAACATAAAAATAAAAGCTTAGTTTTTTGGATAAAAATCTAAATATATTATAATAATATGAAAAATATTGTCCGTTTTGTGATATAATATCACAAAATGGACATTTAAGGACATTTAATTTTTTTAGTCTTGATGGGATTGAAAAATGATATAGGGACAAAAAAAGTCCATTAACATACAATAACAATGATTATAATAAAAAATTGACATAAAATCCAAGGAGGTAAAAAATGAAAACTATAGGATTACTAACAAGTGGAGGAGATGCTCCAGGAATGAATGCTGCGATTAGAGCGGTTGTAAGGTCAGCAATATATTATGGATGCAAAGTATATGGAATCAATAGAGGATATAAGGGATTACTAGAGGAAGATTTAACTGAAATGAACTTATCTTCTGTTGGAGATATCATACACAGAGGAGGAACTATATTAAAATCTTCTAGATGTGAAGAATTTAAAACAGAAGAAGGTAGACTAAAAGCAGTAAAAATTCTTAAAAAGTATAAAATTGATTGCTTAGTTGTAATTGGTGGAGATGGCTCATTTACAGGAGCTCAAAAACTTAGTGACTTAGGATTTCCAGCTATAGGTATACCAGGAACTATAGACAATGATTTAGCATATACAGATTATACTATAGGATTTGATACTGCAATGAATACTATTATAGATGCTATAGGTAAGATAAGAGATACATCATCTTCTCATGAAAGAGTTAATATAGTTGAAGTAATGGGAAGACACTGTGGAGACTTAGCTCTATATGCAGGTCTTGCAGGGGGAGCTGAAACTATAATAGTACCAGAAGTAGAAATTAAAGTGGATGAAGTCGCTTTAAGACTAAAGACTACTCAAAAAAGAGGTAAGAGACATAGTATAATCGTTCTAGCAGAAGGAGTCGGAAGTGCTAGCGATTTAGAAAAAGAACTTAAAAAAGAGTCAGGAGCAGATTTAAGAGTAACTGTATTGGGTCATGTCCAAAGAGGAGGAAGCCCAACTGTATTTGATAGAATACTAGCAAGTAGACTTGGTGTAAGAGCAGTAGAATTATTACTAGATGGAAAATCAGCTAGAGTTGTAGGAATAAAAGAAAATAAGATAATTGATTTAGAAATAAGTGAAGCTTTAGCTCAAAAGAAAGTATTTGATAAAGAAGCTTATGAGATGGCAAAAATATTATCTATATAAGTTTTAGTATTAAAAATAAATCTGTGGAATAATATCTCAGGAGGAGCAAATATGTTAAATAATGTAAAGAAGACAAAAATTGTTTGTACACTAGGTCCAGCATCACAAAGTGAAGAAGTTTTAACTCAACTTATGCAAAATGGTCTAAATGTGTGTAGATTTAACTTTTCTCATGGTTCACATGAAGAGCATAAGGAAAGAATAGATATGGCGAAAAAAGTTAGAGAAAAATTAAATAAGCCAGTTGCTATATTATTAGACACTAAAGGTCCAGAAATTAGAACAGGTAATTTTGAAGACCCAGAGGTACTTTTAGAAGAAGGACAAAAGTTTACTATAACTATGAAAGACGTTATGGGAACTAAAGAAATGTGTACAGTAAGCTATAAAGGACTTGCTGAAGACGTTAAAGCAGGAGATTCTATATTAATAGATGATGGTCTAGTTGGTTTAAGAGTAAAAGAAATAAATGGGGAAGATATAGTTTGTATTGTTGAAAACTCGGGAATAGTTAAAAATCATAAAGGAGTAAATGTACCTGGTGTTAAGATAAATTTACCAGCAATAACTCCTAAAGATATAAGCGATATAGAGTTTGGGATAAGTCAAGGTATAGATTATATAGCAGCTTCTTTTGTAAGAAAGGCATCTGATGTACTAGCGATAAGAGAAATACTAGAGAATAATAATGCAACTGATATACAAATAATATCTAAGATAGAAAACCAAGAAGGTGTAGAGAATCTAGACGAAATATTAAAGGTTTCTGATGGTATAATGGTAGCTAGAGGTGACTTAGGTGTTGAGATACCTACTGAAGAGATGCCAATAGTTCAAAAAATGATGATAAAAAAATGTAATGAATTAGCAAAACCAGTTGTAACTGCGACTCAAATGCTTGATTCTATGATAAGAAATCCAAGACCAACAAGAGCAGAAGTTACAGATGTTGCTAATGCTATATATGATGGAACAGATGCGATAATGTTATCTGGAGAAACTGCTGCTGGAAAATATCCTGTAGAAGCAGTAAAAATGATGGCTACAATAGCAAAAAGAACAGAAGAAACTTTAGATTATGATAGATTACTAAAGGAAAATGGTACTAACAATGTTACTGTAACAGATGCAATAAGTCATGCAACTTGTACAACAGCAGTAGATTTAAATGCATCAGCTATAATAACATCTACTTCTTCAGGATACACTGCTAGAATGGTATCTAAGTTTAGACCAAAATCTCCAATAATAGCCACTACAAATAATGAAAAGACTATGAATAAATTAGCTCTTACATGGGGAGTTTATCCAGTTAAATCTTCTGTTGCAGGAAATACAGATGAAGTTATAGAAAAAGCAATAGAAGCAGCTAGACAAGCAGATTATATAGATAATGGAGAATTAGTAGTTATAACTGCTGGAGTACCAGTAGGAGTAAGTGGAACCACTAACTTAATAAAGGTACATGTAATAAGTGAAGAAATTGTTCAAGGTATAGGTGTAGGTAATCAAACAGTTGAAGGTAAAGTTCGTATAGTAAAGAATGGTGAGACTTGTATAGATTTCAATGAAGGAGACATACTTGTTTCTACTACTACTGATGCTGAAATGAACAATTATATAGAGAAAGCAGGAGCTGTAGTAACGGAAAATGGTGGAATGACATCACATACAGCTATTGTAGGTATAAACTTAGATATACCAGTTATCGTGTCTGCTACAGATATAACAAATCTAGTAAAAGATGGAGATGTTGTAACTGTGGATGCATCAAGAGGTGTGGTATATAGAGGTTCAACTAGAGTTTTATAGGAAAAATAATAAATTTATTTATCAAGGGGCTTTATAAGCTCCTTTTTTTTTGGTAAAATAAAATATTGTAGCTTAGTAAAAAATATAGTTTAGTTAATAGCAATATTTTAATATAAATTTAAAGCAAAAAGTTTGGAAAGGTTTAAATATAATAGATTGATTGGAGGGTGATTTATGCTTTCGAAAAACGAGGTGTATATTGTAGATATAGTAGACATTGGACAAGGCGGAGTAGGAGTAGGAAAGTACAATGGTATTACAGTTTTTGTAGAGGGCGGATTAATACAAGATAAGGTCAAAGTTAGGATTAATAAAGTAAAGAAAAATTATGCTGTAGGAGATATTGTTGAGATAATAGAAAAGTCTCCATTTAGAGTAAAAAGAGTGTGTAATGATAATCTTAGGGATTGTGGAGGATGTCAGATACAGGATTTAGATTATAATAAGCAGCTTGAAATGAAAACGAATGAAGTTAAGCAAGTACTTACTAGAATAGGTAAGTTAGAAGATGTAGAAGTTCATGACACTATAGGAATGGAGAATCCATATAGATATAGAAATAAAGCACAATTTCCAATACAAAAGAATGATGGTGTCCCAATTATTGGTTTTTATAAAAAGAAGACTCATGATGTAATATCGACAGAAAGATGCGTAATAGAACATGAGATAAATGACAAAATTGTTAAGATAATAAAAACATATATAAGAGCTTATAAAGTGAGTATATATGATGAAAAGACTCATACAGGATTAATTAGACATTTGGTAACAAAAATAGGTTTTACAACTAAAGAAGTGATGGTTGTATTAGTGGCTAATGGAAATAAACTTCCATATCTTAAAGAATTAGCTTCTGTACTTAAGGAAAATATACCTGGTTTTAAAACTTTGGTTGTAAATGTAAATCAGAAAGATACAAATGCTATTTTGGGAAGAGAAAATATAGTTATTTATGGTGATGGTAAAATAAATGATTATATAGGCGACTTAATGTTTGAGATTTCACCATTATCATTTTTCCAAGTAAATCCTGTCCAAACCAAAGTATTATATGATAAAGCTCTTGAGTATGCAAATCTAAAGGATACTGATACTGTTTTTGATATCTACTGTGGTATAGGTACAATATCTTTATTTTTGGCACAAAAGGCTAAAAAAGTTTATGGTATAGAAATTATAGAAGACGCTATAAAGGATGCTAAGATAAATGCTAGATTAAACAACATACATAATGCAGAATTCTATGTTGGCAAGGCAGAAGAGGTTGTGCCTAAGATGTATAGTGAGGGTAAAACTGCCAATGTCGTAGTTGTAGACCCACCTAGAAAGGGATGTGACGAAAAAGTCCTAGAAACTATTGTTTCAATGAATCCTGAGAGAATTGTTTATGTTTCTTGTAATCCTTCTACTTTAGCGAGAGATTTAGATTATCTAAATATGCATGGATTTAAATGTGTTGAGGTTCAGCCTGTAGATATGTTCCCTCATTCTACACATGTGGAAACTGTAGCTAAGGTAATCAAGCAATAGCAACGTTTATATAGATTAATATATTGGTAATATATTGTATTTGCCACCGATTTGCCACCGTAAGGCGTTTTCGGTGGCAAATTTAGTCTACAATATTATCAAAAATCTCTACAGTCTCATTTTTCATTTTATCAGTTACATGTGAATAAGTGTCCATTGTAGTTGATATTCTATTGTGCCCAAGTCGTTTTTGTATATCTTTTATATTAGCACCATTTTCTAATAACATTGTAGCATGTGTATGTCTTAAACTATGAAAATTAAAATCTATTTCAAGTTCATAATTTATAACTCTACTTAAATATTTTATACTATTAGCTGTTATATGCTCTCCATTATCTTTAGTACACACCCAGTTTGAATCAATATACCATTCTCCTAATTTTAATTTCATTTCCTTGTTAAATTTTTTGCGTTCCTTTAGTATCTTAACTAGTTTATCGCCAATATGTATAACCCTTTGAGAACTTGCAGTTTTTGGAGTACCAAGTTCAAATTGCCCATTCCCCTTATCTATCAGAGTATGTCGAACATTTATAGTTTTATTTTCTAAGTCTATATCATCCCATCTTAGTGCTGTAACTTCTCCAATCCTCATACCAGTATAAAATCCGATTTGTAAAGGGATATAAAAATTAGACTCTTTAGGAAATCTATTTAATATTTTATTGTAGTCCTCTATGCTTATTATTTTTAAAGTTTCTTTTTCTTTTATTTGTTTCATTTTTGGCATCTTAACATACTGCATAGGGTTTTCTTTTATATATTTATAGGGATATACAGCAGATTTTAAAGAAGTACTTAGTACAGTATAAAAATTATTAATTGAGTTTTTACTAAACCCATCTCTATATTTAGTATTTATAAATTTTTGCAAAATTGTTGGAGTTATTGTTTTTAATTTGTAAACACCAAGTGCAGGTTTTATATGATTTTCAATTGTTTGTTTATAATATTGTTGTGTATTATATTTACAATTTAGCATTACATATTCTTTATACCAAAAGTCTAAGTAGTCTGATAAACTTATGTTACTTTCATCAAAAACAACACCAGCATTATCAAATTCATTTATTGCATCTCTTAAAGCTTTTTCAGCTTCTTTTTTAGTTTTGCCACCAACTCTTTCTATCTTTTTTCTTTTTCCATCTACTATGCCTAGGTCAAAGTAGTAATACCATTTTTCACCACGTTTTCTTACGCCACCTTTCATAAAATTTCTCCTCTCAAAATTAAATAATATGGTTAAAGTAAAATACTTCAATTATATTATAACAATTATATATATTATAAAGAATAAGATTATAAGAAAATAATTTATTCTAATGTTATTTAATGTCGTTAATTGAGTGGAAATAGTTTATACTTTCGACAACATATAATATATGTTTGTTATACAATTTAATTGATGGACATGAAAAAAGGGGGAGATATTGTGAAATCAAAGAAATTATTATCATTGGGGTTAGCTATGTCAATGTTTGTTGCTGGTTGTCCTGTATCTGCAAATGCACTTGATAAAATTGATAAAATTCAAGGTGCAGATAAATATGAAACTGCGGGTATAATTGCAGATAAGCAAAACTATACTACAGCTATATTAATTAATGCAGACAGTACAATGGCTGATGGGTTAAGTGCTAGTGGACTTGCAGGAGCTACAAACGCTCCAATTCTTTTGACTAAGAAGAATAACATACCAAATGCAACTATTAAGAGGGTAGAAAAAGCTAACAAAGTGTACATAATTGGTGGAGAAAATTCTATTGATAAGGCAACAGAAACTTTTCTAAAAGATAAAGGAATAGAAACTAAAAGGCTTCAAGGTAGTGATAGAATTAAGACAAGTTATAATGTAGCAAAAGAGATAAATTCTATTAATAAAGTAAATAAAGTTATATTAACTAATGCTTTTAAAGGTGAGCCAGATGCTATGAGTGTTGCCTCTGTAGCTGTTAGAGACAAAGCAACTATAGTATTGACTGATGGGAAAAGTGTACCATTTAATACTACTGGAATAGAAAGTTATGCAATAGGTGGAACTTCATCAATGAGTGATAAATTAGTTAATGATACTAATTCAACTAGATTGGGTGGAGTAGATAGATATGATACTAATAAGAAGATAATAAATAAGTTCTATAATGGAGCAAAAGAATTTTATATAGCAAGTGGAACAGATTTAGTATATGCACTTGTTGGTTCTACAATATCTAAAAATACTCCTATTGTGTTAGTTAATTTAGGTAGTAATAAAGAAATTTTAAAAGATGCAACTAAGATAACATCAATAGGGAATATGTCTGAAAATATAATACAAGAAATATTAAATCCTATTCCAAAAGAACTGAAAAATATTGTTGGGAATTGGCTTAACCAAGATGATGAAGATTTTACTTGGCTTTATGTTAGAGAAGATAATATAAATAATATTCCTTTTGATATAATAAAGACTCATAATTTAGAAATAGGTCCTGGAGTAGAGTTAGAATTTCATTTTCAAGATAAAAGTATAAGAGAATTATTTGTATTTGGTGATGGACAATTATTAGAATATGGATATAATGAATATACAGGAAATTATTCAAATCCTGCTATTTATGAAAAAATAGGAGAGCCAGTTGAAAATAATTTCAAGTATATAGATATAGATACAAATAAAAATGTAGATGCTCAATATGGTTGGAAAAAAATAAATGGTAAGTGGCGTTATTTTAATAAAGACGGTTCAGAAGTTAGTAATTATGACTTGGCATTAAAGAAGATGGAAAAACTTGAGGGTTTAAAAAAGAATGAGTTAATTAGTTTAGATAAGGAAGATGTTAATGAAGATTGGATAATGCCATATCATAATTACTATTGGTTTACTTATTCTGGAGAAGGTGATGGAACTGATTTTGTTTATCTTGTAAATAAAGATAATTTCTATACTTGTATTTTAAATGCGTATGGTAAAATAGAGAAATTAGAAAATTACAGTAATCCTAATTTTTAAATAATATAGAGATAGACTAGTATTTAGCTAGTCTATTTTTTATTTGATAAAATTGCATTATTCATTGTATTTTTAACATAAGTTTTTCTTATTTCTTTTCGCCATTTCTTCTTTGCCATAAAGGTCACATAAATATAAAAAATCCTCTTCTAATGCAATAGATAAGTCTACTATTGTGGATATTGTTATGTCTTTATATTTACCATTTTCCAATCTTGAAATTTGACTCCTATTCCAACCTAATTTTTCGGCTAACTCTAATTGTGTCATTCCTTTGTGTTTTCTTAATTTTCTTAACATTTAATTTAACCTCACTTTTAATTATTTTTATAATTAATAGTTTGTGTAGTTTTTTGTAATAAATGTGCTTGAGTAGCACGTTTTTTGTTGGAAATTTGTGCTAAAATATAAGTAAGAAATAACTCTATCTAGCTAGAGAAAAGTTAAAAAATAAATATAAAAAGCTCAATGTGAACAAAAAAAGATTGTCTTAAAATGTAATAAAAAAAATTGAAATTAAAATGGGAAAAAGATAAAAATTTAACAAAAGCAAAAATTTCTAACTAATCCACTAGAGGTTAGTAGAGTCTGGCAGTATTTAAAATTTTTTAAAATCAAAAATAAAGTAGGCAAAAAAAGTGTGAGGCAGTAAGTTGCAGACGTATCAAAAACTTTATATAATAAATTTATAGATTAAGTCTTGTATTGTTTTAACAAAATAAGCATTTTAAATTATTATTGAATGATACTTAAAAAAGGAATTTTTAAATTTAACTGACGAACGTAAGTTCTTAAATGAGCAAAGTCAAAGGAAATAAAAATATTTAAACTTTGATTGATATAAAGCACATGTAGTTTTAAATAAATATAAAATATTATAGGGGATGGTATATTTATGGATGATAAGAAAATAATTTTGAAATTAAATAAAATTTTTAAAGAATTAAAAAATGTTAACGCAAATAAATTTGATGAGTATAAGAGGTTAGTAAAAGAAAAAAATAAAAGAGAGGATTGAATTCTCTCTTTTATTTTTTATTTGATTTTTCTTCATCTATAAAAACTTGTGCAATTTTCAGCATCTTTTCTTTTGATTCTTCATCTAAATTCATAAATACTTTTATGAGTTCTTTTATATCATCAGGGCTATCTAACTCATCAATAAATTTATCATTACTATATTTTTTATCAAGGCTGGTTCTTCCTAAGAGAGAATCTACAGATATATTGAAAAAATCAGCTAATTTAGTTAGCATCAAAGTATCTGGTATTCTATTTCCACTTTCCCAATTACTTACAGTTTGTTTTGTTACATTAAATATTTTTGCCAGTTCAACTTGATTCAAATTAAGTTTAAGTCTTTCTTCTTTTATTCTATCTTTAAGAGCCATAATAATATTACTCCTTCCATTCACATTTATTATAGATTATTATAAACTATTTGTTATACTTTTTATAAAATATATAACATAAAGAATACTTTTCTTAAAAAAATATAAATTTTATGTTGACAGTAAACTAAAAGTGGACTATTATATAAATATAAAGTTAACGCAAAGTTGACTAAAAAAGAGGTGATAAAATGAATACTAAAAAATTAAAGGCGTATAGAAAACTAAATAATGTTAACCAATCTGATATAGCAAATTTACTTAATATAACTTTAACTTCTTATTCACATAAGGAAAATGGTAAAACTAAATTTACTCTTGAAGAAGCAAAGACTATTTCAGATTTCTTTGGTCTAAGCATAGAGGAAATTTTTTTTAACAATAACGTCAACTTGAAGTTTACCGAAACGATAAATTAATCTATATATTAAGTTTACATTATGAAAGGAGAGATATGAATGTCGTATCAATACCAAAATATCTATCAGTTAGGCAGAGAAAATACTGGTCTTACACAAGAAAAGGCATCTGAACTACTAGATATATCAGTAGAGAGTTTAAGAGCATATGAGAATGATAAAAGGATACCACCAAATGCTATAGTATCAAAAATGGTTTCTATTTATAGCAATAATTTATTAGGTTATGAACATGTTAGAAGGACTACAGAAGCAGGAGTAATGTTTTTACCAAAGTTAGAAATGAAAAGTCTTTCAAGTATAACTCTAAAGTTGCATAAAGAAATCAAAGATTACCTAAAAAAGGAAGATGATTTCATAGATATAGTTGAAGATGATGTGATTGATGAAGATGAAGAAGAAGTTTGGAATGATGTTATGGAAAAGTTAGAAGGTATATATGAAGCTATTTTAAAATTAAAATTTTCAAGAAATATGAAAACTCAAAAGGAGGTATAAACATGAAAGAGTTAACAATAGTAAAAGTTAACAATAAACTAACAACTGATAGCAGAGATATAGCTTTAATGGTTGAAAAGGAGCACAAGATTTTACTAAGAGATATAAGAAACTATATAAACCAGATGGAAGAAGCTAATAAAAACATGAGTACAGATTTGTACCCATCTGATTATTTTATTGAAAATACTTACTTGGATGATTATAAAAGAGAAAAGCCATGTTATGCAATAACAAAAATAGGTTGTGACTTTATAGCAAATAAAATGACAGGAATAAAGGGAACTGCATTTACAGGAACATATACGAAAAAATTTGAAGAAATGGAACAAGAATTGAAACAACAGCTAAAGTGTAGCTATATGATAGATGACCCAATCGAACGCGCTAAGTGTTGGATAAAAGAACAAGAAGAAAGCCAATCTTTAATTAAGAAAAAAGACAACATAATACAATTACAACAACCTAAAGTATTATTTGCTGATTCAGTAGCATCTTCTAATGACTCAATACTAATTGGAGAACTAGCAAAATTACTTAAACAAAATGGAATTGATACAGGAGAAAAAAGATTGTTTGCATGGTTAAGAGATAATGGTTACTTAATAAAACGCAAAGGCGAGGATTATAATACACCAACTCAAAAAAGCGTGAATTTGGGAGTTATAGAAACTAAAGAAGGTACAAGAGTTCATCCAAATGGATACATAAGTGTAACTAAAACACCAAAAATCACTGGAAAGGGTCAGGTTTATTTCATTAATAAATTTAAAAGTAGCAAACAAATATCAATGTTAAGTTAGAACTTTTAAAATTAAAAATTATGGAGGTAAAGACAATGAATGAAAATATATTTTATGGTATAAAAAGTACTCTTGATGAAATAGCAGAGGTTCAGATTAAAAATAAACAAGGGATATTGAAAGAAGTTGGAATGTTAATAAATGGAGAAGATAATTCTTGTATTACTCACTGTTTAGATGAAGATTTAATTAAGTTTTATATAGAAGATAAGGAAGTATTGACAATAGACAAAGATAATCACTTATTATACATGCTTGATGCACTATTTTATAACTTTCTTGATAAACAATAAATACAGAATATTCTTAAAATGGTGGTGGTTTAATATGGAAAATTTAAATATTGGAGAACTTTTTAATGAAAGTATAAAAACAATAATACTACAAGAAGTAAAAAATGCAAAACAAGAAATAGAGAAAAAAACAGATAGAGAAAAAATAGTTATATTAATGCAAAGAGGGTATCCAAACGAATTAATACCAAAAGAAAAAGTTAGAAAAAGATTAAATATAGGTAAGGAAACATTGAAAGATTTAATTGATTTAGGTCTAATTCCAGTGATACGAAATAAAAGAGCTACAAAAATAGCGAGTTATGATTTGGATGATTTTATAGAACGAAGCAAAGGAAAAGATTTAAGCGAGGTAATAGAAGAAGCCAAGAGTAGAATGGAGGTGATTTAAATGACTCTAAGATGGTTTCTAAGATTCTGTAAAAAACATAAAAGAGTGCCTACACCACGATTTTATGCAGAGTGTGTAGCTTACATGGAAGAATGTAAACAAAGAGGACCTGAAATTTAAGAGAGGGGATTAATTATGGAAGTTTTAAAAATTACTTTTAATTTAGAAAATCTTGAAGTAGGTAAAACCATAAGAATAAATTCATTATATGAAGGCGAAAGAGATTGCATTATAGTTGTAGCAACTGAAAATGAATTAAACTTAGCTTATCTTGATAAAGAGATGGGTTGTATTGAGTATCAAGCATTAACAATAGAAGATATTCAAGATAATTATTATAAGATTAAAGTTTTATATTAGGAGGAAATAAAATGGCAGCTTTAATAATGGTAGGTTTATTTGCAATATGTTTAGTAGGATTATTTCAATAAAAAAAGTGCTGGTCGAAGTAACCAACACAACTAAAAAACGATTACTTAGGAGGATACCATAAAATGAATAAAAATTCAAGTCGTAGAAAATATTTAGATGCTTTTGTAGTAACTGATACCAAAAATATAGATAAAACTGATTGGCTTAAAAATAGACAATTAGGAATAGGAGGTAGCGATGCGTCAGCAGTAGCAGGATTAAATCCATGGAAAACTTCTGTTCAAGTATATATAGAAAAGAAAGAAGAAATACCAGTAGAAGATAAAAATTTCAGAATGGAATTAGGAAATAGATTAGAAGGATTAGTAGCAGAACTTTTTACAGAAGAAACTGGTCTTAAGGTCCGTAATGTAAATGGAATGTTGAAAAATGAAAAGTATCCTTTTGCAATAGCTAATATAGATAGAGCAATAGTTGGAGAAAAAGCTTTTCTAGAATGTAAGACAACGAATAGTTTTTCCATAAAAGAGTGGGAAAGTGGAGTTCCACTTCATTATGAAATACAGTGTCTACATTATATGGCTGTTACAGGAGCTACACATTGTTATATAGCAGCACTTCTTGGAAATGAAAAGTTTGTATGGCACAAGATAAATAGAGATGATGAAGTAATTGAAAATCTAATGAAGATAGAGTCTGAGTTCTGGGAAGAAAATGTATTAAAAGATATTTTACCAATTCCTGATGGCTCAGATGCTTATAGTGAATTTCTAAAGGTAAGATATAAAAATTCAGTTAAAGAGAAAATAGAACTTAATCTACTTGAAGGTGGTATTTCAAAGGTAAAAAGATATGATGATATAGTTTCTCAAATGAAGGAATTAAAAGGAGAGAAGCAACTAATAGAGCAGGAGATACAAAGTGAAATGAAAGAGTATGAGTTAGCTACATTAGACGGAAGAATGATAACTTGGAAAGGAATCACTAAAAGGTCCATTGATACCAAAAGATTAAAAGAAGAAATGCCTGATATAGCAGAAAAATATACAAATATAAGTTCATACAGAACATTCAAAATAAAATAGGGGGTAATACATATGGCTAGTGAAAAAGCAAAAGGAGCTTTAGAAAAGAAAGTTACAGGAACAAATACAGTTAAGGCAAGCCCAAGTAAAGGTATGGAACAACTTATGAATAAGATGGCAGGTCAGATAAAAAAAGCTTTACCAAGTATGGTTTCAAGCGAGAGGTTTCAAAGAGTTGCTCTAACAGCTTTTAGTAACAATCCAAGATTACAATCATGTGAACCTATGAGTTTTATAGCAGCAATGATGGAATCGGCTCAATTGGGTCTTGAACCTAATACACCTTTAGGTCAAGCGTATTTAATACCATATGGAAAGAAGGTACAATTCCAAATTGGATACAAAGGTCTTCTAGAATTAGCACAAAGAAGTGGAAAGATAAAAACTATATATGCTCATAAAATAAGAGAGAATGACAAGTTTGAGATTAAATATGGTCTTCATCAAGATTTAGTTCATGAGCCTAAGTTAAATGGTGATAGAGGGGAAATAATTGGATATTATGCAGTATATCATTTGGATACAGGAGGACATAGTTTCTCTTTTATGACTAAAGATGAAATCATAGAGTTTGCTAAGAATAAAAGTAAAAGTTATAGTAGTGGACCATGGCAAACTGATTTTGATTCAATGGCAAAAAAGACAGTTATAAAACAGTTATTAAAATATGCACCACTTAGTATAGAGTTGCAAAAGGCTATGGTAGGTGATGAGACAATAAAAACTGAAATAGATGAGGATATGAGCTTAGTTATAGATGAAAGTGATAACTTAGAAGTTGATTTTGAAGTAAAAGAAGATATAGAAGATGTAGGTGGTCAAGTAAAATTGGAAGAGGCTATAAATGTTGATTAAGTAGGTGAAGCACCTTGAAATATACAATATTAGGATTCAGTCAGAAAAAGGCAGTAGAATTAGGATTAAACACAAAGGATTTACTTATATTGAGATGGTTTGTAGATTTTCTAGGTAGTGGCAGGATGGCAAGAAAACTTATTAATGGAATTGAATATTATTGGGTTGATTATTCAGGAGTGATAGAAGAACTGCCAATACTTTATACAGAAAAGCAAGACACAATATATAGAATACTTAAGAAGTTGGACAAATTAGATATACTTGAACATGCTACTTTAAAACAAGGAGGAACATGGAGTTACTATAAATTAGGATATAGATATATAGAGCTAATTAGTAACACTAAAAGTTATCCACATGTCGGAAATATATCCGACTGCTCGGATTTAAATCCGTACCCTTCGGATATAAATCCGACCCAAACGGATATAAATCCGGAACGAAAAACTAATCTACTATATCCTTCTACTATACCCTGTAACTATACTACACAGACAAGTGTTGTAGTGAATAAAAATAAAGAAATGATTGAAGAAAGTACACATTTAAAACTAAGTAATAACATGCAAAAAAAAGTATTTGCTTGGGATGAAAATAGACTATTAAAAGCAGTAGATATATTCATAGAGAAAAAGGGCGAGGCATTCAGTTTCTTAGAAAAAATTTATAGAGACGATAGAAATTTTGTAGAGAAGGACGCTAATCAAGATAAAAAGACTAAGTTTCATAATTTTAATGAGACATTTACTCAATACACATCTGATGAATTAGACGAGATTATTAAGAAAAGTCAGAAGGAGAAGTTCAGTTAAGTTAAATAATCTAGGGAGTAATTATACAATATTACTTCCTAGAAGTTAAATAAAAATAAATATATTGGAGGAATAGAAATGATAATAATTAGAAGTCAAGATGGATTAGATTTAATGAAAGTCAATAGAATTGAAGTGAATAGAGAGCAAGTATATGCAGTATTTGAAGGGGAATCAAACTTTAGAGAAATAGGAAAATATAAATCAGAAAGAAGAGCCATTGAAGTATTAAACAGAATACAAGAGGCTATCATTGCAGGGACTAAGTTTGACATTATTAATAAAGATGGAGTTAGGTATTACAAAGAAAAAGTGTTTGAAATGCCAATTGAATAAGGAGGATTAAAATGTTTAAAGTTGATAGATATTTTAGTGGTTCTGTTGCAAATAACATATTTGAAGATGATTTGACACTTAGAAGTTACATGGCATTATATTGCTGCATCTATGGAGTAATAGAAGATGGAGAACTTGTATTTCCAACTTCTGAAAAAATGTTAATAGAGTTTGATGTTGAAAGAAAAAGAAAAAAGATAAAAAAAGGTTCAAAAATAAAGCTGATTAATACTAAAACTGGCAAGGAAAAAATATTTAATTCTATAGATAGTGCAGCATGTTTTTTAAGATTAAAACATCAGTCAGTTTATCAAGCAATAAGAAATAAAAGTCAAACTAGAAGTGGGTGGAGAGCTGAATATGTTGAGGAGGAATAATGGAAGTTTCAAGAACGGAATACACAATTAAAAGAGCAAAAGAGCTATATAATGATGGCGAGGAAATATTAATCGCTATAGACAAGGCTAGAGAAGAATATGAGGAGATGTTGAAAAATGAATATTTTAACTAGTATTACATTAATAGTAACTAGTTTTATGGTTGGTAGGATTTATGAATACAGAATTTCAAATGAAGATAATGAGATAGATTCAAAGTTACTTTTAGATGTTTTTAATGAAATTAGTGAGTTAAGAGAAGAAAATAAAACTCTTAAAGAGAAATTACAAGAAAAGGAGTCACTATTTATTAATAGGCTGATAGATTTTTTACATAATAAACAGGTGTGTGAATGTTGTATTTATGACTGTAAGATTGATGATATTGAATATGATTGTGAGTTTGGAATTAAAAGGTGGCTTGAAATGGGGGTAGAAGAATAATGAGCAAAGTTATACAGTGTGACTTTTGCAAGAGCATATTTGAAGAAAATAATTTAGAATGTATTGAGCTATATAAAAAGAATGTTGAAAATGAAATGATTAACATAGATAAGCATATGTGTCCAGCTTGTTATGAAAAAATTGCTGGAGAGAAAACAAAAAAGAAAGTGACTAATTTTGAAAAAGTAACTAGGGATAAAGAAAGTTTAATGGAGTTTTTATTTAAATGTGATGCAGAGTGTAGTTGTTGTATTTATGGAAATAAGAATGATTGCTATTATCCAACTAGTTGTATTGAAGGATGCGAAAAATGGCTTGAAAGTGAGGTAGAAGAATAATGAATAAGATTTATATATGCAGTTCACAAGGGTTAGAGGAAGTTGAAATATTAGAGGAGACAAAAGGTAGATATAAAGTAGGAAGGAATGGTCAATTTTTAAGAGCCATTAATAAAAGTGGACTTGATGTCAAATGTAGTGGTTATGTTGCTTCTTTAAATAAAGATAGAGCTATAACTATTTGGAATGATGAAATAAACAGAGAAATAGAAAGATTAAAAGGATTTTTATATATAGAAAATATCTAACAAAAACAGTTTAGAGAGTTTCAAAATGTATCTTAATATAAATTACTGTTGAAGTGTTTTGCGACTCTCAAAAACGAAATAAAGGAGGATTTAAAATGAAAAAATATAAAATTAAGTTTGAGGAAAAAGTAACTTTAGAACATGAAATTATAATTGAAATACCAGAAGAAGTAAGCATAAATGACATTTGCCATTGTATAGAGCATAAATGTCAAAGAATATATGATATAGCAGATTATATAAAAGAGTTTAATGGGAGACAAATAGACTTTGTAGAAGATACTTGTGGAGAGACTGAAATGGTAGTTGAATCATTTAGAGAGTACAAGGAGTGATTTTATGACTAATAAAGAAATGTGTGAGTCAAAGAATATCACAGAGAAAGAAAGTTATCAGCGATTTAGTAAAGAGATTTGTGGTAGTTGCAAAAACACTAAGATAGATTGTGAAAGTAAAGATTGTGATATAGCATATGAGAATTGGTTAGAGAAGGTGTGTAAACATTGACTGAATTAGGAGAGCTTCTTAGAGAAATAAGAGAAGAAGAAGAAGAATGTATATCTGATATGGCTAAAAGGCTAAGTATTAATTGCGAGGATATATATTTAATCAACAGAGACAAAAGAGAACTAGATAAAAACGAAGTTAACAACATCATAAAAAAATATGAGCTAGAAGGAGAACAACTATATTTACTTAAAAACATTACACATAAAGATAAATTGTTTGATATAACATGCAATGAATGTGGAAGTAAAAATGTAGCTATAGGAATATTTGATGTAGCAAGTGACATTATAGAATTTAGATGTAGAAACTGCAATATGATAGATGTAATAAGTGTAGATTTTTATTGAGAAGATTTAAATAATTTGGAGAGGTTATAAATGATTGATGAAGATAAATTACTAGAAATATTAAATGAGAGAAAGAACATATTAGAAAGACGAGCTAATAGAAGAAAAATAGAAATTGAAAGAGTAGGAAATGCAATAAAAAATTTAAGAGATGAAATTAAATGTGACGCAAGTTTACACATAGTAAAGATAAAAGAAAAAGAAGAATCTATTCAAAGTTTTTATAGAATAAAAAATAGATATTATAACAAGATGGAAAAGTTTTATATAGAAATAGATGGGTTAGAGTTTGCTATTAGAGTCATTGAAAAGCTAAGGGAGGGTTAAATATGAATAAAAGAATCAAATTAAAAAAAAGAATACTTCATAAAAAATGTGATGAAAGATGTGCCAATTATGACTTTGTAATTAGTAATAAGCTTATAACTTGTAATGTGTGCATAGGGTGCAGATACAAAGAAAATATGGATAAAATATGTCAAGAAAACTATAAGGAATTAAGAAAATAAAATAAATAGTCAAGGTAAGTTTGTGAATGAAACTAGAATGTTATAGACTTACTTTGACTTATAAAAGGAGTCGTCGATATGGTTATTACAGAATTTAAAGTAACTTGGCAGACAACAAGAGAGTGGGAAAAAGGAGAAGTATATAGCTCTATATTTACTGATTTAGAAGAAGCAAGAGCTTTTAAAAAAGATGAGGAAAATATAAAAGAAAATTATAATGTAAAGCTTTTAAGTAGAACTATAGTAGAAATTGAAATAGACTAAAACTTTTAAAGGGTGTGAGCTTATGATACATGAATTACAGATAGCTTCTAGTACTTTTAAAGATGTAATTAAGAATAAAAAACAAATTGAAGTAGAGTATACAGTAGATTTTAAAGCAGGAGATACAGTTATACTACAGTCATTTAAAGATAAAAAATTTACAGGAATTGAGGTAAACAAAGAGATTGAGTATCTTATTAAATTGGGAAATGGGTATGTTGAGCTGGGAATAAAATAAAAATTTAAGGAGAAGTAATGAGAGTTTTTCTTGTAATAGATGGAGAGCCAGTTGGCAAAGAGAGACCAAGATTTAATTCGGCTACTAAAAGAACTCATACTCCACAGAAAACTAAAGATTATGAGAATCTTATAAAGTGGCTATATCAATTTAAAGTTAAATATTACTTTGAAGGTTATATAAAAATGACTTTAAGATGCTATTATTCTATAGCTAAAAGTAACAGTAAAAAAGTTAAAGAACAGAAAAGAAATAATGTGTTAAGACCTAGCAAAAAACCCGATATTGATAATGTTGTTAAGATTGTGGCTGATGCACTTAATGAGATAGCGTATAAGGATGATACACAGATAGTTGAGGTAGTGGCTAGTAAATATTATAGTGATAAGCCAAGAGTTGAAGTTGAATTGGAAGATGTTACTTAAGGAGGATTAAATAAAATGACTAGTAAATATTATGCTGTTAGAAAAGGTCATAAAACTGGAATATACGATAATTGGGATGAAGCATACAAACAAGTGAGAGTTTATTCATGTGCAGAATATAAAGGATTTTACTCATTAAAACAAGCAAAACTATATCTAGAAGGTGATAATTTAGGGTTAGAGGATATAAAACAAGACAAAGACACCATGATAGCATACATAAGTGGAAGTTATTCAGAAAAATTGAATAAATATGGTTGTGGAGTTGCTATATGTAGACCTAATGGAATGGTTTATGAAGAATGGGAGAATGGAGGAAATAAAGCAGCATTATTATTAAAAGATATAGCAGGTGAAATAAAAGCAGCAATAATAGCTATGAGAGAAATAAAAGAAATGGAAGTAAAAAAGTTGATAATAGTTTACAACTTTGAAGGTATATCTAGCTTAATAAACAAAAGTAGAAAAGCTGAAAATGAAATAGAAGAAATATATGTTAACTATTATGAAGAAAATATTAAAGATTATGTAGATGTAAGTTTTAAACATATAGATAATTGCTCTAATGATGCTATGTATGGTCGAGCTAAATACTTAGCTATATATAATGCTTATAGATATTGTTAACAAAAAGAAAAAAGGAGCATTACTTCACGCTCCTACTTGTCAAAAATATAAAACTTTTATATACAAATATTATTATAACATAAATAATTGATAGGAGTGTGTGAGTATGTCTAAAACTAAAAAAGAGTTTTTTAATGCAACTAAGAAACAACTTTCTAATTATAAACAATTAAATGCAAATATAATAAAATTAAAAAATGAAATACAAATGTTGAAAGAAAATTCTGTTGGAGATTTAACAAAAGCTATAAGTTATGATAGTGTCAAAACAGGAAAAACAAACAAAACTAGTAATATGATTGAGGATGCTATTGTTAATGTATCAGACTTAATAACAGAAAAAGAAATAGAGTTATATGAGTCAGAAATAATTAAATCTACCATAGATTTAGCTATAAGGAACTTAAAACCTATACACAAGCAAATTATTGAACTTAAGTATATAGATGGCTTAATGTGGCAGGAAATAGTTGATATTGTACATTTAGAAGAAAGACAACTAAGTATAAGAGCTGGTCAAGCAATAAGTTCAATATCAATAGCATTATTTGGAAAGAAAGCATTAATAGAACAGGAGCCACTTTTTGAATTGTTAGATTACAAACTAAATTAACTATAGCCACTTTTGAGTGCTGAAAATGTGCAGGTTTTTTTGTTTTAGACATGAGATAATAGTATTGTGGAAATGAAATATTTCCCTCTCAAAATTAAATAATTGGCTAGGGTTAAGGGATTGCCCTAGTCACTATGAACAGACTAGGCAGGGCATGAGGATGTTGTTAGTTCAATTCTAACTATGTTCAAATTAATCTAACGGATACACTAAAAAGTAGAGAAATTGAGAACGAAATTTTATATAATTTTGTATCTTAATTCAGAGGTCTAAAAAGAGTGGGGCTTGGTAACCTCACTCACCATGCAAGTAGTGGTTTAATCTAGGTTCGATTCCTAGAACTTGCTCCCTTAAATAATATGTATCTCCCTAAAAAACTAAGTTTACTGAAACTTAGTTTTTTTAAATATTTTGCAAAATTATAAAGGTTTTTATTTAATGTTGTAGAATATAATAATTTATTGAGGAGGATGTATTGATTATGGAATGTAAAGAACCAAAGTATGGTGGGGAAACTTTTAAATGTCCAGTTTGTGGAGTAGTAGCTTATCAAAAATGGGATAGATATGAAGTGTATTATTACAAGTATGATAAGAAATATATTTTAAAAAATACAACATCAAATGTGTGTAATGAAGAAAAATCAAGTTTAGGTGTTTCAACCTGCCAAAATTGTTGCAATATTCATCTGTGGTATAATGATATAATGTTATTACCTGAAGAATCTACTATAGTAGCACCAACTGAAGATATGCCAGAACAAGTAAAGTTGATTTATGAAGAAGCTAGAAGTGTTTACTCAAAATCACCAAAGGCATCTGCTGCTTTATTGAGATTGGCATTGCAGTATTTATGCAAGGAACTTGGAGAAAGCGGCAAAAATATAAACAATGATATTGCTAATCTTGTAAAAAAAGGATTAAATTCAAACATACAAAAAGTATTAGATATAATAAGAGTAGTTGGGAATGAAGCTGTTCATCCTGGTACAATTGATTTAGATGATGACAATAAAGTAGCTTTAAATTTATTTGAATTGATGAATTTAATAGTTGAAGATATGATTTCTAAACCAAAATTAATAGAGCGTTTGTATTATGATGTTATTCCAAATGAAAAAATTAAAGGAATAGAAACGAGAGATAAAAAAGATGAAACTGAATAAATTAGAACTCTAACCAGAGTTCTTTTTTTATTCCCAAAACAAACAAAACGAGGTGGTGATGTGGCAAAATATGAATACTGGATAACAGAAGAAGGGTTAATTAAGATTGAAGGATGGGCAAGAGACGGGCTTACAGATGAACAAATAGCATTTAATATTGGAATAAATGTCAAAACACTATATGACTGGAAAAAGAAGTATAGTAATATTTGTAATGCCTTAAAAAAGGGAAAAGAAATAATTGACAGGCAGGTTGAAAATGCTTTGTTAAAAAGAGCGTTAGGTTATGAATATGATGAAATAACCTATGAAGAAGGTCAAGAAACTAAAAGAGTAACTAAACATGTGGTACCAGATACAACAGCACAGATATTCTGGTTGAAAAATAGAAAGCCAGTTGAATGGCGTGATAAACAAATAGTAGAATCAACTAATGAAATTACAATAAAGAATCCATTTAAAGAACTATCTACAGAGGAATTAAAAAGGTTGGCAAAATTAGATGATGGATAAAAGATTAATACAGTTAGAAGCTAAGAAGGAACTTGCGAGACGTGAGTTCTTTTATTTTTGCAATTTATTAGCACCAAACTTTTATAAAGAAGATAGAGCGTATTTAGTTGAAACCTGTAATAAGCTTCAAGATTTTTATTATTCAGATGATGAAGTTTTAATTATAAATATGCCACCTAGGCACGGGAAGAGTAGAAGTGCAGGTTTATTTGTAGAATGGATTTTAGGTAAAAATAAAAATGAAAAAATAATGACTGGTAGTTATAATGAAACTCTTTCAACTATGTTTTCAAAGAATGTTAGAAATGCTATTCAAGAAGAAAAAGCTGATATAGACACTATTATCTATAGTGATATATTTCCTAACACAAAAATCAAACATGGTGATGGAGCTATGAATTTATGGTCATTGGAAGGTGGTTATAATAATTATTTAGCAACATCTCCAAGTGGCACAGCGACAGGTTTTGGGTGTTCTTTGATGATTGTAGATGATTTAATTAAAAATGCAGAGGAAGCTTATAATGAGAATGTTCTTGAAAAGCATTGGGATTGGTTTACTAATACTATGCTATCAAGACTCGAGGAGAATGGAAAAATAATTATCATAATGACTAGATGGTCTAGTAAGGACTTGGCTGGTAGAGCATTAGAACATTACAAAGAAGAAGGTAAGAAAGTAAAACATATTAATATGAAAGCGTTACAGGAAGATGGTAATATGCTTTGTGAAGAAGTGCTATCTCTAAAAAGTTATAAATCAAAAGTAAGGGCAATGGGCGAAGACATTGCAAGTGCCAACTATCAGCAAGAAACTATCGACCTTAAAGGATGTTTATATACTAAATTTAAGACATATGACAAGCTTCCTACTGATAATAAAGGCAATTTACTATTTACATCCATTAAAGCTTATGTAGACACAGCAGATGAGGGAGCAGACTATTTATGTTCAATTGTATATGGAGTATATAACAAAGAAGCATATGTATTAGACGTTTTATATACAAAAGAGAGTATGGAAACAACAGAATATAAAACAGCTAAGATGTTCTATGAAAATGAAGTTAACAAAGCTGATATAGAGTCAAATAATGGTGGTAGAGCTTTTGCAAGAAGTGTTCAAAGGTTGTTGAAAGAGAAATTTAATAGTAATAAAACAACAATAAAATGGTTTCATCAGTCTAAAAATAAAAATGCTAGAATCTTATCTAATAGTAGTTGGGTAATGGAACATATATATTTTCCGCCGAATTGGCGAGATAAATGGACAGAGTTTTATAAGGCTATGACATCTTATCAGAGAGAGGGCAAGAACAAACATGATGATGCACCAGATGCTATAACAGGAGTTGCAGAAAAGGCACTAAAAGGTCAAGGATTATCAGTATTTAAGTAATATAGGTGGTGGTGATGATGTGGAGTTAGAAAAAATAAGAGCAATAATAAGTGCTGATATAGCTAGAAGACAAGAGATATTACAAGCTAAATCATATTATTATAATGAAAATGATATATTGAAAAAAGGTGTAGTTGTTCAAAATAGAGACGAAAATCCTTTGCGAAATGCTGATAATAGAATTAGTCATAACTTTCATGAAATACTAGTAGATGAAAAAGCTTCCTATATGTTTACTTATCCAGTTTTATTTGACATTGACAATAATAAAGAATTGAATGAGAAAGTTACAGATGTCTTAGGAAATGAGTTTACTAGAAAAGCTAAGAATTTAGCAATAGAAGCATCAAATTGTGGTACTGCATGGTTGCATTACTGGATAGATGAAGAATATAGTGGGGAACAGGTAATCAATCAAACATTTAAATATGGCGTAGTTAATACAGAAGAAATTATTCCTATATATCAAAATGGTATCGAAAGAGAGTTAGAAGCTGTAATAAGATACTATGTTCAGTTAGAAGATGTAGAAAGACAGATACAGAAACAACCATATACTTATGTTGAATTTTGGACAGATAAAGTATTAAATAAATATAAATTCTTTGGAGTATCGTGTTGTGGTTCTCAAATAGAGCATATAACAGTACAACATAGATTTAATTCAGTTCCTTTTATTGAATTTGCTAACAATATAAAAAAACAAAGCGACTTATCTAAGTATAAATCAGTGTTAGATTTATATGATAAAATAATGAGTGGTTTTGCTAATGATTTAGAAGATATACAACAGATAATATATATTCTAGAAAATTATGGTGGAGAGGATACAGCACAATTTTTAAATGAATTAAAGAGATATAAGGCAATAAAAACCGAAACAGACAGCGAAGGAGATAGTGGTGGTCTTAAAACTATGCAAATAGAAATACCTACAGAAGCTCGAAGAATAACACTTGAAATCTTGAAAAAGCAAATATATGAAAGTGGTCAAGGACTACAACAGGATACTGAGAGCTTTGGGAATGCAAGTGGTGTAGCACTTAAATTCTTTTATAGAAAGTTAGAATTAAAAAGTGGATTACTTGAAACAGAATTTAGAACCTCTTTTGATAAACTAGTTAAAGCAATATTATATTTTCTTGGTGTTACAGATTACAAAAAGATACAACAAACATATACACGCAATATGATGTCAAATGATTTAGAGGATGCAGATATAGCGACTAAGTCGGTTGGAATAATACCAACTAAAATTATTTTGAGGCACCATCCTTGGATTGACGACCCCGAAGAAGCTGAAAGACTTTATTTAGAAGAAAAGAAAATACAAGCTTCAAAAGTGTCTGATGATTATAATAACTTTACTGAATAATATTGAATACTGAATAGAGGTGAAGTTATTTGAATAATATTGAGTACTGGAAAGAAAGAGAAAAACAAAGATTAAATGCAAGATTGAAAGATGAAAAAGAGGTATTAAAAGAACTAGATAAACAATATAAAATTGCAATGAAAAATATAGAAAAAGAAATTGCTAATCTATTTTATAGGTATAGTGAACAAAACAATTTAACATATGCAGAAACACAAAAATATTTAACTAATAATGAGTTTAAAACATGGCGTATGGACATTAAACAATATATTAAGTTAATAGAAAAAACAAAAGATGAAAGATTACTGTTAGAACTTAATACATTAGCTATGAAAAGTAGAATAAATAGGTTAGAAGAATTATTCTATCAAATATCTAAAGAGGTATATAATACATTCGATATTCAAAATAGTAGGGTAGAAAAGTTATTAGAGGAATCTGTAAAAGACAGTTACTATAAGAGTATATATGAAACTCAAAAACACGTTGGTGTTGGGGTAAGCTTCACTAAGCTTGATAGAGAAGCTTTAAAGGATATAATTACATATCCTTGGAGTGGTAAAAACTTTTCTCAAAGGATATGGAAAAACAGAGATTTATTAAGTGAAGTCATTAAAGAAGAAATTACTCAGATGGTTATAAGAGGGGAAAGTTTGAAAAAGATTGCTAATAGAGTATCAGAGAAAATGGACTCTAGCTATGAAAATGCAATAAGATTAGTTCAAACTGAACATGGACATTTTATGGGGGAAGCTGATAAAAGAGCATACAAAAGTCAAAACGTAGATAAATATCAATTCTTGGCTACATTACAGGGGAATACTTGTGAAAAATGTAGAAATGTAGATATGAAAGTATTTTTAGTTAAGGATGCTATAGAAACAAAAAATTATCCTCCAATGCATCCACGTTGCAGGTGTACAACTATACCATATTTCCCGCATGAGCAAGAGGAAACAAGAACAGCACGACTACCAAAAGGTAAAACTTATGAAGTTCCAGCAAACTTGACTTATAATGAATGGTACAAGGAACATGTAATAAAAAATATAGAAGTTGTATAGGGAGCACTTGTTAAGTTTAAATAGCAAGTGCTTTTATTGTGTAAAAATTCAAGGAGGAATAAATAAATGGCTAAGTTCGTGAAGAAATCAGATGTAGTAGAAGTTTTCAGATTTGGAGACGAAGAAGAAATACCAAAATGGGTATCAGAAGCAGTTGAAAACAAAATTATTTCAACTGAATATGTTCAGGAGGGTGAATATATTAAAAAACCGATTTTGATGATAAAAACTCAGAAAAGAGGATTGTGGAGAGGAGAGCTTGATGATTATATAATCAGAAATTCACATGGAGAAATAAACTCTTGCAACTTTGAATTATTTGATGATATATATCAAAAAGTTGAATATACTGCAACTATTGAGGATATAAGAAACTATACTGAAAATATTGAAAAAGAACATAGATATGTTGATGAGGATAACAACAAGAAGAATAAATTAGAACTTTCAGCTAAGTTGGGGCTAGATACAACAGATTTTGAGGAAAATATAAAAAGTGCCACAAAAGAAATTGAGATATTTAATAAAGCAGCAGGCAAATTAGAGCAAAAAATTAATGGAATATTTGGTAGAGAAGAGGTAAATGAAGTAAAAATAAATATACCAACAATATCAAAATCTGAAAGTGTAGAAGAAGCAAATGAAAAGTTACTTAAAGAATTAAAATCACAAAAACTTATAGTTTCAAAAGAAGATAAAAAGCTCAAAAAATATGACATACATTTTAAAAATAATAATTGTATATTTGGTATAGTTAAAGAACATATAGCTGATAAATTAGTAACTTGTTTTTCTGATTCTCAATCAGATATAGATTGTTTGAGAGCTTTTGAAGATGAAGAAAAAACAGTTATGTTTAATATGTCTAATGTCCAATCTATAGTAATTAGTGATTATATTGAAGACAATGAAATTGATTATATATAGTATGCTTTTTATTTTATAAAATGAGGTGATTTAAATGAGTTGGTTAATACTACAAATAATAAGTATTGTTGTAAACATAATACTTATTATAAGTTTAATAAGTGATATGGTTTTAAAAATATATCTAAAAAGTTTAAAAAAAGAATATGAAGTAGCTATAAATAAAGTTTCTAATGAACTTTTGAAAAAATTAAATGATGAACTAAGAAAACGTAAAAGTCTATAAAGGCTTTTTTATTTTGCTCTTTTTAAAAAAGTTGTAGAGCATAAAGAACAAAGAAACTCTCACAGTTGGAGAGCAACTATAAAAATCTATAGAGAAAATAAGAAGGGATGATGATTAATGGAATGGTTAAGAAAAATATTAGAAGGTATTAAAATCGAAGAAAATAAGCTTGATATCGAGGAAATATTAAAAAGTGTTAATGCTGAATTTCCTAAACATGCAGTACCTAAAGAAACTTTTAATAAAGTGAATGAGCAGCTAAAAGAAGCAGATAAGACTATAAAAAGCTTTAATGGTAAAATGACTCAAGAGGATATTGAGAAGCTTAAAACAGAGCATCAAACAGAAATTAAAAAGATAGAAGAAAATCATAAACTAGAAGTTGAAAGAATACAAAGTGAGAGTATAAAGACAAGAAAATTAAGTGCTGTTGAGAAAGCTTTATTAACTAACAAAGCTAAGCATACTGATTTATTAACAAATAAGTTTGACTTAGAAAAAATAAGTGTGGGTGAGGATGGCAAAATAACAGGCATAGAGGAACAATTAAAAGAATTACAAGAAAGCTACCAAGATTTGTTTGAATCTAATGTTACTGAAACTGCTAAACAAACAAATGCACAGTCTTTTTACAAGTATGTACCAGGTGGTAGTGGAGAAACAAACGAGAATGTAAATATGGAAGCGATGGTAAATGAAATATTAGGAGTTAAATAAATTAATGTGATTAAGAAAGGATGATGATTATATGGCTAATATATTAGCGTATGGGCAAGCTCTACAACAAGGTTTAGACAAACAAGTAACACAAGAATTATTAACTGGATGGATGGATTCTAACGCAAAACAAATAAAATACACAGGGGGAAAAGAAGTAAAAATAGGTAAGCTTTCTACAGATGGCTTGGGTGATTATGCAAGAGGTTCGTCTGATGCTTATGTTAATGGAGATGTTAAATTTGAATATGAAACTAAGGTTATGACACAAGATAGAGGAAGAAAATTCACATTAGATTCTATGGATGTGGATGAAACTAACTTTTTGGTAACTGCAACAAATATTATGGGAGAGTTCCAAAGATTAAAAGTTATTCCAGAAATAGATGCTTACAGACTAAGTAAGTTAGCTACTACTGCTATGAATGTAGCAGGAGACACTAACGTTGAATATGGATACACAGTAAATTCAAGTACAATAATAAATAAGATAAAAGCTGGTATAAAAGTAATTAGAGAAAATGGATATAATGGACCTTTAGTTTGTCACTTGAATTATGATAGTATGTTTGCAGTAGAAGAAAAAGTGTTAGAAAAGCTATCTTCTGTTACTTTTATACAAGGTGGTATAGAAACACAAGTACCTTCAATTGATGGATGCCCTCTTATAAAAACACCTCAAAACAGAATGTATTCATCAATAATACTTAATGATGGTACTTCTTCTAACCAAACAGAGGGAGGTTATTCAAAAGGGACAAAAGCAATAGATGCTAACTTTATAATAGCTCCAATAGATGTGCCTATCGCTGTTACAAAACAAGATAAAATGAGAATCTTTGACCCTGATACAAATCAAACAGCAGATGGATGGTCTATGGACTATAGAAGATACCATGAATTGTGGGTCCTTGATAACAAGGTTAACTCTGTATATGCTAATTTTAAAGATGCTAAACCTACAGCTTAGGAAGTGATTTAAATGTTTATATTAATTAAAGAAAATATAGAACGTAGAGTAGAAGAATCTTTTTTAAAAGATAAGCTAATACAAGATGGATTTAAGTTACTAGAAGATAAGAAAAGTATTGATATAGGAAATTCAACTCTTGAAGAACTGAAAAGCTTAGCAAAAGAAAATGGCATAGAAGGTTATTCGAAGCTGAAAAAAGATGAATTAATAGAGAAATTAAATAACATTTAGTTTCTCTATTTTTATTTGAGGTGATTAAATGCTAGATAATATAAAGTTAATTCTAAATTTAAAAGATGATACTCATGATAATTTAATAAAGTTGTACATTAAAAAATATACTACTCTAGTTCTTGCATACTGCAATATAGAAACACTTAATGATACTCTTGAAGGTATTGTAGAGGATAAAGTTATTGTTAAGTTAAAAGAGACTGTATTAGTCAGTAGTACTGATAATGGTAAAATTAGCTCGATTTCTCGTGGTGGTTATTCTGTTACTTACAATGTTGCAACAGCTAAAACGACAGATGAATTAATAGAAATAAAATTATCTCAAAAAGATAAAAATATTTTAAATAATTTTAGAAAAGTTAGGTGGTAACATGACAGAAGCAGATATATTAGCATTGACATACTTTTGTAAAATGACAATAAGAAGATGTGTAAGTATTAAAAATGAGGAGACAGGAGTTACGGATTTTGATGAGAATGTTGTAATTGCACAAGATGTGCCTTGTGGTCTGAATGGAAATATAACTAACATCATAGATACAGATATGACAAGTTCCATTTCAGCCTTTGAGTTATATTGCAGACCCGAAGTGGATTTGAGAGTTGGAGATATACTTGATATAACTTTAGAAAGCGGAAATGTAGAAACATTTATAGCATCTAAACCTTTCCCTCACTTAAGTCACCTACAAACTAATCTAACTTTGAAAGAAAGATACTAATGATAGAGTTTAATAGTCTAGATGATTTGATAAGAGATTTTGAAAGAGAAGAAAAGGAAATGGCTAAGAATCTAAGAAGAGCTAAAAATAATATAGGCAACCAACTACTTAGAAAAGTAAAGCCTAAGACACCTGTTGCTGAAATAGATGGAGGAACAGCTAGAAAGAGCTGGAAGTATAAAGAGCTTAGTTTATTTGATAGTGTGGTATCAAACAATGTTGAGTATATTTATCATTTAGAATATGGGCATAGAACTAGACAAGGAACAGGAACTAGCGAAAACTACAGACCTAAACCTGATGGAATAAGTTTTGTGCCAGGTGTGTTTATGTTGGCAAGGAGTGTTGATGAAATGAGTAGCATAATTGACAATGAACTAAATCAAATAATAATAGATTTTTGGAATTAGAGGTGATGTGTTGCTAAGTTATAATGAAATACTAGATTCATTTACTAAAACTATAGATAATAATTTTAAAGAAACTATAGTTGTAGGAGAATATAACATACAAGACAATAAAAAGTCTTGTTTTTTTGTGCAGATATTGCCAGAAATGGTACAGACAGCGACTAAAAAAACTGATATAAAAAGCTTCTTAGTTGATATAAAATATTTGCCTAAATGGGGAAAAAAGAAAACAGATTTACTCGACATTCTAAATAAATTAGAGAACATATTCACTAGAAATATAAAAGTAAAAGACAGATATTTAACTTTCAGTAAGAAAAGTGGAAGTATAGAAAAAGATGAGATAGGAAATTATGTTCAATTTCTTATATCTATAAATTATCATGAACAAATTTATTTTGAAGAAGAAAAACATGAGTTGATGGAAGAACTAAATATGAGATTTGACTAAATATAAGATTTGAAGGAAGGAGTGATTAAATGGCTGGATTAGTTAACATAAATATAGAGTTTAAAGAGTTAGCTACAAGCTTTATACAACGTTCCCGAGCTGGAATAGTAGTAATTGTATTGAAAGATACAACAAAGATGTATAAAGAGCTTACAAGCGAAGATGATATATCAATATCGTTAAGTGATTCTAATAAAAAATATATAAAATATGCTTTTATGGGTTCTACTGACAATGAGAAGATACTAAAACCAAGTAAAGTTATTATAAGCACTTTCACAGAAGATGGAAAAGTTGAGGATATACTAGAAGAATTAGAATCTGTAGAATTTAATTACTTATGTATGCCGGAAGCTATAGAAGCAGAAAAACAAGCAATTGTAAATTGGATTAAGAAAATAAGAGAGGAAGAAAGCACAGAGGCTAAAGCGGTTCTTGCAAATATCAAAGCTGACAATGAAGCAATTATTAATTTTACTGAAAATGTAGTAGTTGATGGTGAAGAAATAACAGCAGAAAAATACACGCCACGTATTGCTTCTCTTATAGCCTCTACACCAAACACACAATCAATTACTTATGCACCTCTTGATGAAATTGAGTCTATTGTAAAGATAGATAAAGCTAGCGCAGATGCTAAAGTGCAGGCAGGAGAATTGATTTTAAGAAGGCTATCAGGCAAGATTAGAATTGCTAGAGGTGTAAACTCACTTACAACCCTAACAACAGAAAAAGGAGAAATATTTCAGAAAATTAAGCTTGTTGATACAAAAGATTTAATAAGCAAAGATATAAAAAATGTTTATGTAGAGAAGTATTTACGTAAATGTCCTAACACTTATGACAATAAATGCTTATTCATAGTAGCGGTACAGTCATATTTAACTGAATTAACAAGACAAGAATTAATTGACTCTAATTTTACAGTCGAAATTGACTTAGAAAAGCAAAAAGAATATTTGGAAGGTAAAAAAATAGATACAAGTAAGATGAAAGAAAATGAGATAAAAGAAGCAAGTACAGGTTCAAACGGATTTTATTTAATAAATTTAAAATTAGTAGATGCGATGGAAGATATAAATATAAGAGTTCAAATGTAGAAGGCAGGTGATAAAATGGCGACAAGTTTTGAAAGTAAAAATGTTATAAATGGGACTTATGGAGAGGTTTGGTTGGATGATGTACAGTTAGCTGAATGTAAGGGCATGAAAGCTGAAATAAAGTTTAATAAAGCTGAAATAGCTAAACCACGCAAAATGATTAAAGGTCAAAAAGTAATAGATGCTAGTGCAGAAGGGTCTTTGACTATGCACCATGTAGACTCAAAGTTATTAAAATATGGGACTCAAGTTATAAAAGAAGGAAAAGAATTAAAATTTACTGTCATTAGTAAACTTGCTGACCCAGATGCCAAAGGAGCAGAAAGAGTTTGTGTAACTGGTGTAAGTTTTGATAACCTACCACTTATAGATTGGGAACTAGGAAAAGAAGGAGAAAAAGAATTTTCTTTCACATTCGAAGATTATGAATTTTTAGATGAAATATAAAACGATTATTAAATAAGGAGAATAAAAACATGAGTGAAAATAAATTAGAAAAAGAAATAATGGAGAAAAAAGAAGCAACAGAAGTGAAGAATATAGTGGAATTATTGCTCAAAATGGATGCAGGCGAAATTAAAATGCCAAGTATGACATATAAAATATTTTGTAAAAAAGTAGGTATAGAGTTACCTTTTGAGTGTACAGCATTAGAACCTGAGACTTTTGACGAATTGCAATCGAGTGGGCTAAAAATAGAGAATGGTTCATTGAAGGATTTAGACAACTTTAAAATGAAAACAAATATTATATTAGCTTCTTGCAAAACATTTAAAGATAAAGAGTTATTGAAACACTTTAAATCTCCAACACCAAGAGAATTACTAAGAAAAATGTTATTAGCAGGTGAAATAAATGATTTATATAACAAAATATGTGAGTTAAACGGATATAGCGAATCTAATTCTGAAAAAGATAAGAGAATAGAAGAAAAAATAAAAAACTAATAAAAACAGATGGCGAAGTTAATTTAATGTATTTGATGTTCAGATACAAAGGAATGATGCCATCTGTTTTTTTAAAACTTAAACATGGAGAAAAACGCATAGTTAAAGCTTTCATGTATGAAGAAATGGAAGATAGAATAGAAGAGATAAAGCATCTAGGAGGGGGGCTTTAGAGTATGTCAGCAGGAAGCAGAGCCTTAGAAGCTGTTATAAGAATGCGAGATGAGGCGAGTAGGACTCTAAGACAAGTTAGAGAAGCTACTAGAGCCCTTCAAAGTCAAACAAATTCTACATCACAAGCACAAGAGAGATTACAAGAACAATTTAGAAAAGTAAGCAATGCAGCTAAAATAGCAGGAGTAGGAATTGTGACTGGGATAGGAGCAGGATTAGTTTCTGCATCTAAAGCGGGTGCAGAATTTGAAACTGCAATGACAAAAACTTCGACAATGTTTGGAGACACTAAAGTAGATACAGAAAACTTGAATAATAAAGTATTAGAATTGTCTAAAAATACAGGAATTGCGGCAACACAAATTGGAGAAAGTCTATATAATGCTTTATCTTCGGGTATTCCTGTCACAAAAGACATGGGCTCAGCAATGGACTTTATGACTAAAAATGCTAAATTATCCAAAGCAGGATTTACAGATATAGATACTGCTTTAACTGCTACTGCAAAAGTATTAAATGCTTATAAAATGGATGTATCGGAAACGGATAGAGTACACAAAGTTATGATGCAGACTCAAAATAAAGGGATTACTACTGTTGGGGAATTAGGAGCAACATTAGCACAAGTAACTCCAACTGCATCTGCAATGAGTTTTAGTTTTGAACAGGTAGGAGCATCACTTGCTAATATGACAGCACAAGGTACACCCACGGCACAAGCAACAACACAATTAAATAGTCTACTTGCAGAACTCGGAAAAACTGGTACAGTAGCAAACAAGTCTTTATTAGATGCAACAAAAGGGACTAAGTACGCAGGAAAATCTTTTAAAGAATTAATGCAAGCAGGAGTGCCTCTTAATGAAATTTTAAATCTCATGGATGGAAGTGCTAAAAAGAATAAAAAGAGTTTAATAGATATGTTTGGAAGTATTGAAGCAGGGAAAGCTGCACTCGCACTTAGTGGTCAAAATTCAGAACAATATACTAATAATTTAAAAGCTATGTCTACACAAGCTGATGTTGTCGGAAGTGCATATTCTAAAATGTCTAATACTTTAGAATCAAAAGTAGGAATATTAAAAGAAAGTTTCAAAAATCTAGGTATAGAGATATATAGTAAACTAAAGGAACCTCTTAAAAATGCTGCCGAAACAGGAATAAAATGTTTAAGTGACTTAGATAAGCAATTTTCAAGTGGGTCACTCAAAGTAGGTATTTCACAAATAGCACAATCTTTTGGAGATTTAACATCTGCAATTATAAAAATTGCAACAAAGGCACTACCAACAATGATTAAAAGCCTTAGTTGGATTTTAAAAAATGGACCTACTATTGCAAGTATTTTTGTAAGTATAAAAACAGCATCTATCATGACTAGTGCAGTTAAAAGTATTGTAGCTCTGAAAAATGCATGGATTGCAGCTGAATTAGCAGTACGAGTTTACATGGTTGGAATGGCAGGAGCAGGTGTGGCTTTAAGTGGGTTTCAAATTCTTGTTGGAGTATTAACTGGAAAAATGGCTCTTGCACAAGCTCGGACGTTATTATTGGCAAAAGCTAGTGCCTTGCTAGGAGGTCCAATTGGTATTGCTGTAATTGCAGTAACCGCTCTCGTAGCAGGACTTGTAGTCTTGTGGAATACAAACAAGGGCTTTAGAGATTTTGTTATAAATGCTTGGAATAATATAAAAGAAACAGCAACAAAGGTTTGGGGTGATATATGTAATTTTTTCACTCAAACTATACCACAAGCATGGAATGACTTATGCACAAATTTTTCAAGTGCAGGTCAATGGTTTGTAGAAATGTGGAATAATATAAAACAAGCTTTTGTAAATGGTTGGAATGCCATTGTAGCTTTCTTTACTCAAACAATTCCAATGTGGATTAACAGCATCGGAGTATGGTTTGGGCAATTACCTGCAAGAATTGGCTATGGATTAGGATTTGCTTTAGGAAAAATAATGTCTTGGGGTATTTCTGTTTGGACTTATTTAGTTACAAATGTTCCTATTTGGATTAATAATATAGGAACATTCTTTGCTCAACTTCCTAATAAAATTTGGACTTGGTTAGTGAATACAGTTCAAAAAATAGGTCAGTGGGGTATGGCTATGATAGCATATGCTCAAATTTATGCTAGGATGATTATTAATAATATCGTAGTGTTTTTTCAAACCTTACCTGGCAGAGTTTGGACTTGGCTTACAAATACAGTTCAAAAAGTAGTGAGTTGGGGAAACCAAATGGCTACCAAGGGTAGAGAAGGAGCTAAAAAGTTAGTTGACACAGTAGTGGACACTTTAAAAGCACTACCTAAAAAAGTTTTGGACATAGGGAAAAATGTTGTTAAAGGGTTATGGAATGGTATAACTGGAGCTGGTGACTGGTTAAAAGGAAAAGTAAATGATTTTGCAAAGGGTGTAATAGATGGATTTAAAAATGGATTTGGAGTACATTCACCTTCTTGGAAATTAAGAGATTTAGTAGGTAGATTCCTCCCTTTAGGAATTTGGGAAGGTATAAAAGTAGAATTACCAAGTTTGAAGAGCAATATTGACAATGTAGTTAGTAATTTAACTCAGAGAATGTACAAACCACAAGAAATTGAAGAAAGTGACTATACAAGTAAGTATAAAGAAGCTATAACACAAAGAACTCAGCAAAATACTGTTAATAAAACTAATAGCGAGACTACTAATAATAAAGAAAGTAATGATATTACTATAAATATAAACTTAGGTGGTGTTACAGTTAAAGAAGAAGCTGATATGGCTAAATTAACTAAGATGTTAGTTAATGAAATAAAGTTAAATTTAGCAGGAGGTGTATAGACATATTTCTCCTAAAAGATACCAGTATATGCTATAATCGTAGTATAATTATTATATTTTAGGGGGATAAATATGGGATTATTCAGTAAAAATGAAATATGTGTTGTTTGTGGAGAAGACCAATCTTGTAGGCTTAAAATAAAAGATGGATATGTCTGTAAAAAATGTGTTGATAAATGTGGTATTGGATTAGTTACATTAGGTAAGAAAAATAAAGAAATAACAAAAGAAGATGTTGTAAATGTTATTAAAAAAAATGAAAATAGAACAGAAGAAGTGGAAAGCTTTAACCCAACTAAAAAAATAGGAACCTATTTAGAAATAGATGAACCACAGAAAAAATTTTTAATTCCTAATAAGTTTGGGAAATTAGCTCAAGAAGTTTTATCATTTAATGATGTTATTGACTATGAATTACTAGAAGATGGAGAGACATTGATAAAAGGTGGATTGGGCAGAGCTTTAACTGGAGGACTTTTATTTGGAGGCGTAGGAGCTGTAGTTGGAGGAGTAACTGGGAAAAAAGAAACTAAGGCTATTATAAATAGTTTAAAAATAAAAATAACATTAAATAATCTAAATATGCCTGCGACATATATAGATTTAATTAATTCAGCAACTAAGAAAACATCTTTTGTTTATAAGACTAATTATAATATTGCACAAGAGATATTGTCTACATTTTCAGTAATTCAAAATGGAAATCAAAAAGATTTAGAAAAACAAAACGATGATACTGTTCAACAAAATAATGACCCGTTGGAGCAAATAAAAACATTAAAAGAATTGCTAGATATGCAGGCAATTACAGAAGAAGAATTTAATGCTAAGAAAAAAGAATTATTAAATTTATAATATATAAAGCACTTACTTTAACAAGTAGGTGCTTTTATTATATAAGGAGTGATTATATGGATAGAGATATAGAATTTAATGCTTGTTTGGCAAGGTTAAAAGTATTATTACAAGCAAGAAAAGATTTAATTGAAAATACAGAAAAATACTCAAGTAAGTTTTATGGAAAAAGTGTAAATGTTTATAGAAAAATAGATTTAGCTTTTGAGGAAGTTATAAAATATGAAGCTGAATTTCTATTAAGCTTAGAATAGTTTTAGTTAAAAGAGGTGATGTAGTTGGAAATGTGGATTAGACAAGCAAATGACACCTTTAGATTTCCTGTTTTTCCAAGCTCTTTTGAGATAAACAGTAAGGCAATAGTAAATACCTCAAATATCTTGAAAACAGGGGAAATTGCAGTATTTGGAGGTGTAGGCTTAAGAACTACAGAAATATCTAGTTTCTTTCCAAAAAGTGAAGCAAGTTATTGTGATTATACAGGATTCGCCTCACCTTATGACTGTGTAAATAAGATTGAAAAATGGATGAATGAAGGCTTTATATTAAGGTTTACAGTTACAGAAACAAATATAAATATGGAAGTAATAATAGACAGTTTTAAATATGAAGAAAAAGACTGTACAGGAGATGTATATTTCACTTTAAATTTAAAAGAGTATAAAAGAATACAGATACCTAAAGTAAATACAACTAGTGCAAGTACAGATTTATCATCAACAAAAGATGTGCCACTTACAAAAGGATTTGAAGTTAAAGGTAAACAAAAGACTCATAAGGTAGGCAAGGGTGACAGTCTTTGGAGTTTGGCAAAAAAATATTATGGCAATGGGGATTTATGGAAGAAAATTTATGATGCTAATAAAAAATTAATTAAAAATCCTGACCTAATAAAAGATGGGTGGGTGTTAGTAATTCCATAGATGAGGTGATAGAGTTGGAGAAATTAAGAATAATACCACAAAGTAATGGTTTAACAAAAGATGATTTGACAGAAAAAGACTTATATTGTATGGCAAAACATATTCAAATAAACGTTATAAAGAGATGTTTTAGAGAAGAACATGATATATTAGACCCTTGCCAAACTTGTAAGTATGAAAGAGAATGTTTTAAAAGTGGATATGGTTATGCACACTGGGACACATTCATAAAATTATCAAAAATTACAGGAGTAAGAATGTGTCTAGGCACAGGTTTTACAGATTAGAAATGTGAAAGAGGTGTTATTATGCAAGAAGAAATAAAACTTTCAGAAAAAGACTTGTATTGTATAGGTAAGTTTATACAAATTGGAGCTATAAAAAGCTTCATGCACAACGAAAAAGACTTAGATTTCCCTTGTAAAGATTGTAAACACTTAGATAAATGTTTTGGAGATAATAGAGAATCAGATTTTTGGGATACTTTTTTAAAGTTAAGTAAATTGACTGATTTAAAATTATCTCCATTTAAAAATTTTAAAGTAAAGTAATTATCTATATTTGTTGTGGGCTTTTTGAAGTAACTCACATTTATTTTCATCTGATAAATTACAAGTATTTGAATGTGAACAACTAAAATCAATTAGTTTTTTATCATTACTTGTGTGAGTTTCAAAATATTTAGAATCAGTAGAAACTTGTCTATCTATAACAGAACAGTAATTACTTAAACTTTCAAAATGATACATATGAAAACACCTCCTCTCATGATATATTTTATCATTTTTGGTGGTGTTTTTACATGTATAGAGCAAGTGAGGTGGTCTTAATTAATAATATAAAATTACAGGTCCATATAAAAAATGGAGCTATATACAACATAACCGATATAGTAGAAAAAGTTACATGGTCAGGTGATTATAAGTCCCCATCAAGGACATTAGAGTTTTCTATAGTCCAGTCAGCTTCTGATATTAATTTTAGACAGATAGATATACCAATAGCTAGTACAGTTTGTTTTTATGTAGATGATAAAGAGATATTTAGAGGAATGATAATTAACAGGTCTAAAGACTCCAGTAATAATAGCATCAGCTTCACATCAAAAGACATGGGTTTTTTATTAACTCAAAGCGAAGTATCATACAATTTTAAAGATAAGTTGGTTGAAGATATTGCAAAACAAGTTTTTAATGACAATAAATTTGCAATAGGAAACATACCTAAAACTGGTGTTAAATATACTAAGATGTTTATTGGTGTAACTGGCTATGATACTATAATGAGTGCATATACAGAAGCTAGTAAGACAACTAAAAAAAAGTATATGATAGAGTCTAGTGTAGATAAATTTAACGTTATTGAAAAAGGCACGGTTACACTAAATGTTATGTTTGAAGAAGGTTCAAATCTTATAAATACTAGTTTTTCAGAAAGTATGGAAAATGTAAAAAATAAGGTGATAGTAGTAGACCAGTATGGTAATAAAATTAGCGAAAAAATTGACAATGAAATTTTTAAAGATGTTGGAGTAATCATGCAAAAAGTTATACAACAACAAGAAAATAGTACAACAGATATAGAAAGTGAGTTTAAAGGAATAGAACAGACTTGCAATCTGAAAGGATATGGTGACGTGACTTGTATAACTGGTAGAGGTGTAAAGGTTAAGGATAGCTATACAGGACTTGTAGGACTATTTTATATAGACACAGATAAGCATAATTGGGATAGTAATGGAAATTATGAGATAGATTTAGATTTGAATTTTCAAAATATCATGGATGAAAAGACAGCAGGACAAGATGAACAGAAAGAGGAAAGTTCAGATTTAACTGGCGAAGGTACTTTAAATGGTAAAGAAGTAAAAGCGGAATTTACAGCTTATTATCCTTCAAATGACCCACTTCAAGGAGGTTATTATCAAGCAATGGATAATAAAAGACTTGTACCTTCGAATAATACTTGTGCTGCACCTTCACAACTTAAATTTAAGACAAAAATTCAAGTCAAAGGAACTGGCACAAAGATAGATAACAAGACATATACAGTTACAGACCGTGGAGGAGTTATAAAGGTTGTAAATGGAGTATATAAAATAGATATATTAATGTCTAGCGAAAAAGAATGTTATGATTTTGGAAGAAAGAAGGGAACGATAATCATAGGTGATGGTACAGGATATACAAATGCTACAGGAAAAGCAAAAGAATTAATTAGTATAGCAAAAAGCAAGCTAGGCTGTAAATATGTTTGGGGAGCGACTGGGGAGAATACATTCGATTGTAGTGGGTTTACTCAATGGTGTTATAAAAAAATAGGCATAAGTATTCCTCGTACCGCTTCTGCGCAAAGCAAGGCAGGGAAAGCTGTTGATTTGAATGACAGAAGCAAATGGAAACCAGGAGATTTATTGTGTAGGGTCAGTGGAGGAAGTAACAATCATGTTGTTATGTACATTGGAAATAATCAGATAATACATTCGCCGCAAACTGGTGATGTGGTAAAAATACAGTCTGTTGACTCATACAGAAAAGGAAAAGCATACACACACGTCAGACGATATTTGTAAAAAGGATGGTGATATAGTGGCTAATCCAATAAATGAATTTATAGGAATAATAAGAGAAGAAGGAAAGCATTACAATGAACCTTCTTTTTTTATTGGAAAAGTTAAAGATAAATTACCTAATTTAAAAATAGAGGTAAATAACATTATATTAGAAAAAGAAGATATTTTAATAGATAGTTGGATACTTGATAGACAGATAGAATTATTTGATACAGAAACAAGTCAAGAACATAAACATGAAATAAAAAATCCGTTTATAGATACTTTTGAGGAAGAGGACACAGTAATAATGTTTAAGATAGGTGATAAATTTGCTATTGTAAGTAAGTTGGTGAGCTTATAATGAGTACAATATTCCCATTTATAGGAGTACCAGCAGACTACGAAATATCAAAAGAAAAAGAGTTAGAATTATTCAGAGAAGTGGCTTGGAATTTTGAAAAAGATGAGCCTATTTTAGAAAATGGAGATTTTAAAGTTGTTGAAGGAAATGAAGCTATCAAAGTTTGGGTATACAAGTGTATTAAAACAAATAGGTATGAGCATGAAATTTATAGCTGGGGATATGGAACAGAGCTCATGGAACTTGTGGGTCAAAAGTATAGTAAAGGTCTTACAGAAAGTGAAGCATCTAGGTATATAAAAGAGTCTTTACTAGTTAATCCATATATATTAGATGTTAATGTCGTAAACACAAAATTTACAGATGATTTACTAAGTATAGACATAGTCATAAACACAATTTATGGGGAGGTGGAAGTTAATGTATAGTAGTCAAACTTATGATGTTGTTAAAAACAGAACTCTATCCAATATAGACCTAGATGTTTACAAAGGAGAAGGGTCTTTTTTAAGTGACATGGTATCTCCAATCAATACCGAGTTAGCAAAATTCTATATAGAACTTTCATACCTTCATAAGAAAGCTTTTATAGAAGATAACTTCGATGATTTTTTAGATAAGAGAGTAAATGAATTTGGAGTGTATAGAAAACTAGGAACAGAAGCTACAGGAGAAGTGACATTCGAGGGAAAAGTCGGGACAGTTATTCCAAACGGAGCAATCATTTCTTACAATGAGCTATTATTTGTAGTAATTAAAGATATAATAATTAGTTCGGAAATCGAACAAAATACAAGCCCTGTACAAGCGCTAGAAATTGGTATTAGATATAATATGCCTGCAAGTACTGAATTTAAGTTACAAGACGAAATAGCTAGCGTAACAAGAATTTATAATAATTTAACATTTCAAGGTGGTACAGAAATAGAAACAGACGAAGAATTGAAAGATAGATTCTATAAAATACAGAAAAATCAAGCTACAAGTGGAAATAAAGCACACTATGAGGAATGGGCTTTAGAGGTTGATGGCGTATATAAGGCTAAGGTTTATCCAAGATGGGATGGTGCAGGTACAGTTAAGGTTTTATTATTTGGTCAAAATAATCAAGCTGTTGAAGAAGAAATAATAACTAAATGCAGAGAGCATATCGAGGCAGAAATGCCAATAGGATGTACACTGACAGTCGCAACACCTTCGCCACTTAATATAAATATAAGTGCAACTATAAAATTAGAAGCAGGGTATACACTAGATTTTGTAAAAGAAAGTTTTTTAGAAAGCATTAATGGATATTTAATAAATGTTAATAAAGAAATAATTTACACTAAAGTAAGTGCAATACTTGCAAGTGTAGAAGGTCTACATGATTTTAGTAATTTACTTTTAAATAATAAAGCTGAAAATATAAGCTTTGAAGAAGACAAAGTCCCAAGCGTTACGACTCTTGAATTTAGCGAGGTGGTAGCTTAATGAAGTTAATTGATAAGCTGCCTCAATTTTATAACAATGATGTTACAAGAAAAATACAAGAAGCTTATGACATAGAACTAGAGATGCTTAGAGAAACATATGACGATACTTTTGACCAGTTCTTTGTAGATACTGCAACATGGGGACTCGATTACTGGGAAAATATTTTATCTATTAAAAATAGATTTGATTTAAGCATAGAAGATAGAAGAAGTAATATAAAAGCTAAAATGCGTGGCAAAGGTACAACTACAATAGAAGTTATAAAGGCAATCTCAGAAGCTTACACAAAGACTAATGTTGATGTAGAGGTATTTAGTAATCTATTTAGTTTTACACTTAGTTTTATAACAAATAATTGTAGTTATAACACTATCTTGGAGTTAGATAAGAAAATAGAAGAAATAAAACCATGTCATCTTGAACATAAATTTGAGAGAGTTTTATTTGATAAAAGCGGACTTTATACAGGTGCAACGATTAGTGCAGGAGAAACAGTTACAATATACCCTTATGTACCTAGAAATTTAGAAAGTTTTGGAGAAATAGCTATTTGTAGTGGAAATGATAGAGCGTTAGAAAAAGTAACATTGTATCCTAAAAAATAGAAATGAGGTGATAAAGTTGGCAGAACAACAATATTTTACTTTAGTGACTGACATTGGCAAGGCAGCAATAGCAAATGCAAGTATCACAGGTGAAAAAGTAGATTTTGCAAAAATAAAAGTTGGAGATGGCGGAGGGACTTCTTATACTCCAACAGAGAGCCAAACAGCTCTAAAAAATGTAGTTTGGGAAAGTACGCTTGAACATGCACAATCAGATAAAGACAATCCGAACTGGGTAGTAATGCAAAAATTCATACCAGGGGATGTCGGAGGATTTGAAATAAGGGAAGTTGGACTGTTTGATTCTAAAAATCAATTATTAGCTATTTCTAGTTATCCAGCGACGTACAAACCTAAAGCAGATTCGGGTACTGTAAAAGAACTATTAATAAAAGTAATATTAGTTGTATCCAATGTGGCTAACATTAATCTAAAAATAGACCCAACTGTCATTTTGGCAACATTAAAAGATATACAAACTTTAGATAGTAAAATAGATACAACTAAAACAGAGTTAACAAGCAACATAGAAACTGCTAAAACAGAGTTAAACACTAGAATTGACACAGAAAATGAGAAACAAAATATCAAGATTGACCAATTAATCGCAGGTGGTTCAAATGTGGCATATACTCAAAGAGTCACAATTGATGATTGGGTGGATGATACAGAAAATGGATTTAAAGCAACTGTAACACATAACTTATTGACACAAAGAATAGTTGTAAATATTATAGATGCTACTACAAAAGAAAATGTAGTTACAAACTTTAAAATTATAGATGATAATTCTATTGAGGTTAGAAGTGAAACAAAAACTGAATTGCATGTTTATGTTATTAATGGAAATGCAGAAACTCATTTTATTAATGCTACAGTAGATGATAACAGAGTATCTGAAATGACTACTTATTCATCTAAAAAGATTGAGGATAGATTCGTTAATTTAGAAGAAAAAGTAAATGGTGGGCTATCCAGCATTGCAACTAGTGTAAATGAGTTAATAACTTATTGTTAGAAAGGAGAGTGATAATATGCAAACTGAATGGAATTTTAATGCTTCAAATGGAGAACAAAATATTACCATTAAACCTGGTAAATATAAATTTGAATGTTGGGGTGCAAGAGGTGGTACAAGAGGTACTCCTTATGAAAGTGGATTTTATTATGGTTATGGTGGTTATTGTAGTGGTGAAATAACGTTAAAAAAAGAAACTACTTTATATCTTTATGTTGGTTTAGATGGTAGAAAAGATTATAGATTTAATGGTGGCGGTAGTGGTAGTAGTGCTTCTGGTGGTGGAGCTACTGATATAAGACTTGTTGGTGGTGAATGGGATAACGAACAAGGTTTGTTATCTAGGATAATTGTTGCAGGTGGTGGTGGTGGAACGGCAGACACATATAGAGGTGGCAATGGTGGTGGTTTAAAAGGTATGCCTGGTAGAGGTTGGAATGGAGAACCTTCTCATGGTGGTACACAATTCGAGGGTGGTCGTGGCACTACTGATGATGGTAAATGTGATGGTTTATTTGGTAAAGGAGCTAAAAATAATAATCCTTCAATTTATACAGGTGGTGGTGGTGGATGGTTTGGTGGTGCTTGTGCCGATAGTTCTGGAAGGGGAAGTGGTGGAGGAAGTGGCTATGTATTAACTAAAGACAGTTATAAACCTCCAAGATATATACCAACTTCTGAATATTATTTAGAGAATGTAGTTATGGAAATAGGTGGAAATACTACTGTTGTAAGTGGTTATTCAGATGGTCGTGCAAAAATAACATTACTTCAAGCATTGCCTTTTTTAACTATCTCATCTTATAACTCCACACAAGCAACATTTAAAGTAGACCACACAGACCCTACACTATTAACTAAAATAGAATATTTTATAGATGATGTATTAAAAGAAACTATCACAACCGATTTAACTCTTGAAAAAACAATCAATTATACATTAGAAGATAATGCACTACACACACTTAAAATAGTCGTTACAGACAGTGCAAATGCTACAGTAGAAAAAGTATTAAGTATAAGTAAGAATATAATGCCATTACCCGAAAATGTAAATTTAAATGATATATCTACAAAATTAGTTGAGGTAAATACAGGATTTAAAGTTGGTAAAACAAGTATTATAAATACTTTGGCACTTAAAAATATAGATGCCAATTTAAATAATACACTTGTTGAGTTATCAGAAAAAATAAAGACTTCTTTTGATAGTTCAGATGCTAGTGTTGAGGAGTTGCAAAATAGGATAACAGAGTTGACCAATCAGTTAAGTCAAAGAAAAAGATGGGCAAAAGGTACTTCTTCTATGTTAACAAGATTTATTGACTTTAAAAAATACAAAAGCAGTGAGACTGAAAAAATGTATAGTACAGAAATAATCAATCTAGCATTTGAACCAACATTAGTAATAGTAATTGGAAACAATATAAGTAGTTTCAAATATTCTTCAAATGTTATATATAAAAAAAATGAATATTTAGTTCCTGCATTTACAACTAGTGATGAAGGCAGAAATTTTCTTTTAGATGCAGGTCAAATTAAATATAGTGATGAAAAAATAGTCTTACCTATTCTTACAATAGGTAGTTCTGGTGATGAAGGGTTTACATGGTATGCTTTTGAATAAAAAATGAGGTGATAGAATGAATAGAGGAAATAGAATAATTTACGACCAAACAGGTAAGGTATGGATACAAACAGGTGAAGCAGCAGGAGATATATTAGAGCATGATATAATAACAGAATTAAATTATATCGATATTGAATTTGGAAGTATAGACTATAGTAAACAGTATATAGAGTCAATAAATCCAATCACAAAAGAACCTGTCGTCAAAGATATAGAAGTTATTTTAACAGATGAACAAAAGAGATTAAAAGCATTAGAAGAAGAACTAAGTATGTTAAAAGAAGAAAACAAAAATAGAGATAGTGAGATAGTAAACACAGCATTTGAAGTAGTAAATATGAAATCAAATAACAATATCTAGGAGGAGTTAATATGTATAACTTATTAAAATTAATGATAGAACAAAAAAAACTATAGTACCAAAGAGGATTTACAACACAAGATGGATGTATTCTATGCAGTAAATAGAATTACAGAAGAACAATATTTAGAGTTAACAAGTTTATTAAATAAAGAAGAAACACCAGTAGAACCAACGATATAGAGGTTCTTTTTTTTATTGGAAAGAGGTGATTTAATTGACTTTCAAAGAGTTAGTTAATAAAGTTAGAAATCTTGTTTTAGAAGCAAAGAAAGTAACTATAGAAGACACAGAGAATAAATTCGCTAGTGAAAATGTTGAGGGAGCATTGAAAGAATGTATAGATAGAGCAGATTCGGCTTTTCAAGAAGCCGATAACGGGAAAGAGTTAATTGCAACCGCTATCGGCTCAATAGCTACAAAAGATAGTACTTTCGCAGAATTGGCAAGTCTTATTGGAAATAGAAAAAGAGTTATAACTGGTATGAGTGAAATAGTCTTAGATATGAAAGTTTTTAAAAAAATTGATAATTTAACAGAACCAGCTTATTATATTCCAATACCAAATCTTGAGTTTAAGCCTTCGTTTATTTTTGCTGTTTCAGAACTTTCTGGCGCAGATGATAAAGTAAATGAAAGTGTATTTTATATTAATTGTAAAGAAAGAAATCTTTTGATATTTACTGTGTCTTCTTACAGTTCATCAGGCTCACATGGAAGATATTCAAAGATTTTTAATCCAAATAGTTCTGCTGTATTTGAAGATTTTGAAAAAGATAAAAAAATGTATTTACCAGTTGCAAATCAGAGTACACGAAGTTTTTTTTATATAGCAATAGAATAATAGATATGATTTATTTTAATACAAATAAGGAGGTTTTCATGAATGAAGAACTTTTCAAAGACCATTTGAAACGACATGAAGTAACAATAAATAAACATAATGACGAAATAGACGAATTAAAAGTAGCAAATATAGAGTCTAAAGCAGAGTTAAAGGCACTATGTGAGAACTTAAACTCACTTACAAGTATGTTAAAGTGGCTAATTGGAACAATGATTACAACACTTGTGGGATTCTTTATATTTGCAATACAGAGAGGAATATTTTAATTAATTAGGAGGTTAAGAGATGGATAATTTAATAAGTTTTATACCTGAGCAGTTGCTAATTTTAGTTGCTGCTCTTTATGTTATAGGAGCAGGTTGTAAGAAGTATAAACAGTTAGATAACAAGTATATTCCAGTAGTGTTATTGATACTTGGAGTAGGTTTTTCAGTATGGATGTT
>NZ_JRHN01000052.1 GCF_001299635.1 Clostridioides difficile | reverse complement strand
TAGTTTAAGTTAGACTGAATGAGGGAGCGACATAAGATGAAAGAAGAAATGTTAGTAGAAAAATTATTAAGAGCAGAATTAATAGTAATGGAGTATTTATGGAAAAAAGATTCTAAAATGCCTAAAAAAGAAATTGTAAAAGATATAACACAGATGTATGGATGGCATAAAAGTACAATAAAAACACTATTAAAAAGGCTACTTGACAAAGGTTATTTGGCTAGGGATATTATAAAGTTTCAATCTCATTATAAAATAATAATAGATAATGAAGAATATTATGCTTTTAAGAAAAAGGTACTAAAATCTAGCAAGAGTAGAAAAATAATGCGTTCTCTTACTACCACACATAAAAATGTAAGTAAAGAAAAGTTAGACTCATTAGAAGAGTATTATAGAAACTTAAAAGAATGATATGGTAAAAATTGGATGGATATATTTGGCTAAATTCTCTTGTTTGAGAAGCTTTATTGATGTAGAATTTACATATACATAAATCGGCAAAGGGGTGTAAACTATGAAAATTAGTAAATTACCAGAAGCAGAATTAAAAGTTATGAGATATATTTGGGAAGCTAACAAAGTATTAACTTCTAGGGAATTAGTTGACGCAATGGAAGAAAAATATGATTGGAAAGATACAACTACATTTACAGTATTAAAAAGATTGCAAAGAAGGGAGTTTTTAGAAACAGAGAAAATAGATAAACGTACTCACTATAATGTACTAGTAAAAGAAAAGCAATATCAGAGATTTGAAACAAGAGAATTTATAAAAAATATACATAAAAATTCAGTTAAGAGTTTAATTTCAGCATTACATAGAGATGATGAAGAATTAGATTATGATAAATTAGATAAGTTAGAAGAAGAGTTTAGAAATTTAAAAGATGATGAATAAAATGGTGGCAAATTGTGTTTTGCCACCATTTTGCCACCATTTTAAAAACTTATGTTTTTTGTAACAAATTCTAAAGAGGTTAATCTAGGGAAGTAGTTTCCTTTAGTAAAGTTATTTAAAAAATTTAAAAACTAATATAGGTCAATACAGTATAGTAGTTTTTACACTCTACACATGTGGAAACTGTAGCTAAGATAGTCAAGAAATAGTAATATTTATATAGATGATATATTGTATTTGCCACTGTAATTTAATTTCGGTGGCAAATTTAGTTTATAAATTAAAATTTTAAAATGATAAATTAAGGAACAAAGCTCGTAATCTTATAAAATTTAAGAATGTAAGAGATGCACTTTTAAAAGGCAATATAGATTATTTTAATATAATATGGATAGGAGAGATTAAGAGACATGAAAGATGAGAACGTAAGTTATTTGGGATTGGGATTATGCTTTGGTGTTATTTTGGGTTTAATATTTAAAAATTTAGCTATTGGTCTATCTTTTGGGTTACTTATTGGAGTAATATTAGATAGTAATAAAAACAAAACTAAATAGAGTTTTTATAGTAGAGTATAGCTAAAAATAAGAATTTGTTTTGACCTTTATAGTAAAAAAGAAATAAAGTTAAATGTCTGGGTATATTAAATTGTAATTGAATATAAAAATATTTTATGATAAAATAGCAATAATATTATTATAAAAGGAGAGTTTTGCCTGATGTCAGAGTTTTATATAATGGTAACCAACAAATAAATAGTTGGAGACATAGATATTCTGTATAATCAGAATTTTTAAGTGTATTTTTGATACATTTAATTGTTGTGTCTTACTCTGCCTTTATAGATAACTAACATATGACAACAAATAATAATATTATATATTACTTTGTTAAATTGTGGTGTAGTGGGCTTTAATCTGCTACACCTTTATTAATTTTACATAGTATTATTTTGAATATAATTATGTTGAAATAGAAAATATTAAATTTTTTAGTCCACAGGAGTTTTCTGTTTTTGTGTAGGTAAATATATACCACATAAAAAGGCAGATACAAATACCTGTGGACTTTTTTTGTATAAAATACAAGATATTCATGTAATAAAAGTGAATATTACTGAACTTAGTAAATTAGCTAAGTCTCATAAAAGATTTTAAAAAGAACTGAGATTTAGTGTAAAGCATAAGATGTTTATTTTTAGGAGGATGAAAAATGAATGATATAAAACAGATTGATTTACAGGAATATGGTCTAGATAGCAGCTTTATCACTCAGAGTATCGAATATAATGATTTGTATATTGCACGTTTATCTCACAGGAAAAAAACATTTATCAGGTAATATGGCTCTGCTTGGTTCATCAAGGGTTGCAAAATCTTCATTAATTAAATTGTATGCTAGGCGAAGAGCGTTTGAATACAAAGGAAATGCATATAGATGATGATAAAGGACGACATGCCACGACTAGATGAGAGTTATTTTTATTCTGTGCATTCATTTTCTTAGTATATATACTATTAACATGTTAGATTTGCCACCAACTTATTACTTTAATGAGGCCTTGGTGGCAAAATTAATTTATTGTATTATTTAAATATGTTATTATAGTCATCATGTTGACAATATTCTGAGTCTGTGATAATCTATAATAGTCAACATGATGACTGTTATAGATTTATATAAGAATAGTTAATTTATATAAATGTATGAGGAGATATGTTGGTGTTTATGTTTGATAACCGAATGTAGAGTGAAAAGAAATATCTATTAATTAAAACATGAGGAGATATTAGTATGAATAATAAAATTATTAATGTTCAAAATTTAACCAAAACTTTTGGTGAGAAAGAAGTTATTTGTAGATGTAATATGACAGTTCCACAGGGCGTAATTTATGGGTTTCTAGGAGCAAATGGTGCAGGAAAAACAACAATTTTTAAACTCATAACAGGATTATTAAATCCAACTTATGGACAAATAAATATTCTTGGTTTAGATATTGGTAAAAACCATAACAAGATATTGAAACAACTTGGATGTATGATTGAATCTCCTATTTTTTATGACCATCTTTCTGCTACAGAAAATTTGGAAATACACCTTAAGTATATGGGTTGTATTGATGCTAATATTGAAAAAACATTAAATGATGTAGGGCTTGTTAACATAGGGAAACAGCCTGTATCTAAATTTTCTCTTGGAATGAGACAACGATTAGGGATAGCTAGAGCGATTATTCATAAACCACGTATTTTAATACTTGATGAGCCAATAAATGGTCTAGACCCAATGGGAATACGAGAAATGAGAGAACTTTTTATAAGACTTGTTCAAGAAGAACATATGACTATTCTAATATCTAGCCATATTCTCAGTGAAATTGAGTATATAGCAGATATTATTGGTGTGATTGTAAATGGTAGTATTGTGGAAGAAATTACTTTATTGTCTATTAAGGAAAAATTTCCAGAGGGGTTAGAAGAGTATTTCTTTAATATTATGAATGGGGGAAATACATATGAATAATTTGATGAGATTAGAATTAAGGCGTATCAATGTTAAAATTTATCTAATAGCTACAGGAATCATTACTATGTGTAGTTTTTGTATGCTATATATGTTTGCATATATGTCTATGATAGGTTCAGATGGGGAATTTTTTGATTATATAGGTATACTATCTATTACTAGTTCTATAAATATGGCATGTTTTTGTGTACTTGGCTCTGTGATGCACTCACGATTTATTATTGATGAATATATCGGCAAACGAGCTATGTTACTATTTTCTTATCCAATTGAAAGAAAAAAGGTATTTTATTCTAAATTCTTATTAGTAACTTTATTTACTGTTGGAGGAATGATTTTGAGTAATTTACTCATGTTTGTTATTTTTTTCTTAAGTGAATCAGTTTTTCCAATTGTTAATGATAGCCTTTCAATTAGTATAATAAGTAAGTCTATTTTTATAACATTGATGATGGGCATTATAGCAGGAGGATTTTCAGCAATATCAATGTCAGTCGGGTTCAAGCGTAAATCTGTACCAACAGCAATTGTGGTAGCAGTAATACTTTGTGCTTTAGTTACTAATATTTTATCTCTTTCACCTCTTACAATGATACCAATAATTGCCACTACAATATTTTCAATAATAGTTTCGTTTCTTAGCGTTAAGTCACTAGCGAATAGAATCAATTATTTAGAAGGATAAATAGAAAGAAATATGAGTTATACTAAAGTCAAATTGAAAGACTATTCATTGCATTTGCTCATTAGTATATACATCATATGAAATTTTGTGAAGAGTATTTGTTTTAAAAGGTATGAGTTAGAATAGTAATAAATTTTATATAAGTGTCCAAAATGGCATATAATAAGAGTATACCATTTTGGATGTTACTTTATATTTGAATATATTTAGTGCTAAAACCAACTAAAACTTCCTTTATTATTTCTTTTTGAATAATACAAAGCATAATCTGACTGTTTATATAAAGACTGAAAGGTCTCTAAATTATTTTCTAATCTAGATATACCTATAGAGCAAGCGTTACTACTAGAACACAATTCTAAAACCTTTTTTGCTTTATTTTCAACATCCTCTTTTGATTGATTGCCATATTCAAAAACAGCAAATTCATCTCCACCAAGTCTTCCGATAATAGCATCATTGATAAATACTTTAGTCAAAATTTCTGAAAAATGTATTAGTATCTCATCTCCTCGAATATGACCAAATAGATCGTTTACCTGTTTGAAATTATCCAAATCAAAAATGTAAAAGTAGCCATGTGAAACAGTTTCAAGCATTTCTTTTATATGTACTTCAAAAAAATGTCGATTATATAGTCCAGTCATGAGGTCTTTTTCTGATTTTTGCTTAAACTCATGTGCCATCGCTAATGCTTCTTGTGCTTTTTCAGCTATAGTTTTAGGATAATATTCATCTTTCATTTGGTCAAAATTTGGAATAGAATGGTGTACATGCATAAGTCTAATTATATCACCTGTAACTTTATATACTATTGTAAAGCGAGTATCCATTTCTATATAAACATCTTTTTCTAAATAATCTTTTTCTATAACCCAAAGAGTTCCATATACGATAAAAGTTTCATCTGTGACTTTGACACATGAATACCATTCATCTATAATTTTAAAGTTTATCTGTTCTGATTCTTTTTGGTCTTTTTTAAGATTCATAATAAATTCTTCTAATGATTCATAAAATTCATGTTTTCCTGTTCCAATTAATGTAAGGTTATCATCTAATAAGGAAATAATAAATTTAATACCTTCTTCTTCTGGATTTAAAACATAAATATGCCAAATCTTTTTTGATAAATCATTTAATGTTTTTTGTATTGTATTATCTTCCATGGATTACCCCCTTAAGATTTGCAGTTTATAGTTTTAGTGTATTATAAATTAAACTATTATTACAATATTATAATATAGAACTAAATAAATTGCATCATGTGTAAAGAGAAGTATGTTTTTTATAATAAAATTATTATAGTAAAGTAATCAATTTAATAGAAGTATTACATTTTAAAACTATGAAGAAAAATGGTAAATTAGATTTGAATTTAACTATGAAGAAATAAAATAAATCTAAATGCATTATTGTTTTAATCTATACTTGAACATAAATAATCTTTATGATATGATGTCAATAATGATACTATGAAAGGAGTGCCTTGATGTCGGAGTTATATAATGGTAACCAACAATTAAATAGTTGGAGACGCATATATTCTGTATAAGCAGAATTTTTAAGTGTATTTTTGATACATTTAATTTGTGTGTCTTATTCTGCCTTTATAGATAACTGACATATGACAACAGATAGTATTTGAAATATATATTACTTTGTTAAACTATGGTGTAGTAGGCTTTAATCTGCTACGCTTTTATTAATTTTGCATAGTATTATTTTGGTTATAATTATGTTGAAATAGAAAGTATTAACTTTTCTAGTCCACAGGAGTTTTCTGTTTTTGTGCTGGTCAATACATGCACAGAAAAAGGCAGATATACCTGTGGGCTTTTTTTATATAAATTATAAAATATGGAGGTAGTTGAAATGAGTATAATTGAACTTAGGCAGCTGACTAAATCTTATAAAAGATTTGAGAAAGAAGCAGGGCTTATGGGAAGTGTAAAATCTTTATTTAACAGGAAATACACAGAGAAAACAGCTATATCATCATTTGATTTAAAAGTGGAGGAAGGAGAATTTGTTGGATTAATAGGTCAAAATGGAGCTGGTAAAACCACTCTTGTTAAGATGCTAACTGGTATTATTTCACCATCTTCTGGAGATATATCTGTTATGGGTTATTATCCTAATAAATTGGAAAATAGCTTTAAAAGACAGTACGCTATTGTTATGGGACAGAAAAGTCAATTATTCTTTGAATTGACACCAGCAGATACATTTCTTTTATTTAAAGAGTTATATGATATATCTGATGAAGAGTATAAAAGAAACTTGGATTACTTTATCGAATTATTTGATGTATCAGAGTATCTAAACGTTCAAGTTAGGACGCTTTCTTTAGGGGAGAGAATGAAAATGGAATTAATAGTAGCACTTCTACATAATCCTAAAATATTGTTCTTAGATGAGCCAACAATAGGTCTAGATGCAGTAGCACAAAAACAAATTAGATATTTTCTAAAAGAAGTGAATGAAACAAAGGGAACTACTATTATACTTACTTCTCATTATATGGAGGATATTAAGAGTCTATGTAGTAGAAGTATTGTTGTAGAAAATAGTCATAAAATATATGATGGCTCTACAGAAGAATTGTTTAATCATTTCCAGAAATATAAAAAAATAACAGTTAGTTTCACTGATGAAGCTGATATTAAATTTCCTAAAGATTGTAAAATCATTGAGCAAACGAAGCATAAGATATCAGTAGTTATGCCAAAAGAAAGAGGAAATGAAACTGTTAAATGGATTTTTGATAATTATGATGTCAAGGACGTGATAATTGAAGAAGAAGATATAGGTAATATTGTAGAGAGAATATATAAGAAAGGAAGTGAGGAGTATCGTGAGTAACTACAATCAGGTATATTCTAGTCATTCAATGTTTTATAAATTTAAACAAAATATCCGAAGATATTATGAAGTAGCCAAAATTAATTTTAAAGTACAACTTATCTGGAGATTTGATGTAGTAGTTAATATGATGTTTACTATTATAAAAATTTTATTTGCTTATATCTTATGGAAAGCAGTTTTTGGTGAAAATAAAATAGTTTCTGGTTTTACATTTAATTCAATGTTGTCTTATTACATAATAAGCTCATTTTTATCAGGTATTGATATGTCAAAGAGTACTAGTGAAGAGATATGTAATCGTGTAAAACTAGGTACATTTTCAAAATATATGATTATTCCAATTAATGTTCAAAATTATTTTATTGCTAAAAATTTTGGAATGACATGTTTCTATTTTGTATTTAACATGATTTCTGCTTTTGTATGGATTTTCATATTTAAATTGGATTTTGCTTTTACATCTAATCCAGTTCAAATAGTAATTTCAATCTTAATGATTTTTTTAGGGCTTATTTTTATGATGCAACTCCATTTCTTTATTGGTATTTTGTCATTTAAATTTCTTGAGATTGGTTTTTTTAGAATGATAATTGAAAATATCTCTGAATTTGTTACAGGAACAATGATACCACTTATACTTTTACCAGAAGTTTTAGTAACAGTCATGAAGGTATTTCCATTTTATTATACAACATATTTGCCATCTATGTTACTAATAGGAAGAAACAGTAATGAGGCAGTACAAGGCTTGATTATTATATCATTATGGGTTTTGTTCTTTTTTATATTGAATAAAATCATGTATAAAAGAATGAGAACACTATTTGATGGGGTGGGTATATGATGAAAAAAAATTTTAAAATAATATTTATGTTATTAAGGATGAAATTATCAAAGATGATGGTATTTAGATTTGATTTTTTTGGAGCATTTTTTGTAGATAGTTCACTATTTATATTACAACTATTAATGTTTAATGGTATATATTCTCATATAGACTCAATAGGAGGTTGGCAACATGGAGAGATGTTAATATTTATAGGAACTTTTTCATTAATAAATGCAATAAATATGACAATTTTCTGTTTTGGTATTTATGATATTCCAAGGAAGATTCAAGAAGGAGAGTTAGATTATTATATTACAAAACCAATAGACCCACTATTTAGATTGACATTTGAAAACATTAATATTGGTTCATCTCCATTAATTTTGGCAAGTATACTTATAGTTTTATATGGGATATCTGAATTAAATCCAAAAATAACTTATATCACAATAATAATGTATATCTGTATGGTATTATTGATTAAAAAATAGCTACGCGCACTCGTGACTTTAGTCGTGAGTTAGTAGCTAAAATAGTCAGCGTATAGGGAAACTTATATGTAGAGATAGGATAGAACCTATCCAATA
>NZ_JRHN01000051.1 GCF_001299635.1 Clostridioides difficile | reverse complement strand
GCCTGTGGAGAGTTTGTAAGACATATTTTAGTATGCAAAATTCTATGAAGCAGGAACCCTGTGACTTTAGTCATGGGAGGTTCAGGACATTGCTTTTCTATGATGTAGGTATTATACTTCGAACAGTTTCATTTTTTGTTATATCATCTTCTGCTATAATGAGACTAGAAGATAATTTATTACCAATGAACATGAAAATTCCTGGAGTAATATATGAAGGTGTTTTTAAATTATTATTCTATTTAATTTTACCATATGGAATTATGTCAACAATTCCAACTCAAATTTTGTCAGGAACAATAACAATGAATGGATTGATATATTCAATCTTAATTGTATTCTTGTTTACATTATTTATGTGGAGATTTTGGAAGTTAGGTATGAAGCATTATAAAAGTGCAAGTAGTTAATAACTTTACAGCTTTGAGGTGATGAGAATTAAAAATATAGCAAATATTATTACTATATTTAGAGTTATTTTATCAATAGTATTACTTAAAACAGAAGTATTCTCTAATTTATTTTTTATAATCTATATTGTTTGTGGCTTAAGTGACTTTTTAGATGGATATATAGCTAGAAGAATGAATCTAACAAGTGAATTTGGCTCAAGGCTTGATAGCATAGCAGATATATGTTTTGTAATTTCCACATCTGTTATTATATTTCCCATAATAAATATACCAAAGTATATAGTGTTATGGGTAGTAGTAATTGCTATCATTCGTATTACATCAATAATTATAGTAATTTATAAATACAATACATTTTTTATATTACACACATATGGAAATAAAATATCTGGATTTATGTTGTTCTGTTTACCTTTATTTTATAATCTGGTTAACATAAGTTTGCTTACTAGTATTATTTGTGTTGTAGCAAGTATCTCGGCTATTGAAGAAGTACTGATACATATATTTTCTAAAGAGTTGAAAAAAGATACTATATGAATGTTTATAAGTAAACAGGTTTCATGTGATACTAAACAATAAAAACAAGTGTTAGTGATTAAAATCATAAAATGCTTGGAGTAAAGGATAAGGAGTTATTTTTAGATATTATGATAACGTATAATAGCAAGATTAATTAAAAATCTATCCAAGTAATTAGATATAATCTTTATGGAGAAAGGAGGTTCTTTAATGTCTAATAGGTTGGATATAATTTTAAATATAAGTAATGCACAAGAGAATGACCTGAATGAGTGATATATCTTATTCAGAAAATCGGAAACAAGATAATCTTCATGCGAAGGATAATTTACTTGCACAAAGATTTAATTTGTTTTCTCTATTAAAATTTGCATTTCCCACTATTTTTATGATGGTTTTTATGGGATTATATACAATTGTTGATACTATATTCGTATCAAGATTTGTTAATACAAATGCTTTATCAGCAATTAATATTGTTTGTCCTATTATTAATATTATAGTTGGACTTGGAACGATGCTTGCTACTGGGGGGAGTGCTATAGTAGCTTGTAAGATGGGAAGCGGTGAGACTGATGAAGCAAATAAGGTTTTTACTTTAATTGTATTATCTGGAGTTGTACTTGGGATGATAATTACTGGTATTGGATTTGTATTTATGGATTATATTATTATATGGTTAGGAGCAAGTGAGATTTTGATTAAATATTGTCGCTCATATCTTCTTATTATTTTGATTTTCGCTTTTGCCAACATATTACAAGTATTATTTCAAAGTCTATTTGTGACAGCTGGAAAACCAAAGTTTGGATTATGGTTAGTAATAGGTGCAGGGTGTACTAATATAATTTTAGATTATGTGTTTATTGTTCCATTACAAATGGGTCTTGGTGGGGCAGCGCTTGCAACTGGTATAGGATATTTGATTCCTACTATTGCAGGGTTAGTTTTCTTTTCAAAAAGTAATGGGGCACTTAGATTTTGTATACCTAAAATAGATAAGAAAGTGTTGTTTGAGACTTGTTTTAATGGCTCATCTGAAATGGTAAGTCAATTATCCACAGCAGTTACCACTTTTTTATTTAATATTATAATGATGAAGTTGATTGGTGAAGATGGAGTTGCGGCTATTACAATAATTATTTATTCTCAGTTTCTCTTAACGTCAATTTATATAGGTTTTTCAATGGGAGTTGCTCCAATAATAAGCTATAATTATGGAAGTAGAAATAATATACAATTAAAATACATTTTTAAAATTTGTATGTTATTTATCTCAATAGCTTCTTTATTGGTGTTTGTGTTTTCTATGATATGTTCACCAAGTTTAGTAGAGATTTTTTCTCAAAGAGGAAGTAATGTTTATAAGATTGCAAGGTCTGGATTTTATATATTTTCTTTTAGTTTCATTTTTTGTGGATTCAATATTTTTACATCATCTATGTTTACAGCACTATCAAATGGAAAAATATCTGCAATACTATCTTTTTTACGTACGTTTGGCTTTATAACTATAGGTTTGCTGATATTACCAAATATATTTGATATATATGGTATTTGGCTAGCAGTGCCAATTGCTGAGCTTTTAACCTTATTTTTAACAGTTAGTTTTATATATAAATATAAGAATAAGTATAACTATATATAAATATAAGAATAATCATAGTTAACATATATCTTTTTAACTGTATATCATTTAGCCTAGCTACCATGGGAGCTCTAAAATAAAGAGATTCCTTAATACTATTTAAAGCACCATGAGTAATAAAAACATCTGCTTTTTCTAATATTTCAAGTTATGGTGTAAAGGGATAAATATAAATTTTCTACTAACCCAAGGTAGGTTAGACATGTCCAGAAAAAGGTGAATTTATAAATAAAATTTTCATATATAGTAGGATGATACAATATTTTACTCATTTATCCTATATTCTTTAATTTGACATATTTATGAAACATCGAATTATACTGTGAAATATGCATTGACATGCATATAGTAAATAGTTTTCATTAATCGATAGATATATATACTTGATTTTATTTAATTATTTGAATATACTTTAAGCAGAACATAGGGAGTGAGAGGGATGAAATAGACAAAAAATAAGAACTCTTTATAGGAGCGATTTTAAAATGGAGACATACTTTAATAAAAAAATATTACTCGTGGATGATGAAAAAGATATAATAGATTTAATTGAAGAAGTACTTATAAATGATGGTTTTAAAAATATTGTTAAAGTCTACAATGGTTTAGATGCTATTTCTTTATGTAAGACAGAATGCCCAGATGTCATTATTCTTGACATAATGTTACCAGATGTGGATGGAATAGAAGTGTGTAAAAAAATTAGGGAGTTCTCATACTGTTCAATTCTTTTTCTTTCATCAAAAGATGATGATATTGACAAAATACTTGGTCTTAGTAGTGGTGGGGATGATTATATAACGAAGCCATTTAGCCCAAGAGAGGTTGTATTTCGAGTTAAAGCTCAATTACGTAGACAACAATACCAAAGCATTATACCATCAGATGATGTATTTATTAAGTTAGGGAATATTACTATAGATACAGAAGGAAGTCGTGTTTATAAAGATAGAAATGAAATTGAGTTAACTGGAAGAGAGTATCAACTTTTAAGTTATATGGCTCAAAATGTAAATAAAATTATAAGTAAAGAAAGATTATATGAACAAGTGTGGGGGGCATATAGTAGCATCTGTGATAATACAATTATGGTACATATACGTCATATAAGAGAAAAAATTGAAAATAATCCTTCAAATCCTAAAATACTTATAACAGTTAAAGGTCTAGGATATAAACTTGTAAATAGAGTTGATTAGAATGGATTTTAATATTAATAGGCACTTATTTATGAGTGCCTATTAATATTTGTATTCTAGTAATAGACTTTATAATCTAGTAGATTCTTATTTTTTAAGTTTCTTAGCAATGAAATGTCAGTTAAAAGATTAATACATGTATTGAAGTATTGATTAAACAATATTACAGATAGATTTATATTAATTGTTTTTCTATATTAAATACCTTATCAATCCAACCTTTATAAAATTTTTCTTCATGGGATACTAGTATGATACTTCCTTTAAACTGTTTCAAGGCATTTTGTAAAGCATCCTTTGTTTCTGCATCAAAATGGTTGGTTGGTTCATCTAGAATCAAAAAATTGCAAGGAGATAACATCATACAACATAATTTAACCTTAGATTGTTCACCACCACTTAGAGTAGATACACTTCTTGAAACATGCTCTTCTTTTACTCCACATTTAGCTAGGTGACGTCTAATCTCTTTTGTATTAAATTTTGGATACTTATCTGCCACTATTTGAAGTGGTGTTTTAGTAGGATTTTCCCATTTTAAATCTTGTTCATAATAACCAATTTTAACTTGTTCTGAAAACTTAAAACTTCCAGCGATACAAGGAATATCTTTAACTAATGTCTTTAACAAAGTTGATTTACCAATTCCATTAAATCCAGTTATAACTATTTTTTGACCTCCATCAACAGAGAAATTTAGTTTTGGAAGCAAAGAATAGTAGTAGCCGACTTCAAGATTGGTAACTGTAAGAGCATTTTGAGCAGATATTTCAATCTCTGAAAATTGAACATTTGGTTTTCCTACAAAGCTAGGAGGAGCTATTCTTTCTATTTTATCCAATTGTTTTTGTCTTCCTCTTGCAATTTTTGAATTTACTCCAGCTTTATTTTTACGTATAAATGTTTCTTCTTTTTCTATTTTCTTTTGTTGTGCTTGATATCTTCTAATATAATCCTCTCTTAAATGCGATTTTTGTTTAAGAAACTCTGAGTATTTTCCATGATACTTCTTAATCATACCAAATTCTATATCAAGAATGCCTGTAGAGATTTTCTCTAAAAAGTCAAAATCATGGGAAACTACAATAAATGCTCCAGCAAATGTATTTAAATAACTTGAAAGCCACTCAACATGTTCTTTATCTAAAAAATTTGTTGGCTCATCTAATAATAAAACTTCATGATTAGAAAGTAGTAGTTTCGCCAAGATTACTTTTGCTCTTTGCCCGCCACTAAGTTCTCCAACTACACGATTCATTCCTATTGAATCTAACCCAAGACCATTTGCTATTTTGTTAACTTCATTGTCTACAGAGTAGAAATTGTTTGCTATTAGTTGTTCTTGATATTCTGATGCCTTAATTAGTAGTTGTCCATTTCCAGACAGAGCACTCTCTTGATATAGCAAATTCATCTCTTTTTCTATTTTATAAAGCTCTTCAAATGCAGAGTGCAAATAGAGGGATATTGTTGTATCTCTATTAATTTCTGCATATTGGTCTAGATGACCAATTTTGATATTAGTTTGCCATTTAATTTCTCCTTCATCTGGAATAACTTCTCCTAATAAAATTTTGATTAAGGTACTTTTCCCTACACCATTTTGACCAACTATACCAATATGTTCACCTTTGAATAAATCAAAGTTAGCTTTCTCATACAGTGACTTATCCATAAAACCTTGTGATAAATTAGTTACTTTTAATAAACTCATAATTCAAACTCCTTTTCTTTTATTAAAAAATTTATGAAAATAAAAAAAGCAGAGGAAAGGCATTCTAAAATGCCGACCTCTGCTTTTGGAAAAACAAAAGGTCATAGACAAGCATTGTTGTCTATGACCAGAAAATCTATGTATCTATCGGCAAATAGGCGATTTTAAATAAGCATAGCTAAAAAAACTATACTAACCTATATTTGCCGACGAAGATAGAAAGCTCTAAGCCTCCAGATTAACCTCTACACAACGCTTCATCGTATACATTTGTGTAGAGTTAAGTTTTCTAACAAGTTTAACTAATTCTATATAAATCATAATTATTCACATCCTAATCTTAATTCTAGTTTATTTATATTTAAACTGTACTTTGTACTTTTGGTATCATCTTATTTATTTAAAATATAATTTACTAATTATAACTTAAGTTATGTTATCATAATACATAGTTATAGTCAACAAGAAAATTATTTTCATGTAGTCACTTTGATAACATAATAAATTAAAATTTATATTATTAAGATGAAGGATAGTATTAATTATAATAATTCTCCATATTTTTTTACAAATACCTTTTTTAATATAGTTACTAAAACCATATAAGATAAAATAGTAAAAATCAATCCAATAAAATATATACCTGGAAGTGGCATCATACCAATAGCATGACCAAGAGATGTATATGGTATAATAGTACCAATCACAATTCCCATTGTTGTAAAAAGAGTTAATTTCCATGAAGCTCGACTTTTAATAAATGGGATGTGTGGAGTTCTTATCATATGAATAACTAATGTCTGAGACCATAAAGATTCTACAAACCATCCAGCATGAAATAGAGATATAAACCCAAGCTGACCTATAGTATCTAAGCTATGAAAACTTCCACCAAATACATTTGGGCATACTACAAAATACATTAGTATATATGTTGTAATATCAAAGACTGAACTAGTTGGACCAATCCAAGTCATAAATTTACTTATAGATGATGAATCCCATTTTCTTGGAATTTTTAGATAATCATCGTCTACATTATCCCATGGAATAGTTATACATGAAATATCATAAATTAAGTTTAATATTAAGAGTTGAATTGGTAACATTGGTAAAAATGGCAAGAATGCACTTGCTATTAATACAGAGAACATATTACCAAAATTAGAACTTGCAGTCATCTTTATATATTTTATAATATTTGCATATGTTTTTCTTCCTTCAATAGCACCTTGCTCTAGTACCATAAGGTCTTTTTCAAGTAGTATAATATTTGCACATTCTTTAGCTATATCAACTGCGGTATCTACAGATATTCCAACATCAGATGCCTTCATAGCAGCAGCATCATTTATACCATCTCCCATAAATCCAACAATATGTCCATTTCTGCGAAGAGATTCAACTATACGAGATTTTTGTTCTGGAGAAAGCTTTGCAAATATACTTGTATGTTCTACCATTTTATCAAGATTTTTATCATCCAGGCCTTCTATATCTGAGCCAAGCAAGATATTTTCAATTTTGATGCCTACTTGTTTACAAATACACTTTGTTACTGCATCATTGTCGCCAGTTAGAACCTTTACATCAACTCCATTTTTAAGTAGAGCTTTTACTGCACTAGATGTACTTTCCTTTGGTGGGTCAAGGAATGCAAGATAACCTATTAAAACCATGTTACTTTCGTCAGAAACTGAAAATTCATCTATAGGTGAAGGATTGTTTTTCTGTGCAATTCCCAAAACTCTCATACCTTTATCATTGTATTTAGAAACTGTTGCAATAACTTCTTTACATATTTCATCTGTCATTAATTGAATCTCATCTTTATACTCAACATGAGTACAGATTGATAACATTTCTTCAATAGCACCTTTTGTGATAAGCTGAGTTTTTCCAAATTTATTTTTAACTACTACACTCATTCTTCTTCTATTAAAATCAAATGGAATTTCCTGAACCTCCTATGACTAAAGTCACAGGGTTCCTGTTTCATAGAATTTCGCATACTAAAATATGTCTTACCAATTCTCCACAGGCTATCCCCGTAGT
>NZ_JRHN01000050.1:74115-74511 GCF_001299635.1 Clostridioides difficile | reverse complement strand
TAAAAATCTAAAAGCTATTGCATTAGTAGTTAGATTTAATTTGATACGTGGAAATTTGGCTTTTAAAGTAGCCATTTGTTGGAAAATGGAGCTTAAAGCAATTTTATATTATAAATTTATTATTTCTCTAGAAACTTGTCAATAAGCCAGTTTGAGTATTGATTTATATGGTTTATATAGTTATAATATAAAATAAATTGGATTATTTTGGTAAATGTATTGTTACAAAATGTTTATATTTCATGTCTTAATATTTATAAAGACTTTATTTTTTTATTATAATTGCATTATACTTTTTTAAAAATTCCCCTTTTCCAACAATCGGAGACTTTGATTAGTATTTAATAATGAATCTTAATATTTAATACAATATTCAAGAATTATTCAAAAATACTT
>NZ_JRHN01000050.1:0-74105 GCF_001299635.1 Clostridioides difficile | reverse complement strand
TTTTTGTATAATCTCTCCAAAGTTCTTGCATACCATTATCATTTGCATGGTTAATAATAGCTATATCCATAAGATTTTTAAGTCCTGTTTGATGATAACTATTTAAAAATGCATGTCGAAGAATTCGTTTATCTTCTTTTCCATGAATATCAAGAGAATACTCTAAAACTACTTTGTCTTTAGTCAAAGTCCCGGTTTTATCAGTGCAAAGTATGTCCATAGCACCAAAGTTTTGTATAGAGCCTAAATCTTTAACAATAACTTTCTTCTTTGACATAGCAACTGCTCCTTTAGCAAGGTTAGCAGATACTAACATTGGTAACATCTCTGGTGTAAGTCCAACAGCTATTGAAAGTGCAAACAAAAAAGCTTCCATCCAACTACCTTTTGTAAAGCCATTTACAAAGAGAACTATTGGAACCATAATAAACATAAATCTTATAAGTAGCCATGAAACTGAGTTAACACCCTTTTCAAAACCTGTTACAGTTTTTTTGCTTGTTATTTGTTGAGCCATAGAACCAAATATAGTACAATCACCTACTGAAATAACAATAGCTATGGCTGAGCCACTAATTATGTTACTACCCATAAATGCAATATTATCTAAATCAAGTATGTTATTGGTAGTTCCTTTGTAGACATCAGAAAATTTTTCTATTGGCTCACTTTCTCCCGTAAGAGAAGATTGACTAACAAATAAATCTTTGCATTGTAATATACGTACATCAGCTGGAATCATATCACCAGCAGCGATATGAATAATATCTCCTACAACAACTTCTCTTAGTGGTATTTCTATTAATCCTTTAGAATCACGCATAACTGATATAGTGGTATTTACCATATCACTTAGGGCTTGTGCCGCTTTGCCAGAACGAGATTCTTGAATAAATTGTAGCAATCCACTTATAGTTACCATTGTCAATACGATAATGACTGTAGTTGCGTTTTTATCAGTTGGATTTGCTAAAATAACATCTGTGATAAAAGAAATTATAGCTAAAATAAGAAGTACAATAGTGAATGGGTTTATAAAAGCTTTGACAAATTTTTTTATCATTGAGTTACTAGATTTTTGAGTGATTTCATTACTACCATACTTGTTTCTCATTATATTAACCATTTTTTCAGAGTAACCACTATAAGAATTTCTATATTCATTTAATAAAATAGAGTCGTTCATTATAGCTGAATCAAGTATATCTTCTTTTGAAGTTGAATTACATGTAGTTTGTGTAATAAACTTTTTATTTAATTTTTTTATCATGTCTGAGACCTCCTTAAATACTTATCTATTTTTAAAATAAGGAAGTAAAGACATAAGCCTGTGACGAAAAACATCACTAGTTTTAAATTTATTAAAAATAGGGAGAAGAAATAAGACATACAAAATAGTACAATTCTTCAAATAAGTGACTACTTCGCTCAACAGAGCTTATGTTATTACTACTTCCTGCGTCCATTCTTCTCACCTCCAAAATTCAAAATATATAAATCTAAAATAAGCATTAAAAAATCCCTTATCAAAGCATAAACAATGACAAGGGAATTAAACCTATAATAAAAACAACCAAGGCATAGAAAACCTAAGTATATTTATAATACAGTAAAAATATTTAATCATCGTTCAAGCTTTAACTTCATAGGGCAATGAAATTGCATTAGATTATGCCTTGGAATCGACATAGACTGTTGACCTTCTCATAGTGTCTCCACTATTTTGCGGCAGCAACCCGTATCCCTATGGTAGCCTCACCTACCGAGATATTTAATTTATATGAGATTATAATACATAAAAAACTATTTGTCAATACATGAAAAACTACATACACAACCAATATATTATATTCTTTTGACAAAATTATTGTTCCAAATCTTGTATTTGTAGAATTACAAGTACCTTTAATATATGCCTTTTTTAAACAAAGTTATGTAAAAATTTATTTCTGATAAAATTGTATAATCTATGAATATAATTAAGGCTATTGGCTCTATAATTTTGATATAGTTTTACTATCTTTGTGAAATATTATAACCTGTAGAACTGGCTGAATACTATTGTTGAATTTTCAAGTATGTGCTAATATACATATATAATTGTTGGAAATAAAATAAATGTAAACTTTATATAGAAAGTATACATTTAAATTAATCATTAAGTGTACTTGTTTATATATGATTATATAAACAAGTATACTTTGAATATAATATAATTAGTGAGAGAGTATAGATAGGTATTATTATGAAAATAATCACAAGCAATTTCAATAAAGACTTTTATAAAGGGGGGAATCAGGTTTGTGTCGATTAAAAGAATTGTTTTTATAATGTCTTTAATTAGCTATATAGTATTTATGTATCTCCCAATACAAGCAATTGCTACATCAGAAAAACGTGTTGTAAAAGTAGGTTTTTTTGAGTTTGAAGGGTATCATGAGTATAATGAAACTGGAAATAGAAGTGGGTATGGATATGAGTATCTTCATGAGATTGCAAAGCATACTGGCTGGACATATGAATATGTATCTGGTACATGGGAAGAATGTCAAGCCATGTTAGAAAATGGTCAGATTGATTTGCTTACATCTGCACAGTATACAAAAGAGCGTGCAGAAAAATTTGACTTTTCAGAATTGCCTATGGGAAGTAGTTATGCACGCATTACAGTAAAACGTGGAAATTCAAAATATTTACCAAATGACTATAAAAATTTTAATGGAATAGTGATTGGGTTACTTGATAGTAATAGTAGAAATGAAGATTTAAAAAAATTTGCAAACGAAAAGAATTTTAATTATACACCTAAATATTTCAAGAACCAAGAAGAATTAGAAAGTGCATTGGAAAGTGGAAAAGTAGATGCTATATTAACTAGTAGTTTAAGAAAGGCTAAAAATGAAAGTGTAATTGCTCAATTTTCTCCTTCTTCATTTTATTGTATTGTAAAAAAAGGTAATACTCAACTATTACAAGAAGTTAATAACGCTCTAGAAAATATAGAAATGGATAATCCTGCATATAAGTTTAATTTGTATAGTAAGTATTATCAATCTAGTAATCAAAATGAGTTTATTCTTTCTAAAGAGGAACATAATTATCTAAAAAGAAATAATAGTATACGTGTAGTTAGTATGCCAGAATCATATCCACTATCGTATTTAGATAATGGAAAATTTAATGGTATAATATCAGACATGTTTAATTTAATTGTTAAAGACCTTGGTTTGAATATAAATTATATAGAAACCAACTCATATAAAGACTCAATTAATATGTTAAAAGAGGGAAAAGCAGATGTAATATGCTTTTTTAATTCTGATTATGGATGGGCAGAACAGAATGGAATAAAAATTACATCTCCTTATATGGAATTGAATTACAGTGCAATAACTAAGAATTATAGGAATACTGAATTTAATGATATTGCTGTTGTAGATAATGATAAATTTAATGATGAGTATATCAAAAAACGTTATGAGAAAGCAAAGATTAAAAGTTATAAATCTGAAAACTTAGCTATAAATGCAGTAGAAAGAGGCGATGCAGATGTAGCATTTATAAATACATATTCTGCTGAAAATTATATACAAAAAGATTATAATAATTTAAAAGCAATTTTAGTTACTGATTATAAAACCAATATATCTTTAGGTGTTAACCAAGATACAAATCAAGTATTATATTCTATTTTGGATAAAAGAATAAATTCACTTAATAAGGATGAGTGTTCTGAAATTATTGCAAAGCATACAATGTTTCAAAATTATGATACTAGTTTGTCTCAATTTGTACATCAGCATCCAGTTCAGACAGTTTTAGTTTCTTTTTGCTTTTTCTTAATTATAATAGCAGTGCTTTTTTATATAATTGCAATTAATAGAAGACACTCAGTACATATTTTTGATTTAGCATTTAAAGATACAATTAATGGAATTTGGAACTATAACGGATTTGAAAAAGAAACAACAAAAATTTTAGAGAAACATAAAGAGAAGTATTATGCATTGGTTGCTTTTGATATAAAGAAATTTGCTGTGATAAATGAGAATTATGGTAGAGATTCTGGAGATATAATCATAAAAGAAATAGTTTCAGTTTTAAAAAGAATTATAGGTGATACAGCCTTATTAGCTCATGTAAAAGCAGACCATTTCCTTTTTCTTTTACCATATGAGTTTAAAAAGGATTTGGAACTAGTTCTTAACAATATAAATGAAAATATATCATATTTTGAAGTGAAAGGTTTTAGTATTAAAGTCAAACCTAACTTTGGAGTATACAATATTGAAACTGAGAATATTCCTGTAACTAAGGCGATAGATTATGCCGAAATTGCTAGAAGAAAATCAAAGGAAAGTAAATATTCTATAGTCTATTTTGATGAGTCACTTAGAGAAAATCTTAGAAAAGAAAAAGAGATTGTTGATAGGATAGATTATGCATTAGAAAATGAGGAGTTCCAAGTTTATTATCAACCTAAATTTGATATGAGAACAAATAAAATTATTGGAGCAGAAGCACTTGTTAGGTGGAATCATAAAGAGCTTGGTTTTATGAATCCAGGAGAATTTATTCCTATACTTGAAAAGAGTGGTGGAATTATAGATGTTGATTTTTTTGTATTGGATAAAGTATGTAGATTGACTCGTTTTTGGATGGATTCTGGAATTAAACCAATTTCAATTTCTGTAAATCAATCAAGAGCACATTTTCAAAGAAAAGATTATATAAATAGATTACAAAATATACTTGTTAAATATAATATACCTAGAAATATAATTGAACTTGAGATAACTGAAAGTTTGTTTGAAAATGATAGTATATCAAATGATATGATAAAAAAGATTAAAGAGCTTGGATTTTTTATTTCTGTTGATGACTTTGGTTCAGGTTACTCTTCTTTGAATCTTCTAAATCAGGTTTCTGTAGACATTTTAAAAATAGATAAATCTCTATTAGATAACTCTAAAGGAGAAGGGAAGATTATAAGTAAAGTAGTTGAAATGGCAAATGACTTAGGGTTAGAAGTGATTTGTGAAGGTGTTGAAAATATAGAACAGGCAGAGTTTTTAATGAGTATTAATTGTTATTATGCACAGGGGTATTTGTATGCTAAACCTATGCCAAAGGATATGTTTGTTCACAAGGTGGAGAAGTCTAAAGATATATAGAAATTGTATAAGTATTTAAGTTGTTATAGTAGTATATTAAAGATTATAATAAATAAAATATTTGTGTATGACATATATAAATGAATGAAAAAGTTAAATGTATAGTAAAGGCACTTCATAAATTATGAAGTGCTTTTTATTATTGTAAAAATAAGTAATATATTATGAATAACAAAAATAATAACATTAATTAAATCTTAGATAATCTTAGGTATAATATATGATTTACTTTGAAAAAACTTAAATTTTAAGGTGAAATAATATAATTATATTAAATTTTATTGAAATAATCAAAATTATTTACTTAATATAACTTATTAGTTAGAATTATACTAAATAATTAAGGAGGTGAGTAGCGATAGATAAGATAGATTTTAAAATAATTAATTCTCTAAAGAAGAATAGTAGAGCCTCAACTTCTGAAATAAGCAGACAAGTCAATTTATCAATACCAGCAGTATCAGAACGCATAAAGAAAATTGAGCAGTCAAATATAATTCAAAAGTATACTATCCAAATCAATCGAGAAAAAACAAAATATAAACTTTTAGCTTTTATATTTATCAATACTGATTTATCTGAAAGTATGGAAGATTTTAAGCAAGCTATATTGAAACATGAGACTGTATTGGAATGTCATCATATTTCAGGAGAGTATGATTATTTGATAAAAGTATTAGCAGAAGATACAAGTGACCTTGAAGAATTTATATCTGTTACATTAAAAAGAATCAAGGGAATTCAGAAAGCTAATACAACTATTGTTCTATCTACAATTAAAGAAGAAATTAATACATGTAAAAATATTTTTTAAATATATTAGTAGCTAAATATTAAGTATATTACTTATCTTTATTTTAACTAAATTTTAGGAGGAAAATATAATATGAAAATTTTAGTTTTTTTAGCAAAAGGTTTTGAAACTATGGAATTTAGCGTATTTATAGATGTTATGGGATGGGCTCGTAATGATTATGGTTGTGATATCGATGTAGTAACTTGTGGCTTTAAAAAGAAGGTTATAAGTACATTTAATATTCCAGTACTTGTTGATAAGACCATAGAAGAAGTATGTGTTGATAATTATGATGCTCTTGCTATTCCTGGAGGTTTTGAAGAGTTTGGATTTTATGAAGAGGCATATGATATGTCTTTTTTAAACTTAATAAGAGAGTTTGATTCAAAAGAAAAGATAATTGCGTCTATTTGTGTGGCGGCATTACCAGTTGGTAAAAGTGGAGTTTTAAAAAATCGTAAAGCTACTACATATAATTTGAAAAATGGTCAAAGGCAAAGACAGTTAAGCGAATTTGATGTAAATGTAATTAATGAACCAATTGTTGTAGATAAAAATATTATAACTTCATATTGTCCAGAAACTGCTCCACATGTAGCTTTTAAACTTTTGGAAATGTTGACATCCAGAGAACAAATGGAGACTGTTAAACTAGCTATGGGATTTAAACTATAATGAGCTATAGATGTTCTAAGTAATCAGAACCCCAATCACACATACAATCTAGAATTGGAATAATACTCTTTCCAAAATCCGATAGTGAATATTCTACTTTTGGAGGAACAACAGGATAAACAACTCTGATAATTAAACCATCTGCTTCTAATTCACGTAGCTGTTGAGTTAACATTTTAGGAGTTGCTTTAGGAATTAATTTTCTTAGTTCATTAAATCTCAATATAGTGTCTTTAAGATGCCAAAGTATAAGTGTCTTGTATTTACCACCAATCAATGCGAGTGTTGCTTCTATTGGACAACTGTATTCACTAGAACATTTTTTCATTTTTAAGCTCCTTTCATATATTTTAAAGTATCTTTTTAGGTACTATATTACAAAAAAGTGCATTATTGTAATATAAAACTATAGTGATAAAATTATAGCATAGGTTAAATGAATCATCAACTTGACCTAATAAAATGATGGGAGGTAATTAAATGAATTTTGTTGAACTTGCAAAAAAAAGATATTCTTGTCGTAATTATCAAAATAGAAAGGTCGAAAAAGAAAAACTTGAGAAAATTTTAGATATTGCGAGAATAGCTCCAACTGGTGGTAATCGTCAACCTCAAAGATTAATTGTTATTCAAGAAAAGGAAGGGCTAAATAAACTTTCGAAGGCTGCTAATATATATGATGCACCATTAGCTATTATCGTGTGTGGAGATAAGGAAAAAGTTTGGACAAGACCTTTTGATGGGAAACAACTTACAGATATTGATACAAGCATAGTCACTGACCACATGATGTTACAGGCAACTGAACTTGGATTAGGAAGTGTTTGGGTGTGCTATTTTAATCCAGATGTAATTAGAGAAGAGTTTAGCATGCCAGATAATTTAGAACCAGTAAATATATTATTGATAGGATATGAGTCTAAGACACCAGAAAGCCCAGATAGACATGAAAAAACTCGTGTTTCTCTTAGTGAAATTGTTTCTTATGAAAATATTTAGTCAGAAAAGCAAGTTACATACATGATAAATGTCATAAAGTATTTACTATAAAGAAAGTTTAAAATAAGTAATATCTGCATGAAATTAATTTTAGTGAAGTATATCTAGTTTTAATAAAAGATATACTTCACTAATTTATTTGTTTAAAATATTTGATATTGTGCTATTGATATTTTGCAATTGTAAACTAAGTTAAGATAGCAATTTATATTAAGAAAAAAGTTTTTGCATAGGTTATAATACTTAAAAGGAGATGATGGAGTTGAAAACAAATACAGATGTGATTATGGAAATCATTGATTATATAGAAGAAAATCTTACAGAAAATCTAAATTTAGATAAAATAGCTGATATTGCTAATTATTCAAAATATCATTTACACAGAATGTTTACAAATATTGTAGGATGTACTATTCATCAATACATACAAAGAAGGAGACTTACTGAAGCAGCTAGACAACTTATATTTACAGATAAATATATTATAGACATAGCTATTACAGTAGGATATTCTACACATCAATCATTTACACTGGCATTTAGAAACTTATACAAAGAGTCTCCACAAGTATATAGAAATAAAGATGAGTTTTATCCTATACAACAGAGATTTGTTTTAAATCTAAATCATCAAATCCAAAATGCAAAATGTATGTCTTATACAAGTATTAACTATAAACAAAGAAGAGATGAAATCAATTCTTATCTTAACTTTAACATTAATTGTGAGGTGAAAGTAGCATGAGTTTAGTACCACATGTAATTGAACAAACTGGTCAAGGGGAAAGGTCTTATGATATATATTCGAGATTATTAAAAGATAGAATTATATTTATAGGAGAAGAAATTAATGATGATATTGCAAGTCTAGTAGTAGCTCAATTACTGTTTTTAGAATCAGAGGACCCAGATTCAGATATAATTATATATATAAATAGTCCTGGAGGCTCTGTTACAGCAGGATTCGCTATATATGATACGATGCATTATGTAAAATGTGATGTATCAACTATTTGTATTGGTATGGCTGCAAGTATGAGTGCTTTTTTACTTGCAGGAGGGACAAATGGAAAAAGATGTGCTTTACCCAATGCAGAGATTATGATTCATCAGCCAATGGGTGGAGCTAAAGGTCAAGCAACCGATGTAAAAATAGCAGTAGATCATATGTTGAAAACAAAAGAAAAATTGGATGGAATTCTTTCTAAAAATACAGGAAAATCAATAGAAGATATTAGAATAGATACAGACAGAGATAATTTTATGACTGCACTAGAGGCTAAAGAATATGGGCTAATTGATTATATAATGAATAAAGAAGAGTAGAAAATTTATTTCAGAATCCAATCTACAATATATAGATAATGAAAAATAACCATGTTTAGATAAACTTGGTTATTTTTTATTTCAAAAAGAAAAGTTTTTTGGAATTACAATCATATTTTTTAATCAACCAATAATAGACCAAAATGGTTTTGAATTTCTCCTTTTTCTCTTAAGGTATTTATTTCTAGACCATTTGACCTTACTGTAGCAAATACATCAATGCCACAAGCTTCCATTGATGGAGCTGTTTTGTTAGGAAAATTACAAGTAGTAGGGTTACACTTAGCACACATTGTACAAGGTCCACTTCCAAAAGCAATTACTTTATAATATCCATCTAAAAACATTTCTCTTGCAAGTTTGATAGCTAAAGGAGTAACAATACTCATTTCATGACATCTAAATAGAATAGCCTTGTCATAACAATCTATTATTGCTTGTGTTTGCTGATAGGTTGGAACATTAGGTGGACAACAATGGCTATGACCAAATGTGTTACAACCAAATTGACACTTGTAAATTGTCCATGCTGCTGTAAGAATAGTTTTAGGGTCTATTGAAATAGCGATATCAGCTCCATTAGATTTTAATACCTCAAAGTATTTTTTCATAATTTGCCTCCCATAAAAATTAGTTTGATTTTTTATTATAAATGAATAAATAAATTTAACGATTTCTTATATTTATGATAGCTCAAAAATATATATCAAACAAATCAAAGTATTAGAATTCTGAATTAAATAAAAATGAACTATAGATATGCTGGATAAATAAAGTTATATATTATTTTTTTGTCGTTAAAAGTTTATGAAATTTCAATAACAAATTGATGATAAATACCATATATTACTTATGTCTGTAATATATAGAAGACAAAGGAGTTGTACATTATGATTACAATAAGTTTGTGCATGATTGTTAAGAATGAAGAAGAAGTTATAGGAAGATGTTTAGAGTGTGTAAAAGATATCGTAGATGAAATTATAGTTGTAGATACTGGTTCTACAGATTCCACAAAAGAAATAGTCTCAAAATATACAGACAAAGTATTCGATTTTGAATGGATAGATGATTTCTCTGCTGCAAGAAATTTTTCATTTTCTAAAGCTTCTAAAGACTATATAATGTGGCTTGATGCAGATGACATAATTTTAGAAGATGATAGAAAAAATTTATTAAAAATTAAGGAAAACTTAGATACTTCTATTGATATTGTAATGGCAAAATACAATGTTTCTTTTGATGAAAATGGTAAACCAACTTTATCATATTATAGAGAACGATTATTTAAGAGAAGTTCTAATTACAGATGGGTTGACCCTATTCACGAAGTAATACCTCTTGTTGGAAAACTATTTTATTCTGACATTGCAATATCTCATAAAAAACTACACAGACAGGACCCTCTAAGAAATCTTAGAATATTTGAAAAAATGATTTCAGAAGGTAAAGTATTAGAGCCAAGACATCAATTTTATTACTCAAGAGAACTTTATTATAATGCGAGGTATGAGGAAGCAATAGCAGGTTTTACTAAGTTTTTAGACTCAACTAGAGGTTGGATTGAGGATTGTATCAGTGCTTGCAGAGATTTAGCCACATGTTATTACTTAATTAATGATGAAAAAAATGCCTTATATTCTTTATTTAGAAGTTTTGAATTTGATGAGCCAAGAGCAGAAGTTTGCTGTGATGTAGGAAAGCATATGTTTGATAGACAAAAATATAAAGAGTCTGCTTTTTGGTATAAGATAGCATTAACAAGAGATAAAGATGATATTAATGGAGGATTTAAATCAAATGATTGTTATGGATATATACCATATATACAATTGAGTGTTTGTTATGACAGATTAGGAGAAGTAGATAAAGCTATTTATTATCATGAAAAAGCAAAAGAAATCAAACCTAATGATAGCGCTATTTTGCATAATGAAACCTATTTTAGTAAACTTAAAAAATAATTGATAAGTCACAATAATACTAATTTTGACATATTATATAAAGAGCTTAAAAGCTCAAATATATTAGGAGGTGCTTTTAATAATGAGTAGAAATAAATATTTTGGCCCATTTGATGACAATGATTGCGACAATAATAGCTATGATGATTGCAATGGTGGTCATGATAATTTTAATAGCTGTGATTGTCACCATGGATGTCCACCATCATGTGTAGGGCCAACCGGTCCGATGGGTCCAAGGGGTAGAACTGGAGCAACAGGTCCAACAGGTCCGACAGGTCCAAGAGGGCCAGGAGTAGGAGCAACAGGCCCAACAGGCCCAACAGGTCCAACAGGAAATACAGGAGCAACAGGAAATACAGGAGCAACAGGATTAAGAGGTCCAACAGGAGCAACAGGGTCACCAGGTCCAACAGGAGCAACAGGAGCAACAGGATTTGGAGTAACAGGTCCAACAGGAGTAACAGGAGCAACAGGAAATACAGGAGCAGATGGAGCAACAGGCCCAACAGGTCCAACAGGAGTAACAGGAGCAAATGGAATAACAGGTCCAACAGGAGCAACAGGAGCGACAGGATTTGGAATAACAGGTCCAACAGGTCCAACAGGAGCAACAGGAGCAAATGGAGCAGCTGGAGGGACAGGTGCAGCTGGAGCAACAGGAGCAACAGGAACACCTGGAGCAACAGGTCCAACAGGTCCAACAGGTCCAACAGGAGCAAACGGATTAGCAGGTCCAACAGGTCCAACAGGAGCAACAGGAACACCTGGAGCAACAGGGATAACAGGTCCAACAGGAGCAACAGGAGATACAGGAGCAGATGGAGTAACAGGTCCAACAGGAGCAACAGGAGCAACAGGATTTGGAATAACAGGTCCAACAGGTCCAACAGGGGCAACAGGAATAGGAGTAACAGGAGCAACAGGTCTAATTGGTCCAACAGGGGCAACAGGAGCACCTGGAGTAACAGGTCCAACAGGAGCGACAGGAGCAACAGGAATAGGAATAACAGGTCCAACAGGAGCAACAGGGGCAACAGGAGCAGATGGAGTAACAGGCCCAACAGGAGCGACAGGGGCAACAGGAGCAGATGGAGCAACAGGAGTAACAGGAGCTACAGGAGCAACAGGAATAGGAATAACAGGTCCAACAGGTCCAACAGGCCCAACAGGAGTAGGAGTAACAGGAGCAACAGGTCTAATTGGTCCAACAGGGGCAACAGGAGCAGATGGAGCAACAGGTCCAACAGGCCCAACAGGAGCAACAGGAGCAGCAGGCCTAATTGGTCCAACAGGAGCAACAGGGGCAACAGGAGCAGATGGAGCAACAGGTCCAACAGGCCCAACAGGAGCAACAGGAAATACAGGAGCAGATGGATTAGTAGGTCCAACAGGAGCAACAGGAGCAACAGGAATAGGAATAACAGGTCCAACAGGTCCAACAGGAGCAACAGGCGTAGGAATAACAGGAGCAACAGGGGCAACAGGAGCGACAGGTCCAACAGGAGCAGATGGATTAGTAGGTCCAACAGGAGCAACAGGAAATACAGGAGCAGATGGAGTAGCAGGCCCAACAGGAGCAACAGGAGCAACAGGAAACACAGGAGCAGATGGAGCAACAGGTCCAACAGGAGCAACAGGAAACACAGGAGCAGATGGATTAGTAGGTCCAACAGGAGCAACAGGGGCAACAGGAGCAAATGGAGCAACAGGAGCAACAGGTCCAACAGGAGCAACAGGAAATACAGGAGCAGATGGAGCAACAGGCCCAACAGGAGCAACAGGGGCAACAGGAGCAGATGGATTAGTAGGTCCAACAGGAGCAACAGGGGCAACAGGAGCGACTGGAGCAACAGGTCCAACGGGTCCAACAGGCCCAACAGGTCCAACAGGAGCTAGTGCAATAATACCTTTTGCATCAGGTATACCACTATCACTTACAACTATAGCTGGCGGATTAGTAGGTACACCAGGATTTGTTGGTTTTGGTAGTTCAGCTCCAGGTTTAAGTATAGTTGGTGGAGTAATAGACCTTACAAACGCAGCAGGAACATTGACTAACTTTGCATTCTCAATGCCAAGAGCTGGAACAATAACATCTATTTCAGCTTTCTTTAGTACAACAGCAGCACTTTCAATTGTTGGTTCAACAGTTACAATTACAGCAACACTTTACCAATCAACTGCACCAAATAACTCATTTACAGCTGTGCCAGGAGCAACAGTTACACTGGCTCCTCCTCTTACAGGTATATTATCAATTGGTTCAATTTCTAGTGGAATTACAACTGGATTAAATATAGCAGTAACAGCAGAAACACGATTCTTACTAGTATTTACTGCAACAGCTTCAGGACTTTCATTAGTTAATACTGTAGCAGGATATGCAAGTGCAGGAATTTCAATAAATTAGATTAGACAATTAAAAAAAGGCTTCTAGTATCTTATGGATATTAGAAGCTTTCTTAATATTAATTGATAAGCATAATGGAAAGTACTATTATATAATATAAAATAATAACATTAAACTTGAAAGATAAAATTGTCTAGGGGGGATATTATGAAAAATAAAATTGAAATATTAATGAATAACTTTGTAAAAGATTATTGTAAATCAAATAATATAACTACAAAATGGCAAGAACTTTTATTTGCTTATGCATCTGCTGAAGATGATATGTTTCAGAAATTAAAAAGTGTTGTAGGAACATCTCATGCAATGCCAAAAGACTTTCTGAAAGATGGTAAAACTATAATTACATATTTTATACCTTTTGATGAAAGTGTAAATGATAGTAACATTGGGGGATTTGAATGTTCAGAAATTTGGGCAAAAGCATATATAGAAACTAATAGATTAATTTCAGATTTGAATAATTTTTTATGTGAAGAGCTAGAAAAGATAGGATTTAGTTCATATGCTATTCCTGGGTCATATAATTTTGATAATAACAAATTAGTTAGTGATTGGTCACAAAGACATATCGCATTCATAGCAGGTCTGGGAACCTTTGGATTAAATAATATGCTTATTACAGAAAAAGGGTGTTGTGGAAGGATAGGAAGTATAATCACAAGTTTAGAGTTAGAACCAACTAAAAGACCAGAACAAGAATACTGTTTATATAAACAAAATAAAAGTTGCAAAAAGTGTGTAAGTAAATGTGTAAAAGGAGCCTTAAAAGAAGATGGGTTTGATAGAAATCAGTGTTATGAGATGTGCATGTTAAATGAAACTAAGTATTCTTATATAGGTGGATGTGATATTTGTGGAAAATGTATAGTTGGAGTTCCTTGTTCAGTAATAAGTCCATCAAGATAAAGATTTAATATCGATTAAAGATTCTGATTATATGTGTAATGAGTCGTAAAGATAGAAAAAATATAAAATATAAATAAAGAATTTGTAATGATTGACAACCATTTATGCTATTGATAGACTTGTATGTATCGTTGTGACATGTAAGGAGGGGTGAGAATTTATGTTTGATTTAATCTTTATTTTTGCATAGCAAGGGCTATTGCAAATATAAAATTTAATATATAAATAGCCCTTTGCTATTCCTAATAAAAAATTAATATTTAATAGGAGAGCAAAAATGAGCTATAAAAAAGCAATACATATATTACCAGAGGAATTACTCAAATTGATACAAGAATATGTAGATGGAGAATATATATATATTCCTAGAAAATATAATAATAAAAAAGAATGGGGAAGTAGTACATCTACTCGTGAGGAGTTATCAATTAGAAATATGCAAATTTACGAAGATTATCAAGTTGGATATGATTTGAAATATTTATCAGAAAAATATTATCTATCTTTGAAAAGCATTCAAAGAATTGTATTACAAGAGAAAAAGAAAAGATAGTTAAGAGTGAGTCAGTGTAATTTTATAATTATACTGACTCATTTTCTTTTGGTAAAAGTGTTTGAGGTATAGTTTCTTTTAGGAGGATGTTATAATTTAATTAATTTCAATAACTTATACAATTAGGTAACAAAGTTAGTTGTAAAGTACTTAATAAGAAGTAATAGTCTTTTGTATAAGCGAAATTAAAATTTATTAAAATTAGGAGGTCTTGTTTTGAGAAAAATACTTGATTATATTCCACCTTTTCATAACTTTCTATTAGATTAGTAATATTAATAGAAAGGAAATTTTGTTTATGCAAGAAATAATTTGGGAAGTAGAATATACTTCCCAGCTACCTGTAATTAGGTATTGTAAAAAATGTGGAAAAAAGACTGAATATATTTGTTCAGATTTATTTAGAGTTAATGCTCAACATAAATATTTAGATATATGGTTAATATATAAGTGTTCAAATTGTGATTCAACATGGAACTCAACTATATATTCTCGTGTTAATCCAAAAAGCTTGAATCCAGAAATACTAGAACAATTCCATACAAATGATAATAATCTTGTTAAGCAATATGCTATGAATGTAGAACTTTTACATAGAAATGGAGCAGAAGTTGGTATTCCAGAATATAAAATAGTAGGTCAAGAGATTAATATTAATGAATTTACACAAATTAGAGTTGTAAGTAAGTATCCGTCTCAACTAAAGGTATCAACATTATTACGTGAAAAACTAGGTCTATCCAGAAAGAAATTTGATGAAATGTTAGACTGTGGGATTATTAAAAGTATATCTGGAGTTGATTTAAAGAAAAGCAAATTAAATTATGAAATTATGTTAGAGATAGGTGAGGAGAAGCAGAAGTCTTCAAATTAGCTATAATAACTAACTTAATATATTTTCTATAACTAAATCAGTTTAAAAAATAGTGGCTATTAAAAATGAATAGCCACTATTTTTTATATAACTATTATCTCTCTAAATTTTTTAATATCTCATAGTAGTGTGCTATAGCCAATGTGTTTGAGTTGTCTTTTTTGACTCCATTTCATATTATATTCAGCATAAATCTATAAAAAATTTTATTATGATATTATTGATATTTATGTTTGCTTTATTTTATTCAGGATAGCATCTATAGCTGTATCAGGAACAACTGCCAAATCTTCTGCATTAAAATAATAGATTATATTAGAATCAAATAATATATTTGAATTTGGAGGAAACTCATCATCTCCAAACCAAAGTATAAATATCATAGAAGTATTACCTATATATGTAAACTTGTAGGCTAAATCACCCATGTCTACTTTCTCAGCTCCCATATTTTCCATAACCAACTTATATTTTTCTATTTGAGATGTAAAAACTTCTGAAAGCCTAGCTAGAGTTCTGTTTAAAAAGTTTGGATAGTAAACATTGCCACCAGGTATTTCTTTAAAAGTTACATATTTATTAGTTCTAGGAATACCCTTAGCATTAATTAAGTATCTAATTATCAAAATTTTAAGTTCGAAGTTTTTACAGATACTACCATTATCATTCCAAACTTCTCCACTTGGATAATCTATGATATATCGTTTACCAAAAAAATTTAGTGTGAATCTGTTCAAATCACTGTTGAAAGATATATTACTTAAATTGCTAATTGTATGAGGGTCTAATTCTTTAAATTTTTCTCGAGCATAGTTAAATGGAACATTATAATTACTTTTTGTTAACTTTTCATCCATAATTTTTTCCTCCAATTTAAATAATTAAAGATGTGTTTAGAAGAAGTTCTCTTATTATTGATTTTATTACATATTTAAAATATTACAATAATAAGTTATTAAATAAATTTTGCTATTTAAGTAAATACATATAAAATAAATACAAAGTACTTGAAATGTAAAGTTTTTGTATCTAAAATATTTTATTTGTAAAATATTAAGTAGTTATTGTAAGCTATAATATGGGAGTATAATAGTAGATGTAAATTTGCAAAGAGATTTATTAAAAGTACGGATTAAAATGTTATTAAACATATAAATGGAGGAGTTAGTATGTCTAAGATATTAGTAATAGATGATGAGCTAGATATGTTAAAGCTGATTGAAAATGTATTAAAAAGAGATGGTCATGAAGTGAAGGTAATTAATGATGTAGAGAATGCTATGGATATAAATTTTAACTCTTTTAATCTAATAATATTAGATGTAATGATGCCTAAGATTGATGGTTTTGAAGTATGTAAAGCTATAAGGAATAAGGTTGATTGTCCAATACTGTTTTTGACAGCTAAAAATATGGAAAGTGATATTATGTATGGTCTTGGTATAGGAGCAGATGATTATATAACAAAACCATTTGGTGTAGGAGAGTTAAGGGCTAGAATAACTGCTCATCTAAGAAGAGAAAATAGAGAGAAAAAAAATTTATTAACTATATCAAATGTTCAATTTAACTTTTTAGGTAAAGAAGTCTCAGTTGATGGCAAAAAAATTAATTTTACTAAGAGTGAGTATTTAATATGTGAATTTTTAGCTAAAAATAAGGGGCAAGTGTTTTCAAAAGAAAGAATATATGAGTCAGTATATGGTTTTGATGGAGAAAGTGATATAAGTGCTATTACAGAACATATAAAAAATATACGAAGCAAATTAAAACAATGCGATGTTTATACTATAGAAACTGTATGGGGTATAGGATATAAATGGGTGTAATAAATAGAAGTGTAATTTAGTGAAAATATTATATATATCTACAAAATGTTTGTAAAATATTAATCTATATATTAAAATTTAATTTATAGATTAATATTTTTTGTGAATGACAAAATTGTAAGGTATTTTGTTATAAAATATTAATATTCGTAGTGTATACTAATAATAAGGTATTTGGTATTAAATCTTGAGAAAAGGATGGTTATCTCTAATGGATAAACTAAAGAATATTAGAAAGAGTTTACTACAGTATACATTTTTATTTTTACTAATAGGTATAACGATTTATCTAGTGTTTAAAACATTAGACATTAAAATGTTATCAAATGTTATAGTTATGGTAGATAAGAAATTTTTATTCATAGGTGCTTTGGCAATAATGTCTCATATAATGCTTGAAGGAGTAGTAATGAAGATAATTATAGAAAGTACTCACAAAGTTAATATTAGATTTATTGGTTTTAAGTTGGCCATTATGGGATTCTATTATAATTTAATAACTCCTTTTGCTTCAGGAAGTCAACCAGTGCAGATATATGTACTTAAAAAATGTAAAATGCCACTTAGTAAGGCAAGTGCAGTTATTACCAATAAGTCTATTATTTTTCAAATAGTAGTTACTTTTTATTGTACAATACTTGTGCTAATGAATTTTTCTATGTTAGAAAAACAGATGAAAATGATTATGCCTTTAGTTTTTTTAGGCATAGCTATTAACTCATTTGTCCTAATTATGATAATATTAGTTATTTTAAATCCTGAAAAAATAAAATATTTTATGAGAGTTTCTATCAAATATATATCAAAGATTAAATTTTTAAAATTTTTAGATAATAAGATTGACTCTATAGAAAGTTTTATAGATGATTATAGTAAAGCGATAAGTTTTTTTGCCAAGAATAAAAAAGTATTAATTTCAACTATAATAGTAACTTTTATTCAATTAAGTGCTTACTTTAGTGTTTCATTTTGGATATACAAAGCATTTAATTTACAAGGTTACAGTTACGTCTATATATTAACACTACAAGCATTTTTATATATGGCGATATCACCAATACCAACACCTGGGAATGTAGGAGCTAATGAATTGGCATTTTTCACTATATTCAAATCAGTATTCCCTCAATCTTTGATGGGATATGCAGTATTTTTATATGGTGGGTTTATGTACTACTTGATTCTTATTGGAAGTGGAATATTTACTGTAATCACTCACTACAGAATGAAAAATAGGATTGGAAGAAATGTAGTTTTAAGTGAAAATTAAATAGATTTAAATAAGCGTATATTAAAAAATATGTCATAAGAGCTAGAATATTTTAATTAGATAGTTGAAATATAAAGATTATTATGACATATTTTTTTTAAAAATATAAAAGGAATTGTGAGAAAATTGTTGAATTTAATAGATAGTATTGCAAAATATTTGTAATTTTGCATATTATAAAAACATTTCATTATCTTTAAGGTAAATTTTACTTATCAGGGGATAAATCTAAGGGGGGAAATGTATGGAGAAAAAAATTTTAACAGTTTGTCCATACTGTGGAGCTGGATGCCAACTATATCTAGTGGTAAAAGACAATAAGATATTAAGAGCTGAGCCAGCTAATGGTAGAACAAATCAAGAAAGTTTGTGCTTAAAAGGTCGTTATGGATGGGATTTTCTAAATGACCCTAAAATTTTAACACCTAGGCTAAAAAAGCCAATGATAAAAAAACAAGGTGTATTAGAAGAGGTTGAATGGGATGAAGCTATAAGTTACACAGCTTCAAGATTAAATGAAATTAAAGAAAAATATGGCCCTGATTCTATTATGGGAACAGGTTCTGCAAGAGGACCTGGTAATGAAGCAAACTATATAATGCAAAAATTTATGAGAGCTGCAGTAGGAACTAATAATGTTGACCATTGCGCTCGTGTCTGACATGCACCATCTGTAGCCGGTCTGGCTTACTCATTAGGTAGTGGTGCAATGTCAAATTCTATACCAGAGATAGAAAATGCAGATGTCTTATTTATATTTGGATATAATGGAGCAGATTCACATCCAATAGTAGCAAATAGAATAATAAAAGCTAAAAAAAATGGAGCTAAACTAATTGTTACTGACCCTAGACTAACTGAATCTGCAAGAATTGCGGATATACATCTACCTATAAAAGGTGGAACAAACATGGTTTTAGTAAATGCTTTTGGAAATGTCTTGATAGAAGAAGGTCTTTATAATAAAGATTTTGTTCAAAATCATACACAAGGTTTTGATGAATATAAAGAAATTGTTAAACCATATACAGCTAAATATGCTGAAAAGATTACAGGAATTCCAGAAGAGCTTATAAGAAAAGCTATGAGGGAATATGCAAAAGGTAAGAAAGCTATGATACTTTATGGAATGGGTGTCTGTCAATTTGGACAAGCTGTTGATGTAGTTAAAGGACTTGCATCAATTGCTTTACTTACAGGTAACTTTGGTAGAGAAAGCGTTGGAATAGGACCTGTACGTGGACAAAATAATGTTCAAGGGGCTTGCGATATGGGAGCTCTTCCTAATGTATATCCAGGGTATCAAAATGTAACTGATGATAAGATAAGAGAAAAGTTTGAAAACGCTTGGGGAGTAAAGTTATCTCCTAATAATGGTTATAGTTTAACTCAAGTTCCAAATTTAGTACTAAAAGAGAAAAAGCTTAAGGCTTATTATATATTTGGAGAAGACCCAGTACAAAGTGACCCAGATGCATCAGAAGTTAGAGAAGCTCTAGATGAGTTGGAGTTTGTAGTTGTTCAAGATATATTTATGAATAAGACAGCGCTTCATGCTGATGTTATACTTCCAGCTACTTCTTGGGGAGAACATGAAGGAGTATATACATGTGCAGATAGAGGATTCCAGTTGATGAGAAAGGCTATAGAGCCACAAGGAGATGTAAAACCAGATTGGCAAATTATAAGCGAAATTTCTACAGCAATGGGATACCCTATGAACTATAAAAACACTAAAGAAATATGGGATGAACTTAGACAATTATGTCCAAGCTTCTTAGGTGCCACTTATGAAAAAATAGAAGCTCAAGGGAGTGTTCAGTGGCCTTGTAAGAGTGAAAGTGTAGAAGATAAAGGAACTATGTATTTATATGAAGGTCAGAAGTTTTCTACTCCTAATGGAAAAGGTAATTTATTTGCTGCTGAGTGGAGACCTCCTATGGAAGTTGAAGATGATGAGTATCCATTTAGTTTATGTACTGTAAGAGAAGTTGGGCATTATTCAGTAAGAACTATGACTGGTAACTGTAGAACGCTTAGTTCATTAGAAGATGAACCAGGTCGTGTTCAAATAAATTGTAATGATGCAGAGAAACTAGGGATTGAAGATGATGAACTAGTTAGAATCAGTTCAAGAAGAGGAAGTGTAATAACAAGAGCAACAGTTACTGATAGAGTTAAGGAAGGTGCAACATATATGACTTATCAGTGGTGGGTTGGAGCTTGTAATGAACTTACAATAGCAAACTTGGACCCTATATCTAAAACACCAGAATATAAATATTGTGCTGTTAAACTGGAGAAACTTGAAGACCAAGAATTAGCAGCAAAATGTGTGAAAGAAGAGTATCAAAATCTTAAAGATAAAATGACTGCTACAAATATTTAGTAGTTAATTTTAATAAGGATTTATAAAAAGCGGAAAGGCTAATATTTTATGAATAATATATACTCAAAAACTAAATTACAAGAAAATAGCAAGGATGAAGTTTTTGAAAACAGTTATAGTCTAGTGGATTATGAATATTTAAATTCTTTTAATGTAGAAATAAACAAAGTAAATGAATATGAACTATCAACAGACAATGAAGAAATAATTGCAGAATATCCGCTTAGTTTTATTTTGAATGATAAATATGTAAATACATTTTTATGTACGCCATATAATTTAGAAGAACTTGTAGTTGGTTTTTTGAAAACAAAGGGATATATAGAAAACAAAAGAAGTTTATTGAGCTTGGAGATAAATGAGAAGGAACGTTTTGCAAAAGTAAATATTCAAAATAAACAGGAAAGCGAAGATGAACAAATTATATTTTTGAATTCACTAGACTATATAAAATGTACTCCTGTAGAGAGTGATATAAAAATAAATTATGATACAGTTTATAGCATAATGGATAGAAATTTAAATTCGTCATACTTATTCAAAAACACGGGTGGGGTGCACAGTGTGTCCATATTTAATTACGATGAAAATATAGTAACCTGTGAAGATGTGGCTAGACATAATGCAATGGACAAGGCAATTGGATTTTGTGTCTTAAATGAGATATCCTTGAAAGATAAAATTATAGCAGTAAGTGGAAGAATATCATTAGAGATGATATTGAAAGCGGCTATGACCCAAATTCCTATTGTAGTATCAAAATCAGCACCAACTAATTTATCAATAGAGCTTTCTAAAAAATTAAATATAACTCTTATTGGGTTTGTGAGAGGAAGACGAATGAATATTTATGCAAACCCACAGAGAGTTATCAAAAAGTGAGACTGAGTATATGTGTGCTAAAAAAGAAGAACAAAAATATTCAAAGTGTGAAATCTGTGGAGCATTAATTGATGACACTGATAAAGTATATGAAAACACATACAATTTGTGTAAAAAATGTAAGCGAAATATAAGTACTGAGAAAATCTTAAAATATATAAATATATATAATGAAAAATAACTAGGGATTTAGAAATATACAAATTGAAAGGTGGGATAATATGAAAAATAAAATAGGCTCTTTTGTAATAGCAGACCCAAACAAATGTACAGGTTGTAGAGCTTGTGAAGTAGCTTGTTTTACAATGCATAATCAACATAACAATGTAGGTTATACAGTTGGAACGGTTGATATACCTGTTATACCTAGACTTTATTTGGTAAAAGGTGATACTTTCTGTATGCCGATACAATGTAGACACTGTGAAGATGCTCCTTGTCTAAACTCATGTCCACAAAAAGCTATAATCAAAGAAAATAACATTATGTCTGTAAATGAAGAAAAATGTATAGGATGTAAAACTTGTCTGCTAGCATGTCCTTTTGGAGCTATAGATTTACTTCCACAATATGAAGATGGTAAAGAAGTAGAACAAGTAATTTTAGAAGAAAATAAAAAAATAGCTTATAAATGTGACTTATGTAAAGACAATGAAAAGATAGCTTGTGTAAGTGCATGTCCTCAGGAAGCTTTAAAACTTGTTACTCCAATAGATGACAAAAAGGCTAAGAATAGACAGGCTGCACTTAGCTTATTGTTAACAAATAAATAAAGGATACAGGGGTAGGTGACGTTTATGATAATAAATATAGATAAAGATTTATGTACTGGATGTAGAGAATGTTCCAAAGTCTGTCCAGTAAATGCTATTGAAGGTGAAGAGGGGAAACCACAAGAAATAAATTTAGATAGATGTGTTATGTGTGGTCAATGTGTTCAAACTTGTAAATCATATGCCTCAGTTATAGATGAAGGATTCGAATTTTTGCAAAGTAAAAAACAAGAAAGAGATATACCAGAATCTATAAATGAACCTATATTTGCAGCATATAATGTATGTGATGTAGATAAGGTTAAAAAGGCTTTAAATGACCCAAATGTATTTACTATGGTTCAATGTGCACCTGCAGTTAGAGTAGCTTTAGGTGAAGATTTTGGATATTATCTAGGATACCTAGGTGCTGGCAAAATGGCAGCAGCACTTAGAGCTTTAAATTTTGATAGAGTATATGATACTAACTTTGCAGCAGATTTGACTATTATGGAAGAAGGTAGCGAGTTGATTAAAAGGGTGACAGAAGGTGGAACTCTTCCAATGTTTACATCTTGTTGTCCAGCATGGGTAAAGTTTATGGAAAAAAATTATCCTAAATTAACTAATCATTTATCTTCTTGTAAATCACCTCAACAGATGGGTGGTGCAATATTTAAAACTTATGGTGCAGAAATAAATAATATAGATGCATCAAAAATATTTAGTGTTTCTATAATGCCATGTACATGTAAAAAATATGAATGTGATAGAGAAGAAATGGATTCTAGTGGATATAGAGATGTAGATGTAGTGTTAACTACAAGAGAATTAGCTTACCTAATAAAAGATATGGGAATTGATTTCAAAAACTTAAGAGAAGAAAAGTTTGATAGTCCTTTAGGTAGCTATAGTGGAGCTGGAACTATATTTGGTGTTACTGGTGGAGTTATGGAAGCGGCTATAAGAACTGGTTATGAGCTTATAGCTGGAGAAAGTATTCCTAATGTAGAAGTAAAACAAGTAAGAGGAGAGAATGGTTTTAGAAAGTCAACTATTAAGATAGGAGATTTAGACCTAAGAGTTGGAGTAGTGAGTGGACTAAAAAATGTAATACCAGTACTTGAAGATTTAGAAAAAGGAAAATTAGATGTAGATTTCATTGAAGTTATGACTTGTCCTGTTGGATGTGTAAGTGGCGGAGGTCAACCAAAAATTTTATTAGAAGAATATAAAGAATTAGCCTATGAAAATAGAACAAAGGCAACATATGTGCATGATGAACATTTGGCAGTTAGAAAATCTCATGAGAACCCTGAGATTAAAAAATTGTATGATGAATATCTAGTAGAACCATTAGGAGAAAAATCTCATCATTTATTACACACTACATATTGTATAGGAAAGGAAGTGGCTAAGTAATGAACTATTTTGTTATAGCGGACCCTGATAAGTGTATAGGATGTAGAACTTGTATGATAGGATGTGTAGTTGCACATTCAGATGAGGATATTTTTTACAAAAACCCAGATGAGATAAATTTTAACCCAAAACTTTCTGTTATAAAGACAAAGGAAGTAAGTGCCCCAATACAATGTAGACATTGTGAAGATGCCCCTTGTGCAAAGGCATGTCCAAATGGTGGTATAGTTAGGATAGGGAACACAATAAAAATAAATGAAGAAAATTGTATAGGATGTAAGACTTGTATGTTAGCATGTCCTATAGGTGCAATAGATATAGTTACATTAAAAGACATAGACGAAGGAAAGCTTTGCTTTAGAGAAAGAATGACAGCAAATAAATGTGATTTTTGTATAGAATCTCCAGAAGGACCTGCATGTGTAAATGTCTGTCCAACTAAAGCATTTACTATAGTTAAGGATGAGGATATAGATAGCAAAGTTAAAAATAAAAGAAAGTTAGCTATATTGTAATATATAAAAAGATGGAGCTCTCCTTATTATTAAGAGTTCCATCTTTTTAATTATTGTTTATATATTAAAAAATCAATTATTGCATTAGTTTATCGAGCCTTTCTCTATTCATTTTTTTCATTCCTATAGAAGTTATAATAAGTAAAGTATAAGCAATTATAACTGATAAAATTATGATGTACCAAGAAAATCTATAACCAAAGTTATCAACTAGTAATCCAAATAATGTCGAACCTAATGCAAAGCCTACTGCAAAAATTAATTGTACGATTCCATATATACTACCAAACTCTTTTTGGCCAAAGAAAGTACCTGTTAAATAAGCGGGTCCAATCATATAAGCAAATACAGAAAGCCCTTTTAAGGTAGCAAACACAAATGCAAAAGTAGAAGATTTATCTACAAGTAGTAGTGATAAAGTAGCTACAAGGACTAATATAAAAGCTACAATAAGTGGCTTTACTTGACCAAATTTATCAAACAGCAATCCTCCAAATATATTACCAATGAGAGCGAATAAAGCAAAAACGGAGCCTACTGTTCCTACTAAAATTGGATTTAGATAATTTCTAAGGTAGGTTGGATATTGTACAGATAATGATGAAACATATATACCTACAAATATAAATCCAATTGCCATAATCCAAAAATATTTAATTTTTTTAGCTTCTTTCAACGTATAACCCCATACTGAAGAAGAAATTGCATCAGATGAGTTCTCTTTTTTTCCTTTAGACCTTACTATTTCACTGGCATCCTTAGGCATTCTAAGTATGAATAATATTATAGGTATACCAATTATCAATGCTGCAATCCCAAATATTAGATAAGAGCGACTATATCCTTGAGATGCTAATAAACGAACTACAAGTGGTTGTAGAAATATACTACCAATAGAACCACCAGCAAAAGCAAATCCTAGAGCCTTTCCTTTACTTTCTTCATCAAACCAAGCACTTATTAAAACAGGTATACCTATAGCAGATATAATTGTAGCACCAACTTGCACAATACATGATAAAGTATAAAATTGCCATAGCTTAGTACATATAGAAAAAGTAGCAAAAGCAATACTAGAAATTATACAGCCTAATAAATAGAGTGTCTTAAGATTGACTTTAGAAAACAATTTACCAATAAAAGGTGATACAATTGCTGAAGCAATCGTACCAATGGTGAATATTAGAGAAAAAGATGCCAAACTAAAGCCTTCCCCTTCAACAACATAACTTATAAACTGAGGTTGTATAGTAGCTACGAGATTAAATGGAATAGCTTGTATCAACATACAACCAAGTACTATAACCCAAGCGTTTGAAAAGTTTTTAATGCTAAATTTATTATTTAGTGTATTCATTGTATCTCTCCTTTAGATTAGGATTTGTAAATATTAATCTAATTATTCCAGTTTTACAGATTAGTTTTGGATAGTGTAGCTATTTAAATGTAATTTTGGGTATTAATATAAAAATTATCTATTAAAAATTGATTATTTTAAACGGATGGGGTAAATTAACATATATAGATAGATAAATGAAAGGATGGATGAAATGTCATTTGAAAAAATAAATAATAATAATCTAGATAAAATACACAATAGAAAGTGTATCCTGTTTGTAAATTTTAATAAAAAAGAATTATCACTAATTAAAAATGTTAGTAATTTTGCTGGAATAAGAGACCACATTATCTTAAGCGATAAAAATGGGGATGACATAATTAGAGATATTTTGGATGGAAATACATCAAATAAATGTGAAAATGGAATTAAGAGTAAGTCTGTGATATTTAATAACATTCCAAGTACACAAGTGAATGCATTTTTAGAAGGATTAAAAAAAGTGAGGATAAATAAGCCTTTTACAGCTATGGTGACTGAAACATCTATTGATTGGACATTAAATAATTTAATAGAAAATTTAGTTCAAGAACGTAATGCAATGGTCTTAGGAAAAACAATTGAGCATAAATAAATTTGAGACATCTTCTAGTGAGTTTAACTAATATACATTAAGTATCATATTGTACTGTAGGATATAAAAGTTTTAATGTGAGTAGATGGAGGAGATTAAGATGAAAGTTTTATTTACAATAAATTATGGAAAAGAGAAGTTTGAGAAAATAAGTGAATTAGGATATGATGTTATACACTACTCTGAAGATAGTATTGAAAATAATGAAGATGTAAATACTGCAGATGTACTAGTTACATATAACCCATTTAGCAGACTAGATATTTCTAAAATGAAAGATTTAAAGTATATACAGACAACTAGTGTAGGTATAGACCAACTTCCAAAAGAAGAAGTATTAAAGAGAGATATTAAAATAGCAAATAATAGAGGTGGATATAGTATACCTATTGGTGAAAGCATAGTTATGTATATTTTAGAAATCTATAAAAATAGTGCAAAGTTTTTTAAACAGCAACAAAACAAAGAATGGAAGATGGATTTTTCTGTATCAGAATTATATGGGCAAAGAGTTGGATTTCTCGGAACAGGTACTATATCATCAGAAGCAGCTAAAAGATTGAAGGCTTTTGGCTTAGAAATATGGGGAGTAAATACTGATGGAAGTAGTAAAAAATACTTTGATAAATGTTTTGCTACTGATGATATGAATGTTGTATTTGAAGAATGTGACATAGTTGTAGTAGCAATGCCTTCTACAAAAAGTACAGATGGAATAGTAAACAAAGACATGTTTAAACTTATGAAAGAGGGTTCTGTATTTATTAATGTTGGTAGAGGAAATACAGTTAATCAGAAAGATTTAGAAGAATGCGTAGAAAAATTCAGAGGAGTAGCATTAGATGTATTTGAAAGTGAACCTTTAAGCCAAGAGAATAAGTTATGGGAGTGCGAAAATGTCATAGTAACTCCTCATAATTCTTGGGTATCTGATAAGAATAAGGAAAGAACCTTTAATATGGTTTATAATAATTTGAAACACTATATAATGGAGAATAAACCTATAGATAATGTTGTAGATATATCAAGAGGTTATTAAACATAAAAAATTTAATGAAAATAAAAGGGGTTGTCTTAAAATTGATTTTTTCTAATCAAATTTTAAGTCTAACTCCTTTTTTAATTTAGTAAATCACAACTACTTTATGTTCTATGGCAACTCAACATAGAATACTTAGTATTTTGAGAATGAAACTTATGTAATTGAAAAACAAAGAGACACAATAATTATACTTTCTAACAATATCTACAGAATTGAGGAAGAGTTCCTACATTATGTGTAGATTTTTGGATAAGCACTTTTTTGTAATAAATTTAAAGTCAAAAAAGTGATATACTAAAAAATGTATAAATAGGAAATAATCAATTATAAGGAAATCTTAAAATAATTTAATTTAAAAAATATAAAGAGGTGTAAAAGTGAGCGTTAAAGATGAGATTAATAAACTTATAGAAAAAATAAACTACCATAATGAAAGGTATTATAATCAGGATAGCCCAGAAATATCAGACTATGAATATGATAAATTAATGAAAGAATTAATTTCTTTGGAAGAAGAAAATCCAGAACTAAAGAGAATTGATTCTCCAACAAATAGGGTAGGAGGTAAGCCATTAGATAAATTCAATCAAATTGTCCATAAAGCTCCTATGCTAAGTCTATCGAATGCTTTTTCAGAACAGGACTTAAAAGATTTTGACAAGAGGGTTCAAGAATATGTAGGAGACAATGTTGAATATGTTGTTGAGTTTAAAATAGATGGTCTTTCTGTAGGTCTTACTTATAATAATGGAGAGTTCGAAAAAGGTGCAACTAGAGGAGATGGGATTGTAGGAGAAGATATCTCTCACAATTTGATGACAGTAAAAAGTATACCTCTTAAAATAAATGACAAAAAAGAACTAATAGTTAGAGGAGAAGTATATATCTCGAAAGATAATTTTAGAAAAGTAAATGAACAACAAGAAGAACAAGAACAGCCGTTATTTGCTAATCCAAGAAACCTTGCAGCAGGCTCATTAAGACAATTAGACCCAAAATTAACTGCCAAAAGACCTTTAGATATATTTATATTTAATATGGAAAATATAGAAGAATATGATTTAAAAAGTCACAGTGAATCCCTAGAGTATTTAGAAGAATTAGGATTCTCAGTAAGCCAAAGTTATAAAGTTTGTAAAAATATCGATGAAGTTATTGAACATATTGAATACTGGACGGAGAATAGAGGTAATTTGGAATATGAGATAGATGGTATGGTAATAAAAGTAAACGATATAAAACAGAGGGAAGAAATGGGATATACAGCAAAAAGCCCTAGATGGGCAATTGCATATAAGTTTCCAGCAGAAAAGAAAAAAACTAAAATAATAGATATAATAGTAGAAGTTGGTAGAACAGGTACAATAACACCTTCAGCAATACTTGAACCAGTCAGACTTGCAGGTACTACTGTAAGTAGAGCTACACTTCATAATGAAGATTATATAAGAGAAAAAGATATAAAGATAAATGACACAGTATTAGTTCAAAAAGCAGGCGATATAATACCTCAAGTTTTAGAAGTTATAACAGAAGAACGTACTGGAGATGAAATAGATTTTAAGATGCCAGAAAAATGCCCTGTATGTTCAGAACCAACAGTAAGATTAGAAGGGGAGGCTGCTGTAAAGTGTATAAATATGTCTTGTCCAGCTCAAATAAGAAGGGGAATTATACACTTTGTATCAAGAGATGCAATGAATATAGATGGTCTAGGAGAATCTATAATTACGTTATTGTTAAATGAAAAAATAATCCAAGATGTATCTGATTTATACTATATAAAAAAGGAAGATGTAGTCGACCTAGAGAGAATGGGTGAAAAGTCTGCTGATAATTTAATAAACTCAATTGAAAAGTCAAAAGAAAATGATTTATGGAGACTTATAAATGGATTAGGTATCAAATTTATAGGAGTTAAAGCAGCTAAAATACTTGCATCTAACTTTAAGGACTTAGATGATGTAATTTCTTCAACAAGTGAGCAACTGGAAGAATTAGAGGAATTCGGAAGTATAATGGCAAACAGCGTTGTCGAGTTTTTTAAGGAAGACAAAAATATAAATGTTATAAACAAGTTGAAAAGTGTAGGAGTAAACACAAAATCATTGAATAATACAGGAGAAAATGTAGAAAAGATATTTGAAGGAATGAAAATAGTATTGACTGGTACACTTCCTACATTAAAAAGAAATGATGCAAAAGATATGATAGAAAAAAGAGGTGGAAAAGCTACATCTAGTGTAAGTAAATCGACAACATTTGTTTTGGCAGGGGAGGAAGCTGGTTCTAAACTTACTAAAGCAAATGATTTAGGAATTAAAGTTATAGATGAAGACAGCTTTTTAGAATTATTGAATTTATCATCGAAAGATGAAGTAAAAGCTATATTAGAGGGCTAAAAAGTCGTTTAATTTACTAGAAAACTACTATAATTAATGATAGAATAGTTCAGTAAGCTAATGAGATTATAAAAAAACAATATAATATTTGATTAAATTGAAAATTATAAAAAATAACTTTATAAAATATAAAAAATATAAGAAAGGATATTAAAAATGACCAGAAGTTATGATAGAAGTAATGACCAGATAAGACCTGTAAAGATAAGCAGAAATTATACAAAGTATGCAGAAGGCTCTGTTCTTATAGAAATGGGAGAGACAAAGGTTATATGTACTGCATCAGTAGAAGAGAAAGTACCTCCTTTTTTGAGAAATAGTGGTACTGGATGGATAAATGCTGAATATTCTATGTTGCCAAGAGCAACACAACAAAGAAAGATAAGGGATGCATCTAGGGGGAAAATCGACGGAAGAACACAAGAGATACAGAGATTGATAGGAAGAGCAATAAGGTCTGTTGTAGATTTGAATAAATTAGGTGAAAGAACTATTTGGGTAGATTGCGATGTTATACAAGCTGATGGAGGAACTAGAACAGCGTCTATAACAGGAGCATTTGTGGCAGTTGCAGAAGCAATATACAAATTGTATAAAGCAAAGACAATAAAAGAAATGCCAATAACAAATTTTGTATCTGCAATCAGTGTTGGAATAGTAAATGAAACACATATGTTGGATTTATGTTATGAAGAAGATTCTAAAGCACAGGTAGATATGAATATAATAATGACTGATAAGTGTGAGTTTGTAGAAGTACAGGGGACTGGAGAAGAGAAACCTTTTTCGAGAAAAGATTTAAATTTATTGTTAGAGTTAGGAGAAAAAGGGAATAAAGAATTAATAAGGTTTCAAAGAGAAGCTTTAGGTGAAATAGCAGATGAGATATTAGGTATGGAGTATGGTAATGAAGTAGTAATTGCTACTAATAATGCTCATAAGCTAGAAGAAATAGGTGAAATCTTAAAAGACTTTGAATATACAGTGTATTCCTTAAAAGATGTTGACCTAGCAGGTATAGAAATAGTTGAGGATGGAAAAACATTTGAGCATAATGCATTAATAAAAGCTAGAACAATAGCTAAAAAAACTAAACTTATAGCAATATCAGACGATTCAGGTTTAGAAGTAGATGCTTTAGGCAAAAAACCTGGTGTTTATTCAGCTAGATATGCAGGAGAACATGCGACAGATGAAGAAAATAGAGAAAAGCTATTAAAATCTATGCAAAATATACCAATTAGTAAAAGAAATGCAAGATTCGTCTCTGCGATAGCAGTAGTTTTCCCAGATGGAAAAGAGTTTGTAGTAAGAGGAATCTGTGAAGGAACAATAGGTTTTGAAGAAAAGGGTAAAAATGGCTTTGGATATGATAGCTTATTTATAGTAAAAGGATATAATAAAACCTTTGGTGAGATACCTAGTGTTATAAAAAATTCAATCAGCCACAGAGCAAATGCACTAAAACTTATGAAACAAGAGTTTATAAAAAGGGTAGTGAAGTAATGAAGATAGGTATAGTAAGTGACACACATATGATGATTAAAAATATGGAAAAAGCAATACCATATTTGAAAGAATGTGACCTAATAATTCATGCAGGAGACAATTTTACAGACTCAAGATATATTTACAGCATGACTAATGTGGGAATCATTGCAGTTAAAGGTAATTGTGACTTTGATGCTGTTGAGGAAGAAGTTGTCTTTGAAGTAGCAAATAAAACTATATTTTTATGCCATGGAGATAAGTATGGTGTAAAATACGGAACACAGATGTTAGAAAACAAGGCAAGTGAAGTTGAAGCTGATATAGTTATATTTGGTCATACCCATACTCCGTTTAGAGAAATTAAAGATAATGTGCTTTACATAAATCCTGGAAGTACTTCACTTCCAAGAGGAGTATCGTATAAAAGTTTTGTTATTATGGTCATAGAAGATGATGACATAAATATTGAAGAAATACGTATATAAGGGTGTATTTATCCAAAAAAACGGCAAAAAACACTCAAAAAATTAAATTTTATCAAATAAGTGCAACGATATTAATGGAACACTTGTAAATAAAAAAACTTATGTGATATAATTAAGTGGTTGAATTATAAATAGAATGAATTATGATACCATTATCGGGTATTACATAAATATCACTAGGAGGATTAGAAGGATGAAAGCAGAACTAATTAAAAAAGAGGGTAATAAAGTTACTTTAAAAATAACAGTAGATAACAATAAATTTGAAGCAGCAGTAAATAAGGCTTATAATAAAAGCAGAAATAAATACAATATACCTGGATTTAGAAAAGGTAAAGCTCCAAGAATTGTTATAGAGACTCAATACGGAAAAGGCATATTCTATAATGATGCTATAGAAATATTATTCCCAGAAGTTTATCCAGAAGCTATCAAGGAATTAGATATAGACCCAATAGACAATCCAGATTTAGATATAGAGGAAATAAGCAAAGATAATGGATTAGTTATAGTTCTTAATGTAGAAGTTAAACCAGAGTTTGAATTAGGAAACTACAAGGGTATAGAAATAGCTAAGGTTGAGAATACTGTAAGTGACGAAAATGTTGAAGCTAAACTACAAGAAATGGTTGAAAAAAATGCTAGATTAGTAAGTGTAGAAGATAAGGCTTTAGAAGATGGAGACACAGCTATAATAGACTTTGAAGGTTTTGAAAATGGTGTGGCTTTTGAAGGTGGTAAAGGTGAAAATTATAACTTAGTTATAGGTTCAAACACATTTATACCAGGATTTGAAGAACAATTAGTAGGTAAAAAAGCTGGTGAAGAAGTAGAAGTTAATGTTACTTTCCCAGAAGAATACCACTCACAAGATTTAGCTGGAAAACCAGTTGTATTTAATGTGAAAATAAATGATGTAAAAGTAAAAGAATTATCTGCATTAGATGATGAATTTGCTAAAGATACTAGCGAATTTGACACTTTAGATGAATTAAAAGCAGATGTAAGAGCTAAATTAGAAGAAGAAGCTAAAAATAGAGCAGATGCAGAAACTAGAAATTCAGTAGTAGAAAAAGTTGCTGAAAATACAGAAATAGAAATACCAGAAGTTATGGTACAACATCAAATAGATAATATGTTAAATGAACTTAACTACCAATTACAATATCAAGGATTTGGATTACAACAATTATTAGAGATGACTGGTAGAACTATGGAAGAATTAAGAGAAGAAAGAAAAGAAGATGCTAAAAAATTAGTTAAATCTTCTCTAGTATTAGAAGCAATAACTAAAGCTGAAGGAATTGAAGCAACAGAAGAAGAATTTAAAGCTGAGTTAGAAAAAATGGCTTCTGCTTACAATATGGAAATAGACAAAATAGAAGCTTCTTTAAGAGATGCTGATAAAGAAGATATAAAAGGACAAATAAAGATAAGAAAAACAATAGATTTATTAGTTGAGAATGCAACAATAGCTTAATAAAATAAACGCTAACTAATATAGTTGACGTTATAGAATGTTTAGTATATAATGATGTGCAAATATAATTTAGTTAAATGCGTATAATAATTTACAGTAGCTTAAAAAAAGCTACTGTAAATTATATAGAATAAAGGGGGTATGAAACCATGGCATTAGTACCTGTAGTTGTTGAACAAACAGGAAGAGGAGAAAGATCTTATGATATTTTTTCTAGACTATTAAAAGACAGAATAATCTTCTTAGGAGATCAAGTTAACGATGCCACAGCAGGGCTTATAGTAGCACAGCTATTATTTTTAGAAGCTGAAGACCCAGACAAAGATATACATTTATATATAAATTCTCCAGGAGGAAGTATAACTTCTGGAATGGCTATATATGATACTATGCAATACATCAAACCAGATGTAAGCACTATATGTATAGGTATGGCTGCTTCTATGGGAGCATTCTTGTTGGCAGCAGGAGCAAAAGGAAAAAGACTAGCACTACCAAATAGTGAAATAATGATACATCAACCATTAGGTGGAGCTCAAGGTCAAGCGACAGATATAGAAATTCATGCAAAAAGAATTTTAAAAATAAAAGAAACTCTAAATGAGATATTATCTGAAAGAACTGGTCAGCCATTAGAGAAAATAAAAATGGATACTGAACGTGATAACTTCATGAGTGCAATAGAAGCCAAAGAATATGGTTTAATAGATGAAGTATTTACAAAGAGACCGTAGATAGAGAGAGGTGTTAATATGTCTAAATATGAAGAAAAACGACAATTAAAGTGTTCATTCTGCGGTAAAAATCAAGATCAAGTAAGAAGATTAATTGCAGGTCCAAATGTATATATTTGTGACGAGTGTGTTGAACTTTGTGACGAAATTATTCAAGAAGAAATAGAAGATACTATAGATGAAGATACTACATCATTACCAAAGCCAAAGGAAATGATGGAGATTCTAAATGATTATGTAATAGGCCAAGAAAAAGCTAAAAAAGCTTTATCAGTTGCAGTTTATAATCATTACAAGAGAATATACAGTAAAAAATCTAGTAACAAGGATATAGAAATTCAAAAGAGTAATATACTTTTACTAGGACCTACTGGTTCTGGAAAGACATTACTTGCTCAAACTCTAGCAAGAACTCTTAATGTACCTTTTGCAATGGCTGATGCTACATCATTAACTGAAGCTGGATATGTTGGAGAAGACGTTGAAAACATACTTCTAAAACTTATTCAAGCTGCTGATTTTGATATAGAAAAAGCTGAAAGAGGTATAATATATATAGATGAGATAGACAAAATTGCAAGAAAATCTGAAAATCCATCTATAACTAGAGATGTAAGTGGTGAAGGTGTTCAACAAGCCCTTCTAAAAATATTAGAGGGTACTGTTGCAAATGTTCCACCACAAGGAGGAAGAAAACATCCTCATCAAGAATTCCTAAAGATAGATACTACTAATGTATTGTTTATACTAGGTGGAGCTTTTGATGGATTAGAAAAAATAATCCAAAAACGTGGTGGAGATAAAACACTAGGTTTTGGAGCTAAGATAGAAAGTAAGAAAGAATTAGATTTAGGAAAGCTATATGAAAAAGTACTTCCAGAGGATTTATTAAAATATGGTATAATACCTGAATTTATAGGAAGAATACCAGTTTTAGCTACTTTAGAATTACTGGATGAAGATGCATTGATGCAGATATTACAGGAACCTAAAAATGCTCTAGTAAAACAGTATAAAAAACTATTGGAGTTGGATGATGTTGAACTAGAATTTGAAGAAGGTGCTCTTCGTGCAATAGCTAAAAAAGCTATAGAAAGAAATACAGGAGCTAGAGGGCTTAGAAGTATAGTTGAAAGCGTAATGATGGAGACTATGTTTGAGGTACCATCTAGAGATAATATAAAGAAGGTTATAGTAACAGAGAAATCTGTGAACGAAGACTCAGTAAATCCTATCATAGTACTTAAGGATCAAGAGGAAAGTGCATAAGATGATGAAAAGGAGCTTTAAAGGCTCCTTTTTTTATGTTAATATGCTTAATATAAAACTAGATATTACATTATAAAAATGAGAGTAATATACCTAGAACACCAAAGACGAATACAATTGCAATAGAACCAATTTTTCCTTTATATAAAAGGTAAAAGGATACTATAAATGCAATTATTCCATATAAGTCCCAATTAACTTCTTTGGCAGATGAAAAAGCTGCCGATAATATGAATCCTAAAGTAATTGGTCTAAGAACCATCAATAAGTTTTCTACTTTTTTATTATTTTTGAACTTAGAAAATAACTTTGATATAATAGTTAGACCTACTAATGCAAAAATCGTTACACCAATAGTTGCAGACAGAGAACCAAAAAAACCTGCAGTCTTAAACCCTACAAATGTAGCGCTATTTATTGCTACAGGGCCTGGTGTAGATTGTGATATAGCAAGTAAATCCAAGAATTCTTGATTAGTTATTAGGTGGTATTTAGATATAAATTCTTGTTGAATAAATGGCAGCATGGCATATCCACCACCAAAACTAAAGGCTCCTATTTTAAGGAATATTAAAAAGAGTAGTGTTATTTCTGACATAGACTATATACACCTCCTCCAATTATTAAATAAATAGGGCTTATATTGAATACACCAACAGATAAAACTGCTATAATTAATAGTAGTATGTTAGTTCTAGACTTTGGCAGTTTCTTAAACATGCTCGTAAAAGAATACAATATAAGAGCTATTACGACAGGGGCAACTCCTTTAAAAAATCCATCTAAAATTTTAGATGATGAATTTTTAAAATATAGATATGATAAGACTAATACTATACAAAATGATGGTAAAGCAGAGCCTAAGGTACATATAAGAACTCCTGGTATACCATAAAGTTTATATCCTAATAATACAGATATATTAACTGCCAGTACTCCAGGGTAACTTTGAGCTATGGATAGAAAATCAATAAATTCTTCCTGCTCTAAAAGCTTTTGTTTGTTTACAAGTTCATCTTGTATAAGAGGAACCATAGCGTATCCACCACCAAACGTAAACGCACCGATTTTTAAAAAAGTTAAAAACAATTTCAACATAATAGAAACCTCCAAAAGATAAATAACATCTAAGTATACTAACATTAATATTATATCATAATAAAATAGTAATATAATATGCTAAGAATTTATCATTAATGTTGAAAATTAACTTGTTCGAATATATAATATTAAAATCAAAATAATTAGACTAGAAAAGGAGTAATGTTGATGGAACAAAATTATACTAAAATAGATCATGAATTACCGCTAATTCCTTTAAGAGGATTAGCAATATTTCCATATATGATATTAAATTTTGATATAGGAAGAGAGATATCTCTTAAAGCTTTAGACCAAGCTATGATGGAGGAAGAACTTATATTTTTAACATCTCAAAAAGAAGCTGAAGTTGATGAGCCAGGAGAAGACGATTTTTATCATGTAGGGACAATTTGTAAAGTTAAACAAATGATAAAATTACCAGGAGATACAGTTCGTGTTTTGGTTGAAGGTGTATCAAGAGGTAGGGTAAAACAAATAGAACAAGAAGAAGGGTATTTCAAAGCAGTAATAGAAGAAATAGTCTTTGATAGTGACAATTTAGACAGTGAGACAGAAGTTGAAATTGAAGCATTTGTAAGAAATGTATTTGATGCCTTTGAAGAGTATATAAATATCGGAAACAGAGTATCACCAGAAATATTAATATCTTTGGCTGATATAGAAGATGTTGATAGATTTATAGATACAATAGCTGCCAATATATATCTAAAGTCAAGCCAAAAACAAGAAATATTAGAAGAATTTGATATTAAGAAAAGACTTGAGCTTATTTATTCTATATTATTAGAGGAGATAGATATATTAAAAATAGAGAAGAAGATAACTTTAAGAGTTAAAAAACAGATGAATAAAGTTCAAAAAGAATATTACCTTAGAGAACAATTAAAAGCAATACAAAAAGAATTAGGTGAAGAAGAAGATATAAATTCTGAAGCTGATGAATACAGAGAAAAGCTTAAAAAAATAAAAGCACCTAAGACAACTAAGGAAAAAATAGAAAAAGAAATAGATAAATTTTCAAAGATATCTTCAATGTCTCCAGATGTATCTGTAAGTAGAAACTACTTGGATACTATATTTTCATTGCCATGGAATAAGGAAACAAAAGATAAGTTGGATATAAATAAGGCAAATGCTATACTAGATGAAGACCATTATGGATTAGAGAAAGTAAAAGAAAGAATACTAGAATACTTAGCTATAAGAACACTTGCTAAATCACTTAAAGGCCCTATAATATGTCTAGTTGGTCCTCCAGGAACAGGAAAGACATCTATAGTAAAATCAATAGCTAGAGCGTTGAATAGAAAGTTTGTAAGAATATCTTTAGGTGGAGTTAGAGATGAAGCAGAAATAAGAGGTCATAGAAGAACTTATGTAGGTTCAATTCCAGGAAGAATAATCAATGGAGTAAAAGAAGCACAAACAAAAAATCCTGTATTTTTATTTGATGAGATAGATAAAATGGCAGCAGATTATAAAGGTGACCCAGCTTCAGCAATGCTAGAAGTATTAGACCCAGAGCAAAATAAGGATTTTGTAGACCACTACTTAGAAATACCTTTTGATTTATCAAAAATACTATTTGTTACAACAGCAAACAGCCTAGGTAATATACCAAGACCATTATTAGATAGAATGGAAATAATAGAAGTATCTGGATATATAGAAGAGGAAAAATTAAATATAGCAAAAAAATATTTACTTCCAAAACAAATTAAAGAGCATGCTTTAAAAGAAAACTTCATAAAAATGGATGATGAGACTTTAAGAAGTATAATAAATCATTATACAAGAGAAGCAGGTGTAAGAACACTAGAAAGAACTGTTGGTAAAATTTGTAGAAAAGTTGCAAAAAAATATGTTGAAGACCCAACTCTTGAAGAAGTTATTGTAAATAAGTCTGACTTAGAGACATATCTTGGAAAAGACATGTTTAAGTATCAACTTGCAGAAGTTAATCCTCAAATAGGATTAGTAAATGGTCTTGCATGGACAGCAGTTGGTGGAGTTACACTTGAAGTAGAAGTAAATGTACTTAAAGGTAAAGGCGAAATTGTATTGACTGGGAAGCTAGGAGATGTTATGAAGGAATCTGCTAAGACAGGTATATCTTATATAAGGTCAATAGTGGACAAGTTTGATATAGACCCAGATTTTTATAAGACAAATGATATTCATATACACATTCCAGAAGGTGCTGTTCCAAAAGATGGACCATCAGCTGGTATAACTATGGCTCTTGCAGTAATTTCAGCACTTACTAAAAAACCTGTTCCAGGCAATATAGCTATGACAGGAGAGATAACTTTAAGAGGTAGAGTATTAGCTGTAGGAGGAGTTAAAGAAAAATTATTAGCAGCTCATAGAGCTGGTATAACAAAAGTATTAATTCCTAAAGAATGTGAAGCTGATTTAGATGAGATACCAGAAAATGTAAAAGAAAAAATGGAGTTTGTACTTGTAGAACATATGGATGAAGTATTAGAACAAGCTTTGTTAAAGAGTGGTGAGAAGAATGAAAATTAGAAGTTCAGAGATAACTATGAGTGCTGTGAATAAATCACAGTATCCAGCAGAAGGTATTCCAGAGATAGCATTAGCTGGTAGGTCAAATGTTGGGAAATCATCAATAATAAATACATTGCTTAATAGAAGAAACTTTGCTAGAACTAGTCAAACACCAGGGAAAACTAGAACTATAAACTTTTATCTAATAAATAATGAATTTTATTTTGTGGACCTTCCAGGTTATGGATATGCAAAGATAGCTAAGTCTGAAAAAGAAAAATGGGGAGGCATAATGGAAAGATATCTAGAAAGTAGACAAGAATTATGTTCTATATTTCTACTTGTAGATATTAGACATGAGCCTACAGCAGATGATAAGCTTATGTATGAATGGATAAAACACTTCGGATATAACTGTGTGATTATTGCAACTAAGGCAGATAAAATATCTAGAGGACAATATCAAAAACATATAAGCATAATAAGAAAAAAATTACAAATGGAAAGTAGCGAAAAAGTAATCCCTGTTTCCTCATTAAAAAAGACTGGTGTTGAAGAACTATGGGAAGAAATTGTAAATCAATATAATCAACATGGATATGAGATAACGGTAGATTAGTTATAACTATATTAATATCAAAATAAAATATAGGATGCCTCAAAATAGTTCTAATGGATATTTTTTGGCATCCTTGTTGTTTATAAACAATAGATATTAGCAATTTATTGTTATAAATTAAAAAAACTGCAAGGTTTGATATAAATTACTATATTTAAAAACTTAGTCACTGATGAAATCAGAAATAAATTTTATCTAAGAAATAGATTTCTCTGTTTTTCTCATAAAGAAAATAGTTAGTATAAGTCCTATAAAGCATACTGCTGCAGCAATCCAATAAGATTGATTACTAGCTATAACATAGGCTGCTGTATGGCTTTTGAAGTTTTGATTATATGTAAGGCTTTGTGCAAAGAAGCTACTAAAAAATGCTGTTCCAAGAGCAAATGATAAATTACGAACCGTTGCAAGAAAGCTACCTCCATATCCTTGTTTCTGAGGAGGAACATCTGCAAGAATGCTACTATTGTTTGGTGAACTAAAAGCACCTAGTCCTAGTCCAAAAATAACTAAACATACAATTAAAAGATATAATGGTGAATCTGCTTTTAAAAGTGCCATTCCAACGAGTGAAATAGTCATAAATGAAAAAGATGTTGTTAGAATATTCTTTGCACCATGTTTATCAGAAAGAGAACCTGCAATAGGTGCTATAAGTACCATAATAAGTGGATGGACAGTCATTACAGAACCAGCCATCATAGGAGATAGATTTTTTAATTGTTCTAAATAAAATGGAAGTAGGAAAGATACTGCCATTTGAGGGAAGTAACAAGCTATTCCAATAATATTGCCTACAGTGAAATTTCTATTTTTAAATAAAGGTAAATCAATAAAGCTCTGTTCAAATTTTACTTCTCTTAATGCCAATAATAAGAAGATGATAAGTGATGCTATACCTAGATACAATCTTGTGTTTCCTTTTCCATTCATCGCAAGTAATATAAGTGTAGTACAAGTTGCAAATAGCAGAAGACCTGGAATATCAAAGCTCTTATTTTGTTCATCTAAAGTAGGTCTAGGAAGAAATTTAATTCCAAGAAAAACTGCTACGATACCAATAGGTATATTGATAATAAAAATAGAAGGCCATCCAAAATGTTCTAAAAGTATACCTCCAATTACAGGACCACTCATATTTCCTATACCAACTACAGCGCCAGTGATTCCTATAGCCTTTCCTTTTTCATTTGCTGGAAATGCATTAGAAACTATACCAAGTCCAGTTGCCATTAAAATACTTGCCCCAACTGCTTGAAATATTCTTGAAGAAATTAATGTAGATAAGTTGTGTGATATACTACACAGAAAAGAACCTATTGTGAATACAAAAAATCCTAATGTGTATAGACGATTTGAACCTACTTTATCACCGAGTTTTCCAAAAAATAACATAGTTGCTGTAACGACAAGCATATAAGCTGTTACAACCCACTGAATCTGTGACATATTAATTTTAAAGTCAGTAGCAATTGTAGGATTTGCAATATTTAGTATACTTCCATCAAGAGTAGACATAAATACACCAATACAGATTATAATTAATACTATCCATTTTTGTTTCATGATAACACTCCAATCTTTTATATAATAGATTTTATAAGTACAGAATAGTTATAAAATAAACAACAAAAAAAGCACCTACATCTTAGGTACCTCGAATGTGTTTAATTTCATGAATAAATACGGTAGTTGAAGGAGTTGTATAGATTACTCATGTAAAATTACATAAAGGTACTCATATACTATTTTCTTCTACCATCCAGATTTTACTGTCGGCTTTGGAATCTGACCAAATTATGCCATAAGGCTCGCGGGCTTTTACCGCCGATAGGGAATTTCACCCGTTTCTGAAGAAAAACAGATGTATTTTGTAATATTATTTTAACATAAAATCACAATGGAAACAATTGGATTTAAATAAGATACAACTATATTACTGTATAAAGAGTTAAATTAGACTTCCAGATAAAAGCATATAAAAGTTAAATCACATAGTATAGAATCTACTATAATTAGATAAAATTAATTTTTTATTGGTATTAAATGATAAGTTTTAGATTTATCAAAAGCATAAAGTTGTAACAAAACTCGTATAATATTAATATCTTAATTAAGAGATATTGTAAATTATGAGGAGGCGCTAATATGGAAGGAAAGGTAAAGAAGGCATTTCCAGGTGGAAACACATCACAAGGCTCATATTCTTTTTTTGAATATATAATTCCTGAAAATGTAAAAAGGGTTTTTTGTTTAAAAGGTGGTCCTGGAGTAGGAAAATCCTCACTTATGAAAAAAATTTATAAAGAATTTTTAAGTAGAGGATATGATATTGAATTATATAACTGTCCTTCTGACCCAAGTTCATTGGACGGTGTAGTTATAAAGGAATTAGGCGTGGTACTTATGGATGCAACTGCTCCACACACTATGGACCCAAAATTACCAGGAGCTTTGGACGAGATAATTAATTTAGGTGATTACTGGAACACAGAAGAGTTGGAAAAAAATAGACAAGAAATATCGGGATACGATAAGGATATTAGTAATGCATTTAAAAGAGCGTTTAAATTTTTAAAAGCATCAGAACCAATCTTTAGAGATATAGAGGAAAAATATTCTGATTGTATGGATTATGGTAAAGTGAATCTAGTTACAGAAGAATTTATTAAAAAATTGTTTGATGGAGTTGAAAGCACAGGAAATTTGAAAAGAGAGAAGCATTTATTTGGTTCAGCTATAACTCCTGTAGGATGTTTAGATTATACAGAAAACATATTAAAAGATGTAAATAAGGTTTATTATTTAGATGGTGAAATAGGCACTGGAAAAACTACATTATTAAACAAAGTGTATAAGAAAGCTATTGAAAAAGGTTTAAATGTAGAAGTTTATCATTATCCACTTATACCAGAAAAAGTTGAGACTGTACTATTGACTGACTTAGATATTGGTATAACTACAAGCGCAACTTTTAAAGAAGAGGAAACCATTAATTTAAATCAATTTTTAAATAGAGAAAAATTACTTAAATATGAAGAAGATATTAAATTTGATGAGAAAGTTTTGGATGATTTAATTTGTTGGGCTGTATTAAATCTTAAGAGAGCGAAGTCTAAACATGATATTATAGAAAGTTACTATATCCCTAATATGAGATTTGATGAAGTTGGAAAATTAAGAGATAAACTAGTTAATAGAATTTCAAAATATGAGAAGAATGTATAAGAATATATATCTTAAATCAGATGATAATTATAAAATATAACTTTTAGTAAATTGGTGTAGCTGTGAAGCTATGCCATTTTGCTTTTTTTGATGTATGATATTATATACTAAAGATGAATTTTAATATATAAGTTTGATATAATAAATATATATAAAGGCTCAAGGTTTAATTAAAGAAAATTATCATATAAAAATAAATTTGTAAGGAGCAATACAGTATGAAAAAACCATATGTGTTTATAATACTAGCGAGTACTATTTTAGGTATACTTGTTGGAACCATATTTAGAGATTATAGTAATGAAGAAACAGTTTATACAAGTAAAGATAAGTCAATAAGAAAAGAAATAAGATTGACAGGAAAGTCTATAAAGGAATTAAAAAAGGAAAAGGATAAATTAGATAAAGAAATTGATTCAATGAAAAGTAATCAAAAAAATTCTAAAGAAATCTCAGAAATAGAAGCTCTTAGAGAAAATCTATCATATTCAGATGTAAAGGGCAGTGGAATAATAGTAAGTATAGATGCTATAGATGAAAAAACTGGGAATATAGCAAATAGTATAGACTATAATAAAATACTTGTAAAAGTTGTAAATGAACTAAAAGTAAATGGAGCAAAATACATAGAAATAAATGGTCAAAGAATCAATCAGTATTCAGAAGTTGTACTTGCAGGAAGCCATATAAATATAAATGGAGTTTCTGTAGCGCAACCTTATGAAATAAAATGCATTGGGGATAAGGATAAACTCTCTGATTATGTGGATAAAGGCAGTGAATATTTAGACAGTATACAAACTACTTATCCAATGAAAGTAAGTATAAAAACTGAAGAAAATATCTCTATGAAAAAAATGAATATACCTAATAAATTAAAGTATATAAAGGGTGATTAAGATTATATTAGAGGAAAGCAGTTTACCAATGTTAATACCAGAAAAGCTTGCAAAAAAATATAATGTATTTCCAGTAGAATTTCAAGATGATAATTTAGTAGTAGAAATAGAAGATGAAGATATATATGCCATACAGGATTTGAGATTGGCTACAGGTAAAGAAATTATATTGAAAAAAGAGAAAAAAGAACTTATAAGTGAGAAGATTGATAAATATTACAATAACTTTGAACTTGATGAAGATTATGCAAAAAAATTATTTGAAAATCTTTTAGAAAAAGCTATAAAAGAAAATGCAAGTGATATACATATAGAGCCATTTGAAAAGCATTTAATAGTGAGAATGAGGGTAGATGGAGAATTAAAAGAAGTATCAAAGTTTTTAATCGATATATATCCATCATTATCTACTGTAGTGAAATTAAAGGCCTCAATGGATATAACGGAAAAAAGACTTCCACAAGATGGTAGAGTAGATATAAAGTTGGGAGGTGACCTAATTGATATTAGAGTTTCATCAATACCAACTGTATATGGTGAAAAAATTGTTTTAAGAATACTTAATAGAGATACTTTCTTAAAAGATAAGCTAGAACTGGGCTTTTCAGAGGAAGCAATAAAGTCTATAAGTAATATAATAAGTAAAAGAGCAGGAATATTACTAGTGACAGGCCCTACAGGCAGCGGAAAGACTACAACAGTATATTCCTTATTAAATGATTTAAAAGGTATAAATAAAAATATAATGACTATAGAAAATCCAGTAGAGTATAAGATGGATGGAATAAGTCAGATACAAGTAAATTCAAAAATAGGATTAAGTTTTGAGGTGGGTCTTAGAGCAATATTAAGACAAGACCCAGATATAATAATGGTCGGAGAAATAAGAGATGCAGAAACAGCTAAAATAGCAGTAAGAGCAGCTATAACAGGTCATTTAGTTATAAGTACTTTGCACACTAATGATGCAGTGTCTTCTATAGCTAGATTATTAGAAATGCAAATACCACCATATCTTTTAAATGCATCTCTTATAGGTGTTATCTCTCAAAAACTGGTTAGAAAAGTTTGTAATCATTGTAGTCATGAGATTATGATAAAAGACAATTTTAGTGGAGATGTAAATACTAAAGTAGCTGTAGGTTGTGAAAGATGTAATGACAAAGGGTATTTTGGAAGAACAGCAATTTATGAAATACTAGAAGTAAATGATGACATAAAAACATGTATAAGAAATATAGATGATTCTAGTAGTATTAAAGAAGTGGCACAAAAAAATGGAATGATAACATTTGAAGATAGTTGTAAAAGACTAATAAATGAAAAAATAACGACATTAGAAGAATGTTTAGTAGTAAATGAAATGATTTAATTGAACTATATAGTTAATTTCATTTAATTTACTTTAATTAAAATGTTTGAACATAAGTTATATTTAAGTTAGACAAAATTAAATGTATTAAATTAAAAAATATTGTGTTTATTTAATTGCAACTAATATAATTTGGAAGGAATTATAGTACATGAGATTGTCTAAAAGTATATTTTATAATTTAGAGAAATTTTATTTAATATTAAATAGAATTAGTGATAAAGAAGTTAGAGTAATTTGCAAAGAGATAGGTATATTATTAGAATCTGGATGTGAAATTACAAAGATATTTGAAGTCATTGAGGGTCAGTCTAGTAAAAAGGTAAGAAATTTGCTTAATATAGTATCAAATCACATCCAAAAAGGTAACTCAATAGCAGATTCATTTCAGGTAACAGGTACATTTTCTAAATTCTTTATAAGCATGATAAGAGCAGGGGAAACTAGTGGAAGCCTAGATATAATAATGAATGATTTATCTAATTATTATGATAAAGAATACAAATTAAAAATGAAAATAATAAATATTTCAATCTATCCAATAATACTCATAGCATTATCTATCATGTCAATGATATTTATATTCATATTTGTAATACCTAATTTTCAGGTGGTTTTTGCAAGTAATGGAATTGAACCACCTTTGATAACAAGAGTTTTAATAGGAATATCCACAATAGTTACAAATAACATAGGTTATCTTATGCTTAGTCTTTTATTATTTTTAATAGCAATTGTTTATTTTCTTAGAACAAATGATAATATAAAAAAATTGATTAATTCTCTGAAATTTAAAATGCCTTTTGTAAGAAAAATTAATCAGTTAGTAGTTACAACCAGATTTTCTAGAGCCTTATCTATTTTAATTAGTAGTGGAATACAAATAGTGGAAGCTATAGAAATGTCAGCAAGTGTTGTAGATAATGAATTTATTTGTGAAAGATTAAATATTTCCAATAACTATATAAAAAAGGGAAATAGTATAGGTAAGTCTTTGAATTTAGCAAATATCTTTCCTAAATTATTTATTTCAATGACAAATACAGGAGAAGAAAGTGGAAAACTAGATAAAAGCTTAGATGTAATAAATAAATTCTATGAAAGTGAATTAAATAATAAAATAGAGCAAATAATGAAATTTATAGAACCTATTTTAATTATATTTATGGGATTAATTATCGGAATTTTTATTTTATCTATGGTTATTCCCATGTTCGATGCAGTTACTAGTTTTTAAGAAAAAAATAAATTTTATCTAATAAAATTTTTAAAAGGAGAGAATATCTAATTGATAAATAAAAAACGAAAGGGATTTACACTTGTTGAAATGATTGTAGTAGTAACAATTTTAGGTGTTATATCTAGTATAGCATTAGTTAAGTACAGTAAGGTTCAAGAGAGTGCAAAACTAAATGCAGATTATACAAATGCTGCCAACATAGTAACAGCAGCGAGTATGGCTATTAATGATGATGAAAACATAACACAATCTTTAAGCGTAGAATCTCTAAAGGAAAAAGGGTATTTGAATACTGTTCCAGTTCCTCAAAGTACATCTGGCAAATTTGAACTTGTTATAAGTGATAGTGGTGCAGATATAAGTGTAAATGTAAACTCTAAACAATTTTATCCTAAGTAGTATTTTTATATATGCATTTTTATAGCTTAATTAAAGGAGATGGTTATAATTAAAAAAATTTTAAATTTAGAGATAAATGATGATTATATAAGGATTGTATTTTTAAGAAAAAATCACAAAAAAATTTTTATAGATAAATCAATTACAAAAGAAATAAATTTTAATATAAAAAACGATAGCAAAGATGTTATTAAGGTTAGATATATAGAAGATGTAGTTAGATTTGTAAAAGAGGAGATAGGTAAATTAAAAATATCATATAAAAATTTATACTTTAATATTCAAATTCAAGATATAGTAATTAGAAATATTGAAATTCTAGATACTAAGAAAAAAAGAGATATATTAAATATGATTGAATTTGAAATAACACAATACATTCCAATAAATATAAACGACTATTCAATAAAATATAAAGTTATAAATTCTAGTCATGATAAATTAAATATACAAGTAATTCTTTTTCCAAAGATTATTATTCAATTAATTAAGAGCATTTCAACAAATCTAAACTTGAACCCAAAGGCTATAAATATAAATTTTGATATATTACAAAAACTCATAAACCTAGACTTGATAGATAATTTTTTAGAAGAAGGAGTTTTTATAGAGTGTAAAAAAAATCAGTTCATTATAAATATAACAAGAGGTAAAAAGATAGAAGAGACTTATTTACTATCAAAAGAAATAAAATCCTATGAATCAGTAAAGAAGCTATTAAGTAGTTTTAAGTGTGTTTATTACTATGGAATAGAAAATAATTTTATTGAAAAATACTTTGAAGATACAGACAGGTATATAGAAATAAATCCATTGAAATTAAAAGATAAAGTAAAGATAGAAAATAATTTTGATAGAAATTTAGAAAATAGCAGTATAAATTATATAAGTAATATAGGAATGATTGTTTAAATGAAATCTTGTAAAACTGTAAACTTTCTCAATGGATTAAAAGAAACTAAACCTTATAATAAGGTGTATAAAGCAGTAATAGTCTTAATTTTAACATGTGTTTTATTTAAATCGTTTATATATGTGAAATCTATAAACGAACTTAAAAGTTATATAAGTAAAAATAATTTAATAAATGAGCCAAAACAGACTATACCAGTTGCTGAAAAGAATAGAGAGAAATTTTCTAAAATAAGATTTAATGAAATAAAAAAAATATATGAAACTGTAGGAATAAATAATATTACTAAAATATCAATAGATAAAAATAAGCTAGAAATGGAAGGTGTATGTAATGATTTAGATGTTTTAAATAATCTAAGAAAAATAAAATACATAAAAGGTTATTATATAGACAGTATTGTAAGAGATGGAGATAACTATAAGTTTAGAATAAAAAGTTAGATGGGTGATTATTTTTGAGGTTAAATAATAGAGAAAAAAATTTACTTAAAATATTGTTAATATTAATTATTGTATTAGCTACTAATATAATATTAAGTCCATTAGAACAAAACTTAACCAGTTTGAAGAAAGAAAAACAAAATCTAATAAATAAAATAAATAAGCAAGATAATTATCAAATAAAGGATAATAGTTATAAAGATGATAAATATATAGAAAATGTTGAATTAAATGGAAATGAAGAATTGAAAAGTAATTTTAATAATTCATTTTTAGATAAAAAAACAAATAAAGATATGGTGTTATTAGTAGAAAATAAATTGAAAGATGTAGTGAATATAGAATATATTAACCAAGAAAATAGTTTAGATAATAATAATAAAAAACAAGTTAATTTAGAAATAAAAGTTAATGGTGAACTTGAGAATGTATTGAAAATAGAAGGTTTAATGAAGAATTTAAATTTAAATGATAAGTTTGAAAAAATAGAAATTAGCAAATTAAAAACGAGTAATTTAGATATTCAAAATATTTCTAATGAATATAAACAAGGAAAAGACAATATTGTTGAATGTAAAATGACAATTAGAGTCATATAACAAAAAAGAATAGACAAAGTAAAAAACTATTATCAATTAATAAAATTTTATAGAGGAATTAGTTTTACGATAATCCATTTCTACAAGAGGGATTGTTAGTGATTTTATCGAAATCCTAATTAAAGTTAATATATTATACCAAAATATAAGTGAATTTAAGAGAATATTTATTTATACTATAGATTGATTAATAAAAAAATGGTATAATAACAAATTGTACTTTAATTTAATAATAAGGGAGTGGAAGTCATATTGTTAGGGAGAAATGAGCTATGCCCTTGTGGAAGTGGCAAAAAATACAAGAAGTGTTGTTTAAATAAAGATATTGTTTCAGAAAGAGCATGCAGAAGAACTGAACTTTCACAAAAACAATATACAGATTTATATTCAAAGTTATATGATTATTCAAGACAGGATAGATTCAAAGACGAATGTGAAAAAGCTAAAGAAATGTTTTATATAATGCAAAATGATAGTGTAAATGAAAAATTTGAAAGATTTTTTAATACTTATTTAATACAAGACCATATAATGGAAAATAAAAAGGTAATGACAGTTGGTTTTCTTGAAGAAAATGGTGCAAAACTAAGTCAATCAGAAGTATCGATATTAAAGAGTCTCTTTGAATCATATGTAAGTATTTATGAAGTAAAAGAAGTTTCTGTGGGAAGAATCGTCTTAAAAGATTGTCTAAGTGGGAATGAACTTTATACAGAAGATGTAAAACTTCTAAGAAGTTTTAAAAGCGGAAGTTGTATGATAGCTAGAATTGTTGATATTGAAGGAACTAACATACTGATAGATGTAACTATAAGTATATCAAATGAAGTAAAAGACATAATATTAAAAGATGTTATGAATTTATTTAATCAATATCAAGACTTATACAAGGATATGAAGACTTTCTTAATTTATCATACACATATACTATACAAGTATATACAACAGCTTTTAGACCCAAGTATAGCTGAATACTTAAAGAGAGAAAGAGATAAGAAAGGCACAAAAGTTAATTCAGAAAATGAATTAGCTGAAATAGAGTGCAAAGTTTTAGATACTCTTAAAGAAAATGTAGAAGAAGAAAATATAGATGCCTGTATAGAGTTTTGGAATGAGTATAAGAAAAAACATGAAAATATAAAAGGAGCTGAAAATGGTTGGGCAGCTGCTGTTGAATATTATGTTAAGAAAGAAGCAGGACAACCTATAACTCAAGTACAAATATCAAAAAAATATGATATAAGTTCCAGTACATTAGGAAAAAGATACAAAGATTTAAAAATATCTTAATTAATTATAAAAAGCTTTAAGTCATAGATAAAGAATATATAGTATAATATATGTATAATGTTGAGAAAGAGGTATTAATAATGAGTCTTAGTTTAGGAAATGCAATTGCTGTGTCAACGAACTTTATAAAATCTAATCCAGCAGTACCTGTGTACAATGGAGAAGAAATATATGCAGTTATTTATCATATAGAAATAGGATATAATAATGGTGTATCACCTGATACCAAACAATATATAATAATAGACTATAAAGAGTTTGATTTGTCTATGGATAAAAAAAATGAGCTAATAGAGATAGCAAAAGAATACTGTAAATCTAAAGATATTATAGAAAATGAGAATCTTGAAATAAATCTTTTAGATAATGAAGAAGCAGAAAACTTCTTAGAGAAGGTGTTTAATAACATGAAAGTTATAAGAGGTCTTATAACTAAAAGAGGATAAATAAATGGACTATGTAGGAATAGAAAATATAACACCTTATGAAAATGTATATGAATTTAGTGTGTATAAATATGATGATGAAATCACTTTAGGTAGTGAAGATTTATATGTGTGTGAATTAAGGGTTGTATTAATTAAAGTGAATTCTCTGTATGTTGAAAGATTGAATAAGTCAGTTGAAGCAATGGTTTTAGTAAAAAATTTGAAAAAAGATTTAGATAAAGCAATTGTTGTAAATAAAATAAAGAATTTTGTGTTAGACGAGATTTGGGTAGAAAATCTAGTAAAAGAGAATATAGAAGTTATATTTGTAGAAAGCTAGGAATAACCCTAGCTTTTTTATATTACAATCTAAGAGAGGAAAACAATATGTTAAGAGTATCTAATATAAAACTTGGAATTGATAAAGATATATCTTTATTAAAAGATATTGTACTTAAGAAGCTAAGAATAAAAGAAAAAAGCTTAGTTAAATATAGTATATATAAAGAATCTATAGATGCTAGAAAAAAAGGAAAAATGGAGTTTGTTTATTCTGTAGATGTAGAAGTCAAAGATGAAGATAAAATACTCAGTTCAAAAATAAAAGATGTAACGAAAATAAAGGAAATCAGATATGTAAATGTAACCATAGGTGATAAAAAATTAAAGAATAGTCCTTTAGTAATTGGCAGTGGACCAGCAGGTTTGTTTGCAGGTCTGATTTTGGCTCAAATGGGTTATGAACCAATCATACTTGAAAGAGGTCTTGATGTAGACAATAGAACTAAAGATATAAGTGATTTTTGGACAACTAGAAAGTTTAAAAATAATTCAAATGTTCAATTTGGTGAAGGTGGAGCAGGAACTTTTTCAGATGGCAAACTTACAACTAGAATAAAAGATATACGATGTAGAAAAGTACTAGAAGAGCTAGTTCAATTTGGAGCACCAGATGAAATATTGTACTCACATAAGCCACATGTAGGAACAGATATATTAAAAAATGTAGTTAAAAATATAAGAAATGAAATAATAAATCTAGGTGGTCAAGTTAGATTTAATTCAAAAGTGACAGATGTAGTCGTATCAAATGATTCTATACAATCTGTAATAATAAATGATACTGAAAAGATAGATACAGATACAGTTATATTAGCTGTTGGACATAGTGCAAGAGATACTTATGAAATGCTGTATTCGAGAGGTGTAAAAATAATTCAAAAGCCTTTTGCAATAGGAGCTAGGGTTGAGCACCCACAAGATTTAATAAATAAAGCACAATATAAGGAGTTTTACAATCATCCTAGACTAGGAGCAGCTGATTATAGACTTATAGAGCATGTTTCAAATGGAAGAACAGCATATACTTTTTGTATGTGTCCAGGTGGTAGTGTAATAGCATCTGCATCCAATGACTTTGAAATAGTTACGAATGGTATGAGTGAACATGCCAGGGATAAAGTAAATGCGAACAGTGCATTTTTAGTAAATATAACTCCAGAAGATTTTAAAAGTGATAATCCTCTAGCAGGTGTACATTTTCAACAAGAATATGAAAAATTAGCTTTTGAATTAGGTGGAAAAAATTACAATGCACCAGTTCAACTTGTTGGAGACTTTATCAATAATAAAACTTCTACAAATTTAGGTAGTGTTGAGCCATCATATAGACCTGGATATACACTTACAAACTTAAGTGAATGTCTACCTGACTTTGTAACAGAAACTATGAGAGAAGCATTCATATCTCTTGATAAAAAACTGAATGGATTTGCGATGTATGATGCTGTTTTAACTGGAGTAGAAACTAGGTCATCATCTCCAATAAGAATAGTAAGGGATGAGGAGACTTTAGAGTCAATAAGTGTTAAGAATCTATATCCATGTGGAGAAGGTGCTGGATATGCAGGTGGGATAGTTACAGCGGCAGTTGATGGTATAAAATGTGCAGAAAAAATAATACAAAGATACAGTAATAATACAAAAATTTAACATAAATTTAATGATTTTTTAATATTTAACATAAATTTAACATTACAACTCCTATAATTTGATAAAATACAATAGGTTATAAAATTTTTAGAAACATTAATCTCTTTACAAGGAGGAAATAATTTGAACATTATAATAAGTCTAATGGGTGGATTAGGTCTGTTCTTATATGGTATGAACCTTATGGGAGAAGGTCTACAAAAATCTGCTGGGACAAAGCTAAAAAAGATAATAAAATTACTTACTAGTAACCTATTTATGGGAGTTCTAGTAGGTACAGGAGTTACAGCAGTAATACAAAGTTCAAGTGCTACTACTGTAATGGTTGTTGGTTTCGTAAATGCAGGTATAATGACCTTAAAACAGGCAATAGGAGTTATAATGGGTGCCAATATAGGTACTACTGTTACAGCCCAATTGGTATCTTTTGATTTAACTGGTATGGCTCCAGTAGCATTAGGAATAGGTATCATACTTTATTTATTTGGAAATAAGCCTAGAATAAAAAATATAGCTGAAATACTTATAGGTTTTGGTATATTATTTACAGGTATGGATTTTATGAAAATGGCAGTTGAGCCACTAAGGGACTATCAAGGATTTACTGACTTACTAGTTACATTTGGTAGATATCCACTACTTGGATTATTATTGGGATTTGGGATTACAGCAATAATACAAAGTTCAAGTGCATCTATGGGGATGTTGGTTGCATTGGCAGCAGAAGGTCTAGTGCCATTATCAGCAGCTTTGCCAATTCTTTATGGTCAAAATATAGGGACATGTGTAACTTCACTGTTATCCAGTATTGGTGCCAATAAGAATGCACGAAGAGCAGCTATGATGCATTTAATCTTTAATGTTTTAGGAACAGTGATATTCTTATTACTATTGAATAAACCAGTGGTAAGCTTGGTTACAAGTTGGGACCCAAATAATGTTGCAAGAGAAATAGCCAATACACATACATTGTTTAATATAATATCTGTATTGATACTTTTGCCATTTACAAATCTTATTATAAAATTAGCTATAAAACTTGTTCCTGATAAAGAAGGAGATATAGATGAAGATGAAGCTAAGACTATTAAATATATAGATGATAGAATGATAGAAACTCCTTCTATAGCCCTTGCAAATACGATAAAAGAAGCACTTCGTATGGGTGAAAAGGCTAAGGAAAGTTTAAATGCATCTATGGAAGCTTTAGTAGAACATTCAACTGAAAAAATAGACAAGACATATAGACGAGAGAGATTAATCAATGATTTACAGAAAGCTATTTTGAATTACTTACTTAAACTTTCAAAAGCACCTTTAGATGATGATTCAAGAGAAGTTGTGGATACCTTGTTTAACACAGTTAATGATATAGAAAGAATTGGTGACCATGCTAAAAATATAGCTGAATTATCACAAGTTGCAATAGATTCAAATATTTCTTTCTCCGAAGAAGGACAATCTGAACTTGATGTTATGTACAACAAAGTTGTTTCAGCATATACTTATGCATTAGAATCAATGAGAACTGATAATGTAGATTTGGCTTGCAAGGTTATAAAAATTGAAGAGCAAGTTGATATAATGGAGAAATCTTGTAGAGCTAATCATATGTATAGATTGAATAATAATTTATGTAGTATAGAGAATGGAGTTATTTATTTAGATGTAATAAGTAATCTAGAGAGAATATCTGACCATGCTGTCAACATAGCACAACAAGTTATAGCTAAGAGATTAGGAAACGATTAAAAATAATATAAAAATTAAAATAGAAAATCAATAAAAAAAGAAACTCTAAATGATAAGTTTAGAGTTTCTTTTTGTTGAATTAGTTATTTATAATGTAGTTATCTTGAGTGTATAACTATTCACAATGAATATATTTTAGTATTTACTAAAAATTCAGACAAGTAATGATTTTTCATAATTTTATTTGATTAAAAATTTATAATTTATAGATAGTTATAGCATTTAGAAGAATCGATTTCCTGATAACAAATGGTGATATATGTACAATTTTGTGGCAAACTTTTAAAAAAAACACCTATATTTTGTGTTATAATCTCTTTAAAACGAATATGCTGAAAAGAGGGATTTAAATGGGAAAAATAAATTTTGATTATAGTAAAGCTACGGAGTTTTTTTGTCAAAACGAAATAGATGTTATGCAACCATATGTAGATGTTGCACATGACATGTTACATAATAAAACAGGTCTAGGAAATACTTTTTTAGGTTGGATAGACCTTCCTGAAAATTATGATAAGGAAGAGTTTGATAGAATAAAAAAATCAGCTGAAAAGATAAAATCTGACTCAGATGTTCTTTTGGTGATAGGTATAGGAGGCTCTTATTTAGGTTCAAGAGCTGCTATAGACATGGTAAGCCATTCTTTTAGAAATGGACTTAAAAAAGAGCAGAGAAAGGCTCCAGAAGTATATTTCGTAGGGCATAATATAAGCTCAACATACATTATGGATTTATTGGATGTAATTGAAGGTAAAGATATCTCTGTAAATGTAATATCTAAATCAGGAACTACTACAGAACCAGCTCTTGCTTTTAGAATATTTAAAGACTATTTAGAGAAAAAGTATGGTAAAGAAGAAGCGAGAAATAGAATTTATGCAACAACAGATTCAAGTAAAGGTGCACTTAGACAGTTAGCTACAGAAGAAGGATATGAGACTTTTGTAATACCAGATGATGTAGGTGGTCGTTTTTCTGTATTAACAGCAGTTGGATTACTTCCTATCGCTGCTGCAGGACTTGATATTGATGCTATGATGAAAGGTGCAAATGATGCTAGAGAAGCATTTCAAAATCCTGATTTAAAAAGTAATGATAGTTATAGATATGCTGTTGCTAGAACAATTTTACATAGAAAAGGAAAAGATGTAGAGCTATTGGTTAACTATGAGCCTCAATTACATTATGTAAGTGAGTGGTGGAAACAGCTTTATGGAGAAAGTGAAGGAAAAGAAAATAAAGGTTTATTCCCTGCTTCTGTAGATTTTTCAACAGATTTACATTCTATGGGTCAATATATCCAAGATGGAAAAAGACTTTTATTTGAGACAGTACTTAATGTTGAAAACTGTAAAAGAAATATAACTATAAATTCAGAAGAAGTAGATTTAGATGGTCTAAACTATCTAGCAGGTAAGACTGTAGATTTTGTCAATCATAAAGCTTTTGAAGGAACTCTATTAGCTCACACAGATGGAAAAGTACCTAATTTAGTAATAAATATACCTCAATTGGATGAATACAATTTTGGGTATTTAGTGTATTTCTTTGAAAAAGCTTGTGGAATAAGTGGATATTTATTGGGAGTTAATCCATTTGACCAACCAGGAGTAGAAGCTTACAAGAAAAATATGTTTGCTTTACTAGGAAAACCAGGTTATGAAAAAGAAAAAGAAGAATTAGAAAAAAGACTTAAATAATTTCAAATAGTTAAGGTTTAATTAAGATTAAAATAATATAATGAAATCATCGAAAAGGAGTTTACTCAAAATAGATGATTTCATTTTTTTATGAAAAATTGGGAAAAATATATTTTGATAATTTATATTATATTAGATAGGGAGTGGTATGAGATGTCAAGAAGAAAGAAAGGTATAAGTTTAGTAATATTAGTCGCTATAATAAGTTCAATACTTAGTAGTTTGCTAACAATAATTTTAGTTAAAGATAATTTAGGAAGTAAAAGTACAGGCAGCTCTACGCCAATAGTTGTAAATGATGATGGTAAGAGTCAAAATATTTATCAAGCAGTTGCAGAAAAAGCCACACCATCTGTTGTAGGTATTACGACAACTAGCGTTGATACTAATAATATGTTTGCAATTCCAACTGAAACACAAGGTGTAGGAACTGGAATCATAGTAGATTCAAATGGTTATATACTTACAAATTCTCATGTTATATCAGATGGTCAGGCTACAAGTGTAAATGTACTATTTAATGATGGTTCAACAACTTCAGGTAAAGTCGTATGGTTTGACCAGCAACTTGATTTAGCTATAGTTAAAGTCGATAAAACTGGATTAACACCAGCAGAATTTGCTGATAGTGATAAAGTAAAAGTTGGAGATATATCAATAGCAATAGGTAATCCACTTGGATTAGATTTCCAAAAAACAGTTACTCAAGGTATAATAAGTGGATTAGATAGAACTATACAAACAGAAAAAACTAATATGACTGGTTTATTACAAACTGATGCAAGTATAAATGCAGGAAATAGTGGAGGACCATTATTAAATCAAAAAGGTCAAGTAATTGGTATAAACACAGCGAAAGCTTCTCAAGCAGAAGGATTAGGATTTGCAATACCAATTAATACAGCTAAAAGCATAGTTGAAGAAGTAATAAAAACTGGAAAATATGAAAAAGTGACTTTAGGTATAAAAGGTACAGATGTATCAAACTATGAAGCAGCTACAGGTACAAAATTAAGTACTGATAAAGGAGTTTATGTTGCAGAAGTAATATCTGGTTCATCAGCAGAAAAAGCTGGAGTAAAAGTAGGAGATATTATAACTAAAGTAGGAGATGCAAATATAACAGGTATGAATGACCTAAATAAAAAACTATATACTTTCTCAAAAGGAGCTAGTACAAAAATTACAGTAAATAGAGGCGGAAAAGCAGTAACAATAAATGTGAATTTCTAAATATGACTATAAAGGTAGAGACTACATGATAAAGTGTAGTCTCTATTTTTATTTAATTTTTATAGCATATACATCTAAATTAACAAAAATAATATATTGTTTATGTGTTATAGCTATATTTACTTATAAAAATAAATTTAATAAATATTTAAATTTAATTTATAAAATCAATATAAATATCATAATAAAATAAAATTTTTTAATATCACTAAAAAAATATAGACAAAATAATAACAAATATAGTATTATGTAATTGTAGAAATGCTTTTCATAGATGTAGTATATGAAGATGAATTGCATAATAATGAAAAAATGGAATGGATATTATTTAGGGGTGAAAAATTATGAATCCATTAGTTATAAATTTACAAAAATGTAGTATACATGATGGACCAGGAATAAGAAGTACAGTTTTTTTTAAAGGATGTCCACTTGAATGTGTTTGGTGTCATAATCCAGAGAGTCAAACATATACAAAACAAGTTTTGTATAATGAAGAAAGATGTTCAAGATGTGAAGCATGTATAAACATATGTCCTCATAAAGCAATTTTCAAAGGTGAAACAAAAATATGTTTAGACCAAGATAAGTGTGAATTTTGTGAAACTTGCTTAGACTATTGTGTAAACAATGCAAGAGAGATTGTCGGTCAAGAGTATTCTGTAAAAAGCTTGGTTAAAGAGATAGAAAAAGATAGAATTTTCTATGAAGAATCAGGTGGAGGAGTAACTCTATCAGGTGGAGAAGTAATGGCTCAGGACATGGATTTTATTTGTGGAGTAATAAATATGTGCAAATCAAAGGGGATTCATGTAGCAATTGATACTTGTGGTTACGCAAAGTCAGAAAATTATGAAAGAGTCTCAAAATGTGCAGATTTATTTTTATATGATATTAAGCTTATTGATGAAGAAAAGCACATAAAATTTACAGGAAAATCAAATGATTTGATATTAAAAAATGTCAAACTTTTGAGTGAATTAGGAGCTAACATAAATATAAGAATACCACTAATTGTAGGGGTAAATGTAGATGATGAAAATTTAGAGGTTAAAAAAATGATAGAATTTTTAAAGCCTTTGAATATAAAAGCTGTAAGTCTTCTTCCATATCATAATATTGGAAAACACAAGTATGATAAAATTTATAAAAAGTATGAGGGAGAAGAGTTACAAAGACCAACTGAAGAAAAATTAGAAGAAATAAAAAGGCTGTTTGAAGCAAGTAATTTCAATACTAAGATTGGGGGGTAATAAAATGTCAAGAGGAACTTTTGAGAGAACTAAAAAATTAAGAGAAGAAAGTGTTAATGCAGAACCACACATATCTATTGAAAGAGCAGTACTTATGACAGAAGCTTATAAAAAATACGAGGGAAGTGTAGAGATTCCTGTACTTCGTGCTTTATCATTTAAGCATTATATTGAGAATAGAACTCTTAGCATAAATGATGGCGAATTAATAGTAGGTGAAAAAGGTGATTCTCCTAATGGAGCACCAACATACCCAGAAATTTGTTGTCATACATTAGAAGATTTAGATGTAATGCATAACAGAGATATAATAAATTTCAGTGTATCTGAAGAAGCTAGAAAAATACAACAAGAAGAAATAATACCTTTCTGGAAAAAGAGACAAACAAGAGAAAAAATAATAAATGCAATGACACCAGAATGGCTAGCAGCATATGAAGCAGGTATGTTTACAGAGTTTATGGAGCAAAGAGCTCCTGGGCACACAGTTTGTGGAGATACAATATATAAAAAAGGGTTTTTAGATTTAAAGAAAGATGTAGAAGCAAGACTAAAAGAATTAGATTTTCTTAATGATTTAGATGCATATAATAAAAAAGCTGATTTGGAAGCTATGGCAATAGCTTGTGATGCAATGGTGATATTAGGTAAGAGATATGCTGAGAAAGCAAGACAAATGGCAGAAGAAGAAACAGACGAAGCTAAGAAAAAAGATTTATTACTAATTGCTGAAACATGTGATGTTGTACCAGCTCATAAACCACAAACTTATCACCAAGCTATACAAATGTACTGGTTCGTTCATATAGGGGTTACTACTGAACTTAATATATGGGATGCTTTTACCCCAGGAAGACTTGACCAGCATTTAAATCCTTTCTATGAAAGAGATGTAGAAAGTGGGATACTAGATAGAGATAGAGCGCAGGAATTACTTGAATGTTTATGGGTTAAATTTAATAATCAACCAGCACCACCAAAAGTTGGTATAACATTAAAAGAAAGTAGCACATATACAGACTTCGCAAATATAAATACTGGTGGAATAAATCCAGATGGTCAAGATGGTGTTAATGAAGTTAGTTATATAATACTTGATGTTATGGATGAAATGAAGTTGATACAACCAAGTTCAAACGTTCAAATAAGTAAAAAAACTCCTCAGAAATTCTTAAAGAGAGCTTGTGAAATATCAAGAAAAGGATGGGGTCAACCAGCATTTTATAATACTGAGGCAATAGTGCAAGAACTTATGGAAGCTGGAAAGACTATAGAAGATGCAAGACTTGGTGGAACTAGTGGTTGTGTTGAAACTGGATGTTTTGGTAAAGAAGCATATGTTTTAACTGGATATATGAATATTCCAAAAATACTTGAATTAACATTAAATGATGGATATGACCCAATTAGCAAAAAGCAAATAGGTATAAAAACTGGAGACCCTAGAAGTTTTAAATCTTATGAGGAATTATTTGAGGCATTTAAAAAGCAATTACACTATATGATTGATATAAAAATAGAAGGAAATGCTGTAATAGAAAATATATGTGCAAAACACATGCCTTGCCCACTTATGTCTACAATAGTTGATGATTGTATAGAAAAAGGTAAAGACTATCAAAGAGGTGGAGCAAGATACAACACTAGATATATACAAGGTGTTGGTATAGGAACTATAACAGATAGTTTAACAGCAATAAAATACAATGTATTCGATAAGCAAAAATTTGATATGGATACATTACTTAAAGCACTTGATGCTAATTTTGAAGGATATGAAGCTATACTTAATTTAGTTTCAAATAAGACTCCTAAATATGGAAATGATGATGATTATGCTGATGAAATAATGCAAGATATATTCAACACATATTATAATGAGGTAACTGGTAGACCAACTGTTTGTGGTGGAGAATATAGAGTAGATATGTTACCAACAACTTGTCATGTATACTTTGGTGAAATTATGGGAGCAAGTCCAAATGGTAGACTTTGTGCAAAACCAGTTTCAGAGGGAATCTCACCTGAAAAAGGTGGAGATACTAATGGACCTACAGCAGTTATAAAATCTTGTGCTAAGATGGACCATATAAAAACTGGTGGAACATTATTAAATCAAAGATTTGCGCCATCAGTAGTTCAAGGGGAAAAAGGATTGGATAATATGGCTAATCTAGTAAGAGCATACTTTAATATGGATGGGCATCATATACAATTCAATGTATTTGATAAAAATGTATTATTAGAGGCTCAAAAAAATCCTCAAGATTACAAAGATTTAATAGTTAGAGTTGCAGGATATAGTGACCATTTCAATAATCTAAGTAGAACACTACAAGATGAGATAATAGGAAGAACTGAGCAAACATTCTAGGATTGTTTGTAAACAAAATTTATTACTATGTAAAAACACAACTGGTATAATAGAGTATATACTATAGATACCATTTAAAAAATTTCAGATTAATTATGAGCTAACTTTCTAAATTGGAAGTTAGCTCGTTAAGTTTAATGAAAAAATCGTTAAATTTATATTTAATAAGCTTTATACAGAGCAATAATTTATATTAATAATATTAAGTTTTATGTGTATAAGACAATTTTAAGCAGTTAAAATATAGTTAATTTAGCTACTTTAAAATAAAAACTAATAGAAAAAAGGAGATTTGATATGAAAACTTTAGGATTTATTGGTTCAGGAAATATGGGAAGTGCAATGATAGGTGGTATAGTAAAATCAGGTCTAGTAAAAGCAGAAGATATAACTGTATCAGACTTAAGCCAAATCGCTTTAGATAAAGTAAAAGCAGAATTTTCAGTAAACACTACGACTGATTCAAAGGTAGCTGTTTCAAATTCTGATGTAATATTAGTGGCACTTAAGCCTAATATATGTGAAAAAGCTTTAGCTCCACTTAAAGAATTAATAGATGCAGATAAAATAATAGTGTCAATAGCAGCAGGAAAAACTATAGAAGCATTGGAAAATATTATAGGTTCAGATAAAAAAATAGTAAGAGTAATGCCAAATACTCCAGCTCTTGTTGGGGAAGGTATGTCAGCTCTTTGTAAAAATAATAATGTGACTGATGAAGAATTAAATATGATTAAGGCTTTATTTGAATCATTTGGAGAGGCAGAGATAGTATCAGAATATTTAATGGATACTGTTACAGGTGTTAGTGGGTCTTCTCCTGCTTATGTGTTTATGTTTATAGAAGCTATGGCAGATGCAGCAGTATTAGCTGGTATGCCAAGACAACAAGCTTATAAATTTGCATCACAAGCAGTTATGGGGTCAGCTAAGATGGTTCTTGAAACTGGTAAACATCCAGGTGAATTAAAGGATATGGTTTGTTCTCCAGCAGGGACTACTATAGAAGCAGTTAGAGTATTAGAAGAAGAAGGGTTTAGAGCAGCAGTTATAAAATCTATTGTTGCCGCTACAGATAAATCTAAAGATATGAGTAAATAGTAAATTAAGAATAATATAAAAATAAATGTCTCAAAATAAATTCTTTAGTTTGTTTTGAGACATTTTCTATAGATATTAGTAAATATATTTTATAAAAAGAAGGACTTCTTATATTTTTTCCTTTTAAATTATGTAAATAGATGCTAATTTATTTAGATACAAATTTATCTATAGAGTTGATATTTTTGATTTTATTCTATAATATAATCTTTCTATAAATAACTAGTAAAATCTATTCTTTTATTGTATTTTGTTATATAATATTATAAATATGTATTCATAATATTGATAAAGTAATAGATGTGAATGAAAGATTAAAATAGATATTGAGAAGATGTATATTTATTCATATTTCTAGTAAAAAGTTAATGACATTTTAAAATAATTACAATAATAAATCACCTATTTCTAGATACTATGTAATGTTTTTTATAGATATATTTTAATCAAGTCTTATGTTGGAGTGTTTCTTTAATGGGACCTATTGACATTAAAAAATAATATTAAGACAAATTTAAAAAATTTGAGCTTGAATTTAAGGAACTTATTTTATTTTTCAAAAATGAAGTAAGCTTTTTTATTTTATTACAATGAGCACATATTGATTTATGTAAAAAGTAAATTTAAAAGATAAAAAGAGGTGATTTGTATGTGTAATGAAAATCATAAAAAAAACCACCAGCTTGCTTCAGAAGAATTTTATAAAGAAGTAGGAAAAAAATTAAAGAAAATTAAAACTACTAAACAGGCATTAACACTAATTACATTAGATTTTGATAATTTTAATTATATAAATGACTTCTTTGGGTATAAGGCTGGAGATTCAACACTAGAAAAGATAAGTGAACATTTTAATACACATCTTCAAGGAGATGATATTTTCTGTAAAGTTCATGCGGACCATTTTTTATTCTGTTTGCATACAGACAATCAAGTAATTGCATCACAAATGTTTTTACAACTTACAGACTTAAAGAAGGCATTGAAAAATATTCTTCCACCACATTATAATTTAGTTGCAAGTGCAGGAATTATTGTGGTTAGAGATGATGCCATAACACTTTCTGCATTACTTGATAAAGCAAACTATGCTCGTAAAAAATCTAAGGGAAATACCTTGAATACATTTAGCTTTTATGATGATAAAATGAGTCAGGAAGTTGAATGGAAAAAACAAATTACATTTATGATGGACTTTGCATTGAAAAATCATGAGTTTGAAATGTATTTACAACCAAAATTGTTAATTAAAACGGGTGAAGTTGTTGGAGCAGAGGCACTTGTACGTTGGAATAGTCCTGAATTAGGTATGATTTATCCAGATAAGTTTATTTCAATCATGGAGCAAAACGGATTTATTAGACAACTTGACTTTTTTATGTTGGAGGAGGCCTGCCATTTCCTAAAATGTAGCAAAGAAAAGGGAATACCACAGCTTCCTATCTCAGTTAATTTCTCTAAAGCACATTTACAAACAGATAAATTAGTTGAAAAAATTTTTCAAACTGTAAATCGAATAGGTGTATCTACTCATATGATTGAAATTGAGTTTACTGAAAATTTATTTTCAGACAATATTAATAAATTAATTGAAATTGTTTCTGAACTTAAAATGCTTGGCTTTAAAGTATCTCTAGATGATTTTGGAAGTGCTTATTCTTCTCTTAATTATTTAAAAGATATTCCAATTGATATTGTCAAGATTGATAAAGCATTTTTAAATGCATCCACTAATACAGATAAGGGAAAGATTATTATTGCTAAAGTTATAGAACTGATTAAATCTCTACATATCTTATCAGTTATGGAAGGCGTAGAAAATGATGAACAAGTAAAATTTCTTCAAAAGCTAAACTGTGATTTAGGGCAAGGATATTTTTATGCTAAGCCAATGCCTGCTAGTAACTATATCGATTTTGTTAATAGTGGCTCTGTTATTGAAGATATACATAAACATATTAGTGGAAAGACCGAAGAAAAACAGGATAAATCTCATATTTATGTAATTCCACAAGAATTTCAAATGGATAACTGGGAACTTTATACACTCGGTAAAAATATTGACATGGGTCTAATGAAAGGTTATCTCGATGGAGAAGCAACAGTTCAGTATGTCAATGACCGTGCATTAGAATATCTTGGTTACACTAGACAAGAATTTAGAGAAGTATTTAATAACAGTATAGTTGCATTTACACATCCAGATGATGCGCATATTGTTCAGAAGAATGCAGAGGAACTTATATCTAGTGGAAAGCCATTGAAATTTCAAACTCGTGCTATTCGTAAAGATGGAAAAATTATTGTGTTACAAGGGCGTTCTTCATGTATTATTGATAATCAAGGAAGACCTGTTGGTTTATATGCATTTCAAGATGTTACAGATGAATTGGATAAAACTGTACAATTAAAGCAATCTCTAGAAAATAAAATAAAAGAATTGGAAGAATCTATAGCATCTGAACAAGAAACCAAAGAAGCACTTCTTATTAGTGAAGAGAAATATCGTATTATTATAGAACAAAGTGATGATATTATGTTTGAATGGGATTTTAAATCAGATACAATTATATTTTCTGGAAGGTATGAAACCTTATTTGGATATTCGCCTTTTACAAGGCATATTACTGCTAATAGGGAAGTACGTAATAAGATTCATCCAGATGATTTAGAAGTTTTTGAAGAATGGATTGTAAATACATATAAAAAACCAGGATATTCAGTATCTAGTTATCGAATTAAGGATATTAAGGGGAATTACTTATGGATGAATTGTCGTTCAACTGCTATTTCTGATAGTAAAGGAAATATAATTAGAGCTGTAGGTGTATTTTCTAATATTAATGCACAAAAACAACAATTAGATGACTTAATTATAAAATCACAGTTAGACCCATTAACGAAATTATTAAATAAAGCTGAATTTAAAAATAGAATTGACCAATTTCTAAAATCATCCAATAATAAATTAGGTGCTTTCTTTATTATAGATATTGATAATTTTAAAGGATTGAATGACACTCTTGGTCATCAGTTGGGTGATAATATATTAATAGATGTAGCAAATAAAATAAGTGGTGTTTTTCCTGAAACAGATATGATTGGAAGAATAGGTGGTGACGAGATTGCAGTATATTTTCCTTATACAGATAGTAATATAATTAGAAGTAAAGCAGAGCATTTATCTCAATCACTTAGATTATCTTATTATGGTGCCATAAGTAAGTATGAAATTTCAGGAAGTGTTGGAATATCTTTCTATCCTGAACATGGTGATACTTTTAATATGCTTTATCGTTTTGCTGATATCGCTCTTTATAATTCCAAAAATAATGGAAAAGATAGATATACTTTATATGATAATAATATTACAAATTCTCTTTTGGATAATAGCAATCAAGTAGAATATACAACTAATTTTTTAAATACATATTTTCAAAATGATATAACTTTTCGTGTTTTTGAAATGCTTTATGAAACAAAAAATGTATCTAAAAGCATTCAAAATATATTAAAGTTATTAGGTGAAAGATATAACATGGATAGAGTATACATTTTTGAAATTGATGAAAAAAAACAACAGATTAGTAATACATATGAATGGTGTGCTCCAGGTATTTCATCTGAAATTGATTCTTTACAAAATATTAACTTAGGAGAGATTACTTCATATATAAGCCAATACAGTAATGAAGGTATTTTTTGTTGTAAAGACATTGAAAATACAACACCTGAGATTTGCAATATTTGTGCTCCACAGGGGATAAAATCCCTTCTTCATTGTGCCATATATAATGAAGGCGTTATGACTGGTTTTATTGGTTTTGACGTATGTAGAGATAATTATAGCTGGACAGGAGAGGAGATTGCTATTATTGGATACATTTCTCGAATTCTTTCTGTATTTTTAATTAAGAACACTACAACAACAAAATTACGAACTAGCTACAAGAATTATGAAGAGATGGTAGAAAACCTAAATGGACATGTTTATGTTATTGACCCTAATACTTATAAAGTACTTTATGTAAATCGTGCAATTCAAGAATTAGGGCTTAGTACTGGTGAATCTTGTTATAAAATGGCGTTTGGTTCAGAGGAACCTTGCAAAAATTGTCCTATAAATAACTTTAATGATGAAATTCATTATGCATCAGAAGAAATTTATTCTGAGGTATTAGATAGATGGGTAAATTCAGCAGCTTCAAAAATGAAATGGGAGGGTGAGAAAGACGCAGTTCTAGTTTGCTGTACTGATATTTCAAAATATAAACATAAGGCTACAATATAGACTACTAAAATTTAGTGATTCTGGTATTCTTAGTTAATGAAAAGAAAATATATTATATTTGACAATAAAATTAGAAAAATAGTGCTAGTTATTTTGTTTACTAGACAATCGACTACAAAAGGGAAATTAGATAAGATATTAGTTGATAGAAAATAACATGAACAAATTTATAAGCAATAGATTAAAATAGATTGACAATAATTAAAAATAAGTCCCTATAATACTTTTTTTAATATCTCTTTATACTTATAAAAAAAGAAGCTATCACAGAGCAATTTAAAATTGTTTGTGTGATGGCTTCTTTTTTTGTTATAATAAAATTTTTTTAGAAACTATCTTTAAAAGACAATCCTTTAAATTTATTTTTAAATTAAAATATTCATATATTAGTGTGTACTGCTTTTTTTATTATCTTTCTCATCTGAGCAAGAATTAGAACTTGGACATCCAGAACAACCAGAGCATCCACTACAGCCATCTCCATTCTTTGTAGACTTGAATTTATTAAATAAAATCACAAATGCAAGAACTATAATTATTCCACCTATCAAAGCTTCCATTATTGAATTACCCATAAATAATACTCCACCAATACTTTTAACTATAAATGCCATTACCCATGCTAATATAAACTGATATGCAAATGATGCAAACATCATTTTATTGCCGTATTCTTTTTTCATAGTTGCAAGTGCAGCTATACATGGAGTATATAAAGCAGTAAATATCAAGAAAGTATATGCAGTAACTCCATTAAATATTGTTGGCAATACAACAGTTAGATTACCATATAGTATGTTTAAAGAGTTTACCACGATTTCTTTTGCGCCAAGGCCACTTAAAATAGCAACTGAAGTTCTCCAATCATCAAAACCAAGAGGCTTGAATATAGGGGCTATAATATGACCTAAGGTAGCTAAAAAGCTTACATTTATATCTTCTGTATATCCAAAAACATTAAATGAAGAAAGTCCCCAAATTACAACTGACATTGCAAACATAACAGTAACAACTCTTATTAAGAAACCTTTTGATTTATTCCATGTATTTTTAATAAGTGCATCTATAGTAGGTATTCTATATTCTGGCAATTCTAATATAAATGGTTCAGACTCTGTTTTAAATGCTGTTTTATTTAAGAATAGTGCAATTACTATTGCCATAACTATACCAACTAAGTATAGTGATGTAGTTACTAAGGCAGCATTATGTGGGAAGAATATAGCTACAAATAGTGCATATATAGGCAGTTTTGCTCCACAAGTCATAAGTGGTGCAATAAGAGCTGTGACTCTTCTATCTTTTTCACTTTCCAATGTTCTAGTTGCCATTATAGCTGGAGAAGAACATCCCATACCCATAACAATAGGTATAAAAGCTTTACCAGATAGGCCAACTTTTCTCATAACTTTATCCATTAAAAATGCTGTTCTTGACATATATCCACTATCTTCAAACAATGATATACCAAAAAATAATGTGAATATTAAAGGGAAGAATGGTAAAGTCCCACCAACACCTCCAATTATACCATCAACTATAAGTGATTTAAACCAAGGGCTAGAGTTAGATAACATATCACTAGCAGGTGTAGAGATATAAGTTTCTATAAGACCAGCAAAGCCCTCTTGTAATGGTCCTCCAACCCAATCAAAGGTAAATTTAAATAAGAGGAACAATACACCAATAAATATCGGATAGGCTAATATAGGATTTAAAACTATATTGTCTATTTTATCACTGATAGATTTTTTTTCTGTATATGTAGTTTTTGTACATCTTGATAAAATGGATTCTAATTTTTTGTATGTTTCCGTTTCACTTCCAAAGTTTGTTTGATATATAAAAGATTTTTGAGTAGCTTCTTTAATTTCTTCTTCTATTTTTTCAACACCATTTTTCTTCTTTGCAATAATTGGAACAACAATTACTCCAAGTTCTTCACCTAATTTTTTAGCATCTATATTAATACCTTTAGATTCTGCTATATCTAACATATTAAGAAGTATGACTATAGGTTTGTTAAATTGCATAAGTTGAGTCGTTAAGTAGAGATTTCTCGATAAGTTAGATGCATCAACTACATTCACTATTACATCAACATCCTCATTTTCTAAATATGATTTAGAAACCTTTTCTTCATTTGAGAAAGTATCCATTGCATATATACCTGGTAAATCTACAACCTTTATTTCTTTCCCAATAAATCCTTCTTTTTTTTCTATAGTAACACCAGGCCAGTTACCTACATATTGATTTGAACCTGTAAGTAGGTTGAAAACAGTAGTTTTACCAACGTTTGGGTTTCCTAATAATGCTACATTAATCACAGGTAGCTCCTCCTCTATTATTGTAAAGAAATATTTTTAGCATCAGATTTTCTAATAGCAAGGTCAAAACCTCTAAATCTGATTATAATTGGGTCTCCAAATGGAGCAACCTTTTTAACTTCTATTTCAGTACTATTTATACATCCAAGTGCAAGTAATCTTTTAGATAATTTAATATCTCCATCTATACTATTAATAAGTCCTTTTTCTCCTATTTTTAAATCGTAAACAGTCATTATTAGCACCTCCTAATGAAATTCATTATCATTAAAATTGTAACAAGTATGATACAAAAAGTCAAGAATTATAGAGGCAATTGAACCTTGAAACCCCTAATATTTATTCTAAATAAATTGAAAAATATTTTAATCTAAATTAGGTGTTTTTATATCTTTTGTATTATAATGTAAGATGATAGATAAAATTTGGAGGAATTAACTTAATGAAAACTAGAAAAATGACATTTTTAGGTCTTATGATAGGGTATAGTTTAGCTTTATATGTATTAGAGACATATATACCAAATCCTCTTATAGTTATATTTCCAGGGGCAAAATTGGGTTTGAGCAATATTATAACTTTAATTTCATTAATGTTGTTAGGTGTCAAAGATACTGTTATAATTGTTACTATCAGGGTAATTTTGTCATCAATATTCGCAGGTCCTTTGTCCTATCTTCTATTTAGTATAGGAGGAGCTTATCTAAGTCTTTTATTTATGTATTTAGCAAGTAAAATAAAAGGTTTATCATTGATAGGGATAAGTATCATAGGTGCAATAGGACATAATATAGGTCAATTAATAGTTGCAAGTTTAATCATAGAAAATATACTTGCTATAGGATACTTACCATTTATGTTAATGGCATCATTAGTAACGGGTATGTTTGTAGGCTTAGTGTCTAGGTATACAGTACCCAAGCTGGAGCATTTTTATAGTAAGTTTTATTGACATAATATTGACAAAATATAATATTGTTTGATAAAATGTATATAAAAATATACAAATTTGTAATAGTGGTGATTATTATGGCGAACAATGAATTAGAAGCGTTAAAAAATGAGATTGAAGCAGTTAGAGAAGAGATAAATACATACATAGAATATCCAGAAATATTTCAAGAAGAGTTAGTAGAATCAAGTAAGAAAATAGATATATTAATAAATAAATACATGTACTTAAGCAAATAGCCCACAGTTGTGGGTTTTTTTGTATCAAAAATTAACAGATAGCCATATTTTACATATATTAATAATAATATTAAGATATAAAATAGTATTTCTGGTGTGTAAATTATCTGTAGGACATAATTATGATTAAGTCAGGAGGGGTTTATATTATGGTTGATATAGGAAGTAAGGAAATAGCAATAAGATTATTTTTAGCCTTAATAATTGGAGGCATAATAGGTTTAGAGAGAGAAAAAATAAGGCAATTTGCAGGATTTAGGACACATATATTAATAGCAATAGGTTCTTGTATTGTTTCAATAACTTCAATTCAGTTGTTTTCTGATTATAATTTATATACAAATGCCGACCCAGCAAGAATGCCTGCTCAGGTATTATCTGGAATTGGTTTTTTAGGAGCAGGAGCAATTTTAAAAAATAAAGGTGGAGTAAAGGGGCTTACTACAGCTGCTGGGATGTGGGCAACTGCATGTATCGGAATAGCAGTAGGTTATGGTTATTATGAATTATCAATTTTAGGTGGGCTATTTGTAATGATAGCATTATTTGTACTTAGGATAATAAATACTTTTCTATTCAGTCAAGAAAAAAATGTTTTGATATTAAAACTAAGTAATTTGGATTCGATACCTTTTTTATATGATAAATTTGAAAAAAGTCAACTTATTGTAAGAAACATGGAAATAGAATGTCGTAATGAAGAATACTGGAAGGTTAATTTTTTTGTATCTTATGGCAAGAGAATACACTTACATGATGTTATGAAAGAAATAAATATGATAGAAGGAGTAATAAATGTAGATTATTTGGACTAAAATATATACAATATATTTTGTAAAGAGAATAAAATATAAATCAAATCAAAGTAGAGGTGTATTATATGGAAACTGATAGAAGTAAAATAGAAGAAAAGTATAAGTGGAAGATAGATAAGATGTATTCTAGTAAAGAAGACATCGAAAAAGATATAAGCAAAGTAAAAAGTCTTATTCAAGAAGTAAAAGAATATAAAGGGAAAGTTTCTGAGAGTAAAGAGAATTTATATAAAGTATTAAATATTTCTGAAAATGCATCTAGAATTGTTCAAAATCTATATGTATATACTCATATGAAACAACATGAAGACACTAGAATTAATGACAATCAAGGTAGAGCTACTAAGACAGAGATGTTATCGACTGATTTGGGTGTAGCTACTTCTTATATAGTTCCAGAAATACTGGCTATAGAAGAGAATAAATTGAATGAATATTTAAAGGATGAGAGGTTATCTTTTTATACAAAGTATATCAAGGATATATTAAGAGATAAACCTCACACTTTGAGTGAGAAAGAAGAAGAAATACTTGCAGCTACATCAGAATTATCGACGGTTCCAGAAAATGTATATGACATGTTAACATATGCAGATATGGAATTTCCTGAGATTGAAGATGAAGAAGGTAATAAAGTTAAGCTTTCTCATTCTAATTACTCTTTATTTATAAAAAGTAAAAATGGTAGAGTTAGAAAAGACGCTTTTGAAGGCGTATTTTCAACTTATGGAAAATATAAAAATACATTTGCATCAACACTTTATGGTGGTGTAAAGTCAGAAATATTTTATGCAAAAACTAGAAAATATAATTCGGCAATAGAAGCTTCTTTATTTTCAGATGATGTAAGTTTGGATGTCTACAATAATCTTATATCATCTATAGATGAAAGTCTCCCTACTTTGAATAAATATGTTGAACTTAAAAAGAAATTTTTAGGTCTAAATGAAATACACATGTATGATTTATATGTTCCTTTGACAGATAAGTTTGACATGGATATACCATATGATAAAGCACAAGATATCATATTAGAGGCACTTAAGCCTTTGGGAGAAGAGTACTTGAAAGTTATAAAAAGTGCATTTGAAGAAGGTTGGATTGATGTATATGATAATGAAGGTAAAAAAGGAGGAGCTTATTCTTGGGGAAGTTATGATTCGCATCCTTATATATTAATGAGTTATAAAAATGACCTTAATTCTCTATTTACTTTAATTCATGAGTTAGGGCATTCTGTTCATAGTCATTATTCAAGAACAAGTCAGCCATTTTTATATTCGGACTATAAAATATTCGTTGCAGAAGTTGCATCTACTTTAAATGAATTACTTCTTATAAATTATTTATTAGAAAATTCTAAGTCTAAAGATGAAACTATATATCTATTAAATTATTATTTAGAACAATTTAGGACTACAGTTCATAGACAAACTATGTTTGCTGAATTTGAGAAAATTGTACATGGAAGGGTAGAGAGTGGAGAGCCACTTACTGCTGATGAATTTACTGACATATACTATAAATTAAATGAAAAGTATTATGGAAAATCTGCAATAGTAGATAAACAAATAGGAATAGAGTGGGCTAGAATCCCTCATTTTTATTCAAACTTCTATGTATATAAGTATGCTACAGGATTTTCGGCTGCAAGTGCTTTAAGCCAACAGATACTTTCAGAAGGTAGTACTGCTGTAGATAGATATATAAACTTTTTAAAAAGTGGAGGGTCAGAGTATCCTTTAGAACAATTAAAATCTGCTGGTGTAGACATGACAAAAAAAGAGTCTATAGAGGAAGCCTTGAATGTATTTGATAGTTTAGTTAATAAACTAGAAAAAGAGTTATAGAATATAATAAATCAATCAAAGATAACTTAAAAAAATTAAACTAATTTAGAATATACCCTATGAAATTAAATTTTTACATGCATTTAACAATATTTACACTTACTTAACCTCGCTCTAATATTCACTTAACAAAAAATATGTATTATTAAAATATAGAAAATATGAAAACAAAAAAATTAAAATATAAGCGGGGGTAAGTGAAATGTTTAAAAAGAAAATAGGAGTTCTTTTAGCTAGTACAATGTTAGTTGGAGTTTTAGCAGTAGGATGTGGCTCTGGTTCAGGAGGTTCAGGAGACTCAAATAAGGTTTCTGTTTCAGGTTCAACTTCAATAGGTCCTCTTATGGAAACTATAGGAGAAAAGTTTCAAGAAAAAAATGAAGGTGTTAGTGTAGAAGTACAACAGATTGGTTCTTCTGGAGGTATAAAAAATGCTATGGAAGGAACATCTGAGATAGGGATGAGTTCAAGAGATTTAAAAGATGAAGAAAAAAGTGCTGGATTAAAGGAAACTAAGATAGCAATAGATGGAATAGCATTAATAACTAATACTGCTAACCCAGTAAAAAATCTAACAATGGATGATGTTAAAGGTATTTATACAGGAAAGATAACTAACTGGAAAGACGTAGGAGGAAATGATGCACCAATAGTAATTGTATCAAGAGAAGAAGGTTCAGGAACTAGAGATGGATTCCAAGAAATTGTAGGATTCAAGTCAGAAGAATTAACTAAAGATGCACAAATAAGTGATGGTTCAGGAAATATAAAAACTACAGTTGAAGGAAATGAAAATGCTATAGGATATATATCATTTGGATATGTTGATGAAAAAGTGAATAGTTTAAAAGTAAATGATGTTGAAGCAACTGATGCCAATGTAATAGCTAATAAATATCCAATATCAAGACCATTTATACTAGTTAATAAAGAAGATAACTTATCAGAAAAAGGCAAAGCTTTAATAGATTATATATTAAGTGATGAAGGACAAGCTCTTGTTTCAGAAAAAGGATTTATTAAAGTTAATCAATAAGATGAATATTTAATATAAAATAGATATAGTACCCTGCAAGATAAGCACCTAAAAATGTTGCTTATTTGCAGGGTATTGTCTATTATTGGTGGTATAAATATAAACATTTTAATTACATAATAGATATTTTAGTACATTATCTCTGAAGAATATTGGAATATTGACAAAATAATATTACAATGTTAGAATAAAAAGGAAATTTATTAAAATGTATTAAAATTTTCTAACAAAAATATTTTAGAAACTGAGAAGTATACCTTATTATTGGGCATCTAGAGGTATATGGAGTTAGTGGTGCAACCGGCTATGAATATAATCTTATATTGCATAGCCTTTTTTTGTTTTAAATTTAACAAAAATATTTAAAAATCTAAAAGCTATTGCATTAGTAGTTAGATTTAATTTGATACGTGGAAATTTGGCTTTTAAAGTAGCCATTTGTTGGAAAAGGGGAATTTTTAAAAAAGTATAATGCAATTATAATAAAAAAATAAAGTCTTTATAAATATTAAGACATGAAATAT
>NZ_JRHN01000005.1 GCF_001299635.1 Clostridioides difficile | reverse complement strand
GTGGTCAACGTGTCCTATTGTACCTATATTAACATGAGGTTTTGTTCTTTCGTATTTAGCTTTAGCCATTTTGAATTTCCTCCCTTATCTTTCGATATAAATTAATTTTGCTCACAATAAGCTTATGGTAAGTATTTTACTATTAATCATTTCTGTTTTCAAGATGTTTTTCTAATTTTCTCTTAACCCTTTGTAAAGCGTTATCTATTGACTTTACATCTCTTTTAAGCTTGTCCGCTATAAACTGGTATGACTTTCCATTTAAATATAATTCTAGGACTTCTAATTCCAAGTCACTTAATAATTCGTTCATCTTTGATTCTATATTTTTTAACTCTTCTTTACTAATTATAAGTTCTTCTGGATCTGTTACTATACTTGTAGCTATAATATCTAAAAGTGTTCTGTCTGACTCTTCATCATATATTGGTTTGTTCAAAGAAACATATGAATTTAAAGGTATATGTTTTTGTCTTGTTGCAGTTTTTATAGCAGTTATTATTTGTCTTGTTATACATATCTCTGCAAAACATTTAAACGAATTTGTCTTACTTCCATCAAAATCTCTAACTGCCTTATAAAGGCCTATCATTCCTTCTTGTATTATGTCTTCTTTATCTGCTCCAATTAAAAAATAGGATTTTGCCTTTGCCTTTACAAAATTTCTGTATTTGGTAATAATGTACTCTAATGCTATTTTATCCCCTTCACTTGCTCTTAATACAATGTTATACTCATCCTGCTGACAATTGTCTATTAACTCATAACTTTTTTCTTTTGCTACCAACATGTAAATCTCCCCCATATATAAAACAAATTTATAGGTATATTATAGTCTAAAGAAGCTAGTAATTTCAACGCTTTCTACGAATGTTCTCAAGTTTCGACAATGTTTCTTTATCTAACCTTTCCTCCAACCAATTTCGCTGAATTTTTTTCCTCAAACCGATATTTTTTTCCTTCATTTTATTCTTGGAACGATCTAACTCTAACTTTAATTCTCTTGCAGACATTCTTGTAGCACCTTTTCCTAAAATCATTTGTTGCTCTGCATAGTCATTAGTAGCTACTTTTACATCATCATACTTTGATAAAGAAGTTATAAATTTCTCTATATAACTATCTGCTGTTTGGTGCTCTCTCGTATAAACTATCGTTATGTGTTTTCTTTTCTCAACTTTTTCTCGTGAATTCTTAACATTATAAGCATCAAAAACTATTATAGTCTTATAACCCATAAACTCAGAAAATTCTATAATATCATCAATAAGCTTTTCTCTAGAATCTTCTAAATCATCTTTAGCCAGTTCTTTCAAATTATCCCACGCATTTATAATATTGTAGCCATCTATTATTAAGTAATGATTTATATTTTTTTTCATGGTTATTTACTTTTATCCAGTCTTTGTCTGAATATCTCATATAAAAGTATTCCACCCGCCACGGATGCATTTAAAGATGTAACATTACCTATCATTGGCATTTTTACTATAAAGTCACAGTTTTGTTTAACCAATCTAGATATCCCAAAACCTTCGCTTCCAATTACCACACCAAGAGGACCTGTAAGATTTTGTTTATAAAAAGTTTCTCCATCCATATCAGCAGCTGCAATCCACAGCCCTTCATCTTTTAATCTTTTTATTGTATTAACTATATTGGTTACCTTACAAACTGGCATATACTCTACTGCTCCTGCAGACGCTTTAGCAACTACAGGTGTTATGTGTACAGACCTTCTTTTAGGAATAATAACTCCATGTGCTCCTACTGCATCTGCTGTCCTTATTATTGAACCTAGATTATGTGGATCTGTTATCTCATCTAATATAATGAAAAATGGGTCTTCATCTTTGTTTTTTGTTAAATCTATTAGCTCATCCAATTCGTAATACTTATATTCACTTGCATAAGCTATTACGCCTTGATGTGAATGGCTTGTACTTACCTCATCTAATTTATGTTTATCAACATATTGTATAATTATGTTCTTCTCTTTAGCCATTCCTATTATTTTTTTAATTGAACCTTCTTTAGCTGAATTTGAAATTAATATTTTATCTATTTCTCTATCACTTTTTATAGCTTCTATTACTGGATTTCTTCCTTCTATACTTGCCAAATGATTCACCTCCTACAAGGCCTTAAATTTTTCTCTAACTTGAACTATATCTCCACAAGTCATAGTTCCTTCTGGACAACTACCATTTACACAACTTGGTCCAGTCTTTTTAAATAGTATTGGAGCAACCTTTTTAACTTCTCTTAACATTTCTACAGCTAGATTTCTTATTTCCCACTGTGCTCTTTCACAACATCTATGTTCAAAGAAATTAAATAAACTTCTAGCATTTATAGTAAATACCATTTTTGTTTCGCATGCATTTGGAAATACATATCTAGCATCTTCTATTGCTTTCTTTTCAGCTTGTCTTTTTGCTGCTTTCTCATTTTTACCATCTTTTATTAATTCATTATAATGATTTTCAAATAATATCTCTACTAAGTTATCATAAGCCTCTTGGTCTTTTTTCATTGAATTTATAAATAACTCTTTTGCTTTTTCTATTTTTTCTATTTCTGGAGGAATTATGTACTCAAATTGCTCTAATTTAACATATCTTTGACTCTGTTGTGAAAAACTAGCTATACGATGTCTAACAATTTGATGTGAACAAGCTCTTGATATCCCTTCTATTGAAAATGTAAATGAAGCATGTTCTAATATTGACCCATGACCTATACTTAATAACATATTTAAAAACTTCTCTATACTTTCATCTGTCAAGTCTTTTTCTATTTCGTCTGTCCCAACTGGTGAATAACATAGCTTAGCTGCCATAGCTATTACTTTTTCTGGTTCAGGTGTATGTGATATTAATTTTACTTTCATAAATTTTTATCCTTTCTCATGACTAATTTCTATATATTTATTATACATTAGTTATAAAAAAAGTGTTGCCTTATTGATTATTATTAAGACAACACTCTTTAATATTTACATATCTCTTTCAATAATTTTGATTCCTTTATTGATAATATATTGAAGTCTCTCTATTTCATTATTTAAATACAAATATCCAACCAAGGCCTCAAATCCAGTTGCATGTTTATAGTCTATAATATCTGCATTTTTAGGAGAAGTATTTGATTTTTGATTTCTTCCCCTCTTGTATATTTTGCTCTCTTCCTCAGTTAATTCAGTTTCAATTTCATGAATTATAGTTGCCTGAGCTTTAGCTTTTACATACTTTATAGCTAATTTATGCAAATCATTAACTTTTCTTTGTGTATTCTGTCTAATTAAATGTTCTCTTATATATGTCTCATACACTGTATCACCTAAGTATGCTAAAACTAGTGGTGACATAGTAACTAATTCAGTTTTTTCCATTTTTTATACCCTTTTCCACTTAACACCTTGTCTTGTGTCTTCTAATACAATTCCCATATCTAATAATTGTTGTCTTATATCATCTGCTAATTGGAACTCTTTATTTTTCTTTGCATCCGTTCTTTTTTGTATTAGTTCTTCAATGTCTTTATCTAGTACAGTATCTTTCTTCTTATTTACAATATTTAATACCTTTGTAAGCTCATTAAATTCATCTAAGCACTTTTTAGCAAATTCTAGAGAAGAGTTTTCATCTACATTAGAATTTATTAACTTAGCTAACTCAAATATTACACTCACTGCATCTGCTGTATTGACATCATCGTCCATAGCATCGATAAATTTTTGTCTGAAGTTATCTAATTCTTTAACAAGTTCTACTTCTTTTTCTGTTAAAGTAGACTCTTTTAGATTACTTAATGTAAATTCTAATTTTTCTTTAGTATTATATAGTCTTTCAAGACCAGCTTTAGCTTGATTTAGCATCTCATCACTAAAGTTCACTGGATTTCTGTAATGTGCTGATAACATGAAAAATCTTACTATTTCTAAATCATATAATTTTGATATATCTCTTACTGTAAAGAAATTACCTTTAGATTTACTCATTTTTTCATCATTTATATTTATATATCCATTATGCATCCAATATTTTGAGAATGTTTTTCCACTTCTAGCTTCACTTTGAGCTATCTCGTTTTCATGGTGTGGGAATGTTAAGTCTTGACCACCTGCATGTATATCAATCGTCTCACCCAAATATCTCTTAGACATAACAGAACATTCTATATGCCATCCAGGTCTACCTTCTCCCCAAGGACTATCCCATCCTGGTTCACCTTCTTTTTTAGCTTTCCAAAGAACAAAGTCCATAGGATGTCTTTTTTGGTCATTAACTTCAATTCTAGCTCCAGCTTCTAAGTCTTCTTGTTTTTGACCTGAAAGTTTCCCATATCCTTCAAACTTGTTTGTATCAAAATACACATCACCATTTACTGCATAAGCATATCCCTTATCTTCTAATTCTTTTATAAAATCTATAATTTGTTGTATATTATCTGTAACTTGAGGATGAACAGTAGCTCTTTTAATTCCTAGTCCATCACAATCTACAAAATATTCTTTTATATACTTAGTAGCAACTTCTTCTGGAGATATTCCTTCTTCATGGCTTCTATTTATAATTTTGTCATCAACATCTGTAAAGTTTTGTACATAAGTTACATCATATCCTCTATACTCTAGATACCTTCTTAGAGTATCAAATATTATAAATGGTCTTGCATTACCTATATGTATATAGTTATAGACTGTTGGACCACACACATACATTTTTACCTTTCCTTCTTCTAATGGAACAAATTCTTCTTTTGTTCTAGTCAATGTATTATAAACTTTCACACTCATCACCTCACCATATTTTTATAAATTATTTTCTTAACATTATATATTATATTATAGTTGAAAATTGCAATAAATAATAGTACTACTATCATTTTTAGTACTATCCTTATAAACTACATAATAACAATACCCCTGTTATTATCTATTGCTCTTCTAAAAATATCTTTTTTTGAGAAGAACATTTTTCAAAAGTTTCTTCTGTAATCATTTTTTCATCTTTTAATTTTTCTAAAATTGTAACATATTCTAAGCATAGCTCCTTTAATTCCTTTTTAACATCATCCATATTACTATACATAGTAATTACCCCCTTAATAATTAAATCAAACTAAAATAATAGATTTCCTTCTTCTATGCTTAATATTTTTATTAGTTTATTATTAATATTTTATTTATATTTTTGCTTTGCTTTTTATATATTAAATTTATTGCCCTAAATACCTTCATTTTCTTAACTAGATATTTTCACCAAATACTAACACAAAAAAAGTCCGCTTCTAAATTAGCGGACTTTTATGACTATAATATATTATTTTTTACATAAGCTATTCTATTTAAGCAAGTTTCTTTTCCTAAAACCTCCATTACTTTTGGTAAATCTGGTCCATGCATTTGCCCTGTCAAAATTATTCTTGAGCCCATAAATAAATTTTTTCCTTTTATTTTATACTCTTTTTGAATTTCTTTAAGCATAGCTTGAACAAATTCAGCATTTAATAAGTCTGCTTTTTCTATTTTTTCTTGTAGAGCATCTATCAAAGTAGGTATGTGTTCTAGCTTTAAGAATTCACTTCCTTCTTCAGTCTCTACTTCTATTTTATCTCCAAAGAATATACTTGCATGATCAGTAACTTCTTTTACATATTGTAATTTCTCTTTAAGTACTGATATCATACTCTTTAAAAACTCATACTTACTAGTAGCTTCTTCTTCTGTTATAAATCCATCTTCTATCAAGAATGGTATTGCTAAATCTGTTAAGTAAGTATCATCACCATCTTTTATATAGTGTTGATTAACCCAATTTAGCTTTTCAGTATCAAATACTCCACCACTTTTAGATACTCTTTCTACAGAAAATGCTTTTTCCAATTCTTCCATTGTAAACAATTCTTGATTATCTTCTGGAGACCATCCAACTAATGCTACATAGTTTACTAAACCTTCTGGTAAATATCCTTTTTTCTTAAAGTCTTCAACTGCCACATCACCTTGTCTCTTACTTAATTTTTTCTTTTCTTTATTAAGTATATTTGGTAAATGTACAAATACAGGTGCTTCCCATCCAAAAGCTTCATATAAATAGACATGTTTTGGAGTAGATGATACCCACTCTTCACCTCTTATTACATGTGTGATTTTCATTAAATAATCATCTACAACTACAGCAAAGTGATAAGTTGGGAATCCATCTGTTTTCATTAGTACCTGGTCATCTAAATCATTGGTATTAAATTCCATATCTCCTCTAACTAAATCTGTAAACTTAATTGTATGATTCTCTGGTAATCTTAATCTTATAACGTATGGTATTCCTGCTTTTATATTTGCTTCTACTTCTTCTTTAGAAAGATTCTTACAATGACCATCATATTTAGCTGTTTCTCCTGCTGCCCTTTGAGCATCTCTTACTTCATCTAGTCTTTCCTTTGTACAGAAACAATAATAAGCCTTTCCACTATCTAAAAGTTGTTTTATATATTCTTGGTATATATCTAATCTCTGAGATTGAATATATGGACCATATTCTCCTTTTTGTACTACTTTTCCAGTATCATCTAATATAACACCTTCATCATGATTGACACCAGCCCATTTCATAGCATTAAGCATATTCTCTATAGCACCTTCTACTAATCTACTTTGGTCCGTGTCCTCTACTCTTAATATATATTCTCCGCCCATTTTTTTTGCAAATAAATAGTTATATAAAGCAGTTCTTAAACTACCTATATGTACAAATCCTGTTGGACTTGGTGCAAATCTTACTCTTACATTCATTTTTACTTCCTCCTGATATTTTATTCAATATAACTATAATATTAAACTAGTACATTGTTTTGCAAGTTTATTTTTACTGAACCTCTCATGACTAAAGTCACAGGGTTCCTGTTTCATAGAATTTTGCATACTAAAATATGTCTTACAAACTCTCCACAGGCTATCCCTGTAGTTCCTACGGTTCTTACATAAGTTATTTATTTTAAACTGTTATTAGTCTTAATCCTTCTTATAGTATATTTATACTCGCATTTATATCTCTATCGTGAGTTTCATTACAACAAGGACAAATCCATTCTCTTATACTTAAATTCTTCATTTCCTCGTTTTTATATCCACATTTATTAAATATGTGTGAACTTGCAAAGAATTTACCTACCTTTACAATTTATCTACCATACCAATTAGCCTTGTATTCTAATTGATTTATTATATACAAATCTACAACATCCAAAAGTTTTGTTAATTAGCTCTTGCTGTTTTTTATTTGGATATATTCTAAACTTATATGCTTTTTCCTCTACTATCACCTCACTTTACTTGGTTTTCTAATTTTTCCACCCATCCTAATATTAACAAGGTAAATTTTTTTAAACAAGTATTTTAAAGGTTTTTATATCTATTTTTAAATAACATATGTAAGAACCGTAAGTCCTAACTTTTATCAAATCTAATAATAATATCCTTATTTATTTAAAAATACACATGTTTATTATAGCAGAAAATCCTAGTTTTAATTTCATAAATCTTTCTTTTAATCCATTTATTTGGTGAAAATTAAAAGCATTCCCTATTGCTATATTTGTATTTATTAGTTACTTTATGGAATACTTATATAGTAATTGTTCTACAAAGTAAGTATGTACACTAATAATAAATATATATAAGGAAATAAAACTTAAAATAAAATTGGGATGAAAAGTATAAAATACTCATCACCCCAGTTTTTATTTAAACATCTTATTTTAGTAAGCTTTTGCCATTACTACCATATTATCTGCTTCTTTTCCACAATATACACACTTGTGACCTAAGTTTTCTTGTTCAAAAGGTAAGCATCTTATAGTTGCTCCTGTTTCTTCCTTAATCTTAGCTTCACATTCTGCATCTCCACACCACATAGTCTTTATGAATCCTGGCTTTTCTTCTAAAGCCTTTTTAAACTCATCCATATTTTCAACTATAGATGTATTGTCTTCTCTATGTTTTTTTGCTTTTTCGAACATATCGTTGTGTATAACATCAAATAAATCACATATAGCATCAGCTAATCCTTCTAAAGGCATAGAACTCTTTTCTAAAGTATCTCTTCTAAATATCATAGCTTGATTATTTTCTATATCTTTTGGTCCAATCTCAATTCTTACTGGAACACCTTTCATTTCCCACTCATTAAACTTCCATCCAGTTGTATAGTTATCTCTATCATCAACTTCAACAGTTACTCCTTTAGCTTTTAAATCAGCATATATTTTATCAACTGTTTCCATTACATTTCCTTTTTTAGCAGCTATAGGAACTATAACAGCTTGTATTGGAGCTACTCTTGGTGGTAATACTAGACCTCTGTTATCACTATGAGTCATTATAAGTCCACCTATAAGTCTTGTAGATGCTCCCCAAGATGTATGGTATGGATTAGCTAAATTTCCTTCTCTATCTGCAAAAGTAATATCAAAAGCTTTTGTAAAGTGTTGACCTAAGAAGTGACTTGTACCTGATTGTAATGCTTTACCATCATGCATCATAGCCTCTATAGTATATGTTCTTTCACCACCTGCAAACTTCTCACTTTCACTTTTTTGACCAGATACAACTGGCATTGCAAGTAATTCTTCACATAAAGCTTTATATATTTCTAATTGTTGTATTGTTTCTTCTTGGGCTTCTTCTGCTGTCTCATGTAATGTATGACCTTCTTGCCATAAAAACTCAGATGTTCTTAAGAAAGGTCTAGTTGATTTTTCCCATCTAACAACTGAGCACCATTGATTATAAAGATATGGTAATTCTCTATATGATTTTAACCATTTAGCATACATTGTACATATTATAGTCTCAGAAGTAGGTCTTACACATAATCTCTCTTCTAATTTTTTATTTCCACCATGTGTTACCCATGCAACTTCTGGAGCAAAACCTTCTACATGTTCTGCTTCTTTATTTAATAAACTTTCTGGTATCAATAATGGGAAATAACAGTTTTTATGTCCAGTTTCTTTAAATCTTTTATCCATAAATTCTTGCATCTTTTCCCATAATGCATATCCATATGGCTTTACAACCATAAAACCTTTGACTGGTGCATAATCAACTAAGTCAGTCTTAGTTATTACATCTGTATACCATTGTGGGAAATCATCTTCCATCTTTGTTATTTCTTCAACAAATTGTTTTTCATTTTTTGCCATTTCAACTACCTCCTCAATTTATTATGTTTTTATAAAAAAACACCACTTTATCTCCTTATATATAGATAAAATGGTGTTTATAAAGTACAACTCTGATTATCTATACAATAGTTTTTTAAGTTACTATCCTAATCTAACATTATTTTTGATAAACTCTGCCTTTACTTTTTCATTTATTTCTTCTATGTCAATTATTTCTTTATCTTCTTTATGTCTAAATTTAAACTCTACTTTACCTTCACTAATATTTTTACCTACTGTAATTCTCATAGGTATTCCTATTAATTCTGAATCATTGAATTTAACACCTATTCTTTCATCTCTATCATCTAATAAAACTTCTACACCCATAGCTTGTAAATCATTATATATCTTTTCAGCTATTGATACTTGTTCCTCATTTTTCATGTTTGCAGGAACTATCACAACATGATATGGAGCTACTGATAAAGGCCATATTATGCCTTTTTCATCATTATGCTGTTCAATTATAGCTGCTGCTGTTCTTTCAACACCTATTCCATAACATCCCATTACTATAGGTTTTGATTTCCCATCTTTATCTATAAAATTCGCATTCATAGATTCTGAATACTTAGTTCCTAGTTTGAATATGTGACCTACTTCAACACCTCTAGCTATTTCAAGTGGTTTTCCACATACTATACACTTGTCGCCTTCTTGAACATTTCTAAAATCTCCAACTATTCCTTCAAAATCTCTTCCATAGTTAGCATTTTTTATATGATATTCAGTTTTATTAGCCCCTACAACTATGTTTCTTTGTTCAACAATTTCTTTATCTATAAATACATAGTCAGCATTTATACCTATTGGTCCAGCAAATCCTACTTCTGCATTAGTTACTTTTCTAACTATATCATCTGTAGCAAGTGCAAATTCTATAACAGAGCCTATAGCATTAGATACTTTAACTTCATTAACTTCTCTATCTCCCCTTACAACAACTACAACTGTTTTCCCATCTGCCTCATATACTAAAGTTTTAGCAAATTTATCTGGAGAAATCTTTAAAAATTCCTCTAGTTCTTTTATTGTAGCTGCTCCTGGTGTGTGAACCTCTTCCAGGTCTTTCATATCTTCTTTTTCTGATGCTACATTACAAGATTCTGCTCTTTCTACATTGGCTGCATAATCACATCCACTACAGAATACAACTTCATCTTCACCAACTTCTGACTTAACCATAAACTCAGCTGATGTAGAGCCTCCTATAGCTCCTGAATCTGCTTGCACTGGACTATTCTCTAGTCCACATCTGTCAAATATACTTACATATGCATCAAACATATCTTGATATGATTTATCCAGACCTTCATTATCTACATCAAAACTGTATGCATCCTTCATTGTAAAAGTCTTAGTTCTCATAACACCAAATCTTGGTCTTCTTTCATCTCTATATTTTACTTGTATCTGATATAAGTTTAATGGCAATTGTTTGTATGAAGTAATTTCTTGTCTTATTATATCAGTGAATGCTTCTTCATGTGTTGGTCCAAGACAGTATTCTCTTTCTGTTCTGTCTTTAAGCCTAAACATTTCTTCACCCATAGCAGTCCATCTTCCAGACTCTTTCCATAATTCAGAAGGAAGTAAAGCCGCACAAAGTATTTCTTGACAATCTTTTTTATTTAGTTCTTCTCTAATTATTTGTTCAATCTTTTTGAACACTCTTAATCCCATCGGTAATTGATTATAAACCCCTGAAGTCATTTTTTTTATCATTCCTGACCTAACCATTAATTGATGGCTTGTAATCTCAGCATCTGCTGGGATTTCTTTTAATGTCGGCATAAACATTTTAGACATTTTCATTAATAAATTCCTCCTGAATATTAATTTCTTGAAAATATAAAAAACCTCTCATCTCTATACAAGTATAGAGACGAAAGGTTTAATTTCCGCGGTACCACTCTAGTTAGCTATGTAAATAGCTCTCTTTTGGGAATATAACGGTTCCTACCGTAAAGATTTTTATACCTTTAAGCTAAAAGACAGGTTCAAACATTTCCTCTTGAAAACTCTCACCAACGTTTTCTCTCTGTAAAGATTTCATAGTTTTACTATTTCTTTATCATAGCTAGTTTTATATTTATATTAATTTCACTTAAATTCACATATTATAGATATTCTATATAGGCCTATTCTTTGATATCCAATAAACTTATTACTAATAATATATTAATTATTCTGACTTGTCAACAATAATAAACAAATACTTTGTGATGCTATACCCTGTTTTGCTCCTGTAAAGCCAAGACCTTCTTCAGTAGTTGCCTTTATGTTTATATTATCAATATCTGTATTTAAGACTTTTGATATATTTTTTCTCATGCTTTCAATATGTGGAGCCATCTTAGGGCTTTGAGCAATTATAGTACTATCTATGTTCCCAATCTTATACCCTTTGCTTGTTATTAGATTATGTACATATTCTAATAATTTCATACTATTTGCTCCCTTATATTTTTCATCTGTATCTGGGAAATGCTTACCTATATCACCTAGAGCTAAGGCTCCTAAAATGGAGTCCATTATTGCATGTATTAATACATCAGCATCTGAATGACCTAATAAACCTTTATCATGTGGTATCTCTACCCCACCAATTATAAGTTTTCTATCCTCTGTTAATTTGTGTACATCATATCCTAATCCTATTCTCATATAATTCTCCTTCTGCTATTAACTTCATCTCTTTTTTCCATATTTAATATCTGTTCTGCTATATTTAAATCTTCTGGACTAGTTATCTTTATATTTTCATAAGAGCCCATCACCATAGTAACGCTTTGCCCTATATTTTCAACCAACATTGAATCATCAGTACCATAATAATTATTCTTATAAGCTTGTTCATAAGCATTTATTATGAGATTATACTCAAAAGTTTGAGGAGTTTGAGCTGCCCACAATAGACTTCTCTCTGGAGTTTCTTGTACTGTTCCATCCGACACTATCTTTATAGTATCACTTACTGGCACACCTACAACTACAGCTTTTTTTTCTTTAGCCACCTTTATGGATTCATTAATTATTCTATGGTCTACAAATGGTCTTGCCCCATCATGAATGAGTACTATGTCACAATTTTCATCTAATTTTTTTAATCCATTATATATTGAATCCTGTCTTTCTTTTCCACCATATGCTATTTTTATATTTTTAAAATTATACTTATTTATTATGTTTTCCTTAAAAAAATCTTCTTCCTCTTTTTTTATACATACCACAATTTCATCTATATTTATATTTTCATAAAAAACTTGAATTGTATGAGCAATAATTTCTTTTTCTCTTAATTTTATGAACTGTTTATTTATGTCTAGGTTCATTCTCCTTCCGCTTCCTGCAGCAACAATTATAACACTATACATGGTATCACCTCGTATTTTATTTTTAACCATAATTTATTAAAACTCTTAATATTCTTTTATTTTAACCATCTGATTAATTATATATTAAATTTTAAGTTGTATAAACAGTTAATATCTATTTTTCAGTTAAAAACATGTATATTTAATTCTATATATATTGATTTTTCAATAGCGATGTTTTTAATTTTACAACTTTGTAACAGTTTCTAAACTTGCAAAAAATATTCAAGGCCTCTAATTTGATATAATAAGATTTTATCAAACAAGAGGCCTTATATTAAAATATTAAATTAATTAAATCTATGTAATGTGGGTAATTTTCTAAAATATTATCTCTTATTTCTTGTTTAAAAAAGTCCACATTTAATAACTTATCCATATTAATTACACCTTCTTTATAAGATATAAAAAACTTTGATACCTTCCACTTACTTACATGTATATTGACTTCACTTTCATCATTAAATGGAAGTACTATTTGAAATTTAGGTGTTTTACTATATGTCCACTCCATCTTTTTATATTTATCTTCTACTAGATTGTATACATTTTTGATATCATCACTGTCTAATTTAAGTTCTTTTATATCCTTTAACTTGGATTCTAAATACTTAACACAATAGTCCAAAAAGTAATCTATATCTTTTTCAAATAAAAATTTAATATTGGTTACTTTACTTGAGACAGACTTCGTAGCCTTTGACTCAGTTGACTTATTTGAATTTAGATATTTAGTTAATTTATTTAAATTCGAATCATAAAGAAGAGTTCCATGATAAAGAGAATTTTTTCTTTTTATAGACTGGGCAGAACCTGAAATTTTTTTCCCTTTCAAAAATAAATCTTTTCTTTCAGTTATAGATATATCTAGACCTAAGCTTAATAGCATATCTTGCATAAACTTAGTATGTTCCAAAAAATCTATTTCATGAAGTTGTCTATCTTTTTGTATGAATGACATATTGATATTTCCTAAATCATGATAAACAGTACCTCCTCCAGATATTCTTCTTAAAATAGGAATTTCTCCCTTTTCAATAACATCATGATGTATTTCCTGATATGGGTTTTGATTTTTACCTATAAAAATAGATTCCTCATTCCTCCATATGATTATAATATCATCATTATATTTCTCATTTAAAAACATATATTCTTCTAATGCTAAATTAAAGTAAGGATTTGTGCTTTTGTTTAATAAGTAATACATAGAAATACAGACTCCTTTTTTATTTTATCTTATTGCTTATTTTAGACTCAGACAATTTTATATACTATTAGATTTTCTATTTTCATTTCTTAACTATTAAACTTATTATATCATTATAAAACGCCCTAATATTATAGAATATCTATATTTCTACATTAATTTAAAAGTTTTGTTTAATTTATTTATCCTGACCATATACATTAAAAAATACATCTCTAGCTCTTTTAATTTCTTCGTTTGGTAATAATACTGGTGTTCCAATTGATTTTGCCAAGTAATATACTTTTGCTGAATCCTCTAACATTACAGCAGCTGTAAGAGCATGCCCTACAGAAGGACCAACTGCTATTACACCATGGTTTGCTAAAAGACATGCTCTTTTATCTCCAATTGCTTCAATAACACATTTACCCATTTTGTTAGATGTTGGTGGTGAAAACTTTGCAACAGGTACTTCACCTCCTACTTCATTTGCAAGAGTTGTACTTGCACATGCTATAGGTTCATTCAAAATAGCAAAACAGCTTGAGTATGTAGAATGTGTATGTATTATGCTATTTATATCTTCTCTATGTTTATATATATATAAATGGTCTGGTAAATCCACAGATGCTTTCCATTTGCCATCTATAACATTTCCATCTATATCTACTATAACAATATCACTTGGTATAAGGTCTCTATAGTCCATTCCACTTGGGGTAATTGCTATATATCCTGTTTCTTCATCTCTCCCACTCACATTCCCACCTGTTAATGTCACCAAGTTATAATTTAAAAGGTTTAGAGATGCTTGTAATACTTCTTTTCTCAATTTTTCCAATAACATTAGTTAAATCCTCCTATCTATTATAGATATAATCTTATATATATTAGCAGTACCATATCTTCTAAACACTATCTTTAATCTTAATTTGAAAATTCAAAAAATTTAGTGTAAAGCGTATATCTCCATTTTATCAATAGAAATTATTCTACTTCTATTTTAAGTTTTTTATCTTTATATGCCTTTATTTTCTAATCTTTTATTTCTAAATTTTAATGATTCTGGATATAAAGATTCCTCTAACTCAATAAGATAATCATATAATTCTAAATCATTATTAAACATATTTGTTCTTATCCAATATCTACCTTTAAGAAGGCTTCCGTCATTAATTTTTAGATAAAGATTTTTATTATAAAACTCTCGTATTCTTACTTTTTCGATATCTTTAATTTCATAATTATGTGTAGTAATAAATGAGATAAAATGTATACATTTGTTATCAATAATAATTTCTTTAGGATTACTTGATGATATAAAAGTATTGAATATCCCATATATACAGATGATTATCAACAAACTATATATGTTTACACTAAAATTTTCATAGTTATTAAACAGAGCGTAAAGCAATATTAAAATCATAAAAAATCCTGGTATTATCACATTAATTGAGTATCTTATAGAATCGTATTTATATTTTTTCATAATTCATATACTCCTCAATAAAATCATTTTTAGATTTCTTCTTCAAGAGATAATTTTTTATTTTCCTTTATTATTCTATTTCTATTGTAAATAGCCATTCCTAAAGCTATAACTCCAAAAAACACTCCTCCAATAACTTTATAATTCATAATCTTTACAAATATCCAACTTAATGGATTTGCACCATCACAAATACTTGAAATCATAGTTGCTCCCTCTGGCATTTTGAAGCTAGCATTTAAAGCCATTTGAGTAAATAGAGGAGCTAAATTAGTTGCAATTAATAATCCAGAAGTAATTATGAATATTCCTATTATTAATGTCCTAAACACATTCCCTTTTGTAATTGGTACAATTAAAACAAGTGCAAATGGAATTACTGCTAAATCTGCAAATGGCAGAACTTTATTTCCTGGCAATATAGCTGCTATAACTATAGTTAAAGGTACCAATACTAATGCAACTGATAATGTGACAGGATGACCTATCCCTACTGCTGAGTCTAAACCTATATAAATCTTTCCTCTATTTTTAAATCTCTTCTCAATAAATTCCTGCGCTGCTTCTGATACTGGTAATAACCCTTCCATCAATAATGCTGCCATCTTTGGAATTAATATCAATACAGCTCCCATAGTTACACCTAACTGTAATATACCTTTTATATCATATTTAGCTGCAATACCAATTATTATACCTATTATAGACCCCATTATTAAAGGTTCTCCAAATAATCCAAATTTTTTCTGTAATGTGTCAGCATTTATCTCAATCTTATTTATACCTGGTATTAAATCTAATAGTTTATTTACAACTATAGCAATTGGAACAAATGCCTGTGTAAACCCATGAGGAAGAGATATTCCTGGCATACCCAAATATTTTTCTATACCTGGAGCAGTTAAATCTGCCATTACCAATACAATTACCATATTTGCTACTGCCGCAAACACTCCCCATACCACACTTTGTGTAGACCCTGCTACTAAAGCGCCTGTAAACGCAAAATGCCAGTAATCCCATATATCTACATCAACAGTTTGGGTAGTATTAGTAATTAACATAACTATATTTACTACAAGACCTATTGGAATAATTAAAGCTCCTACTGTTGATGCAAAGGCTATAGCCGATGCTGCTGGCCACCCTACATCTATTATAGATAAGTTTAATCCTAAATTCTTAACCATTTGTTGCGTTGCTGGTCCTAAGTTATCTGTCAGTAAAGCTATAATAGTATTAAGACCTATAAATCCAACTCCCACTGTTAAACCAGCTCTTAATGATTTTCCAAGTTTTGTACCTAATATCAAGCCAAAAATACATATTATTATTGGCATCATTACTTGTGCTCCTAAACTAACAATGAAATTTAATATCTCCATTTAAAGACCCTCCATTATTTAATTTTCAGTCTCTAAAACTTATAATTTTAGAGACTATATTTTTTAAAAGTTCAAATTATAATTCTAATTTTTCCAATACATCTTCAATTAATTTGCCCATTCCCACACCAGTTAAAAAAGGTAATCCATTTATTACAGGTGTTTTTATGCTATTAGACACTTGTGTAGTACAAATTATCAAATCATAATCAGGTGCTTTTGATGCAACTTCCACTACTTTACATTGTGTAATGTTGACCATATCCAATTTACCAAGGTCTTGAAGTGCTTTCTTTAATTTGTTTATAGCAATTGTTGAAGTACATACTCCTGTTCCACATGCAACTAATATTTTTTTATCCACATTATTCACCCCCGTTAAAATTATTTTATTTTAAAGATATCTATAGTTAGAAATCTTCAATGGCATTTTTATATTTTTAATTCCTTTCACAACTTTAATTTTTCAGTTTAGAGTTTAATAAGTCACTCATGCTTTCTTCATTTAAGTTGACAATATTATTTAACATACTCTTATCTTGAAATACAGTCATAAGCTTTTCTAATAATTGTAATTGCTCCTTTGGCTCTTTTACTGCTAACATAAATACAACTTTTACATCAATTTCAGTATCTTCTGTACCCATCATTATAAATTTTACAGGTTTATTCAGTATACCAATCGCTATACCTGGCTCATTTACATGTACTATGTCTGTATGCGGTATAGCCACTCCATAGATTTCTGTTGGTAATCCTGTAGCATACTTTTTTTCTCTTGCTATAACAGCTTCTATGTAACTTTCTTTTACATACTGTTTATCAAATAAACGTTGTCCTAAAAATTTTAATGCATCTTCATTGTTTGATACCTCAATATCTTTAAAAATCAAATTGCTACTAATTATTTGCATTGACTCCATCTAATATCATCTCCCTAATAAAATCTCTATCTTTAATGTTTTTTATCTCTTTAAATTCATCTGTTTCTATAAATGTAAGTAGAGTATTTAATGGATTAAAACATTTTTGGTCTACAGCTAATAAAAGTATTATTTTTACTCTATTTTTACTCCATATAATAGGATTTTTTAAAATAGCTATACTTATAACTGGTCTAATCACATCAATTCCATCTGTATGAGGTATTGCTATTCCATCTGACAATTCAGTTGGAAACAGGTTATCTCTTTCCACTACTTTTTTATAGAAATTTTTCGTCACATAACCTTTCTCTCTAAGTTTTTTACTCATGTACTTTAAAGCTTCTTCTTTTGATTTAACTTGTAAATCTATAAATATATCTTCTTTATGTATTAAATCTGATAACTCATATTTTTTATTTGTTTCAATAATTTGGCTAGTATCAATTAAATTATTTACTTGATTTAATTTCGTTTTATCATTTATGTCTACTAGGCTAAAAAAAGGGATATTTGCTATCTGTGGGTCAATTGTTCCAACTATAGCAATTACATTCTTATCATTACTTATTTGCTTTATCTCCAAATCAAGACTTGGATATTCAATCATACCTATAGGTCTTATATCAATCTTTTCGTCTATGCCTTTAATATTTTCTTCTAAGATTTCTTTTATCTTACAAGCTCCCCCTAATCCAGTGATACATAATGTTAAAATAATAGGTTTTCTAGAATCCAATTTCGTGTTGTTATAATTACTAGCTCTTTCCTTTACTTGTGGTTCTATACCTTTAACTTCATCTACTATTTCATCTATTGTTAAATCTGGCAAAACTGCTCTTCGTATAACTTCTATTGATAGTAAAGTATCAAATCTACATATTGTCCTTATATTAATCCCTGTATTCCCAGAGATGATATCCCCAAAGTATGAAAGCGAACCCATATCAACTAATATAATCACTCCTCTACCTTCATCGATATCTTTTACTATTGTAGTAGCTTCTTCAATCATTTCTTCTGGTTTCTTTTCAAATGGCATATCTAAATATCTTGCATGGTTAATTCCTAATAATTTATTTGTAACTTCACATATAGATGAGGCCACTCTTCCATGAGCCATAAGAAGTACACCTATCTTTTTTTGTTCAGATATATCTCTTCTACTACTCATTTTAAAATATATTGCTATTATACCTATTTCTTCTTTTGGCAAATTTATATTATATCTTTCCTTTAGATATTGAGCTACCTTTTCTGCTACAGAATACTCTAATGGATAATTTCCTATTATTTCTTTTAAATGAGCATTTGATATTACTTTACCTTCTTTTAATCTCTCAAAAGCTGCCTTTAAGTGAACCGCTAAGCATAAATGTAGATTTGGTTCTAATGAAGTAAGATATTGTGATGCTATTTTAATTACTTCATAAGTAAGTTCTACAATATATTTTCCAACAATTGGACTTATATCTGGAATATTATCATTAATAGAAACTTTTTTAACTTGCTTTATGTATTTTTGAATACAACTTTCTAACTCTCCTCCAACAATTCTATTTATAACATCGAAGTCTAAGCCTTGCTCCAACAAATCAATATGTCTTCTTTCTGTAAGCTTATATATTTCATCAGGAAAAGTATATATATCTTCATTTTTCTTTTCTATCTCTCCCTGAAAATTTGAGTCTATAATTAAGTCTCCATCTACATAATTTTCTATTTTATCTCTACAATTTCTGATTTTCATAAGACCTTGTTTAACATATCCAGGTACATCTGATATATTTATATTTACTTCTTTCTGTTTGCTAGTAAGTTGATTTAATAATCCCCTAGCACAAGCTACTTGAATATCACTTCTAAGCTGACCAACATTTCCTATGCAATCATAAAGCATAAGAGCTTTTAATACGTCAGATTTTATATGTATGCTTGTTCCCATTCTTTGAGCTTCTATCAAGAAGAAGTTATTTATAATATCAAACCTTTCATTTAATGGTCTTGCAACTAATTCTGGTATTTCAATTGTTACAGGTATACGCCTTTTAAATGTATTAAGTAGATGAGAATCTATTGGTTCAGAAGTTGCTGAAATAATCATTACATCTATTTTATTTGTTAATCTAGTCTCTCCTAATTTTCTTACCATACCTTTATCAATCAGTTGGAATAGTATCTCTTGACCTTCATGAGGTAATCTATGTATTTCATCTATAAACAATATTCCTCCATCTGCTTTTGATACTAGTCCTTCTTTAGTCTCATCAGCTCCTGTAAAAGCACCTTTGACATGACCAAATAATTGAGATAATAAAAGCTGTGGATTTTCTGAATAGTCTGCTGCATTAAAAATTATAAATGGTGCATTCTTAGGGAATCTAGATGATTCTACTGCAAATTTATACATACATTCTGCCAGCTCACTTTTTCCAACACCGGTTGGGCCCATAATAATAGTATGAAGACCATGAGGTGGATAGAGTATTGCTGCTTTAGATAGTTTTATAATTGTACTTAAGCTACCACTACTACCTATTAATTTATCAAATGCTATATCTGTATTTTCCCCATTATTGTTTATCTCTTCTTTTTTATCATCACCTTCTTTATCATCCTTTAACTCATCAGAATCTTGAATCTCTTTTAAATATTGTATAACTGTAAATCTTGATACTGTAAATCCAATGCTATTTAATCTTCTTGTTATATCATTTTTATTTATGCTTTTTTCTTCTTTTAAAATATCTTTTATAGCTTTAATCAAAACAATTTTTCTTCTTTGCCTTGAATCCTCTATTTTTAACTCATTTCTTAAAAAGGTAACATCTTCTCTTCGAACATTTAACATGTTTGAAATAGCTTCATCTGTTAAAGGATTTTTCTTATCCTCATTTTCAATTAGTGTTTTTATTCTTTGCCTCATTTATAGTTGTTCCCTCCTTATTATTTATATAGCAACTTATATGCCATATATTGTTTTTTTTGTGTTTATTATTAGTGCATAAAACCACAACATTTAAATTAAGCTATTCTTTTATTAAAATATTAAGAAAATTTTTTTAGGTATTTTACAAATAATACTTTAAAAAAAACAAAAAAGTCTTTTTTTCTAATTTCAAGTAAAATCAATCTAAAATGGCATTGTTATTTTATATTACTATCTTTTTTGTACAACAAAAACTACAAGTACTCCGATTCTGTATTTTTCCATAAAAAATACTCCTTCTTGTACAAATACATACATTTATACAAGAAAGAGTATGGCTAAATAAGCATTTTAATATTTTATAAAATAAATTTATATTAATAATAGACTTACTTTAATATTTTATTCTTCTAATTTATTTTTTAGGTAAATGTAAACATTCTCCACTTACATCTGCCAAAGCTTCCATCAAAGCTTCTGAAGTACATGGATGACCAAATATCAACTCACTAGCTTCATCAGCAGGTATTTCTAATGCCTTAAATGATGCTGCATGATTTATAAGTTCTGCTACACCACAACCAAACATATGCACACCTAAAATTTCTCCATATTTAGCATCTGCTATCACTTTTACATATCCTTGCTCTTGTCCAGAAGCTAAAGCTCTTCCATTCCCAGCAAAGTTAAATTTACCCACATTTACATTGTGTTTCTTTCTAGCATCTTCCTCTGTAAGCCCAACTGATGCTACTTCTGGAATTGTATAAACACAACTAGGTAATGCACTTAAATCAGCTTCTTCATTCATACCTAAAGCATTTGAAGCTGCTACTTCTCCCATTTTAAATGCTGCATGAGCTAACATTACACCTCCAGTAACATCACCTACTGCATATATACTTGGTATACTTGTTTCCATTTTGCTATTTACAGATATAGAACCTTTATCTATTTTAATGTCTAAATCTTCTATACCAGAAAGATTAGCTTGTCTTCCTATAGCATATAGACATAAATCTGCTTTTATTGTCTCCTCACCTTCAATACAAACTAATATTTTATTGCCTTCTTCTTTAAACTCAGAAACTTTCTTTTTAGTTAATACATTTATGCCTTTTTTATTAAGAGAATAATTCAAAGATTCACTTAATTCCTTGTCCATTCTTGGGATTATTCTATCTTCCATTTCTACAATAGTTACCTTAGAGCCTCTTGAATTGAATATCTCTGCAAATTCGCAACCTATCACTCCACCACCGATTATTACTAATTCTTCTGGTACTGTCTCTAAGTCTAAGGCTTCTGTACTAGTTATTATCAAATTCGATTCTATTCCTTTTATAGGCAATACCCTTACTTTAGAGCCTGTTGCAATTATTATATTTTCTGTATCTAAAACCTTTCCATCAGATAATATTACTTTATGCTCTTCTTTAACACTAGCTTTAAGATTAAATACTTCTACATTTCTGCTTTTTAATAGACCACCAACTCCAGCAGTAAGTTTTTTAACTACTCTATTTTTATATTTTATTGCCTTCTTGATGTCTTGTCCTTTATCTACAGTTACTTTTACACCTCTTTTTGATAACTGGTCAATCTCCTCTAATATTTCTGCTGTTTTTATATAAGTTTTTGTAGGAATGCAACCTCTATTTAAACAAGTTCCTCCTAATACATTTTCTTCAACTAATGCAACTTTTCCTCCTAACAGGGCTGCTTTTAATGCTGCTAAGTACCCCCCAGGTCCTCCACCTATTACCACTACATCATAGTCATGATTACACTCTTTTTTATTTACTTTTTCTTTTTTATCCTCCACGCTTTGCTTTTCTTCAATAGCATCTTCTTTTGGCACATCTCCAGATAAATATTTGGCTTTTATTTCTTCTTGATTTTCACCTTTTTCTGCTATTACACCTATTACTGTAAATACTGGTAATACTTCACCTTCTTCTTTATGTATGATTACAGCCAGTGTACCTTCTCCCTCTGATTCTATTTCCATATTTACTTTATCTGTTGTTATTTCTAATATAGGTTCTCCAATTTTTACTTCTTCGCCTTCTTGTTTTAGCCAAGATACTATGGTACCTTCTTCCATAGCTACTCCTGCTTTTGGCATTATAACTTCTACTGACATAGGCTCTCCTCCTATTTATTTTCATATATTTTCATTAATCAATTTATATTCATATAGTTCACTTTAAAAATAATGCTAAATATATAAAGGTTTTAAATTCACCTAAATAATTATAACTATGTAACCTATTCAAACTATTATATCAATAAAGAAACATCAAAACCTATACAAGCATTGATAAAGGATTTTCTAACAATTCTTTTAACTCTTTTAAGAATTTTGCTGCTACTGTTCCATCTATCACTCTATGGTCTGATGTCAATGATAAGTTCATTATAGGTTTTATTTTAGCCTCTCCATTTACTGGAACAAACTTATCTTGTGTAGCACCTACCCCTAATATTGCACTTGAAGGCATATTTATTATAGGTGTAAATGTAGTTATACCATACATTCCGACATTACTTATAGTAAATGTATTCCCTTCTTGGTCTGCTGGTAGAAGTTTCCCTGTTTTTACTTTTTCAGCAAGCTCTTTACTTTCTTTTGCTATTTCTTTTAAAGATTTTTTATTTACGTTCTTTACTACTGGGACATATAGACCTTCATCTAGGCCAACTGCAATAGCTATATTTATATCTTTGTATCTAAATATTCCCTCATCTGTCCATGCAGAATTTAATGCTTGATGCTTTGGAAGTATTCTAGACACTGCCATTACTATTAAATCTGTCATAGTCAATTTTACTCCAACTGATTCTTTTACTGTATCAATTAATTTTGCTCTGAGTGACTTCAATTCTGTAGCATCTACCTCTATGTTGAATGTAAATACAGGAGCACTAAAGTAACTTTCTGACATTCGTTTTGCTACAGTAGCTCTCATTGGATTTGGTTTTTCAAACTCTCCTTCTACTGTATTAAACACACTTGAATTTTCACTTTTCGTATTTATCTCCTCTGTATCATTAGTTTTAGATATGTTAGTTGACACAACAGCCTCTTGTGTATTTACTCTTTCCACATCATACTTTCTTATTTTTCCATTATATCCAGTACCTACAATAGTTTCTAAATCTATATTTAAATCTTCTGCTATTCTTTTAGCTAAAGGTGTAGCATTTACCTTACTATCTTTTAAGTAATTTAACACATCAACTAAATGAATTCTTCCATTTTCTCCACTTCCAATCAGCTTATCTAGTTTTATGTTGTCTTTTCTAGCTTGGTTTCTAGCTGCTGGTGTGGCCTTTACTTTATTTGCCACCATATCTATCCCTCCTTATCTAACAATCAAAGATTTTATTGCTTCTTCTATTTCATCAACTCTTGGGACAACTGCTTTTTCTAACTCTGGATTATATGGTATTGGCACATCTTTTCCGCATATTCTTTTTACTGGTGCATCTAAATAATCGAATGATTCACTTTCTGTTATTAAGGCTGATATTTCTCCACCTAGTCCACCAGTCTTAGCTGCTTCATGACAAATTAGAACTCTTCCAGTTTTACATACACTTTTAACTATAGTCTCCCTATCCAATGGATATAAGGTTCTTAAATCTATAATTTCTACATTTATATTTTCTTTTGATAATGTCTCTGCTGCTTCCTCAACACTTTGTAACATCCTTCCATAAGTGATTACTGTAACATCTGTTCCTTCTCTTTTTATGTCTGCCTTTCCAATTTCAATTACATAATCACCTTCTGGTACAATACCTTTTTTTCTATATAACAATTTATTTTCAACAAATATAACTGGATTATTATCTCTTATAGCTGCTTTTAATAAACCTTTAGCATCTGCTGGTGTAGAAGGTGCAACTACTTTTACTCCTGGAACATGGCAAAACCAAGCTTCTAAACTCTGTGAATGTTGTTCTGCTGAACCAGTCCCAGAGCCACCAGGACATCTAACAACCATTGGAACTTGTGCTTTTCCACCAAACATATATCTCATTTTTGCTGCTTGATTTACAATTGCATCCATAGAGATTGTCACAAAGTCCATAAACATTACTTCCATAATAGGTCTTAGACCAGTTGCTGCTGCTCCTGCTGCTGCTCCTGCTATAGCTGCTTCTGATATAGGAGTATCCCTTACTCTTTCTGGTCCAAATTCATCTATCATTCCAACTGATACACCAAATGCTCCTCCATATATTCCTATATCTTCTCCCATAAATATTACATTTTCATCTCTTCTCATTTCTTCTGACATTGCTTCCTTTATCGCTTGTGCATATGTTAATTCTCTTGTACTCATTTTTTTCTTCCTCCTTTACCATTTTTAGTCTGCATATACATCCTCTAATAAAGATTCTATTTTTGGATTTGGACTATTTTGAGCAAATTCCACTGCCTCTTCTATTGATTGTTTGGCAAACTCTTGAATTTTATCTAATTCATTTTCATTAGAGATATTCTTTTCGATAAGATAATTTCTTAAAAATTCAATAGGGTCCTTTGCTTTCCATGATTCTATTTCTTCTTTTGTTCTATATACATTTGCATCTGACTTTGAGTGACCTAACCATCTATAAGTTCTACTTTCAATCAATACAGGCCCTTCTCCTCTTCTACATTTTTCAGCAGCTTTTTGTACTGTCTCATATACTTCTATTGGATTATATCCATCTATTGATATTCCCTCTATTCCATAAGAAGCTGCTCTAGTAGCAATACTTTCTATATTCATATGGCGTTTTATGCTTGTTGACATTCCATATAAGTTATTCTCACAGTAGAATATTATTGGCAACTTCCATATTGAGGATAAATTTATACCTTCATGAAAAGTACCTTCATTTGATGCTCCATCACCAAAACTACATAAAACTATTTTGCCTGTTTTTTTATATTGTTGTGTAAGTGCAGCTCCTGGGGCTATTGTAAGACCTCCACCTACAACTCCATTTGCTCCTAAATTACCTGACTCAATATCTGCTATATGCATTGAGCCTCCTTTTCCTTTACAAAATCCAGTTTCTTTGCCCATAAGTTCAGCCATCATTTTGTTTAGGTCTATCCCCATTCCTATAAATTGACTATGTCCTCTATGAGTCAATGATACCAAGTCTCCCTTTTCTAAAGCCATTACAGCTGCCACACTTGATGCCTCTTGACCTACAGATAAATGAGTTGTTCCGTGAACCATACCTCTTGCAAAAAACCAACTAACTTTCTCTTCAAATTTTCTAGCCTGATTCATTCTCTTATACATTTCAAGTAATGTTTCTTTTGATATTGACATATACATTCCCTCCTGTTAACTTTTATCTATCTTTCTATTAGTCACAATCTTCTAATAATTCAATTGCTAAACTGTGATTAATTGCTAAACTATTTATAAACTTTGCCTTTAATGATGCCTTTATTGCTTCTATTTTTTCATCTCCTGAAGCTACACCTATAGTCCTTTTTATCTTTTTTAAATCTTCTAGCTTTACTCCTAGTACTCTTTGATTAAATTCAAGTATAGAAGTTTTTCCTTCTTTATCAAAGGCTTGCAAACAAATCGCACCTATTGAATTATATTTTTTCAAATCTTCTATATCTGCCTCATTCATATACCCAGAAGCCATTATTGTTGAGTTTAAGCTCATTGGATTTCCTATACCTACGATTGCTATAGTCGTTTTATCTATTAAATCTAGCACTTCTTTAATTTTTTCGTCTTTGCAAAGTTTTTCTTTTGTAGATAAATCAGACATAACAGCTGGAGCATGTAATAGTTTGAAATCTCCTCCAAAAGCCCTTGCTAAACTTACTGCTATTTGATTTGCGTGAATATCTATTTCATTGTCTCCAATCCCACCTAATAGAGGTATAAATGTAACATTCTTACAGTTATTTTTTTCCACATATCTAGGTATTTCTTTTAGTGTAGTTCCTATTGAAACTCCTATTATATCATTTTCCTTTACTACTCTGGTTAAATATTCAGATACAGCTCTTGCTAATTCTTGTTTTTGTGTTAGTGAATCCTGTTTATCATCTACTACTATTACTTCTTTTAATTTATATTTTCTTTCTAAACTTCTCTCTATTTTTTGGTAGTCATTTTTCAAAACATCAACTATTTGTATTTTTACTATGCCTTGCTCAAAAGCTTCTTTTAATATTCTTGATATTGTTGGTCTTGATATTCCCAATTGATTTGCTATTTCTTGCTGATTTAAATTATCTTCATAATAAAGTGAACAACACTTCATCATTAACCTTAGGTCTCCAATTTTTTTCATTTGCTTTCCTCCAAAATCAAGCTTTTTTAATTATCTTTACATTTGTTCAATCATTTTACTTAATTTCAGTAACATTATAGAAGGGGTTCATATAAAAAGTCAACTGTTTTTTTGTATAATGAGAAAACTTTTACAATAAACACTCGTAAAAATATAGTTTTAGCTTTTACTACTGTATCTAATTCTGTTATAACTCAGCTAGAAACTTGAACAACTAATAGTATCTCTGTAATTAGATGAACTATAATACTATTACTCTTAACATATTTATAAACAAGTTATCTATTACATTTTACTTATAAAATATTTTTGGATATAAAAAACACAGAGATACTTTCCTTGTACCTCTGTGTCTTTAAAGAAGTGAAACTTAATCATGCAATTTGTGTTATATGCTATTTCTATTTGCTAAATGTCATCTTCCTAGAATCGAAATCAATTGACCATTTATACTTATTAAAATAATGATGACTTATCAATCCATCACTAACAAATCCAACTTCCTCATCATAATCCAAAACTCCACCTGTAAAATAATATCCTATACCATTTTTCAATTGTAAATTACCCAGTCCATATGATGAAATGTCAAAATGGCCTTCCTTATAATCACTTCCTCCCATTCCACCTTGTCCTTCAGGAGCTTTATTTAGCTCTGGCATAGGAATCTTCAAAGAGTCTATTGTTTCTTTAGGTAATATAATTCCAGCACCTTTTTCGTCACCAAGTCCTGAATCAATGAAGTAGTTAAGTCCACTTTTCTGATTGGCTGATCCTTTTCCATACATAAAATGAATGGCTGCAAGCGTAAATGGCATTTCTTCCAATATTTTATCATCTGCAAGCATTTTATTAAGATTCTCTCTACCTACTTCATTTCGAGGTCTTAATATTAATTGGCCACTAAGGTAATCCATCGTAGGTACAAATTCCTTCAATACACCTGTACCAATAATACCATGAACATCATAATCCTTAAGCCCCTCTTCAAACCCATCAAATGGTCCCAACATTACAGGTACATTTTTAATATTTACATCTCCTATAGTAAGTGAATCAGCTTGACCAAAACCAGTTTCAACAGTATTACCTCCAGCAAATTCATTTTCGTTTTTTGAAGCTGTTTTTATACCAAGTTCTTTTGCAAGTTTCTGATCAATAGTAAACATTGGGCCACCAGTATCAATAACAGCATTTATCCTTTTTCCATTTATCTCTACTGGCACAACTGGCAGAGGTTCAGTTGTGATAAAAGGAATCACTGTTTCGCTTTTTCCATTCCAGTCAATTTGATTTGGTTGTTTATCCTTAAAAGCTTTCATCATTTCCAATACACTATTTATACTATTGTTTTTATCTTCTGATGCTTCGGATAATTTTTCAGCTTTTTGATATTGATTTGTTTGATAATATGTTAGTGTCAATCCTTTTTCAGCTTTTGCTTTGAATTTATCAGGATATTGCTCTATAAGAGTATTATATAGTTTTTCAGCCTGCTCATAATTACCATTCAGATATTCTATTCGTGCAGAAAGATAAATCACATCTGGGGAAGGCTTCTTCGAATTCATCAAGGGACTCAGCATCTCTTGTGCTTTTGTAATGTCACCTAATTTAAATAGTATTTGAGCATATTCTAATCTTAGAACTTCGTCATTTGGATTTTTCTCATACTTTCCTTTTATTTCTGTTAGTTGTTTTTCGCAACTTGCACGAGTAACTTTTTTTGTTGTTTTAGTTATTGACTTAGGCGTTGAGCTTTTCGATGATGTAGCCTGAGATGTACATCCTGTCATTACACCAACAATTAAAGCTCCACATAATATAATACTTATTCCTCTTGATTTCAGTGATTTTATCATTTTTTACCTCCTATTTTTGTTCTTATCTATAAGATACAATATGAAAGTAAAATAAAAGTAAAGCAAAAGTAAAATTAAAAAGATATCTCTTGTTCACAATTTAGATTATATATTCTTCTTCTCATTAAATGTCATCGTCATTGAATCAAAATTAATTGTCCATTTGTAATTCTTCAGATAATTATGGCTTATTAAAGCATCTTGGAAAAATCCATGTACTTGATACATTCTTTCTTGTCCTGTCACAAAATACCCAATACCTTTTCTCTGTTGTACATTACCTAGCCCATATGATGAAATATCAAATTGTGCCACTTCAAAATCATTTCCTGTCATTCCGCCTTCATCTTTAGTAGCTGGTCTTAGATTTGGCATAGTAATACCTAATAAATCTATTGTTTGTTTAGGCAACATAACTCCAGCACCCTTTCCACCATTAAATCCTGAATCAATAAAGAAATTAAGATTATTTTTATTATTAATTGAACCTTTACCAAACATATAATGAGTAGAAGAAAGTGTGAATGGAATTTGTTGTATTATTTCACCTTTACCTTCTTTGATATCTTCATCCGTTATAACTATTTCATTCCTTACTACTTCACTTCGTGGTCTTAATACCAACTCACCATTTGGATAATCCATTGTTGGTACAAATTGTTTTAATACATTTGTACCAAGAACAGCACGAACATCTAATTCAGTATTCTTAAATAGTTCTACAAGTCCACCAAGCTCTCCTATCATTACAGGGATATTTTTCATATTTATGTCTCCTACCTTAAATGAATCAGCTCTACTAAATCCAATCTCAGAGGTACCACCTCTAGCAAAATTCCCATCTGCATTTGAAACTGGTTTGATTCCAAATTCTTTTGCAAATTTTTTGTCAAGAATAAATGTAGGAGCACCAGTATCAATAAAAGCGTTCATTCTTTTTCCATTTATCTCTACTGGCACAACAGGCAGAGGGTCAGTTGTAAGAAATGGAATAACACTTTCATTTTTTCCATTCCATTCAATTTGATTAGGTTGCCTATCACCAAAATCTTTCATCATGTTATTTAATAAACTACTTGTATTTTCTTGACCAATAGATAACTGTTTTGCTTTCTGATATTGATTTGTTTGATAATAGGTCATTGATAGACCAGCTTCTGCCTTTTCTTTAAATTTATCTGGATATTTCTCCACAAGAGTATTGTATAGCTTTTCTGCTTGTGTATAATTACCATTCATATATTTTATTTGTGCTGAAAGGTAAATAGCATCTGGTAGAGGTTTATCTCCATTTAACAACAGCTTCAATGCTTCTTGTAATTCTGTAAAATCTCCCAATTCAAATAAGTTTTGAGCATATTTTAATGCTAATGCTTTATCATTTGGATTTTTATCATATTTTTCTTTTAATTTCTTTAACTGATTTTCAGAACTTACACGAGTAACTTTTTCGGTTGTTTTAGGATTTGACTTAGATGTTGAGTTTTTTGTTGATGTAGCCTGAGATGTACATCCTGTCATTACACCAACAATCAAAGCTCCACATAGAAGAACACTTGTTCCTCTTGATTTTAGCGACTTTGTCATTTTTTACCTCCTGTTTTATTTTTATATCTCTTTTTATCTATAGAATATAGTATGAAAATAAAATAAAAGTAAAGTGAGGGTAAAACAAAAGAACAATTTATTGCTTACACTTTGCATGTATGGTATTATAATGATACTATTTTTGTATACTGGGAGATGAAATATTATGGATGACAAATTGGAAAACCCTGAAAGGATACTTATTGTTGATGATGAAGAAGGGCTGTTAACCCTAGTGAAAATAACCTTAAATAAAGAACATTATAATAATGTTACCTGTGTATCAACAGGAACCAAAGCCCTTGAGTGTATTGAAAACAGGCAATATGACCTTATCATTCTTGATGTAATGCTACCAGATTATTGCGGATTTGAACTATGTGCAAAAATACGCAGGAAAACTATAGCCCCTATCGTATTTCTGACTGCCAAAACTGGTGATTACGATAAATTATCAGGATTTGCTATTGGTGGTGATGATTATATAACAAAACCTTTTAATACAATGGAGCTTGTCGCCAGAATCAAAGCTATTTTTAGGCGTCAACAACTTGAACATTCAGTATTACATACTCATTCAGAAAATTCCTTAATTTATCATTATGGCTATATTATTCTTGATATGACTTGTGCAATACTTACTGTAAATGGTCAAGACGTAGAATGTACAGCCAAAGAACTCGAGCTAATGGAATTTTTTTGCCAAAACCCTAACAAAGTCTTTACTACATCACATCTGTACGATACAATTTGGGGATTAGCAGGATATGGAGATGAAAAGACTGTTACAATACATATATCCAAGCTTAGAAAAAAGATACTGGATGATAATAAACCATACAAAGTTATTACAAACCTTCGTGGAGTTGGGTATAAGTTCATACCACCAGAGGGGAGCTGATATATTGAAAAAATTATACTTTCGTTTTATTGCTTACTTTACAACAGGTCTCTTTATATTTCTAGTATACTTCGTTACATTATTCATATTACTTAATCAATTAATATATCCTGAAAGATCACATGAATTTTTATATGTGGCTGATTCATCTATTGGATATTTCCCAAGCATACTTATAATTTCTTTCTGCTTTATTACAGGAGGGATACTTTTTTGCTTATTTCTTGTTCGACCACTTTACTTGATAATTTGTTCAATAAGTAATTTATCTAAAGGAGATTATGCAATAGTCAAAAAAGCCTTTACCAATAATGGGAAATTAAAATGGTACTATTTTATGTATAAAGAAGTCATTGTAAATATAAAATCTTTAGGCAATAAGCTTCAAGAAACTGAAATTGAACGAGAAAAACTTGAAGTTGCAAAAACTGATTGGCTTGCTGGTGTATCACATGATTTGAAAACGCCATTATCATACATCACAGGATATTCATCTCTAATGCTTAACAAAAACCACAGTTTTAGTGAAGAAGAGAGAACGATATTTTTAGATAACATATATAAAAAAGGAGTATATATTGAAAAATTAATAGACAATTTAAGTCTGACATTTTTTATAGATTCGTCTGGAAAAATACTGCTTAAACACACACAGGTTGAAATGGTTGCATTTCTTCAAAACCTTATTGCTGATGTAGCTAATAATCCAAAATCTAAAAAACAGATATTTGGATTTTATACAGATTTAGAATGTTTGTATTTAGCCATAGATGAGACATTAATGTATAGAGCTCTTTATAACCTTTTAATGAATTGTGTTGAACATAATCCTGATGGTACAGAAATAGAAATTTGCTTAAAACAGAGTTCTGAACAAATTTACATTAATACTACTGACAATGGGGTTGGGATAAATGCGAAAAAAGCAGATGATATTTTTGACAAATATTATAGTAGCAAAAATCATAATACACAAAACAAAGGATTAGGATTGTTTATTGTTAAACAGATTATTGATGCACATGGAGGGAATATTTCGGTTTCAAGCATTTTAGGGAAAAGTACATCCTTTCAAATTATATTGAAACAAGATAAAAATTAGTTATTATATAAAAATCCCAAGTTAAAATAAACTTGGGATTTTTATATAATAACTAATTTTTATAAAATTTCTTCTTTAAATTTATTTTGACAAAATAAATTTAAATTAACATATCAATATTTATACATAGCATATATGCAACTTATTCTTTTAATGCTACCAGGTTTATACTTAATATAATCATAGGTACAATTACATAAATAAAAGCTGTAGCTGATGACACAATTCCAGAGTCATTTACTAAAAGAGTTACAAAGCATCCTGCTATTGACGCTATAAAGCCTTTAAATACAATTGGGTATTCATCAATTAATTGTTTAAAATATCTAATCTGATTAATCATAAGAACTAAAATTACTCCGATTCCAGTTAGTAGTATATTTACCCATGCACTGGTTTGAGCTAGCTTCAAGTTCATCTCTATCTTTCTACTAAATGTTTGTATTATTTCTCCTGGTCCATTAGTATAAATTTCTTTTACAAACATACCTAAATGTGAGTTACTTCCTGAAATCATATCTATAGCTACAAAAACTCCTAAAACAAGCAATACTGCTATACCTAATAATACAACTTTTTTTAAGTCTATTTTTACATTGTATATCAATAGTATAAATAGTAAAAATGCAACACATTCAGAAATAGCACTTCCAACATTTGCTCCCATAATTGGAGATGCACTTGTAATTAATATAACTAAAGAAAAAACTATCACAGACCATTTTGGTATCTTTTTATATGTAAGTAAAACTGCAAACGTAAGTATCGCACTACCTATTGCTACTCCTTGATATTCATTACCTACTCCATAGTATCTAGCTCCAATTATACAATCATAACTCATTACATTACTTTTCATTAAATATGAACCAAATGCAGAATCAATAACCATAATCAATATGGTTAAACCTGTAAAGAATAACATGTTTTTTAAATCATTCTTTATTAAAACTTTGCTTATTAAGTATATAGTAAGCGTTATTATAATTATTCCTAAAGATATTGCTACTGGTGTTTTAAAATTCATTATTGGAGTTATCATAAATGATAATGGCATTACTATTCCTATTTTTAGAAATTCTTTTAGTATAAAAAATATTGTTTCTTTGTGATTTTTTGATATATGCTTTCTAAATAAAATTAGAATCATAGCAACTATCCACGACAAGAAGACTATACTTACAAATCCATTAAGTATTATAGACCTTATACTTGAAACAGATACTATCTTTTGGTACTCATCCATCAGATATTCTTTATTATCATCTCTGTTAATAAGTTCATACTTCTTTCCAACCATATTTTGATTTTTTATATCAAAGTTATTTAATATCTCAGCTCCAACATCTAGATTAGTCACAATACCTTCTCTTCTCGTAGTTGAAGATGATAACAGCCCTTTTCCATTACCATTTAATTTTATTATTGGAGAAAGCCTTCTTTTATTTTTGTAATCTAAGTCACTTGGAAATGCACTTGATATATAAACAGTGTCATTCTCTCCAACCATAGAAAATACATTTTTTAAGTATACATCTATATTTTTTTCTATGTTATTTTTTATGCTCGCATATGTTTCTTCAGTTAGATTTGGTTTATATAAATCTAATCTATATGTATCTCCAAGCTCTACAAAAACTACATCATTGTTTTTGTAAGCTTCTCTAGTCTCTGTAATCAATTTATTATAATCAGTTGATATTCCATAAGGCATAGATAAATCTTTCTTATTTATATTATCTACATTTCCATTAGGAATTCTCCCATACTCATCCATTGCAACTAGGCATAAGTTTCTATTTTTTATGAGTTGACCATTTTCAATTATATCTGCATTTCCCAACACAGATGTTTTTAGCCCATTATCAGATAAACTTTGACCTAATGACCCTAGTACAGAACCATACTCCCCAAAGTTTAAATTTTCATTTATAGACTTATTTATGGTTAAGTTATTTATACCTTTTGCATTTTTTCCTGTAGCTGCTTTAAAAACTATGTCCCTATCTTTACTTGAGCTCTCAAAATTAATATCTTCTTCATTAGCTACATTAGCTCTTCCACCAGCACCCATACTAGCATATGACCGTCTGTCATCACTACCCTTATCGCCTCTTATGTTCATTAGACCGATATATCCTCTATTATCTAGTTCTTCTCTCAATGATTTTATTCTCAACATATTGCTCATACTAGTTCTATTCATATCTATAAATACTACTTTTCCATATGTTGGCATATCATCTGCAAAACTATATTGACTCATCGATGTTAATATTATGATAAATGTTGCTAAGAAAGATATAATTTTTTTTCTCATAAATTCTCCCTGCTTTCTGATTTAAATCCTCACCTTTAAGAATACATTAAACATTGTCGTTATAAATAAATAAATTTGGACCATCTATTTAAAATAAACAGCCCAAACTATTGGTTTATTTGAATATATTAATTTTTAGGTTTTGCAAATATCATTCTACCTGCAGGAGTTTGAAGAACAGATGTCACAAGCACCTTTATAGTCTCATTCATATGCTTTCTTCCTCCATCAACAACTATCATAGTTCCATCATCTAGATATGCAACACCTTGTTGAGCCTCTTTTCCTTCTTTAACCACTTGAACAACCATATCTTCACCTGGTATCGCAACTGGTTTTATGGCATTAGCTAACTCATTTATATTTAATACTTCAACACCTTGGAATTGAGCAACTTTATTTAAGTTATAATCGTTGGTAACAACTTTTCCATTTAAAACTTGAGCAAGCTTTAGTAATTTGCTATCAACTTCAGCTATTTCGTCAAAGTCTCTCTCACTTATTTCAACTTCTATATTTAATTCTTTCTGAATTATATTTAATATATCCAGACCTCTTCTACCTCTTACTCTTTTTAAATCATCTGAAGAATCTGCAATGTGTCTTAGTTCCTCCAAAACAAAAGCAGGAATAATAAGTTTTCCCTCTATAAATCCTGTTTTACAAATATCTGCTATCCTTCCATCAATTATTACACTTGTGTCTAATACTTTTGGAGGAATTGCTTTTATATCTTTTTTATTTTCTTTGTCCTTATCTTTATCTTTAATAGGATTTGCTAATCTTCCTAATTTTCCAATATTAAATAAATCATTTTTACTTTTAAGCGCAACTTTCATTCCAAGATATCCTAGGAATAAATATAATAGTAAAGATAGTATCCCACCTACTATTGGTATTCTATTTACTAATCCACTTAATAAATATGCAATCACAAATCCTACTATAAGCCCCATAGACCCTAACAATATATCAGTTTGAGGATATTTTGATAATTCTTTATCCACTATTTTAGCAATTTCTTTTACTCTATTTACAACCCATGGTTCTATAAGATATCCTAAAATGGCTATTATTATACCTGCTACTACAGCTGCGATATAACCATATGTTTCTTTCCCAAATGTTAATATTTCAAAATCTTTCATTAATGTTAAATAGGTCGTTATACCTATCGTAAATCCAAGTAAAATAAACAATATCCTTGTTACTTTCCTTATCAATGCTTCACCCCCTAGTTATACTTATCTATTATAGACCAAAGTGTATATTATATTCAAGAAAAAAGTAGTAAAATTCATTTAAAATTCATCATATGTGTCTATCTAATAATACTAATTGTTTCATTTTTATGAGTCCATTTTTTATATATGTTGCTCTTATTTCACCTATTCCTTCAACTTCATCTAATTCTTCAATAGACGCATCTAATATTTGCTGGAAGTTTTCAAAATAATTTACTAAGTTTTCTATTATTGCTGTTGGTAGTCTATGTATTTTACTAAGAATTCGATAGCCTCTTGTTTTTATAGGCATATCCATACTTTCTGAAAAACCACTATACCCTAATAGTTTTGCCATATTAACCAATTCTATTAGTTCTTCTGAATTTAAATTTTTAACTTTTTTCATAAGTTCCTTTATTTCTGTATTTTCTTTATTATAATCTTTGAATATTAATTTCTGATCTATTCTAGTTGTACCCATTAATTCTTCTAATTGCATACTTACTAAAGTTCCCTCATCACCCAATTCTATCACATATTTTTCAATTATACTTGTAACTCTCATTACCATTTCCATTTTTTGCATGACTAATGCAACATCATAAATAGTTACCAAATCATTAAACTCTAAAGCGTTTAAATTTGTTATAGCTTGATCTAATACGGTCTTATATTTTTCTAGAGTTTGTATAGCCTGATTTGCCTTAGTAAATATCTTAGATATATCTTCGACCACATACTTCTCATTTCCTCTATAAACTGTTATAACATTTCTTCTTTGTGATATTCCTATGACTATAGCACCAGTCTGTTTTGCTACTCTTTCAGCTGTTCTATGTCTTGTTCCAGTTTCTGATGTCTCTATAAAATAATCTGGTATAAGTTGTGCATTAGCAAATAGTATTTTCTTTATATCACCACTTAAAACTATTGCTCCATCCATTTTAGCTAATTCATATAAATATGATGGCGAATATTCTGCATTTATAGCAAATCCACCATCTACTATTTTCATTACATCTTCGTTAGTTGCAATTACAATTAAGCCACCTGTCTTAGCTCTTAGTACATTGTTTAGACCTAATCTAAGTGGAGTTCCAGGAGATATCATTTTTAATGCATATAACATATTTTTATTATCTAGAAAGTTCTCCATATTTATTGATTCCTCCCAAGCACTATATTTATGGCTTGTCTTAAGTTATCTACTGGCCATATTTCTATACCTTTGGTGTCTTTTACAACCTCATAATTACTTCTAGGAACTACTATCTTTTTAAATCCAAGTTTTTTACATTCAGCTATTCTCTTTTCTATAAAACTTACTGCTCTAACTTCTCCTGTAAGACCCACTTCTCCTGTAACAGCTATATCTTCATCTATAGGTATATTTCTAAAACTAGATGCTACAGAAATAGCTATTCCTAAATCAATTGAAGGTTCATTTATTTTTATCCCTCCAACTATGTTTATATAGACATCTTGATTTTGTATTTGCAATCCTACACGTTTTTCTAATACTGCTAATAACATACCTACTCTATTATAATCTACACCTGTAGATGTTCTCTTTGGTATACCAAAACTTGTAGGTGAAACTAATGCCTGTAATTCAAGTAACATCGGTCTTGTACCTTCTACAGTAGATATTATTACTGACCCTGCCACATCTTTAGGTTTCTCAGATATTAAAATTTTAGATGGATTATCAAGTTCTACTAATCCTAAATCTCTCATTTCAAATACTCCAAGTTCGTTCGTTGAGCCAAATCTATTTTTGACAGCTCTCACTAATCTATAAGTATTATATCTTTCACCTTCAAAATATAGAACAGTATCAACCATATGCTCTAATAGTTTTGGCCCTGCTAGTGAGCCTTCTTTTGTCACATGACCAACTATAAATGTTGAAATACCCATTTTTTTAGAAATTTTCATAAATTTTGAAGTACCTTCTTTAATTTGGCTGACAGTTCCTGGTGCCGAGGATATTTCTGGACTAAAGACAGTTTGAATTGAGTCTAGAATTATTAATTCTGGATTTACACTTTCTAAATAAGATTCAATTATGCTTAAATTATTTTCAGCAAATATATACAGATTTTCTGAGTTAATTCCTAATCTTTTAGCTCTCATTTTTATTTGAGATTCTGATTCTTCTCCAGTTATATATAAAACAGTTTTTCCCAAATTAGCAACGTTACTAGAAACTTGAATTAAGAGTGTCGACTTACCTATACCAGGGTCTCCACCAACAAGTACTAATGAACCTTTAACTATACCTCCTCCAAGTACTCTATCCAGTTCATTTATATCGGTTGTAAATCTTTCTTCTTCTTTGCTTTCTATTGAATTTATACTAACTGGTTTAGATGAAGATTTATCTATTATAAAGACCTCTTTTTTTGTGCTTTTTTGGTCTACTTCTTCTACAAATGTATTCCACTTTGTACATTCAGGACATTTTCCAAGCCATTTAGCTGTTTCATATCCACAAGATTGACATACATATTTTGTTTTTATTTTTGCCATACTTTTATCATCCTTAATTTATTATTATATACTATAATTTTAGCATATGTGAAAGACAATATGTAAAGATTAAATAAAATAATTAAGGGCAATGAATTATTATAGATTCATTGCCCTTAAAATTTTGTTTAAGTTATAAAACTTGTATCTACAAGATTTTAAAATGCAACTCTATTAAATTATTTAGTTTCAAAAACTATTTTTTCATCTTTTACTTTTGCTACTACTTTACTTCCCTTTTTCACATCACCTTTTAATATTGCTTCAGATAATTCATCTTCTAACTCTTTTTGTAAAGCTCTTTTAAGAGGTCTTGCTCCATATTCTAAATCAAATCCAGATTTAGAAATTAATTTAACGGCTTCGTCACTCATTTCTAATTTTATATCCATTTCTTTTAGTCTTTCTTGTAACTTAGCCACCATTAAAAGTATTATTTTTGATATGTGGTTTTCATTTAATGAATGGAAAACAATTATATCATCTATTCTGTTCAAAAACTCAGGTCTGAATCTCTGTTTTAATTCACCCATTATATTTTCTTTCATTTTTTCATATTGAGACTTTTCTTCTTCATCTCCTTTAGCTATACTAAAACCTAAAGTTTTTTGTCTTCCAATCGTAGATGCCCCAACATTTGATGTCATTATTATGATAGTATTTTTGAAATCTACAGTTCTTCCTTTTGAATCAGTCAATCTACCATCATCTAAGATTTGTAATAGAATATTAAATACATCTGGATGAGCTTTTTCTATCTCATCAAATAAAATAACTGAATATGGATTTCTTCTTACCTTTTCAGTTAATTGCCCACCTTCGTCATGACCAACATAACCTGGAGGTGAACCTATCATTCTTGATACAGCATGTTTTTCCATATATTCAGACATATCTATTCTTATTGTTTGATTTTCATCTCCAAACTGTACCTCTGCTAATGCCTTAGATAACTCCGTTTTACCTACTCCTGTAGGACCTAAAAATAAAAATGAACCAATTGGTCTATTAGGGTCTTTAAGACCTGCCCTTGACCTTCTAATTGCCTTTGAGATAGCTTTTACTGCTTGCTCTTGACCTATGACTCTATTGTGTAAGATTTCTTCAAGTCTTAGAAGTCTATCAGCTTCTTCTTCAAGAATTTTATTAACAGGTATTCCTGTCCATAAGCCAACTACTTCAGCAATAACTTCTCCATCAACTAAATCAGAGTGTTTAGATGATTTATTCCATCTTTCTCTTACATCTTCTAATTGTTTTTTTAGTAGACCTTGTTCATCTCTTATTTTTGCTGCTTTTTCAAAATCTTGGCATCTTACAGCTTCTTCTTTTTCTTTATCTATATTTTCTATTTCTAGTTCTAATTTTTTTATTTCTGAAGGAGGTGTATTTTCCTTTAATCTTACTTTTGATGCGGCTTCATCAATCAAGTCTATAGCTTTATCTGGTAGATATCTATCTGATATATATCTAGTTGATAATTCTACAGCTGACTTTATAGCATCGTCAGTTATCTTAACTTTATGATGAGCTTCATATTTATCCCTTAATCCTTCTAATATTTTTATTGAATCTTCTTTACTTGGTTCATCTACCATAACTGGTTGGAATCTTCTTTCTAGTGCGGAATCTTTTTCAACATGCTTTCTATATTCATCAATTGTAGTTGCACCTATAACTTGTATTTCCCCTCTTGCTAAAGCTGGCTTTAATATATTCGATGCATCTATAGAGCCTTCTCCTGTAGACCCAGCTCCTATTATAGTATGCATTTCATCTATAAATAAAATTATATTTCCATTTTTAACAACTTCATCTACAACTTCTTTGATTCTCTCTTCAAATTCTCCTCTATATTTAGCACCTGCTAATAAAGAACCCATTTCTAAAGAGTATAATGTTTTATTTTTTAATGTTTCTGGTACATTTCCTAGAGCTATATTTGTTGCTAAACCTTCCGCTATAGCTGTTTTACCCACTCCTGGGTCTCCTATTAACACTGGATTATTTTTTGTTCTTCTACTTAATATTTGTATTACCCTTTGTATTTCTTTTTCTCTACCTATTACTGGGTCTATTTTATTCTGTTTTGCATATAGAGTAAGGTTTCTTCCATACTTATCAAGTACCTTAGACTCCACTTGATTTTGGTTGCTCGTGTAACTATTTTCTGCTTTATATTGATTTTTATCACTAATTCCCATCATATCAATTGTTAATTGGGCAAGAGTTCTATCATTTACTCCTGCATAATTTAAAATCTTATTAGCTATTCCTTCACCTTCTTGAATGATAGATAATAGTATATGTTCAGTTCCAATATAATTTGTTTTTAATTTATTTGCAAACATTCCTGATAGTTCTAGTATTTGTTTACTTCTTGGACTTAATACTATATCCTCTGGAATCCCGTCTCCTTTGCCTTCCATATCAATTATTTTACCCTCTAAATAAGCCTCTGTAAATCCAACTTTACTTAGAACCTTAGCAGCTATACCTTCTTCTTCTCTTAAAAGACCTAGAAGTATATGTTCACTTCCAACAATATTATGTCCTAAGGTTTTAGCTGATTCAAATGCTAAATCTATTGCCTTCTTAGCTCTTTGTGTAAATCTATTGAAGTTCATAATTTATCCCTCCTCTTAATTTTTCCAAAGTCTCTCTAATGTATGTTGCTCTATTTATATCTCTATTCTCAACATCATCACTCTTATACATTATTGACTGATGTGCAGGTTGTATACCTATCATAAGTTGTTCTATAGCTTTTAAATCTAATTTATCTATATAGTTCATTTCTATGCCCATTTTTATATTTGATAGATGACTCATAGCCTCTGAGCTACTCATTACTCTTGAATTTTCAAGAATACCTATTGATCTAAATATTTTATCTTCTAATTTTATACCTAATTTTTTTTGCAATATTTCTCTTGATTTTATTTCTTTTGAAATTGCATCTTTTGTAAGACCACTTACATTCTCTATGATGTTAGATTCTGTTCTTCCAAGTGTAAGTTGATTGGATATTTGATATATGTTTCCTAATGCTTCTGTTCGTTCTCCATATATACCTCTTATAGCTATCCCTATTTGTGAGGATATTTTATAAAGTTCATCCATATAACCTAGTTGACTTAATGCTGGTAAATGCATCATTACAGAAGCTCTCATTCCTGTACCTGTATTAGTTGGGCAAGATGTAAGATAACCTAACTTTGTACTAAATGCGTATTCTAAACTTGATTCTAACAAATCATCTATCTCATTTGCTATGTTATATGCATATTCTAAATTTAAATCATCACACATAGTTTGTATTCTTATGTGGTCCTCTTCATTTATCATTATACTTACAGTTTTATCTTTCTTTACTATAACTGCACTTTTATCATTTTCCGCTAAATCAGGGCTTATTATATGTTCTTCAACCATAAGCATTTTTTTAGATTCATCTAAATCTTCAATTTTATAGAAATCAAACTCTTCTTTTTGTTCTAAACTAGAATTCATAAATACATTTTTTACTTTTTCTATTATTTCCATAGCACTTTCTTTATCTAATCTATTTGGAAAAGGATAATTATTTAAGTTTCTAGCTAGCCTAACTCTTGATTTCATGACTATGTTTTCTCTCATAATATCACTCCAATCTTAGTCAATAGAACCTTTTAAATATTTAATTTTATCTCTAAATTGAGCAGCCAATTCATACTCCTCATTTTTTATAGCTCTATCTAAGTCTTCTTTTAATTCCTTAATCTCATTTTCTACACTTATCTTATAAAAAGATTTTTTAGGTGCCTTACCTGTATGTTCTATATGTCCATGTATATTTTGAAGCATAGGATTTACTTGACTACTAAATGCATTATAGCATTCACTGCATCCAAACCTTCCATTATTCTTAAATTCACTGTATGTCATATTACAGTTTGGGCAAACCAACTTTTCTTCAAGTTCTTTTTTTGGTTGAAATCCTAAGTTAGAGAATATATCCATCATTGAAAAAGGCATATCTAAATTAAAATTCATTTCTGTATTCTCTTTTGCACATTCACTGCATAGGTACATTTCTGTCTTTTCTCCATTGACTATTTTATTATAATATACGGATGCTTTATTCTTATTACATTTTTGACATAGCATAAACTATCACTCCTCTATACTAAATAACCCTATTATTATATTCTTTAGAATGTTAGACCTTACCTTCTCTTTTAATTCATATATTGGCATACATAATGATTTATCATCTATTGCATATAATATTAATTTTAATTCTCTTTCACTAATTAGACCTGACTCTTTTAAACTTTCCAATAATTCTTTTGCTTTTTTATATGATATTTGATTTCCTATCTTTTCATTTAAAAGTTCTCTAATATGCCCATCTTTACTTTTTCGTATTTTTTCTATCTGAACATATCCTCCGCCACCTTTTTTGCTTTCAATATAATATCCTTTATCTATTGTAAATCTTGTTGTTAACACATAATTTATTTGTGATGGTGCACAACTAAACAAGTTTGCTAGTTCATTTCTTTGAATTTGTATGCTATTATCTTCTTCCATCAAATCTTTAATAAATTTTTCAATTATATCTGTCATAGTTGCCATTAATATCACCACACACCTTTTTAATTTTGACTTTCTTTGACTATTATTTTACACCTATTATTTAAATTTTTAAAGCCCTAAATTATATATTTTTATATTTTTTATAACAATCTAGATATGAGTTTATGACTTCACTGATTGTAAGGTTTTATTTATTATACTTATAATAAATAAATTTAAAACTTTTGCTTTATTAGGTCTCAATACTTTTATATATCTTCTATATTTTAAATATACCTTCTCACTTTTATTATTAAACATTTCTAAAAAATAATAATAAAAAAATACTTTCTTTTTATTAAACCTTTTAAGAAAGTACTTTTTATTTTTTATCCATTAAAAATACATAAAAAACTAGGTATATGTTTGTCTAAAAAACCTATACCTAGTTTAAATACAAAAAATATTTTTAATAGTATCCTATTAATTATTTACTATTATATTTTGCTTATTATTTTGCAGTAGCTAATCCAATTATTTTTTCTGCAAATTGTGATGGTACTTCTCCATATTTTGCTAATTCCATTTCAAAGTATCCTCTACCTTGTGTCATTGCTCTTAAATCTATTGCATATTTAAATGTTTCTGCCTGTGGAGCTTCTGCAAATATTATTTGTTTACCTTTATTATCTGGCTCCATTCCAAATATTTTTCCTCTTCTCTTATTTATATCACCCATAACATCTCCCATATATTCTTCTGGCACAGTTATCTTTAATTTCATTATAGGTTCTAGTAGTATTGGATGAGCCTCTTCCATACCCTTTTTAAAAGCTGCACTTGCTGCCATTTTAAAGGCCATTTCAGAAGAGTCTACATCATGATATGAACCATCATAAAGTGTAGCTTTTATATTTGTAACAGGATAACCAGCTAATACACCTTTTTGCATAGAGTCTTTTAGACCTTTTTCAACTGCAGGTATATATTGTTTTGGTACAGAACCTCCAAATATCTCTTCTGTAAATTCAAAATCAGATTCACATCTTTCAAATCTTATTTTTACATCTCCATATTGACCATGACCACCTGATTGTTTTTTATGTTTTCCTTGTACATCTGCTGTCCCTTTTATAGTTTCTCTATAAGGAACTTTAAGGTCATTTAATTCAACATCAACACCAAATTTATCTTTCATTTTATTTTTAATTGTTTTTATATGAAGTTCTCCTTGTCCTCCTAAAAGGGCTTGTTTTGTCTCTGTATTTCTATAAGAATGTAATGTAGGGTCTTCTTCTACTAGTTTATTTAATACAGATGCTACTTTTTCCTCATCACCTTTATTCTTAGGAGTTACTGCATAGTATATTTGTGGCTTAGGGAAATCTATATTCTCCAAAGCTTCTGCATCTTTATCTATAGATATGGTATCTCCTGTTTTTAGAGAGTTAATTTTAGTTACGACTACTACATCTCCAGCTTTAGCTTTTTCTACTTCCACTAATTCACTATTTTTCAATGTATATATATTAGCTATCTTTTCCTTTACATTTTTATTTATATTAAAGATATCTTTATCTTTAGAAAGTACACCTTCAGTAATTTTTATATATGACATTTTACCAACAAATGGATCAACCATAGTCTTAAATACCAATCCTCTAAATGGTTTACTTTCTTCTGTAAAAATAGGTTCTAGATAATTTGATATAGTATCTAATATTTCTTTTGTTCCTATATTATTTATAGTTGAACCACATATTACAGGTATAATATCACCTCTTTGTATCCCTATAACAATACCTTTTTGTATTTCTTCTGTAGTTAATTCTTCACCATTAAAATATTTATCTAATATTTGGTCATCTGTCTCTGCTATAAGCTCCATTAATGCTTCTTTAACACTCATAGCTTGTTCCTTGAATTCACCTTCTAAATCATCTATGTTTTCAAATACATTATGTAACTTTACAAAGTTTTTATCTTTATATATAGGACTTATCATAGGAACTATCTTATTGTTGTATTTTTCTCTTAACATTGCTATTGCGTCTTTATATCTTGCTTTTTCATTATCTATTTTATTTATAAACATTATCTTAGGAATACTCTCAGTTAGTTCCAATGATTTCTCTGTACCAACTTGAATAGGTGCTGTTGCATCTATTACTATTATTGCTGCATCACTTGCTCTAAGAGATGATACAACGTCTCCGCTAAAGTCAAAATATCCTGGGGTATCCAATAAGTTAAACTTATAATCATTATACTCTATAGGTATTAATCCCATACTATAAGTCATATTTACCTTGTCTGTTAATTTAGGTATCTTATTAGTGTTTGCTGTGTAAGCTATAGTTTCGATTAGATTTGTTTTTCCACATCCGCTATGTCCTAATACCGCTACATTTCTCAACATTTTACTATCATAAACCTTCATATAAGCACCCACCTTTTAAATTTATGTATTTTCTCTTAGCTGTTATTTCCTAAGAAATAGTCCAGAAAATGTTTATTATTTTTAGAATTTTTAGATAACATTTTCCTTACTAGCTTTATTTCTACATATGGATGTAATTTTCCTCTTTTTTTTAACAAAAATTTAATTTAAATAAATAAAAACACTCTAAAACATTTTTTATTAAATGTTCTAGAGTGTTTTTTTAATTATCTTAATTCAATTATTTCATTATCATTAATAATTGTTTATCTTCAACCATATCATCTTCTTTTACTTTGATTGACTTAATTACTCCATCAGTCTTAGCAACTATTATAGTCTCCATTTTCATAGCTTCTATAACTATTAGTGGTTGATTAGCTTTTACTTCATCTTCTTCTTTAACCATTATTTTTATAACTTTTCCTGGTATACTTGCTCCAATTTGAAGAGGGTCATTCATATCCGCTTTCTCAACATTATGAATTTTACCAGAGAAGTTTCTATCTTTTATTTCTACTTCTCTAACCATTCCATTCAATTCAAATCCTATAGTTCTAAATCCATTTTCCTTAACTTCACCGATTTCAACTAATCTTATTGTTAATACTTTACCTTCTTCTATCTCTACTTCACATTCTTCATTTTTATTTAAACCATAGAAGAATACATCACTTTCAAGTTTAGATATATCATTATAGTGTTGTAAATGCTTGATATAATCCTCATAAACTTTTGGATATAAAGCGTAACTTATAACATTTCTTATATTAGCATTTATATCATATTTCTCATCCAGATATTTAGCTATTTCATCAAAATCTTCTGCTGGTAATAATGAACCAGGTCTTACTGTAATAGCTTCTTCGCCTTTTAAAACTACTTCTTGTAAATCTTTTGGTATTCCACCTTCTGGTTGACCAATCATACCTTTACAGTAGTCCACAACAGAATCTGGGAATGATAAGTTTTTACCTTCTTCAATTATATTGTCTTTATCTAATTTATTTTTAGTCATAAAGATAGCTAAGTCTCCTACAACCTTTGAAGATGGAGTAACTTTTATTATATCTCCTACTACTTCATTAGCTTCTTTATATTTTTCTTTAACTTCGTCAAATCTATTAACTAATCCTAAACTATCAGCTTGAGGTTTTAAGTTTGTATATTGACCACCTGGTATTTCAAAATTATATATTTCTGCGCAAGAGTTAGTTAAATCACTTTCAAATTTGCTATAGACTTTTCTTAAATCCTTATAATATTTACCTAACTCATCATATCCAAATAAATCTATACCTGTATCTCTTTCTGTATTTTTAAGAGCTTCTACTATCGCATTAAGTGACGGTTGACTTGTAAGCCCTGCCATAGATTCTAATGCAGCATCAATTATATCTACACCAGCTTCTGATGCCATCAAACAAGTTGCTACACCATTTCCACTTGTATCATGAGTGTGTAAATGTATTGGTGCTTTTATATTTTTCTTTAGCTCTTTAACTAGAGTGTAAGCTGAATATGGTTTAAGAAGTCCTGACATATCTTTTATTGCTATTATATCTGCTCCTAAACTTTCTAATTCTTGTGCCATCTTAATATAATATTCTAGATTATACTTAGTTTTAGTCTTATCTAGTATATCACCTGTATAACACATAGTTGCTTCAACAATTTTTCCAGTTTCTAAAGCTGTATTTATAGATGGTTTCATATTTTCAACCCAGTTTAATGAGTCAAATATTCTAAATACATCTATACCTTGTCTAGCAGATTCTTTTGTAAATTCTTCTATTACATTATCTGGGTAGTTTTTATATCCAACTCCATTTGATGCTCTAAGCAACATTTGGAACATTATACTTGGTATTTCCTCTCTTAGCTTTTGTAATCTACGCCAAGGTGATTCTTTTAAAAATCTATATGCAACATCATAAGTAGCTCCACCCCACATTTCAAGTGAGAATAAATCTTTTTGATATTTTTCTGTTGGCTGAGCAGCTTTTAATAAATCATATGTTCTTATTCTTGTTGCTAATAATGATTGATGTGCATCTCTCATTGTTGTATCTGTTAGCAACAATTTCTTATCATTTTTTATCTTTTCTATATATGCAGATTTACCTAACTTATCAAAAAGTATTTTGCTTCCTTCTGCCTTTGAACCATCTTTATCCATTCTTGGGTCATGTAACGCATCAAATAATGGTTTTTCTTTACAAGCATTATCATTTACAATTACATCCCCTATAAATTGAAGTAATTTTGTACCTCTATCTTTACTTTCTGTTATTTCAAATAAATCTGGATTTTCATCTATAAACTTAGTACTACATTTACCATTTGAGAATATAGGATTATTTAAAACATTAACTAAGAATCCTACATTAGTTTTAACTCCTCTAACTCTAAGCTCTTTTACTGATCTTATAGTTTTATTTATAGCTCCTTGGAATGTTCTATCCCAAGAAATTGTTTTAACTAACAAACTATCATAGTGAGGACTTATATTTGCACCTGTAAATCCATTTCCACCATCTAGTCTTATACCAAATCCTGAACCAGTTCTATAAACTTGAATTTTTCCTGTATCAGGCATAAATTTATTCTTAGGGTCTTCTGTAGTTATTCTACATTGGATAGAATACCCTCTTATTTCTACATCATCTTGTGATTTTATATTTATTTCTTCACTATCTAAACTATAACCTTGAGCTATTAGTATTTGACTTTGAACTATATCTATTCCTGTAACCATCTCTGTTACAGTATGTTCAACTTGTACTCTTGTGTTCATTTCTATAAAATAATGTCCACCATTAGCATCTACTAAGAACTCTAATGTACCAGCATTAGAATAGCCAACATGTTTTGATAATTTAACTGCATCTTCACATATTTCTTGTCTTACTTTATCATCTAGTGAAAAAGCTGGGGCATATTCTATTATTTTTTGGTGTCTTCTTTGAACAGAACAGTCTCTTTCGTATAAATGAACTATATTTCCATAGTTATCTCCTAATATTTGAACTTCTATATGTTTTGGATCAGCTATATATTTTTCTATAAATATGATATCTTCTCCAAAAGCTTTTCTTGATTCACTACAAGCAGTCTCATATTCAATCTCTAAGTCTTCTTCGCGGTGTACAATTCTCATACCTCTACCGCCACCACCGTTAGATGCTTTTATCATAACAGGATAACCTATTTTATTTGCAACTTCTTTTGCTTCTTCAGTACTTTTTATTGCTTTTTCTACACCTGGTATAGTTTGAACATTAACTTCTTTTGCGATTTTCTTAGAATTTATCTTATCTCCCATCATATTCATTACTTTAGATGATGGTCCTATAAAAGTAATTCCATTCTCTTCACATTTACGAGCAAACTCTGCATTCTCTGCTAGAAAACCATATCCTGGATGTATCGCATCAACTTTTTTTCTCTTCGCCAAGTCAATTATTCCATCCATGTCTAGATATGCATCTATTGGACCTTTGCCTTCCCCTATCAGATATGATTCATCTGCTTTTGTTCTAAATAATCCATATTTATCTTCTTTACTATATATACCAACACTTTTTATCCCCAATTCTGAACAGGCTCTAAATATTCTTATAGCTATTTCGCCTCTATTAGCTACTAGTATTTTATTAAACTTTTTAAGCATACTCTATTCTTCTCCTTTATTGTTTGTGTAATATTAAAGATTATAGACTAAAATACTTTATTTTTGAAGATGTTTAAGCAAGTTCCTTAATTAATAAGATAAATTTATAAATATAAGTAATTTTTAGACTGTGTAAACTCAATTTACCTCACTAAAATTAAGGCATTTTTTATGGAATTTCAGGCAAATTTATGTGAAAATTTCTACAATTGACTTGATTTTATACTGTTTTTTCTTACGTTTACATAATTATTTTCATCTTTACGTAAGATTTTATATATTTTTTTAATATCGTTCATACCCTAATCTATTTGTCTAGATACCCTCTTCACTACATCTGAAAGTTTTAAATGACCTAAATCTGCATAAGCTATAGCCAATATTATTTTTACGACTCCATCTACCTCATCTAATTTATATGCTCTAGCATTTATTATTGTGTATTTTGGCATAAATTCTTCTAAATCTAGTGCAAGTTCATCAGATAAAGTCATATATTCATCAAATTTTTCTTCATCAGATAAGTTAACAGAATCATATTGTTCACTTATTATAGTATCTAAGTAACTCAAATCTATACTTAACTGATACGCAATTACATCTTCTCTCTTTGTACTTTTACTTAAATCTTTTTCAACTTTAAATTTGCTATTTTTATCTATAGTTACTTTTAGTTCTTCGCTATCAACTATTTCATTTCCTATTACTATATACAAGTTCCTTACCTCCAAAATATAAAAACTTTTTTAATCAAAAATAAAACCTCTAGTAAAATTACTAGAGGTTTGCACTGGTGGGATTAACAGGGCTCGAACCTGTGACCCCCTGCTTGTAAGGCAGGTGCTCTCCCAGCTGAGCTATAATCCCTCGATGTTTATATGGTGCGCCCAAAGGGACTCGAACCCCTAACCTTCTGATTCGTAGTCAGACACTCTATCCAGTTGAGCTATGAGCGCATTTTTATTGGAGGCGACACCCAGATTCGAACTGGGGATCAAGGAGTTGCAGTCCACTGCCTTACCACTTGGCTATGTCGCCGCCTTTTTGGTGATCTATCCGCGACTCGAACGCGGGACACCCTGATTAAAAGTCAGGTGCTCTACCGACTGAGCTAATAGACCGTATTAGTTGGGGTGGATAATGAGAGTCGAACTCACGACCTCCAGAGCCACAATCTGGCGCTCTAACCAACTGAGCTATACCCACCATGTATTCATAATTTAATGTGGTGGGCCATCAGGGACTCGAACCCCAGACCTACCGGTTATGAGCCGGGCGCTCTAACCAACTGAGCTAATGGCCCACATTAAATTTTGGTAGCGGTAATAGGAGTCGAACCTATGACCTTTCGGGTATGAACCGAACGCTCTAGCCAACTAAGCTATACCGCCATATTTTGGTGCCCAGAGGCGGAATCGAACCACCGACACGGGGATTTTCAGTCCCCTGCTCTACCGACTGAGCTATCTGGGCATTTGGCGGAGAGGGTGGGATTCGAACCCACGGCCCCTTTCGAAGTCACTGGTTTTCAAGACCAGCTCCTTAAACCACTCGGACACCTCTCCACATTAAGATACTTAAACTTACTTTAAAATCATACCTAACTATATTCAAAATAGAAACAATTTAAATATAGTTTAGCAAATATATTATTTGGCTGGGGATGCAGGACTCGAACCTACGCATACATGAGTCAAAGTCATGTGCCTTACCGACTTGGCTAATCCCCAATATATGTGGTGAGCGCACAGGGATTCGAACCCCGGACACACGCCTTAGAAGGGCGTTGCTCTATCCAGCTGAGCTATGCACCCACAATTATATATGTACAAATCAAATAAAAATGGTGCGGATGAAGGGAGTCGAACCCCCACGCCAATGGCGCTAGATCCTAAGTCTAGTGCGTCTGCCAATTCCGCCACATCCGCGCATTTTTTTGGTGGAGGATGGTGGATTCGAACCACCGAAGTCGATGACAACAGATTTACAGTCTGCCCCCTTTGGCCGCTCGGGAAATC
>NZ_JRHN01000049.1 GCF_001299635.1 Clostridioides difficile | reverse complement strand
CAATACTCAAACTGGCTTATTGACAAGTTTCTAGAGAAATAATAAATTTATAATATAAAATTGCTTTAAGCTCCATTTTCCAACAATCGGAGACTTTGATTAGTATTTAATAATGAATCTTAATATTTAATACAATATTCAAGAATTATTCAAAAATACTTAAGTTTTATAGTCTAGTTTGTAAAGATATTATAAAATAATAATACCAGTTATATAAAAAATAAAACATCATAATTTGTAATAATTAAAATCTGAGACTATGATTGAAATATTTTTGAATGGAGTGGTGTAATGTATAACTTACTAGTTGTAGATGATGATGTTGATATTTTAAATATAAATCAAATTTATTTTTCAAATATAGGTTTTAATGTATATACATCTAAGACAGCTAAAAGTGCTATGAAGATAGTAGAAAGTGTGGTTTTAGATTGTATAATTCTAGATATTTCATTGCCAGACTTAGATGGATATAAAGTATGCAATGCTATAAAAGAAAAGGTTAACATACCTATAATATTTTTATCTAATTATGAACATGAGGAAGAAAGAGTTCAGGGATTTTTAGCTGGAGGGGATGATTATATAACAAAGCCATATAGCTTAAAAGAACTTGAACTTAGAATATATGCGCGTATGAGGCAATATAAAAATATTACATCAGTTCCTAATGTGTTAAAGTTTTCATCTTTAGTAATAAATGTGAATTCAAGAAAAGTAACTTTTGACGAAAAAAGTATCGACTTAACCACCATGGAGTTTGAAATACTGCTGTTTCTAGCTGAAAATAAAGAACAAGTATTCTCAAAAATAGAAATATATAATCAAGTTTGGAAAATGCCTGATATTGGAGAACAACATACAGTACAGGTTCATATTGCACAGATGAGGAAAAAAATTAATTCTTTAAGCAGAGAACATCAATACATTCAAACCGTATGGGGAAAAGGATATAAGTTTGTACCGTAAGTGAGATGCTGTAATCAATAAATAGTTCTTGTTTTATTTAGTACTACTATGAAAGAGATGTGGTTGATGCAATGAAAAAGTATAACATACTAAAAGGAACTCTCATTGTATTGATAGTCTCTCTGTTCGCAATAACAGGATTAAATCTTCTGTATAAATATGATAACAAATATACATATAAGTCTATTAGAGCAAGTAATGGAATCTTAACTATAAATAATGATACTTTTACTAAAAATAAACTTGTTTTCCTAATAGATGACTGGGAGTTTTATAATCATAAAATATTTAAACCGAATGATTTTATAAAGCAACATATAGAACCAGAATACATTTTTATAGGTCAATATCCAGATTTTTCTATGAGAAAAGAGAATCAGTCACCATATGGCAATGCAACTTATCGTATGAAGATAAAAAATGAAGGTAAGGATAAGGTGTTGAGTCTAGAGATTCCTGAAATTTTTTGCGCAAGTGAAGTATGGATAAATGGAGAAATAGTTTCTAAACTGGGAGAGGTAGGAACAGAAAAATATAGACCAAAAATTAAAAATTCAGTAGTGAGTTTTGTAGCAAAGAAAGATACAGAAATTATAATCAATGTTTCTAATTTCTCACATTATTATAGTGGTATGTATTATCCACCTGCATTAGGAGAAACAAAAGACATAAGTAATATGATATTTTATAGATTACTTTTTTATAGTATAATTTGTTTCACAACTTTTGCAATAGCTATATTTTCACTAGCTGTTTGGTTTTTATCAAAAAAAAGCAAACTCTACTTTTATTTTGGATGTATGTGTATTTTCTTTGCAATACATGTCTCATATCCTTTTGTACATTTACTGGGACTTCCCTTAGTAAACTTTACATATGCAGTTGAAGATGCATCATATTTTATAGCAGTCTTATGTATTATTTGTATAAATGGGAGTATATCAAAAATAGAAGAAAATAAAGGATATAGATTTTTAATTTTGCCATTAGGAATTACAATGTGTATCATATCTATTGTGATACCAGTTGTTCTTCTCCCATATGATATATATTTTGTTGACATGTATGGAAAATTAATAGATATATATAAATATATTGTATTTATTTATATCTTTGTGTCTTCACTAGTTTCAATCTACAAAAGGACATGCTCTAAACATATAAGTTCTTATATTTTAGTTTCAGTGAACATTGTGTTTGGTATTAGCATATTATTTGATGCATTAACGAGTAATAGGTTTGAGCCTATATTTACTGGATGGCAAACAGAATACTGTGGATTTATAATTGTAATTTTATTTTCTATTATGATGATACATAGGAACAGGATGATAATAAAGGAAAATGAAAAACTCACAAAGAATCTTGAACATGAAGTTGAAGTAAGAACTAGTGAACTTACAACACTATTAAATGAACGTAAAAAGTTTTTGGCTGATGTAGCTCATGATTTAAAGGCACCTGTTTCAGCTATACAGGCATTTATAGATTTAATAAAGGTTGGTAATATTCATGTAGATGAAGAGACAAAATCTTATCTATATGCCATAAATCAAAAATCAAATGAGGTACAGAATAGAGTACGTAGTCTACAAGAATTTACATCACAAGATAAAGAAATTGGTCTTAGTGAGAAGATATGTTTAAATGATTTCATCAAAGAGATATATGAAAATAACTTACCAGACACACAAGCATGTGGTGTAAATTTTGAATTGAGTATATTAGATAAAAAAATATATGCAAAGATAAATAAAGAAAGATTGGCTAGAGCATTTGAAAATTTAATTTATAATGCTTTAAGCTTTACTTCATATGATGGGAAGATAAGTTTGTCAATGAATAAAGAAGATGGATTTGCAGTTATTAAGGTTTCTGATAATGGGAAAGGAATACCACCAGAAAATATACCAAAGATATTTGAACGATTCTTTACAGCAAGAGATACTGACATTTCAACAGGTCAAGGGTTAGGGTTATATATTGTAAAGTCCATTATAAAAGAACATAATGGAGAAGTTTTTGTAGATTCGCAGTTAGGAAAAGGAACTGTTTTTACAATAAAATTAAGTCTATGTTTTTCATAATAATGGGTTATTTAATATAAAAGAATAATGATATTTAGGAGTGATTATAATGCAAACTAAGATATTAATAATAGATGGAGACAAGAATAATTGCCAGGAATTGAAAAACTTTTTAGAAGGAAAAGGGATAACTATAGATTTAGCATATAGCTGTGAAGAAGCTATTGGAAAAATATTTAGCAATAGATATGATTTAATATTTTTAGAGATAATCCTAACTGATGGTGATGGATGGACTCTTTGTAAGAAAATAAGAAATGTAACTACTTGTCCAATTGTTTATATGACTTACATAAATGAAGACCAAAGTATTTTAAATGCCTTAAATTCTGGAGGAGATGACTACTTAATTAAACCTCTAAATCTGGAAATTTTATATGCAAAAGTAAAAGCAATTTTAAGAAGAGTAAATTCATATGTTAATAGCAATGAAAGTAATTCGAAATTAGAGGAATATAATAGAACTAGTGGAGTAATAAAATTAGAAGACAAAATAATAAAATTAACTCCAACAGAAAATAAATTATTAAATTATTTTATAGAGAATCCCGAAAAGACATTAACTACTAAAGAGATATATGAACATGTGTGGTTAAATGAATATTTAGAAGATAATTATAGTGTAGTAGTTGCAGTGAACGGACTGAGAAAGAAAATAGAAAAAGATTATAAAAATCCTCAAAAAATTATAACAATAAGAGGAGCAGGATACTATTTTAATAAGGAATAATATGAATGTATAGGTTATAAAGGACTAAATTTAATTAATAAATATCAATAGCAGATATAAGTAATGAGTTACATGAAAAATGTATTATTACTTATATCTGCTATTTTAATATAATCAAATAACATCATAATGTAAACTAAATGTCAAAAATAGTTCTAAAAGTAAAATCGATGTTAAAAAAGTGAATATAATTTTACACTTGTTTAACTTAATCCTAATATAGATTTAACTTAAAAAAAGTAGAATAAAAGTATAGAAAATTTAATTGATACGAATTATAAAAATTTAAATTTTGAATACAGAATTAAAATCGATAAGTATATTTTAATGGGAGGATATTATGATAGTAAAATCTAGGTTAGTAGGTTTAGAAAAAAATGACAATAATGGCAACAAGACAAAATATATAGTTGAAAAAGTAGCAAAAAATATTTTTCTACTTAGTGCTTTGGTAGCAGTTGCAAGTTTACTTTTGATAATAGGATTTGTATTTTATAAAGGTCTAAGACCATTTATATTTGAGGGATACTCATTTATAGATTTTTTAACTGGTGCAGATTGGGTTCCTTCTGCTAATAAATTTGGAATATCATCTATGATAGTAGCTTCAATATTTGCAACACTTGGAGCACTTGTGATAGGAGTACCAGTAGGAATATTAACATCTATATTTATAGCAGAAGTAGCACCTAAGAGATTAGCAAAAATAATGTCACCAGCAGTTGAACTTCTAGCAGGTATACCTTCAGTATTATATGGTGTATTTGGTCTTGCGGTGATAGTTCCAATGATACAAAACATATTCAATCTTCCAAAAGGTCAAAGTTTATTAGCAATAGTAATAGTATTAGCAGTAATGATGTTACCAACAATAATATCTGTATCAGAAACAGCTATAAGAGCAGTACCAAAAGCATATAAAGAAGGTTCATTAGCACTTGGTGCATCAAAAATAGAAACAATATTTAAAGTTGTATTACCAGCTGCAAAATCTGGAGTATTAGCTGCAGTGGTATTAGGAGTAGGAAGAGCTTTAGGAGAAACAATGGCAGTAATACTTGTTGCAGGGAACTCACCAGTTATGCCAACTTCAATAACAGATAGTGTAAGACCACTTACAACTAATATAGCACTTGAAATGGGATATGCGTTTGGTACACATCAAGAAATGCTATTTGCAACTGGAGTAGTATTGTTCACATTTATATTAATTTTAAACTTAGTTTTAAATAAACTTTCAAATAAGGCGGTAAATTAGGATGAGAAAGTTCAGAGAAAATACATTAAAGTTATTAGTATACCTATCAGCACTATTTACAATAGTATCGTTAGTAGTCATAGTAGGATTTATATTTATAAAGGGAATTGGAAATATGAATTTTAATTTCTTATTTAGCAATTATTCAGCATCAGGTGATGGTGGTATACTTCCAATGATAATTACAACATTATACACAGTAGTAGTTTCTATAGTTGTAGCAACTCCTATAGGAATCTTAGCTGCTATATATTTGCAAGAGTATGCAAAAAAAGGAAAAGCAGTTACAGCAATAAGATTTGCAACTGAAAGTTTATCAGGAATACCATCTATAGTGTATGGATTATTTGGAGGAATTTTCTTTGTTGTTACATTAAAAATGGGATACTCAATAGTTGCAGGTTCTCTTACAGTAGCAATAATAATTTTACCAGTAATAATTCGTACAACAGAAGAAGCTTTAAAGACAGTTCCTCAAGCATATAGAGAGTCATCATTAGCATTAGGGGCTACTAAATTTCAGACTTTATACAAGGTAGTACTTCCAAGTGCGATACCAGGAATCTTATCAGGAGTAATCTTGTCAGTTGGTCGTATAATTGGGGAATCAGCTGCAATCTTACTTACAGCAGGTACTGTAGCTAAGATGCCAGGTGGAATATTTGATAGTGCAAGAACACTAACTGTACACTCATACTTACTAACTAAAGAGAGTGGAGATATAGCAACAGCAGCTAGTATAGGAATTGTTTTGATAGTAATTGTATTAGCACTAAACATGCTAGCAAGATTTGTCGCTAAGAAATTAAATAAGGCTAATTATTAAATTTAAGAGGTGTGAATAATGGAATTAATCGATAAGATAAAAATGAGTGTAAAAGATTTGGATTTATTTTATGGTGACAAGCAAGCATTAAATAAAATAAATATGGATATAAAAGAAAATAAAGTTACTGCTTTAATAGGACCATCTGGATGTGGAAAATCAACTTTTATAAGAACATTAAACAGAATGAATGACCTAATAGAAGATGTAACAATTAAAGGAAACATCTTTGTGGATGGAGAAGACATATATACTTCAGATGATGTAATAAATCTTCGTACTAAAGTAGGGATGGTATTTCAAAAACCAAATCCATTTCCTATGAGTATATATGATAATGTTGCATATGGTCCTCGTACACAGGGACTAAGAGATAAGAAGCAATTAGATAAGATTGTAGAAGAGAGTTTGAAAGGGGCAGCTATTTGGGATGAGGTTAAAGATAGACTTAAATCATCTGCATTAGGATTGTCTGGTGGACAGCAACAACGTATATGTATAGCAAGAGCAATTGCTATGAGACCAGAAGTTATTCTAATGGATGAACCTACATCTGCCTTAGACCCAATTTCAACATTAAAAGTTGAGGAACTTATAGAAGACTTAAAAAAAGACTACACAATAGTCATAGTTACTCATAATATGCAGCAAGCTGCTCGTATATCAGATGAAACAGCTTTTTTCTTAAATGGAGAGGTTATAGAATTTAGTGATACAAAAACTATGTTTACCACTCCTGTAGATAAAAGAACAGAAGACTATATAACAGGTAGATTTGGTTAAAATATATAACTATAAAGGAGTTAGACAATGGTCAATAATAGCTTAGATATAAGTATTGATACTTTAAAGGAACAAACAGTACTTATGATGGAAAAATGTGAAGAAGCAATAGAAAAGTCTGTGACTTGTATGATAGAGAAGGATTTAGAGGGTGCAAGAAAAGTAGTAGAAAATGATGAAGAGATAAATAAATTGAGAGAAGAGATAAGAGATAAAAGTATAGAACTAATAGTATTAAAGCAACCAATGGCAAGAGACTTAAGATTTATCTATTCATTAGGAAATATATCAATAGAGTTAGAAAGAATAGGAGATTATGCAGCCAACATAGCTAGAGAAATGTTGAAAATAGGTGGAGAAGCTTATATAAAAGAGCTGATAGATATTCCTAAGATGGCAAAAGAGTGTAAGGATATGATGTCTCAGACTAGAGAAGCTTTAATCTTATTTGATGCAAGTATAGCTTATGATGTAGGAACTAAAGATGATATTGTAGATGGTTTGTATGAACAAGTACAAATTGATTGTCTAAAAATAATGCATGAAAATACGAATACTATAGACCAAGGAGTAAAACTTTTACTTATAGGAAGATACCTTGAACGAATTGGAGACCACATAACAAATGTATGTGAAAAGATAATTTTTGCAATTGAAGGTAAAATGGTAGAGATAGGATAAAAAAACTGCTTTAAAGCAGTTTTTTTTATTGTCTAAATTAAGAAGTAATTGATAAAAAAATATGATTAATGGGTAAATTTAAAAAATTGTGATATACTAGGAACATATTAAATATGAGGATGCGTATTTTATATAAGGTGCTTTTTAGGAGGTGGAACTTTGAAACTTCAAAAGATGGGTATGAGAACCATAAAGACAGGAATTAGTGTAACTTTATGTATGCTCCTTGGTGACTATTTAGTTGAGAATATGTTTTATTCTTTGGTAGCATGTATAATTTCTGTTCAAGATACAGTAAAAGGTTCTTTAAAAACAGGAATCAATAGAGTGGAAGGTACTATTTTAGGTGGTATAATAGGATTCATATTTGCCATCACTAAAGCTGGAGACCCATTTTTATGTGGTCTAGGAGTAATGTGCTCAATATATTTATGTAATCTGTTTAAAATAAAGTCAGTAGTAGTTGCTTGTGTAACCTTTCTGGCTATACATTTAGGTGTAGGTAATAATGACCCTGTATATTATTCTTTACATAGAGTATTAGATACATCTGTAGGTGTTTTATTTGGGGTACTTGTTAATTATTATGTTGCTAGACCAAATTATCTAAATAGTGTTATAGATGAATTTAAAAAGATAGAAGAACTTTCAATGTTACTTATTGAAGATAAAATACTCAGAAAAAATAATTTAGATGTAGAGAGATTTGAAGAAGAAGTAGAAAAATTAGAAGAAATATACTCAAAACTTATTGATGAGTTGGATTATAGTTTGAGTGAAACTAATATAGAAAAAATTGAGAATGCCTTAAGGATATGTAGAGAGATACATTTTCACATGCAGTCTATAGAGTTACTAGAAAATAAACTTTATTTGAAGGAGCATACATATAAATACCTTAAGAAAATATATAATGTAGATGAATTAGACTGGAATATAGATGAAGAAAAAAGTCCTGTATTCAACTATCATTTAATGAAAATAATGCTTGAAATAGAGATGTTAAAGAAATTAAATAAATTATATCAATAATAGTAAGTAAATAATAAATAAAAAATAGTATCTTTGTAAATATTAAACATATAGAAGTTTAATTTACGGAGGTACTATTTTTTATGGATACTAGAAATGATAATTCTAAAATATTAGAAATATATAAGATGAAGCTTTTTGGAGAACTTGTAAAGGCAGTTTGGAATGATGATACAGAGGATATTGAAAACTTACCTGAAAAAATATTAAATGAAAACTTAAATGAAAATTTAAAAACTAATTTTGGTGAAAAATTTGATAAAGATACTATGGTAAATTTAATTAGGGTGACTATGGGATTAGATGTAACAGGAGACACAGACAAAAATTTAAAAGATACACTACATGAAGCTGTAAATTTAGATGAAGTCAAAAGACCAATAATATCTATAATATCAGATGCTTGTAAATATTGTGATGAAAATAATAAGGAAGATAAGTCATGTAAAATAAGAAGCAAGCATATTAATTGTAATGAGGAAGATGTATGTAGTGCTTGTGGTGATTGTGTATCAAGATGTAAGTTGGGTGCAATATCAGATAAGATAGAATTTATACCAATGATAAAATTGTTAAAAGACATAAAGAGTCCCGTATATGCAATAGTAGCACCAGCTTTTGTAGGTCAGTTTGGAAAAGATGTAAGCCCTGGTAAATTAAGAACTGCATTAAAAAAGATAGGCTTTGAAGATATGATAGAAGTTGCTTTGGCGGCGGATATGCTTACTGCAAAAGAAGCATATGACTATTACGAACATATGAAAAAAGATGAAGAAGGATGCTTTATAACTAGTTGTTGCTGTCCTATTTGGGTCAGTTTGATACAGAATAGTTTTCCTCAAATATTGGAGAATGTATCGCCATCTGTTTCTCCTATGATTGCTTGTGGTAGAGCTGTAAAAATTTTGAATCCAGATGCTAAAGTTGTATTCATAGGTCCTTGCATGGCGAAAAAGAAAGAAGCAATGTTAGAAGATATAAAGGATGCAGTTGATTTTGTGCTTACATTTAAAGAGTTACAAGAAATATTTGATGCATTAGAGTTAAATCCAGCGATAATGGATGAAAGTAATAGAGTAGAGGCATCCCTTTCAGGTAGAGTTTATGCTAGAACAGGAGGTGTAAGTAAAGCGGTTAAATTATCAGTTAGAAGAATTGACAAAAACATAAAATTTGAAGAAAAAGCATTTGAAGGAACAAAAGAATGTATGGACGGTTTAAAGAAAGTTTTAAATAATGAGATAGAAGCTACATTTATAGAAGGAATGGGGTGTGTAGGAGGCTGTGTGGGAGGTCCTAAGCGTATTCTAAGTGTAGAAGAAGGAACTAAAAATGTCGATGAATATAGTGAAAGTACAAATATGGAAACTCCGTTTGACAATTTAAATGTATTACAATTTTTAACTTCTTTGGGAATCAAAAGAGTAGACTCTTTAGGAGAAAAGGAAGAAGAAAAAGTTAAAAAAATATTTAGTAGAGATATAAAAAGCAATAAGAAAGAGAATAAGTATAAAAAATAATTTTTTTACTCTTAAACTTATGCTTTTATAAAAGGGAGATATGGGGGATGAAAATTAAAGATAATAAGACTGCTTTTCATGTAATTATAAGGATATTTCTTATAGCTGTTTTAATTTTAACTGGAACATTATTAGAAGAAAAAATTAATAATGTTCCAGTCCAAAATATAAGCACAAAAGATGAAAATACACTAGAATTACTTTCTCAAAATAATACTTTAGGAGAAATTATGTATAAAGCATCTCAAGAGGAAACAAAAGGGCCAGGAGCTACTTCTGAAAAAGTAGCATACATAACAATAGATGATGGACCATCAAAATATACAAATGCACTTCTTGATATTTTAAAAGAAAATGATGTCAAAGCGACATTTTTCATGCTTAATCAAAATATGAAAAACCATAAGGAAGAAGTAAAAAGAGTATTAGAAGAAAAAAATTCAATAGGTTTTCATAGTGTAAGTCATGATATACATAAGCTATATAAAAGCCCAGAGGTAACAGTTGGTGAGTTTAATACATGTAATGATACTTTACAAGATATAACTGGTCAGAGCTCAAAATTAATAAGATTGCCATATGGAAGTAAGCCATATATGCCAGAAGGTTCATATAGTAAACTTATGGCAAATGATTACTTAATTTGGGATTGGAATTTGGATACACAAGATTGGAAATCTTCTACAAGTCAAATAGTTAGTAATATATTGTATTATGGAAGAAAAAGAGATGAATTGGTAGTGTTAATTCATGAGAAAGAACAAAGTTTAAATGCTCTAAATAACATTATAAGAATTTTAAAAGAGAGAGGATATACAATATTACCGATTACAGAGAATATCACACCTAAAAATTTCTGGCAAGAAAACTTATAATAAATTTAAATATAGTAAAAAATAAAGTAAATTATTTATGAAATAAAACATATAATTTATAAAATAGAATATAAAAAATATAGAATAATAAAGGAAATATAAAGAAAATATAATTTAAAATTAAGAAAATACTGTTAAGATTTAAACAAAATAATAGTATAATTTACTGTCATGATAAAATAAGTTGGAAAGATGGTATAGAAAATAACAATTATCATAAAATATAAAAAGATAATTGAGAAAATTCAGAAAAAATAAAATAAAAATAATTGACAAAAAGAATAATATTTGTATATAATAATATGTAACATTAAAGACTGAGAAGAAGAGGAGTAAGTAAATACTACTAAAAGAGAGGAAAATTCATTGGCTGTAAGATTTTCTAAGTATAAGGTTTACTGAATGTAGCTTTGGAGTTTCTAAACTGAACTGTTAGTAAGTTTAGACGGTTAGAACCGTTAAATTCTTTGAGAGTCAAAGTTGATAAAATAACATTAAGTAATATTTAGTTATATATTAATGTGTTTTAAGCTTTGGAATTAAGGTGGTAACGCGAGCTTTTCGTCCTTTTTAAAGAGGATGAAGGGCTCTTTTTTATTTCTAGAGATATTTTAAAAATTTATTTATAAAAATATAGGAGGCAAGACAATGGAAAATACGAACTTATCAAAAACTTATAATCCAAAAGATTTTGAGGCTAGGTTATATAAAAAATGGATGGACGAGGGGTATTTTAAATCTAAACCAAACCCAGATAAAAAGCCATTTACAATAATGATGCCACCACCAAACATAACAGGACAATTGCATATGGGACACGCTCTTGACCATACACTTCAAGATATATTAATTAGATGGAAGCGTATGGATGGGTATGAAGCTTTTTGGCTTCCAGGAACAGACCATGCTTCTATAGCAACTGAAGTTAAAGTTGTTGAAAGAATAAAAAAAGAAGAAGGTAAAACAAAGTATGAAATAGGTAGAGATGAATTTCTAAAGAGAGCTTGGGAATGGAAAGATGAATTTGGAGGAAAGATATCTAATCAGCTTAAGCAATTAGGAGATTCTTGCGATTGGGATAAAGAGAGATTTACTATGGATGAAGGGTGTAATGAAGCAGTTATAGAATTCTTTGTAAAATTGTATGAAAAAGGTCATATATACAGAGGAAATAGAATAATAAACTGGTGCCCAGATTGTAAAACTACTTTATCAGATGCAGAAGTTGAACATGAAGAACATGACGGAAACTTTTATCATATAAAATATCCACTGAAAGATAGTGAGGATTTCTTAGAAATAGCTACAACTAGACCTGAGACAATGATAGGAGATACTGGTATAGCAGTAAATCCAGAAGACGATAGATACAAACACTTAATAGGAAAAACAGCAATACTTCCATTAGTAGGAAGAGAACTTCCAATAGTTGCAGATAGTTATGTTGACTTAGAGTTTGGAACTGGTGCAGTTAAGATGACTCCAGCACATGACCCTAATGATTTTGAAGTAGGATTAAGACATAATCTTGAACAGTTAAATACTATGAATGAAGATGGAACTATGAATGAAGTTTGTGGAAAATATGAAGGTATGGATAGATTTGAGTGTAGAAAAGCTATCGTAGCAGACTTAAAAGAGCAAGGTTACCTAATTAACATAAAAGAGCATAATCATAATGTAGGAACTTGTTATAGATGCCATACAATAGTTGAGCCTAGATTATCAGAGCAATGGTTTGTTAAGATGGATGAACTTGCAAAACCAGCTATAGATATTCTTAAAAATGGAGAACTAGAATTTGTTCCAGAAAAATTTGATAAAACTTATTTACAATGGTTAGAAAATATAAGAGATTGGTGTATATCAAGACAATTATGGTGGGGTCATCAAATACCAGCTTATTATTGTCAAGAATGTGGAGAAATAGTAGTAGCAAAACAAATGCCTGATAAATGTCCTAAATGTGGAAGTACTCATTTTAAACAAGATGAAGATGCATTAGATACTTGGTTTAGTTCTGCACTATGGCCTTTCTCTACTCTAGGATGGCCAAATAAAACTGAAGCTTTAGACTACTATTACCCAACAAGTGTACTTGTTACAGGATATGATATAATATTCTTCTGGGTAGTTAGAATGGCTTTTGCAGGTATGTTCTGTATGAATGAGAAGCCATTTGACCATGTATTAGTTCATGGATTAGTAAGAGATTCTCAAGGTAGAAAGATGAGTAAATCTTTAGGAAATGGTATTGACCCATTAGAGATAATCGAGCAATATGGAGCTGATGCACTAAGATTTACATTAACAACTGGAAATTCCCCAGGAAATGATATGAGATTTTATATGGAAAGAGTAGAATTTGCTAGAAACTTTGCTAATAAATTGTGGAATGCATCAAGATTTGTATTTATGAATATTGATGAAGATATAATTAAAAACATAACTAGAGAAAGTGTTAAAGATAATTTAACTCTAGCAGATAAATGGATAATATCAAGAGCAAATAATATTGTAAAAGAAGCAACTAATAACATGGATAAGTTTGATTTAGGAATAGCACTTCAAAAGATATATGATTTCACTTGGTCAGAGTACTGTGACTGGTATATTGAAATGGTTAAACCTAGATTATATGGAGAAGATACAGATGCTAAGTCCGCAGCATTATACACATTGACTTATGTTCTTGAAAAGATATTAAAATTATTACATCCATATATGCCATTTATAACAGAGGAGATATACACTTACCTTCCTACTGTTGAAGGATGTATAATAGTATCTGAGTGGCCAAAATATAATGAAGAAGATAATATGGTTGAAGAAGAAGAAATGATGAATTTATTGATGGAAGGTATAAGAAGTATAAGAAATGTGAGAGCAGAAATGAATGTACCACCTTCTAAGAAAGCTAAGTTGATAATAGTACCAAGTGAAGAAAAGGTAGAAGCTATTGAACTTGGTAAAGATTATTTTATAACTTTAGCATCTGCTTCAAATGTTGAAATAGCAAAAGATAAATCTAATGTTCCAGAAGATGCAGTTGGAGTAGTTATTGATGGTGTTGAAATATTTATACCTCTTAATGAACTAGTTGACTTTGAAAAAGAAATTGAGAGATTATCTAAAGAAAAGAAAAAATTAGAGGGAGAAATAAAGAGAGTTAATGGAAAACTTGCAAACCAAGGATTCTTAGCAAAAGCTCCTGAAAGTTTAATTGAAGAAGAAAAAGCTAAAAAAGAAAAATTTGAAGAAATGATTAAATCTGTTGATGAAAGATTAACAAATTTAGAATCTAAAATAAAATAAATACTAGAGTTAATAAAAACATACAAAAAGTACGTAATCTGTACTTTTTGTATGTTTTTCTTTCTATATATACAAATATGATGTTATAATTCATTACAGATGTGTTATATTTTTATCTTATTTATGATGATATTAATCTTATATCTAAAAAATTTATGAGCAATAAAAATTTGCTATATTATGATATTTAATATAGGATGATAAAATACAGATTACGTTTGCCTTCATATATTTTTTGCACAATATATCTAGAAAAATAGATGAATTTATCATAATTTAAGTTTATGTATCAAAGATAATTACTAGAAGTAGTTTAATCGACAATTTAAGTTTGTAAAGAAATTTGAATATAAAAGTCAATGAGTACAGTTTGTAAATTGAAATAAAGTAAACTAAATGATATTTTAGATTTGGAGGTGATATTATGTTCAGGGTAGTTATATGTGATGACGAAAAAATACAAAGAAGCATACTTAAGGAATTTGCAGAAAAACTTTTGTCTGAAAGGTGTCTAAATTATCAAATACTGGAATTCTCTTGTGGAGAAGATTTAATATCTAAATACCCAGAAAAAATTGACATTATATTTTTAGATATCCAAATGAAAGATATCAATGGAATTGAGGTGGCTAAAAAGATAAGAAAGTTTGATGAAAAAGTAGAAATTATATTTACAACTGCTTTTTCAGAGTATGCCCCCCAGGGTTATGAAGTACGTGCTTATAGATATTTAGTAAAGCCTATAGAGTATAGTAACTTTGCAATGGGTGTAAATCTTTGTATTGATAACCTTCAAAGAAAGAAGGAGCGTTATATAGTTTTAAATAGTAAAAAAGGATTTAATAGAATACTTATAGATTCTATTTTATATGTTGAAACTGTAAAGAGAGATTTAGTTGTACATACATTAGGGAGAGATTATAAAGCCAATATGAGCATGAAACAAGCAGAAAAATTATTGTGTGAAAATGGATTTTTCAGATGTCATACAAGTTTTATTGTCAATTTGAGAAGAATAGAAGATCTTGGTGATAATATGATTACTATTAATGAGAAATTTATACCAATTAGTAAGTATAGACTCAAAGATTTAAAAGTAGCATTAACAAGCTTGTTATGTGATATAATGTATTAATTTTGAAAAAGGTAAATTAAAATATTTAAAAAATATTTAAAGTCATCACAGAGCTATTTATTCAAGACTGTCTTAATATAGAAAAAATTCTCTGTATTAAGACGGCCTTTATTATGATGTAAAATAGTAGCTTATAGATTCTAGGTATTGTTTCATTATGTGGAGTGTACAATTATAATAGATTAATTATTAGTATATTATAGATAATTTCTATATGTAGTATTTTAGTTTTTTACTATGCATTAACATATATTAAATTTTACAATATGACTCCAAAAAAGCATATAGATATTGCACCTACAGCTATTGAGATAGCAATAGACTTGAATTTATAAGCTACTAATAGTACTATTATACCTGATATAATTTTGGGATTAGTTAATGACATATATAGATTATCTCCATTAAAAAAAATATCTTTTGCTATGAGTGAACTAAGTATAGCAATAGGTATAAACTTCATGATGTCTTTAATAGAATCAGGCATATCATTTTTTGAAAGTATTATCATAGGTAAAATTCTTGGAATATAAGTAACAATTGCCATACCTAAAATAACTACAAGTATGTAATTAGTATTCATGGATTTCCTCCTTCTTGCGAGTTAACTTTTGTATATAAAAGCCAAATAAAGCAGATAAAATAGATGCTATTATGATGACTAAACTACTTTTAAAGAAAGTATATAAAATTATTGATAATAGGATAGAAAGCGTTGAAACTAGTATGTATACTTTACTTTTAATTTGATTAACTACTAATGTTATGAACATTGCTATAAGTAGAAAGCTTGCTACAGAATCACTTATAGTGACAATTTCTCCAAGAAATGCTCCTAAGAAACAACTACCAGCCCATACTAGTATACAAAGATTGTTTAGGTATAATGCGTGTTTATCTGTCCAATTACTATAAGTATATTTTTCTAAGTTTATAGCAAATGTTTCATCTGTAACACCATGACAAAAATACATTAAAAACCTCATATTTTTATTTTTTATATGCATATGTAAGTTGGAGCTCATTAAAAAATTACGAAGATTCAATATAAATGTGGTTAGTACTATTGAAGTTATACTTCCATTTGAAGCTAGCATTGAAGCAGCCACAAACTGTGAACTACCTGCAAATACCATAAGTGACATCATTAGTATGTAAAAGGCAGATAAACCTGCTTTTTGAAGCATAATACCGCAAATAAGTCCTAATGGGATATATCCTAGAAATATTGGGATTGATGTCAGAAAACTTTCCTTTAAAATTTCTTTTCTTGATATTTCTTCTTTCAAATATAATCACCTCTTTAAAATAATGAATATTTATAAAATTCTATAAATATTTGTTTCATTTTATTATATCTATTTTAATTAGTTATATCAATGTCTGAGGCAATACAGTATATATTAAAATAAGCATTTATAATTTGTAGAATTTATAGTAATGAATTTATAAATAGTTTAGTTCTATTAAAAGATTCCCTTTTATGCAATTTATTTATTGAAATATGATATAATATATAAGGGTTTAGGTATCAATCCTTAGGATAATGACTATATAAATTTTATGAGTGTGCAGAGTGCAAGTTTTTATGTGCTGATTTAAATATATATTTATTCGCTATCTTGAGTGTTTTTTTACATATTGATTCATACATTGTAGAATGTATTACAAGACAATTACATTTAAATTAATGTTCTTATAGTATATAAATAATTATTCTCATAAATAAAATTGAGGTTTATGATATTTAAGTAAAAAAGTAGAATGTGTAATTGGTGGTTAATTATAAATATATATGAATAAAGTATACAAGGGGATTGTCTAATAAGAAGGATAATCTCCTTTTTACAAATAATTCTAAATTGTGATATAAATCTAAAAATTTTATCTTATTATTTAACAATTTAATGATAATAATTGATATAATGAATATAAATTGAATATATAGTATACTTAATTTATGTTTTTAGAAGTAAATATGGCATTTAAAAGAGAAATTGTGCAACTTAAATTAAAATTTAAGATGAACTATTAACATAGATATATTAAAAACTTTTAGTAATGGAGAATATATGTGATATGAATAATAAAGTTAAGGTTGCAGTATTAGATACAGGAATAGATAAAGAACATGATTACTTAAAGGATAACTTAGTTGGAGGAATTGCTTTTGAATGTATACATGATTATATTTTTATATCAGATAAATTTGATGATGAAGATGGTCATGGAACTGCTTGTGCATCAATAATAAAGAAGGAGTATGAAGATGTAGAGCTATTTGTTATAAAAGTTTTAGGTAAAGATAGCATCGCAAATATAAAAGTTCTTGAAGAAGCATTAAAATATCTTTTAGACACAAACATAAGATTGATTAACTTAAGTTTATCAGTCATAGGAGTAGAAAGTGTCAAGGGATTATTTGAAGTTTGTTATGAATTGTTTAGAAAAGGGAAAATAATAGTATGTTCATTATCTAATGAATTTGACTTAAGTTATCCAGCAATGTTTAATAATGTTATAGGAGTGAGAGGATTTACCTTAGATGTAGATGATTCTTTTTGGTACAATAAAAAATATGATGTTCAATGTGTTATGGATAGTAATTCGTATATAAGTTGTGATATAAATAATTCTTATAGATTACCACCAAAGTGTAATAGCTATGTAGCAGCAAAGTTTACTGGTAAAATAGCTAAGATATTGTCTGAAAATCCAGATATAACAATATCTGATTTAAATGATAAACTTGAACTGTTAGCAATTAAAAATAATTGGGATAGTTTTGATTTAGATGAATATAGTAGAATTCCAAACTTTAAACTAGATTTGTATGACAAAGAAAATGTTCTTCTTATGAAAGTCGCTGATGTTGTTAGAGATTGCTTAAATATTAAAGTTGATAATGAAAAATTATTTCAATGTAGTCTTTTTAATAAAGAGATAGGATTAGTTTATGATAATTGTTTTAGTTTGCTTCAAAAACTAGAACGGGTATTTAACATAAAATTTAATTATATGGATATATCAAAGTATGATTTAGTTTCGATATATACATTAACTGAGTTAGTAGAAATGTATAAAAACAAAAAATTATAAATAAGGAATTAGTAATTAGATTTAATGTATAAGGTATTAGATTATATGTATTCTTTGTCAGTAGATTAAAAGCAAAAAATATACTATAATTAGATAACATAAAAGAAAATGCCGATACAGGGGGAATTAGATAATGAAATATGAAGAAGCATTAGAGTACATATCACAAACCAATAAGTTTGGTATAAGATTAGGTCTAGAGAATATTGGAAAATTATTAGAATTATTGGGGAACCCACAAGAAACTTTAAATATAATACATGTAGCTGGAACTAATGGAAAAGGCTCAGTGTGTTCTTTTGTTTCTAATATACTAAGAGAGTGTGGATATAAAGTTGGTTTATATACATCTCCGTATTTAGAAACCTTTACTGAACGTATAAGAGTAAATGGAGAAAATATACCACAAGACGATGTTGCTAGGATAATTGAATTAATAAAAGAAAAAATAGATATTATGGTAGAACAAGGCTATGCATATCCAACAGAGTTCGAGGTGGTTACTGCAATGGCATTTTATTACTATTCAGAACAAAATGTGGATTTTGTTGCTTTAGAAGTTGGTTTAGGTGGAAGATATGATGCTACCAATATAATAACAAAATCACTTGTAAGTGTAATAGCATCTATAAGTTTAGACCATACAGGAATACTTGGAGACACAATAGAAAAAATAGCATATGAAAAGGCTGGGATAATAAAGGAAAATGGAGTAGTACTAGTATATGACCAAACTGATGAAGTAAAAAATGTCATAAAGTCAGTTTGTAATGAGAAAAAAGCACAATATATAGAAGTTAATTTTGATGATATAAATATAAAAAAATCAGATATAGACTCTCAAATATATGACTGTACTGTAATGAAAGAAATTTACAAAGACCTTGAAATAAAATTGATAGGTGAACATCAGATAAATAATTCTATATTGGCGATGAGTGTAATAAAATATTTAAAAGATATAAACAAATTAGAAAAGATAAGTGAAGAATCTATAAGAAAAGGACTTATAAATACTAAGTGGCCAGGAAGAATAGAAAAAATAAAAGAAAATCCAATTTTTATAATAGATGGTGCACATAATGAAGATGGAGCAAAATCTTTAGCAAAAGCACTTAATAAGAATTTTAAAGATAGAAGTTTAACCCTATTAATAGGTATGCTAGAAGATAAAGACATTGATAGTGTTTTAAATATATTATTGCCACATTTTAATAAGGTAATAACAACAACTCCTAATAATCCAAGAGCTATAAATTCAGATACATTAAAAGAAAAAGTATTAAAATATGTAGATGATGTAACATCAAAGCATGAGATAGAAGATGCAGTAAATTACACATTGGAAACATCAAATAAAGATGATGTTATAATAAGTGCAGGTTCTTTATATATGATTGGGACAGTTAGAACTTTAGTAAATAAATTATAACTTTATAAAATAAATATATAAAAAAAAGCTATCTAAGTTAGTAGGTAGCTCTTTTTTATATAAAGTAAGTTTTTAATAATTTTTCTGATATTTATATAGTGGTGATTATATAGATTGACGGATAGCTTTAGATAGCTGGTCAGGGCAAGAAGTACCTTTTCCACCACAATCAATACCATTTAATTTATCAGCAACTTCAAGAGCATTTTGACCAATTATTAAGCTTCTAAGTCCTGATAAATTACCATTACATCCTCCTATGAACTCAGCATCAACAATCACATTATTTTCATCAACTTCAAAAACCATTTCTCTACAACAAACACCACTTGGGTTAAATGTTACTTTCATTAAAAAGACCTCCATTAAATATATTTCATTTTTTTAACATTAATAATAATACCAAATATATGCGTAATAATGCAACTATAAAGCATAATACAAGCTAATGAAATAATATATTATTGTAGTATATGTATTGTGGAGAGGAGGGGTTATGTGAAAATCTATATTTCTAACTATCTATCAAAGAGTATTAGTATAGTTGATTATTCTACACTTGAGCTAGAAAAGGAAATAGTATTAGAAGATAATATATATCCACATCATTTTTGCATAGAAAAAGAAAAAAATTTAATATACATACCTAGTTCAAGTAATGGGATACTCTATGTCTTAGATTTAAGCAATGATAAAATAATTGATACTGTTTCCATAGGAGGAAGTCTTAGTCAAGTTGTACTTAGTGATAATGAATTATTTGTAGCAAATGAAGATTCTAATAGTATATACGTATTGGATAAAAACACATTAAATCCAATAGGAATTATTGGTGTTGATAACATGCCACATGGATTTGATTTTGACAGAGAAAGTAAAAAGTTATATGTACCATGTATAAATTCAATAGTATGTATAGATACAATAAATAAAAATATACAAAAGAAAATTAATATGGACTTTAGAGCATGGCATATAGAACTTGATAAACAAAAGAAAGAAATGTATATATCAACACTTGATGGAAAGCTTATAATAGTTGACGAAGTAAGTATGGATATAAAAAAGGTATTATATGAATTCTTATTACCAGTAGAAATAAGATTTAATTATAGTGGGAAAAAAGTTTATGTTGCTGATTTGGGTTATAATAATGTGAGAATTTTAGATTATACAACAAGTAGATACATTGGGAATATTGAGATAAATGGAATTCCACAGGGATTAGAAATATCTAAAGATGAAAGGTTATTATTTGTGTCAGATACACAAGAAAACTCAGTGAAAGTTTACGAAACTGCAAATAACAAATTAATAAAAGAAATCAAGGTAGGAAAAGAGCCTACAACTATAATTTGTTTGTAGGCTTTAATGTATGTCTCTTATAAGTAAGTCGATAACTTCGGCATACATATAAGATGCATTATTTTTCCAGTTGTTGCAAATAAGCTTTGCCTGTTTCTCTGATGAAACATTTAGATTTAAATCTATTAAGTTAGACTGATTTTCTATGACTCTAAGGTTGACAATAAATTCATTATCACTTTGTTTTACAAAACTAGACTTTACTTGAGTATCTGCTAGTAAATTTTCTTTATTAGAATCTATATACTTGTCTATTTTTTCTGTAACACTAGTAGGTATTCGATTAAAGAAGTATTCTAGACTTTCTACGCCTCTTTGAGTAAGAGCATAATATTCTCTGTCAGAGTCTTTATATGTAGTCAAAAACTTAGATTCCATAAGCTGAGATAAAAGCTGTTGTAATGAAAAATAATTCATCATCTCAGTCTCTAATACTACTTGAGTTATTTGAGAATTAGTTAAATCCATTTTAATTTTTTCTAATATATATAAAATTAAAAGTTTATGATACGCTAATTCTTCAGACGAGTTTTCAAACATAAATATCATCCTCCGTCAAACTATTTCTATATATAATATATTAAACTAATTCATACAAAATTAAAAGAACAATTTATATAGTATTATTAATCTTTAACAAATCATATAAAATTAATTTTACAAATAAATACAGAGAAACAGGGCTGCTAATTAGCAGCCCTGTTGATACCCAGGTGTCAAAATTTACTATCTATTTTCCAGCCATTTGTCTTTCAGCCATTTCAACTAATTTCTTAGTCATGTATCCACCAACATATCCATTTTCTCTAGCTGTTAAGTTTCCTTTGTCTATGTTTTCATAGTTAGATAAACCTATTTCGTTAGCTATTTCTAATTTCATTTGGTTTAAAGCAGCTTTTGCTTCTGGCACTACTGTTCTGTTTGAATTTGACATAGTAAATTTCCTCCTCAAATAATTAGTTTATGATGTCTAACAACACTTTTATTTATGTGATGTTAATACTAATTTCTCCAAAATAAAAATAATATATACAGAAAAATAAAGGTAAAAATGTAAAAAATATTAAAAAATTAAATAAACGGGTATTTTAGAGCGTTTAACTAGAACGATATAGATTTTGTTTTTTTACTTATTGTCTTATAAATTAAATATTACAGTACTTTTTTGAGCTAAAAAAAAATAAATTTTAAATATAGAAGAAATTATTTAAAAGGGGGAATAGTATGAAAAGAGAAGTCAAAAGAACTAAAGCTTTGATATATAGTGTTTTATTTTTTTCATTATTATTAGTATTAATATTTGCTCTTGTTTATGGAATAAAGTATATGTGTTCTAAGTCTGATAACTCAAAAATGCCTATATATAAAGTTGATACAAATGAGAAAAAAGTAGCTTTAAGTTTTGATGTTGCTTGGGGAACTAATAATATGGATGAAATTTTAAAGATTTTAGATAAACATAATGTAAAAGCTACTTTTTTTCTAGTTGGTAGCTGGGTAGATGATAATCAAGATATTGTGAAGGCTATAGATGAAAAGGGACATGAAATTGGCAATCATTCAAATACCCATGCGAATTTGAAAGAAATATCAAAAGAAGACATAAAAAAAGAAATAGAAACTACATCAGGAAAGATATTTAATATAACAGGGAAAAAAACAAATTTGTTTAGACCACCTTTTGGAGATGCAAACAACAAAGCTATGGACATTTGCAGTGATTTAGGTTATAAAGTAATTAAGTGGGATGTGGATTCTATAGACTGGAAAGAGCTTGGTCCAAACCATGTAATTGAAAAAGTAATAAAAGAATCTCAACCTGGCTCAATAGTTTTATTTCATGCTAATATAAATGATGTAGATAACTATTTGGACACTATAATAAGTAAGCTTAAAAAAGATGGATACAGTTTAGTAAAAATATCAGACTTATTATATAAAGATAATTACATAATTGATTCTAATGGAGCGCAGAAACTTAAGAATTAACAAGTAGTAAATGTATATTTTAAGTAAAGTTGTGGTAAATTATATAGTATATGTTAGAAAAGTGTCGATAAAAAGACGGTGTCTATTTTTTGACACTTTTTATGCATGTATGCGATATCAATAATTATAGATTAAATTGGTTGAAAAAGTGTCTAATAATTGACTTTTATAAAATGAGTTTAAATATTTGAAAGAAGTTATGGGTGCTGTAAGACAGTATTTTCAAAGGGTATAAGTTTGTTTAAAAGTTGGCATAGAAATTGCTTTGTTAATAAGCGATATGTTCTATAGAAATAAACAATATGTTAAGACATTGTAATAGAAAAACAACATTAACATTATTTGAACAGCTTATAAAAAAATTAATATACTTAAGGGGGCGTACTAGTTGAACAAACTATATTCTATTTTATTAAAACAACACGTTGGTGGTCCAGATAAACCAGTAGTAAGTGTTGGAGATGTAGTAAAAAAAGGAACTCTAATCGCAGAACCAGCTGGATTAGGAGCAAATATTTATGCCAGTGTTAGTGGAAAAATAAGTGAAATAAATGACCAAGCTATAGTAATCGAAGCTGATGAAGTACAAGATGATACTTTTGAACCATTAAAAGGAGAAGGTATACTTGACTTAATTAAAGAAGCTGGAGTTGTAGGTATGGGTGGAGCAGGATTCCCTACTCATATAAAATTAAACATAGATTTAAAAGGTGGAACAATATTAGCAAATGCTGCTGAATGTGAACCTTTATTAGCTCATAACATAAAAGAAATAGAAGAAAGACCAGAGATAGTTTACCAAGGCATAAAATATGCTATGGAAGTTACTAATGCTGGAAAAGGTATGCTAGCAATAAAAAGCAAGCATCCAGAAGCAATAGCAGCATTTAAAAAAGTAATAAAGCCAGGAGATAATATAGAAGTTGCAGAACTAGTTGACATGTACCCAATGGGAGAAGAGAGAGCGATAGTAAGAGACGTTCTAGGTAAATTACTTGAGCCAACTCAATTACCTTCAGAAGCTAATGCAGTAGTAATAAATGTAGAAACATTAACTAGAATAGTAGAAGCTGTTGAGCAAAAAAGACCAGTTATATCTAAAAATGTAACTGTAGTTGGTCAATTAAACAGTGGAAAAGAATCTATAGTATTTGAAGATGTGCCAATTGGGACTACTGTTGGAGAATTAATTGAAAGAGCTGGTGGAATAAAAGGTGAATACGGTGAGATAATCTTAGGAGGACCTTTCACTGGTAAAGCTACTACTTTAGATACTCCAATAACTAAAACTAGTGGTGGTATAATAGTTACTATGCCATTTGTTAATGAAAAGAGAAAAATGGGTCTTTTAGTCTGTGCATGTGGACCTAATGAAGAAAGAATGAGAGACATAGCAGCTAAAATGGGAGTTACTGATATAGTATCAGTTCAAAAATGTAAACAAGCTCAAGAAATTAAAGGTGCATTAAAATGTGAAAATCCAGGACACTGTCCAGGACAAGCTCAAAAATGTATAGAATTTAAGAAAGCTGGAGCAGAAGTTATATTAATAGGAAACTGTACTGACTGTAGTAACACAGTAATGGGTTCTGCACCAAAATTAAAATTAGGTGTATATCATATTACTGACCATGTAATGAGAACAGTTAATCACCCATTAATAAGAAGAATAAAAGGTGACGTAAGATTAAAAATAAAATAATATAATATAAAAATATATAATAAAACATCCTTGGAAAAAATTGTAAAATTGTTTTTGGGGATGTTTTTTTGTTGTGATATGTCGATAACATTAACGAATAATATAAATAATATGGAAAAAATAGACAAAATATAATATCTAATATATAATAATGGCAATAGCTATTAAAATTATATTAGACAAAAACAAACTCAGATATGTGGTCATATTGACATATAAAAATTGAATTGAGTCAATTATCCAATAGAGTAAATAGTTTTGTATTATCTCAAGATACTCTACAGTATCTTTTTTAATGTAAGAATAAGTTTTTGTCTCTTACTAATAATTTTAGAATGTTTGTAAAGAGTGCACTTAAAAAATAAAAAATATTACAAAAATAAAAATTACTAAAAACCTATTTATAGAAACTGTGAAGTATATCTTAAATTTGGGCACTTAAAAGATATATGGAGTTAGTAGTGCAACCTGCTATAAATATAAATAGGAGGAAAATCTTGAAAATAAAAATTAAAAAATCAAGTATAATTAGTTTAGTAATTGCTTTTAGTATGGCATTTACTGCATTTGCACCAATAATATCTTATGCTGACGAAGTAAGTGGAAAAGATACAATACTTGATGGAGAGAAGCCATCAGGAGGAGAAACACCAGACGGAGAGAAGCCATCAGGAGGAGAAACACCAGACGGAGAGAAGCCATCAGGAGG
>NZ_JRHN01000048.1 GCF_001299635.1 Clostridioides difficile | reverse complement strand
TCAGGAGGAGAAACACCAGACGGAGAGAAGCCATCAGGAGGAGAAACACCAGACGGAGAGAAGCCATCAGGAGGAGAAACACCAGATGGAGAGAAGCCATCAGGAGGAGAAACACCAGATGGAGAGAAGCCATCAGGAGAGGAAACACCAGACGGAGAGAAGCCATCAGGAGGAGAAACACCAGATGGAGAGAAGCCATCAGGTGAAGAGATACCAGATGGGGAGAAGCCATCAGGTGAAGAGATACCAGATGGAGAGAAACCATCAGGTGAAGAGATACCAGATGGGGAGAAGCCATTAGGTGAAATTATACCATCAGAAGAAGAGGAAGAATTAGAAGTAGAAGAAATGAGTTTGAAGCAGAATATTGAAGATATTCTTAATCTTACTGTATCTCAAATAAATAAGATTGTATATAATTTCTGGGAAGATGAAAATGATGTAAAAACAGATGAACAGTCAGAAATTAGTGAGGTACTTACTTCAAAAGATGCAAATATTGGATTATGGCATAATAAAAATTCAAAAGTAAAAAATACATGTTTGTTAAAAGAAACAGATGGTTCAAATAGACCTTATTTTGATGTGAGATTTGATGATATTACAAAAACTTTAACTTTTGATTATATAATAGAAGGTCTTATAGGTGCAGGCTATAAAGATGGGAAATATATAATAGAAGGTGAAGACGGAGAACAAACTGCATTTTGTTATAATAATCATCTAAAATCTCCAACTAGTCATAATAAGAGTCCATACTTACCAGCAGAAGATTTTAATGGTCAAGAAAATCAAAACGAAGATGCAATTAAATCTATACTATATGCGGGTTCTGAGTTTGATGGATTTGGATATAAGCAACAATTTAATTTAGGTGGAGAAGAATATGAAGGTATAACTCATTCTACTACTCAAGATGCTATTTGGATTATGCTTGGGCAAATGAATGAGCAGGAAAGACTTAAACAATATCAAGCTAATATAAAGCTTTATGATATGTTTATAGAGAGTGCAAAGACTGAAGAGGAAAAAGCTGAGTATCTAAAAGGTAAGGAAGCAGCAATAAATTCAAAAGCTTACTTAGAGGCATTATTAAATGCAGGGCGTGAAGAATTAAAGCCAAATGATACAGGAAAACCTAGTCTGAGTAATGGTTTGACTGATATTAAATTTGATAAGAATCAAGATGGTACTTATGAAACAGAAGCTATAGCTTTAGTAGGTTATAGTGGTATAGTTAAATTAAAGTTACCAGATGGAGTAACTGCTTATGATGAAAATGGAAATGTAATAGGTACAGGTGAAGTAGAAATCTCAACACAAGAAAAGTTTAAACTTAAGAGTGTTAATAAGCCAGATGTAAAAGCTAATATATCTGCTTTATCTTATGATTATATTTTCCCAAAAGCTATTCAGTATTTTAAGACAGTTTTCGATTTTGGTGATAAAGACCATTCATCTTTATTGCCTACTAGTAAGCAAAATTTATTAAGTTATACAATAGAACAAAAAAATGGCGAGGAAGTTGATTTCAATATAGGTGTACCAACAGATGGAGACCCTGATGTGAATCCACCAGTGCCACCAGATAATGGTAATGATAACTCAAATGGTCATAAACCTAAGCCATCACCACCATCAGATGATACAGTGATAAATCCACCAGTACCACCGTCAGATGATACAGTGATAAATCCACCAATACCACCATCAGATGATACAGTAATAAATCCACCAGTACCACCATCAGATGATACAGTGATAAATCCACCAGTGCCACCATCAGGTGATGTAGTGGAAAATCCATCAGTGCCATCAAAAAATGATACAATAGTAAATCCACCAGTACCACCAACAAATGACATAGTTGTAAAATCACCAAAAACAGGTGATGAAACTCAAATAATGCCATACATACTTATTGGTATTGTAGCAATTTGTGGGTTAGTGTATCAAACAAAAAGAGCAAAAAATTAATATGGAGTACTGTTTGTTATTAAGTTTTAAAATATATTGTCTCAAATTGATTTAAAATCATTTTGAGGCATTTTTTTATGTAAGTATAACCTTTGTGAGAACAGATGTTAATTGTTTTGTGAATAGAAAAATACTTTGAAGGTGAAAATAGTATTGAAAAAATAATATACTAAAGGTATAATTCATTTGATTTCATTTGTATAGATTTAAGTATTCATTTTAGTACTTACATGAATTTGTATTAGAAATTTGTATATTAAACAGTTAAGAAATTTTAATATTAATTATTTAATAAACTGTTATTATGATATGCTAGAATAAATATATATAAATAAGTTTTGATGATGTACTACTATAAAGGGGGGACTTTATGTTTTCGATACCAGAAGTAAAAAAAGTAGAAGAGGTAATGGATACAAAATTTACAACTATAGACGAAGACACAAGAATTGAAGATGCAATAAAAGAAATGATAAAAAGTAACACAAAAACTCTAATGGTAATAGATTCATCTGGTGAATTAAAAGGGATTATATCTATGACAGATATACATAATCTTTATGACATGCATAAGAAGTATGACGGTCAACCAGTAAAACTTATAATGAAAAAGGATGTAATATATGTCAGCGAAGGTCTAACCTTAGATGAGTGCAGAGATATAATGATATTGAAAAATATAGGAATTCTCCCTGTTCTTAGAGACAATAAAATTATTGGAGTCTTAAAACAAGAGCATATTAGAGACTATTTATATATGCATTTAGAAGACTATGGATTGACTTTGAAATATATTATAGGACAAATTAAAGAAGGAATTTGTGCTATAAATAACGAAGGTGTAGTTATATTGTGGAATAAGTTTATGGAGGAAAGGTATGATATAAAATCTGAAGACATAGTCGGTCGACCGATGAACGAATTTTTGGAAAATACTATTTCAGAAAAAGTATTAAATAGTAAAATCGGTATGAGTGACTTATATTTTACAGATAAAAAAGAAAATATGTATGCACTAGTCCATGCAAATCCTATATTTTATAAGGAAGAATTTATTGGTGTTGTATGTACAGAAGTTGATGTTACAGAAGCCAAGATACTTGCTCTTGAACTTGAAAAGGTAAACGATACATTGAAATATTTAAAGAATGAAGTTAAAAACTTATCCAAAGGTAGCTTTGATAAAATTTTAGGTAAGAGTTATAAGTTGGAAAAATCGAAAGCGATTGCAAAACAAGTAGCTAGAACCAATAGTAGCATATTTATCTGGGGTGAAAGTGGTACAGGTAAAGAAGTATTTGCCAGAGCTATTCATGATTATAGTGAGAGAAAAGGTCAATTTATACCTGTTAACTGTAGTGCCATACCAAATGAGTTGTTTGAAAGTGAGTTTTTTGGATATGAATCAGGTGCATTTACTGGAGCAAGCAAAAAAGGTCGAATAGGTATATTTGAACTTGCAAAGGATGGGACTGTATTTTTAGATGAAATTGCTGATTTACCTCTTAGTATGCAGGCTAAGTTGCTTAGAGTACTACAAGAAAAGGAAATAAGAAGAGTTGGTGGAGATACAACAATAAAAATAAATCCTAGAATAATATCAGCTACTAACAAAGATTTAGGTAAAATGGTGAAAGCAGAAAAATTTAGAGAAGATTTATACTATAGATTAAATGTTGTGGAGATAAAGATTCCACCACTTAGAGAGAGAAAAGAGGACATAGGATTGTTGGTTCATAGCTTTTTAGAAGAAATATGTAAACAAAACAACAAACCTGTTCTTACAATTAGTAAAGATGTAATAGATATATTTCAAAACTATAGATGGAAAGGAAATATTAGAGAATTAAAAAATACAATTGAAAATATGGTTGTTTTGTCTCAAAACTCTAGGATAGAGATGGAGGATGTACCAAGCTACATGATGGATTCTACTAATAAAAGTACTGAAGAAGAGGAATATCCTTTAGATTTGACGAAAGCTACTCAAAAGATTGAAGTAAAAAATATAACAAAGGCTTTAAAAATGTCTAATGGAAATAAAGCTAAAGCAGCTAAGATATTAAATATACCAAGAACTACGTTGTATTATAAGATAGACCAATACAAAATAGATGTGTCTAAAATATGACACATGACTAAATTTTGACAAAATAATAAATATCAGTATTAAGTGTAGTGAAATCAATGGTTATAACAATGCTATGTATGTGGGTGTGTTAAAAAAAATAAAAAAGTGTTGATAAATTGACACTTTTTTTTGTTTGAGAAAATGTTTACATACATAAAAAATAAACTGTTTTAAATAAATATTTATATGATATTTGGCTAAAAATAGCGATAAGAGAAGAATCTATTATAGAAAAAATCTTTTTGTTAATAAGTTGGCATAGGAATTGCTTATATATAAAGTGACTTCAAATGAGAAAAAAACAATGATTTTGATGACTTATGTAGTTTAAAAATCTTAACACTTAGAGCTGTTAGTAGGGAACAGTAAAAATGTTGATTATTAAAAGTGTTAAGGTATCAATATAAATTAAAAATCAAAAGAAGGAGGCATTTTTATATGTCAATAACTTTAGAAACAGCTCAAGCTCATGCAAATGACCCAGCAGTATGCTGCTGCAGATTTGAAGAAGGAACAATAATAGCACCAGAAAATTTAGAAGATCCAGCAATATTTGGAGATTTAGAAGATTCAGGATTGCTAGTTATACCAGAAAATCATTTAACAGTAGGTCAAGTATTAGGAGCTAAATTAACAAAAACTTTAGATGCTTTATCTCCAATGACTACAGATAATGTGGAAGGGTATAAAACAACAGAAACAGATGTTGAGGAATCTACTGAAGAAAAAGTAGAAGCTCCAGTAGCACCTGTAGCTACTTTGACACAAGCTACAACAGGTCAAGTAATAAAAATACACATACAAGAAGGTAAAGATATCAACTTAGAGATACCTTTAGCAATTGCTACTCAAATGGGAGTAGTACCACAAAAATAATAGTTAAAATACAACTATTTAAGAAGGTTTTAATTTACTTGATTCCTCAGTTAAGGGGCTACCTGTTGAGGAATCGAGATTTAAAATAATAAATAAGAAAATAATGTAAGGAGGTATTTTATACTATGTCAATAACTTTAGAAACAGCTCAAGCCCATGCAAATGACCCAGCAGTATGTTGTTGTAGATTTGAAGCGGGAACAATAATAGCACCAGAAAACTTAGAAGATCCAGCAATATTTGCAGACTTAGAGGATTCTGGATTATTAACAATACCAGAAAATGGATTAACTATAGGTCAAGTACTAGGAGCTAAGTTAAAAGAAACTTTAGATGCGTTATCTCCAATGACTACAGAAAATGTAGAAGGATACAAAGCAGGAGAGGCTAAAGAAGTAGTAGCAGAAGAAGCAGTAGTAGAAGAAGCTTTAGAAGCAGTAGTGCCAGTAAGCACAGGAGTTTTAGGTGAAACAGTTAAAATACACATAGGTGAAGGTAAAAATATAAGCTTAGAAATACCTTTATCAGTAGCTGGTCAAGCAGGAGTTGCTGCTCCAGTAGCAAACGTTGCAGCTCCAGTAGCAGGTGCAGCAGAAGTAGCTCCAAAAGTTGCAGAAAAGAAACTTTTAAGAAGCTTAACTAAAAAACACTTTAAAATAGATAAAGTTGAATTTGCTGATGAGACTAAAATAGAAGGAACTACTTTATACATCAGAAATGCTGAAGAAATATGTAAAGAAGCTAATGATACTCAAGAGTTAGTTGTAGATATGAAATTAGAAATAATAACTCCTGATAAATATGAAACTTACAGTGAAGCTGTATTAGATATACAACCAATCGCTACTAAAGAAGAAGGCGAATTAGGTACAGGTATAACTAGAGTTATAGATGGAGCTGTAATGGTATTAACTGGTACAGATGAAAATGGAGTTCAAATAGGTGAATTCGGTTCTTCAGAAGGTGAGTTAAATACTACTATGATGTGGGGTAGACCAGGTGCTGCTGACAAAGGTGAAATATTCATCAAAGGTCAAGTAACAATAAAAGCAGGAACTAACATGGAAAGACCAGGACCTCTAGCTGCTCACCGTGCATTTGACTATGTAACTCAAGAAATAAGAGAAGCATTAAAAACAGTTGACAACTCTTTAGTAGTTGACGAAGAAGTAATAGAGCAATACAGAAGAGAAGGTAAAAAGAAAGTTGTTGTTATAAAAGAAATAATGGGACAAGGTGCAATGCATGACAACCTAATATTACCAGTTGAGCCAGTTGGTACATTAGGAGCTCAACCAAACGTTGACTTAGGAAACATGCCAGTTGTATTATCTCCACTTGAAGTATTAGATGGTGGTATCCATGCATTAACTTGTATAGGACCTGCATCAAAAGAAATGTCAAGACATTACTGGAGAGAGCCATTAGTAATAAGAGCTATGGAAGATGAAGAAATAGATTTAGTAGGTGTTGTATTTGTTGGTTCTCCACAAGTAAACGCTGAGAAATTCTATGTATCTAAGAGATTAGGTATGTTAGTTGAAGCTATGGAAGTTGATGGAGCTGTAGTAACTACTGAAGGTTTCGGAAACAACCATATAGACTTCGCATCTCACATAGAGCAAATAGGTATGAGAGGTATACCAGTAGTTGGTGTAAGTTTCTCAGCTGTTCAAGGTGCTCTAGTTGTTGGTAATAAATACATGACTCATATGGTAGATAATAACAAGTCTAAGCAAGGTATAGAGAATGAAATATTATCTAACAATACATTAGCTCCAGAAGATGCTGTTAGAATAATGGCTATGCTTAAAAATGCTATAGCTGGTGTAGAAGTTAAAGCTCCTGAAAGAAAATGGAATCCAAATGTTAAATTAAATAACATAGAGGCTATAGAAAAAGTTACAGGAGAAAAAATAGCATTAGAAGATAATGAGCAATCTTTACCAATGAGTAAGAAAAGAAGAGAAATATACGAAAAAGACGAAAACTAAGATTTAGATAATAGTATAAATTTAGATCCAAGTTTAAAACAGTGTAGAGAGGTAGAATTATAATGGATAGATTAAAATATATCTCATCAGAGACTTTTTATGAGGGTATTATAGTTGACATCAAAGGTGGTGGAGTGACTATAGACCTGAAAGGTAGACTTGGACAATTTAAAATACCTAATAGAATGCTTATAACTGACTACGAACTTAAGATAGGTCAAGAAGTTGGATTCATGCTAAGCTATCCTGAGGTATTAAGTCCAGAGCCTAATCAAGAGTATGTAGAAAATATTAGGAGAGAAAAAGAAAAACAAGAAGAAATGCAATCAAAGCAAGAAGAAAAATAATAAATAATCGTTTGAAAATAGAAGGGAGAGGAAATATATGAGCCTTACAACAGTACAAGGACTTCAATCTGAAATATTCGTTCCAATAACACCTCCTCCAGTTTGGACTCCTGTAACTAAAGAATTAAAAGATATGACTATAGCTTTAGCTACAGCAGCTGGTGTTCACTTAAAATCTGACAAGAGATTTAATCTAGCAGGAGATACTACATTTAGAGCTGTACCTAATACAGCTACAGTTGATGAAATGATGGTATCACATGGTGGATATGATAATGGAGATGTAAACAAAGATATAAACTGTATGTTTCCTATAGATAGATTACATGAATTAGCTGCAGAAGGATTTATAAAAGCAGTAGCTCCTATGCACTATGCATTCATGGGTGGTGGAGGAAACCAACATGTCTTCACTGAAGAAACTGGTCCTGCTATCGCTGCTAAACTTAAAGAAGAGGGAGTAGACGGTGTAGTCATGACAGCTGGCTGAGGTACTTGCCATAGAACTGCCGTGATCGTGCAGAGAGCAATAGAGGAAGCTGGAATACCTACAATAATAATCGCAGCTCTTCCTCCAGTAGTTAGACAAAACGGAACTCCTAGAGCAGTTGCTCCATTAGTTCCAATGGGTGCTAATGCTGGTGAACCACATAACATAGAAATGCAAACACATATATTAAGAGATACATTAGAGCAATTAGTTGCAATACCATCTGCTGGTAAGATAGTTCCATTACCATACGAATATAAAGCTCACGTTTAAAATGTAATTTATATTTGAAAATATAAAACCCTTCTCCCACACAGTTAGGAGAGGGGTTTTAAGAACAAAGGTGGATATTATGGAAGAAAAAATAATGAGAAGACTTGTTATAAAACCGTTTCATATGAATGAAGTTAATTTCGGTTCAAAAACTTCTATAAAGAAAGATGTACTTACAATCAACTTATCAAGTATAGATGAAATAAAAGAAAAAGAAGATTTAATAACAGACATAAAAGTAGATATAATAAAGCCTGGAGATTATGACAGAGAAATTAACACTATTATGGACATTATACCAATATCAACCAAAGTTTTAGGCAGATTGGGAGAGGGAATTACACATACTTTAACTGGTGTATATGTAATGTTAACTGGCGCAGATGAAGATGGAAATCAAATGCATGAATTTGGCTCTTCAGAAGGAATTTTGAAAGAACAAATGGTGTTTGGTAGATATGGAACTCCATCAGTTGAAGATTATATAATTCATGTAGATGTAACTCTAAAGGGAGGTTTACCTTTCGAAAGAGCACTTCCACTTGCAGCATTTAGAGCATGTGATGATTTTATACAAGAAATAAGAACGTCTTTGAAAATGGAAGACGGAAGAAATGCTACTCAAGTTCGTGAATATTTTGACAAAATTCGACCAAATGCAAAAAAGGTTGTCATAGTAAAACAAATAGCAGGTCAAGGTGCTATGTATGACAATCAGTTATTCTCAAAGGAGCCTAGTGGTTTTGAAGGAGGAACATCAATTATAGATATGGGAAATGTACCTATGATTATATCTCCTAATGAATACAGAGATGGTGCCCTTAGAGCTATGACTTAAGAGAGGTGGATATTATGGGAATAGGACCTTCAACAAAAGAAACATCTCTTCATCACTTTAGAGACCCACTTTTAGATATAGTTGAAAGTGATAAAGATGTAGACTTACTTGGAGTAATAGTAGTAGGAACTCCAGATGGAAACGAAAATAAGACTTTTGTGGGACAAAGAACGGCCGCTTGGCTGGAAGCCATGAGAGTAGATGGAGCTATAGTTTCATCAGATGGATGGGGAAACTCACATGTTGACTATGCCAACACATTTGAGGAAATAGGAAAAAGAGATATACCTGTAGTTGGAGTTACATTTAATGGTACTCAAGCTAAATTTGTTGTAAGCAATCAATATATGAATACTATAGTTGATATGAACAAATCAAAAGAAGGTATAGAGACAGAAGTTGTTGGAGAAAACAACACAAATGAAATAGATGCTAAAAAAGCTCTAGCATTTTTAAAACTTAAGATGAGAAAACATGGATAACAAATCCATTACTAGATTTGATAGATATTGATTCTAACATGCACTTGTTATGAATAATTTTAATTAAGGTATTGGATATATTTACAGTAGGTCTTACTATTATGGGAGCAGATGAGGACTAGTATTTACGAAGCCATACATATAAAGCTACCATAATTTATTATAAGAAGACAACATGCTACATAGAAACAGAAGTAGTTGGATACAATCACATGGATGAAGTTGATGTTAAGAAGCATTGGCTTTTCTAAAATTAAAAATGCGTAAAACGCAAAATAAACCTAAGGGGGAATTTGATATGAAATTTAGCAGAAGTATACAAGCTATAGACTCTCATACAGCAGGTGAAGCAACTAGAATAGTTGTAGGTGGAATACCTAATATAAAAGGAAATTCTATGCCTGAGAAAAAAGAATATTTAGAAAAAAATCTAGATTATTTAAGAACTGCTATAATGTTAGAGCCAAGAGGACATAATGATATGTTTGGTTCTGTAATGACTCAACCTTGTTGCCCAGATGCTGACTTTGGAATAATCTTCATGGACGGTGGCGGATACCTTAATATGTGTGGCCATGGTACAATAGGAGCTATGACAGCAGCTATAGAAACAGGTGTAGTTCCAGCAGTAGAGCCTATAACTCATGTAGTTATGGAAGCTCCAGCAGGAATAATAAGAGGAGACGTTACAGTTGTAGATGGAAAAGCTAAAGAAGTATCATTCTTAAACGTGCCAGCTTTCTTATATAAAGAAGGTGTTGAAGTTGAATTACCAGGTGTTGGAACAGTTAAATTTGACATATCATTTGGTGGAAGCTTCTTTGCTATAATACATGCAAGTCAATTAGGTTTAAAAATAGAACCTCAAAATGCTGGTAAATTAACTGAGTTAGCTATGAAACTTAGAGACATAATAAACGAGCAAATAGAAATACAACATCCAACTTTAGCTCACATAAAAACTGTAGACTTAGTTGAAATATATGATGAGCCAACTCATCCAGAAGCTACTTACAAAAATGTAGTTATATTTGGTCAAGGGCAAGTTGACAGATCTCCATGTGGAACTGGAACAAGTGCTAAATTAGCTACTTTACATGCTAAAGGTGAATTAAAAGTAGGAGAAAAATTCGTATATGAAAGTATATTAGGAACTTTATTCAAAGGTGAAATAGTTGAAGAAACTAAAGTTGCAGATTTCAATGCTGTAGTACCTAAAATATCTGGTTCTGCTTATATAACTGGATTCAATCATTTTGTAATAGATGAAGAAGATCCACTTAAACATGGATTTATTCTTAAGTAAGCAATAAATAAATTGGGAAATTAAAATAGAATAGTAGCCTTTTATCGGCTACTATTCTATAGCTTTTAGGCTATAAGATTCAGAATATATTAAAAAATAAAAAAATAGGAGGATGGATTATGGTAGCGATCTTAAAGGCATTATACGTAGTATTCGCAGCAATCTTTGCAGTTGTGTTTGGTAAAGACGTAGCTAAAGCAAACAAAGAGGGGAAACTAGAAGAACAAAGTACTCCAAAAGTTGCTGTAACAGGATTTATAACAGATTTCTTTGATACATTAGGAATAGGGTCATTTGCTCCAACAATAGCAATGTCAAAAGCTTTAAAATTAAATATACCAGATAAAAAAATGCCTGGTACATTAAACGTAGCACATACTATTCCAGTTGTTACAGAAGCATTCATATTTACATCAATCATACCAGTTGATGGTGTTACTCTAGTATCTATGGTTGTGGCAGCAGCTGTTGGTTCATACATAGGTGCAGGAATAATAGCTAAAATGGACGAAAGAAAAATACAACTTGTTATGGGTGTAACTCTAGCATTAACAGCAATATTAATGTTATTAGGTCATCCTTGGGTTAACGTATTACCAGGTGGGGGAAATGAATTAGGTCTTACTGGTGTTAAATTAGTAATAGGTGTATTAGGTAACTTTATACTAGGTGCTTTAATGACAGCTGGTATAGGTCTATATGCTCCTGGTATGGCGATGGTTTACTTCTTAGGAATGTCTGCAAAAGTTGCGTTCCCAATAGTTATGGGTTCTTGTGCATTATTAATGCCAGTTGCAAGTATGAAATTCATAAAAGAAGATGCATATACTAAAAAAGCATCAGTTATAATAGCTATCTGTGGTTTAATAGGGGTTTTCGTAGCTGCATATATAGTAAAAACTCTACCAATGGATATATTAAAAGCATTAGTAATAGTTGTTATAGCTTACACTTCTGCTACAATGATAATGGCTGCAAATAAAAATAAAAAGACTGCTTAGTATTTATTAAATATTACAGCTAATAATAAAACTATAAACTGCTTTAAAATATTAATTTAATATTTTAGGGCAGTTTTTTATTTATTAAATTAATATAATTATATAAAGCAATTAATATGCCAATTGTGTAATATATATAATAATTTATTAAATTAGAGATGAAAATTGTTGTATTTATAAAAATTAAAGCATAATTTGAAGTTAAATATTTACATTTTATGCTCAATAAACTATGCAAGTGCTCATATATTAATACAGATAAATAAAAATATTATCATATTAAGTCTAAAATAACTTGTAACTGATAAAAAATAAGTTATATATGACTCTAGAGTTATCTGAATTATTTGGATAAATTTAAGTTACTGGATTTACTTGTATACAAGTATTTAGAATGAGTTATATATGACTTAAAAAAATATATAAAGAGTTTTAAAATTAATATAAGGGTGAAATAGAGGAATTAAACAGTGTGGTGATATATAAATCCAATAACAATTTTATAAATTTAAAAAGGAAAAGATTAAATGAAATTTATAACTAAATAAAAATTTTTAAACAGCAATCAAAGATTTGTAATAAAATACATCCCTCACAAATATATTTATTATATAAGCTGATACCAGAAATATAAGAATTAACAATTGTGGAGGGATAAAATATGATAGCTGTTAAAGATGAGAATAACGTAGTAAACTTAAGAGGGGAGTTAGACAATAAGCTAGAATTTAGTCATGAGATATTTGGGGAAAAATTTTATAATATGAAAATAAAAATAAACAGACTAAGTGATTCTTTTGATATACTTCCAATGACTGTATCAGAAAGACTTCTTCAAGATGTTGACCTCGATAAACAAAATTTAGTCAATGTTGTAGGTCAATTAAGATCATATAATAAAACATTAAATAATAAAAATAGATTAGTGCTTACAGTGTTTGCTAGAGAAATAAAAAGCATAGATGAGGAAAATAAAGACCCTAATAGCATATTTCTAGATGGATATGTATGTAAGGAGCCTGTATATAGGAAGACGCCTCTAGGAAGGGAAATAACCGATTTATTGGTGGCTATAAATAGACCTTATAACAAATCTGACTATATACCATCAATAGTTTGGGGCAGAAATGCTAAATTTGCCAAGAATCTAAAGGTTGGTGATAGAATACAGCTTTGGGGTAGGGTTCAAAGTAGAGAATATGAGAAAAAAATAGATGAAAATAATGTGATTAAAAAAATGGCTTATGAAGTATCAATATCGAAAATAAAAAAACTGGATGAGAATAACAACGAATAGATTCAAAAAGTATACTGTTTTTTATGAACAAAATACCAATAATTCTGCTATAATAACATATTAAAACCCATAAAGATTGTTTAAAAAAATACTAATGAAATATCTCTTGAATAGTTGCTCGCCATTTATTATAATGTAATCTGTACATAATTTATAATTGAGGAAATGAAGAGGTGAAGCATTGTGAAAAGCATATTGTATCAGATAAATAGACAGCCAGTTAAAGCTAAATATACATCTGATGAATTAGAATGTTTTTTGGATACAATTGAGTATAATGTAGGTGATAAAATATTGCTTGTTGGTCATATAGGAAACCTAGGCAAGAGATTGAGAGGTCTTGGTACATCTGTAACTATACTGGAGAATAGTAACTATGAAGATGTCTGTTATTCTTTAGTATATAATGAAAATTGCAATGTAGTTAAAGGTAAGTTAGAGTTTTTACCATTTGATGATAATCATTTCAACAAGATAATAATAGTAGACCAATTTAATGTTATTACAGATTGTGAAAAAGCTTCATCTGAAATACAAAGAGTTTTAAAGGGCAATGGAGAGGTTATATTAGAGGATTTAAATTTAAAAAATTTAAAAGTTAAGTTAAACTATCTTAAACATAAGTTTTGTGGTTCTGTTGCAAAGATTCACTATCCACATGAAGTATTCAATATATTTTCAAGATTAAACTTTGATGGTATGATTAAAGAGTCAAATAAATTAAAATATATTTATGTGGGAAAAAGAAGATAAATGAGTTAAAATATAAATATGGATATAATATAAAAGACTAGGTTAAGCCTAGTCTTTTGTTATAAGGAGATGTTTAGATGGAAATAAATTATGAATTGATAATAATTGTTATGCTCTTTGTAATCCTAATGTCAATCCAATTTACTTTAAATAAGATATACTTGATTCTTAAAGAAATAAGACAAATACTTATGTTAAGAAAAAATAAGGAATGATGATTATGATAGGTTTAGAATATATAAAATCTGATATTCAAAATATAGCTGAGGCTATAGTATCAGTACTCAATATAGATGTAACTATAGTAAATAAAGAACTATTTAGGATTGCAGGAACAGGAATCTATGTAGATAAAATAGGTGAGAAAGTAGATAAATATACAGCTTTTAAAAAATCACTTACAGAACAGATTACAATACTAATCGATGACCCAAAGAGTAGTGATATATGTAAGGAATGCTATAAGAATGATGCCTGTGTAGAGTTTGCAGAGGTATGCTGCCCTATTATATGTGATGGTGATTCTCATGGCGTTATAGGTCTTATAGCCTTTACAAAAGAGCAGGCACAGATTATAGAAAATAATAAAAGTGGTCTTATAAACTTTCTAGGTAAGATGGCAGATTTAATATCGAGCAAATTAAAAGCTCAAATTAAAACGTATGAACTGGAATTAGAAAAGAAAAAATTAGAGACTTTATTAAACAACATGGACAAGGCTGTTGTATCTATTGATGTAGATGGCAAGATTGATAAGTATAACTCAAAATTTAAGGAGCTTTTTAATCTAAAAGATAATATAACTGGAAAAAACATATTTGCTGAATTAGATTTTATACAGAAGCCTTCTATAAATAACTTTAAGAAAGATAAATCATGTAGCTTTTTTTATAAGAGATATGGATATGATTCAAAAGGAATATATAATATCAATAAAATAGTATTAAAAAATGAATTAAAAGGCTATGTTATTGATTTTATAGATAAAAGAGATGCTATAAAGAACTATAATAAGATTAATAAAGATTATAAGATAAAATTAGAAAATATAATTGGTGAAAGTGCAGCCATAAGACATTCTAAAAAAGAAGCCCTAATAGCATCTAAATCAACTTCAACAGTACTTATTACTGGTGAAAGTGGAACGGGTAAAGAACTCTTTGCAAGAGCTATACACAATCATAGTAATAGGGTTGATAATCCTTTTATAGCTGTAAACTGCGCAGCAATACCAGATAATTTATTAGAGAGTGAATTATTTGGATATGAAGAAGGAGCTTTTACTGGAGCTAAAAAAGGTGGAAAGCTTGGAATGTTTGAAGTAGCTCATAAAGGAAGCATATTTTTAGACGAGATAGGAGATATGAGTTTACACTTACAGTCAAAATTATTAAGAGTATTACAAGAAAAAGAGCTCAATAAGATTGGAAGTAAATCAAATGTTTTGATAGATGTAAGGATTATTGCAGCAACGAATAAAGATTTAGAAAAGATGGTTCAAAATGGGACCTTTAGAGAAGATTTATATTATAGATTAAACGTTATACCTATAAAATTACCTAGTTTAAGAGAAAGAAAAGATGATATACCACTTATAATCAAGCATATGGTTAAAGAGTATTCAAAAAAACTAGATAAAAATGTTATTGATATAGATAGCAGAGTTGTCGATGCTATGATTGAATATAAGTGGCCAGGTAATATAAGAGAACTACAGAATATTATTGAATATAGTGTGAATATGTCTTCGTCTCCAGTCATTACAATGAATGTGATTCCTCAAAAGATAAAAAATACATCTGTAGAAGAATTAGAGGTTAAAAGTGATAGAATAGTTCCACTTGATGAACTTGAGAAGATTGAGATAATAAAAGCTTTAAATAGATACAAAGATTATAAAAAAGATAAAGAATTAACAGCTAAAGCACTTGGAATATCAAGAGCTACATTATATAGAAAAATTGAAAAATACAATATAATCTCATAGTAATATAATAAGCATAAGCCGTCTCAAAATGATATAAAATCTCATTTTGAGATTTTTTTTTGTCTTTTTGCGAAATTGTCATTCTCTTATCGATTGAAAGGAATATAAAATCTCTATGTAAATAAAAAAAGTATATATATAGAATCAGTCATATCAATGATTATAGCGTATCAAAATAAAAATATAGAAAAAATAAAAAATATGGCATGTATCTTGCTATAAATATAGATAAGAAATTATTTAATAGAATTATTTGAGTACTAAATCTAAACTTAATTGGGAGGTTTATATAAAATGAGAGATATAAGAAAAGAATTAGTGGAAATGTTAAAGGCAGAAGTTAAGCCAGCAGTAGGATGTACTGAGCCAGTAGCTTTAGCACTAGCATGTGCAAAGGCAAAGGAATTATTAGGAGAAGAAATAGTTGAAAATCGTATGTTAGTTAGTCCTAGTATATATAAAAATGGTATGTGCGTAGGTATACCAGGGACTGAAAGATTAGGATTAAAAATAGCAGCAGCTCTAGGTATAGTAGGAGGTCATTCTGAAAACGGATTAAGTGTACTAGAAACTTTAACAAAAGAAGAAGTTAAAATAGCTGAAGATTATATGGATAACACTCCTTTATCAATAACACCTGCTGATACTAGAGAGAAAGTATTTATAGAAGTGTTATTAAAAGGAGCAAATCATACTTCTAAAGTTAGAATAAGAACTAAACATGACAACTTCACATACTTAGAGAAAGATGGAGAAGTATTACTAGATAATGAGCCAAAAGTATCAGTTTCAAATGATTCAGCAGAAAAAGCTGAGAGCTTAATGGACACTGTAACTATACAAGAATTAGTAAAAAATGTAGAAGATATTGATTTTAAAGATATAGAGTTTTTACTAGATGGAGTAAAAATGAATGAAGAAATGGCCGAATATGGATTAAAGCAAAAAACTGGTATTGGCGTAGGATATGGAATCAAAAAATCTATGGAAGAAGGTCTTTTAGGTAATGATGTTATAAACTATGCAATGATGTTAACTGCTGGAGCTTCAGATGCAAGAATGGCTGGAGTAAAAATGCCTGTTATGAGTTCTAATGGTAGTGGAAACCACGGTTTAACAGCAATTCTTCCAATAGTTGCTTACAATAAAAAATTCCCACAATCTGATGAAAGACTAGCAAAAGCTTTAGCTATATCACATCTAGTAACTGGTTATATTAAAAACTATACAGGAAGATTATCTGCTGTATGTGGATGCGGAGTTGCTGCATCTACTGGAGCTACTGCAGGTATCTCTTGGCTTATGAATGGTACTGAAAAGCAAATAGAAGGAGCTATAGAAAATATGATAGCTGACCTAAGTGGAATGATATGTGATGGAGCAAAAGCTGGTTGTGCTTTAAAATTATCATCTGCTGCATCTGCTGCTATACAAAGTGCTATAATAGCTAAGCAAGACTGTTTTGTACCACCACTAAATGGTATAGTTGGTTCAAGTGTTGAGCAAAGTATACAAAACTTAGGTAGAGTAAGTGATAAAGGTATGTCTATAACAGATGAGATAATCTTAAATGTAATGAATGATATGAATAAAGTTGATTAGTATTTTAAAATATTTTTATATTATAAGATATAGTAAAAATAGAATAAATAAATTTAATTAGTGCCCCAAATGAAATACAATTATATATAAATGGAAAAAACTTGTTATTGCAAGTTTTTTCTTTTTTTGTCTAAAATATATAGTATGTAATTTAGTATTAATATATGAACTACTTAAAATATAAGATACATTGTTAATAATTGTTGAATGCACTTAAAAACTCAATAATATTGGCTAATATTGAATAAGAGTATTGAAAAAGTGAGCAATCTCTTATAAAATTAAGAAGGATTATTACAATTGGAGGTCTTTTTATGGATATAGAAGCAAAAAAATGGGAAGTGTTGTATTCAGAAGAAAAAATTAAAGATAAATTAAAAGAATTAGGAGCAGTTATAGAAAAAGACTATAAAGATAAAAATCTTATGGTAGTTTCTCTATTAAAAGGTAGCTTTATATTTTGTGCGGACTTAGTTAGAAATATAAATTTACCTCTTAGAGTTAATTTTATGACTACATCTAGTTATGGAAATAGTGAAGAAAGTACTGGTAAAGTAAAAGTAGTTGCAGATGTTACTACTGATATAGCAGGATATGATGTATTAGTCGTAGATGATATTACCGATTCTGCCTTAACTATGGATTTTGTATTAAAGCATTTAAAAGCTAAAAACCCAGCTAGTTTAAAATGTTGTGTTCTTTTGGACAAACCAAGTAGAAGAAAAGTAGATTTAGTGCCAGATTATTGTGGATTTGAAATAGAAGATAAGTTTGTAGTCGGGTATGGATTTGATTTTGGTGATTACTATAGAAATGTTCCTTATATATTCAATGTTACAGATGAAGATAGATAAGCAATTATATAATTTTGTGGATGCCTCAATATGATTTTTATTAATCGTGTTGAGGCATTTTTTATTTGAAAGGTAATTTAAAGTAGGATTAGTTTAATTTTATATGGCTTAACTAGTTTTATTTTTATAAATATAATAAAAAAATTTAAAATAAGTGATAGGAAATGAGATTTTTAATTGTATTAGTAGTTGTAAAAGCTTTTACAAAGGAGGTATTAACTTGGAGGATAAACTGATAATCAAAAATATAAAAAAGAAAAAAGAAAAAGGGATGGAAATGCTTATTGATGAGTATGGAAACTTTATAGCATCTATAGTTAGAAGAACTCTTGCTAATGCTAGGATTTATGAGGAAGAGTGTATAGATGATGTACTTTTATCAATATGGAATAACATAGAAAAATTTGATAGTGAAAAAAATTCCTTTAAAAATTGGATAGGTTCTATCTCTAAATATAGAGCAATCAATTATAGGAAAAAGTACACAAACAATAATATGCACTTGGAATTGGAAGATAAAGAAATATCCTATATAGATAAAAAATTGTACAAAAAAGAAATTGAAGAAGAAATAAATGACCTTATAAGTACATTAAGTGCTAAAGATGCAGAGCTCTTTAGAAAGTATTATTTAGAAGAGATGTCTCTAAAAGACATAGCTATGCAAAATGAGACTACTGTTGAGAATTTACATAATAGACTTTCAAGGGGCAGAAAAAAGATGAAAATTCATTTAAATAAGAAGAAAGCTTAAATATAAAATGGATAATAGTAAATATTTGAATATAAAAAATATAGAAGAAAAGGAGATTTTTTATGAAAGATAAATTTGATTTATTTAATGAGACAAATATAAATATAGAAGAATATGATGACATTGTATTGAGTAGTGAAGAAAAAGAGGAGATGAAAAAGAGAATGAAATCTAAGGTTAAATATAATAAGAGTAATAATTTTAAGAGATATGCTCTTGTAGGAGGATTATCAGTAGTTATTTTAGGTACATCTGCATTTACTAATGAAACTACCTTAGCATACATGCAACATATAGGAAAACAAATAGAATACTTCTTTAATAAAGATACTGAAGAACTCAAACCCTATAAAAACATTGTAGACAGTGTTGTTACAGATAAAGGAATAAGTATAACATTAAATGAGATTATGCTTGGAGAAGGGGAGCTATTTTTAAATATAAGTGTTGATGATAGTAAGCTTGATAAAGATGCCTTGGGTTTAAAGAAAGAAAATGGATTCTTGGGAATTGATGATATTAAAATTAAAGTTGGAGATATGAACTTTGTTTCAGTATCAGGTCCTTCTACATCAGAAAAAAATAAAGATGGAACTACTAATATGGTTATGACATGCAAACTTGAAAATTTGGATAAAGATGGAGATGGAAAAAGTGATGTAGAAAATTTTGATTTATTGAAAAATGTAGATTTAAATAAAGATTATGATATAAGTATAAGCATAAATAAAGTTGAGTATGAGTTAAACAAGAGTATAAAGACATCAAAAGAGATAGAGATAGGAAACATGGGAGGAGTAGAAGGTGAGCACTTAAATGGGTATCTTAGTGGAAATTGGGAATTTAATACTAGTATAAATGGTTCAAATATAGCTAAAGATACAAGAATTTATAATGTCGACAAGAATGTACGATTAAAAAATAAAAACGTTGATATAGATTTAGTATTAAAAGAAGTGAGGGTTTCTCCAACGAAGATTAAAGTAATGTATGGATTCAAAGTTAATAAATATAATTTTGCTAAAGATGATAAACTTCCAAAAACATTAGGATTTGAACTTAAAGATGCAAGAGGAAAAAGTTTAGAGTTACTTAGTGGAGCAGGAGGATATAGTCTAGATTATTCTAAAGGTAATTATGTTGAATCTTCTTTAGAGTATGAAGTCAAAAAAGATGTTAAAAAAATAAGTATTACTCCAATAATAGAGGATTGGAGCAAAGAAGTTAATAATATAGAGTCATTTAATAATCAAAGTATAGATATTGATATAAGTAAATAAATATATTCTCACATAAGAAATTGTCGATTCATATAATTATATAGAGTAATGCTTAATACTTATAGAGTATTGCTCTAATTTTAAAAGAGAGAGGATTTATTATATGAGTGATTACAATGACAATTCAGGGCCAAGTTTGTATCAAGATGTAGGTCCAACAGGACCAACAGGCCCGACTGGTCCAACAGGCCCAACAGGCCCTAAAGGAGCAACAGGAGCAACAGGGGCAAATGGAATAACAGGGCCAACAGGAAATACAGGAGCAACAGGAGCAAATGGAATAACAGGTCCAACAGGAAATACAGGAGCAACAGGAGCAAATGGGGCAACTGGAGAAACAGGCCCTAGAGGAGCAACAGGAGCAACAGGGGCAAATGGAATAACGGGTCCAACAGGAGCAACAGGAGTAACAGGGGCAAATGGAATAACAGGGCCAACAGGAAACAAAGGAGCAACAGGGGCAAATGGAATAACAGGTTCTACAGGTCCAACAGGAAATACAGGAGCAACAGGAGCAAATGGAATAACAGGAGCAACAGGAGCGACAGGGGCAAATGGAATAACAGGGCCAACAGGAGCAACAGGAGCAACAGGAGCGACAGGAGCAAATGGAATAACAGGGCCAACAGGAAATACAGGAGCAACAGGGGCAAATGGAATAACAGGAGCAACAGGGGCAACAGGAGCAAATGGAGCAACAGGGCCAACAGGAAATACAGGAGCAACAGGAGCAAATGGAATAACAGGAGCAACAGGTCCAATAGGAGCAACAGGTCCAACAGGAGCAGATGGAGAAGTAGGTCCAACAGGAGCAGTAGGAGCAACAGGTCCAGATGGGGCAGTAGGTCCAACAGGAGAAGTAGGTCCAACAGGTCCAACGGGTATAGATGGAGCAACAGGAGTAACAGGTCCAACAGGAGCAACGGGAGCAACAGGCGTAGATGGAGCAACAGGTCCAACAGGAGCAACAGGAGTAACAGGAGAGACCGGAGCAACAGGTCCAGATGGGGCAACAGGAGCAACTGGAGCAGATGGAGAGGTAGGCCCAACAGGAGCAACCGGAGCGACAGGAGCAGATGGAGCAGTAGGTCCAACAGGTCCAACCGGAGTTACAGGAGAAACAGGAGCAACCGGAGCGGTAGGAGCAACAGGCCCAACAGGAGCAGATGGAGTAGCAGGAGCAACAGGGGCAACAGGAGCAACAGGAGCAGATGGAGCAGTAGGTCCAACAGGAGCGACAGGAGCGACAGGAGCAGATGGAGTAGCAGGAGCAATAGGTCCAACAGGACCAACAGGAGCAGATGGAGCAACAGGGGCAACAGGAGCAACAGGGGCAACAGGAGCAGATGGAGCAACAGGCCCAACAGGTCCAACAGGAGCAACAGGGGTATTAGCATCAAATAATGCACAGTTTGTAGTATCTTCTACAACCTTATCAAATAATTCATTAGTTACATTTAACTCATCATTTATAAATGGAACTAATATAACTTTACCAACAAGTAGTACTATAAATCTTGCAGTTGGAGGAATATACAATGTATCTTTTGGTGTACGTGCTACACTTTCACTTGCAGGGTTTATGTCAATAACTACAAACTTTAATGGAACAGCTCAAAATAACTTTATTGCAAAAGCAGTAAATACTCTTACTGCATCAGATGTAAGTGTAGGACTGGACTTCTTGGTTGATGCCAGAGCAGCAGCTGTTACTTTAAGCTTTACTTTTAACTCAACAACATCAGGTACTTCTGCTGCTGGATTTGTTTCAGTATATAGAATACAATAATATATATTAAAATCTCAATCTATTTAAATGTTTATACTTGAATATCTAAATAGATTGAGATTTATTATGTATAAAAAACTATCCTAATATGTCTGACATTTTATAAAGTCCAGATTGTTTACCAACTAAGAATTTAGCTGCAACTATAGAACCGTTTGCAAACACCTCATCAGATTGAGAATGATGACTTAATGTAAGAACTTCATTATCACCTGCAAATATAACATCATGGTCACTGATTATATTGCCTCCTCTTATAGAGTGTATTCCAATTTCGTTTGCTTTTCTTTTGCAATCCCTACCATATCTTCCATGTTTATTTATACTTTCAGGCAACACTTCTTTAATTGCATTTGCTATCATAGTAGCAGTTCCACTAGGAGCATCTTCTTTTCTATTGTGATGTTTTTCTATAATTTCAATATCAAAACCATTTAGCATTTTTGATGCATCTTTAACCAATTTTATTAATATATTTACTCCAAGAGATGTATTTGATGATAATAATATAGGAATATTTTTTGATGCTTCTTCTATTCTGTTTAAATCACTCTCATCATAGCCAGTAGTGGCTAATACTACAGGTACATTATTTTTTAGCGCATATGATAATATTGGTTCTAAAGTTTCATGATGTGAAAAATCTATTATGACATCAGCTTTTTCAGTAACATCAGTCATTGTCTTATAAAGTTTTGTATCACCATGGCAACCTTTTTCATCAGCAGACCTAGCTACCCCACACACTAGTTCTAATTCACTATCTTTTTTTACACATTCTGCTAGTACTCTTCCCATTGTTCCATTATAACCACTAATTATAACCTTCAACATAAATTCCTCCTATGAAATTAATAAAAATTTGTTGTATTACTATAAGTTTATTTTATCACTAATACAATTTATATAAAATAATATTAGTGATATTAGGGTTATAGTTTACTGGATATTTAAAAAAGAGTGCCTAAATTTAATATATATTAAATTTAAGTTCATATTTCATAAAATTCGCTTAAAAATCAATATTAATATATTAAAAGTTCTAAAGATGTGTATATGTAAAGATAGATAAAAATTTAAAGTATTAACTTTAAACTCAACATTTAGGGTATTAAAAGTGATATTATTAAATTAGAAATATCTTAACTTAATATACTAAGATGGGAGTGATAGATATGTTAAAAGAAGAGAAGACTTATCAAGAGAAAGAAGCAAAGACATTTAATGGAGTAATGGCTTTGATAATGATTATCTTATTTTTAGTAGTTTCAATAGCTATTATGGTTTTTGGAATAATAAAACTTGATAGTGGTTTTGCTGGGATAGGTTCACTTATGTTAATTTCAGGGCTTGTATTTATACTGGTAGATTTTATCCTATGTTTTGGACTAAAGATGATTAATCCTAAGGAAGCTATAGTTCTTGTTTTGTTTGGTAACTATTATGGGACTATAAAAAAAGAAGGATACTATTGGGTAAATCCATTTTGTTCTGCAATAAATCCAACATCATCAGGAATTAATATATCAAAATCTTCATCTGATGAAAAAGTAGATATATCATCTAATCCAAGAGGGAAAAAAGTATCTTTAAAAACAATGACTCTTAATAATGAAAAGCAGAAAGTTAATGATTTATTAGGAAATCCGATTATAATAGGAGTTGTTGTAATTTGGAAGGTTATAGATGCAACAAAGGCAGTATTTAATGTGGATAATTATAATACATTTTTATCTATTCAATGTGATTCGACTATTCGTAATGTTTCAAGACTTTATCCATACGATGTATCTGAAGATGGAGATGAGAAATCTCTTCGTGGTAGTAGTCAAGAGATAGCTGATAAATTAAAAGACGAATTACAATCAAGAGTTGATATTGCAGGAATTGAAGTGTGTGAAGTAAGAATTACTCACCTTTCTTATGCGCCAGAAATTGCAGCAGCAATGTTACAACGTCAACAAGCAGAGGCTATAATAGCAGCACGTAAAAAGATTGTTGAAGGGGCTGTAAGTATGGTAGAAATGGCACTAACTAATTTAAGTGAAAATAATGTTGTAACTTTGGATGAAGAACGTAAAGCAGCTATGGTAAGTAATCTATTGGTTGTTCTTTGTGGTAATAAAGATGCACAACCAGTAGTAAATAGTGGTTCAATATATTAATCTAGGGTAAAGTTAAGACATTTTAAATAATTTCAAATATCCTAAAAAGAGGGTGTCTCTAATGAATTAAATTCATGTTGAGACACCCTTTTGCTTATACATTACTTATTTAATTAATCTAAATTTCTAAGGTCATCCATAAGTTTAGTCTTGTCAGCCGTTTTTTCATCTTTCATTTTTATAACTTTAGCAGGAGAACCAGCAACAACAGCACCAGCTTCTACATCAGTAGTTACAATAGCACCAGCTGCAACAACAGCACCTTTACCGATTCTAACACCTTCAAGAATAACTGCATTAGCTCCTATTAAAACATCATCTTCAACTATAACAGGAGTAGCAGAAGGTGGCTCTAAAACACCAGCAACAACAGCTCCAGCACCTAAATGAACATTTTTACCAAGAGTACCTCTAGCTCCAATAACAGCATTCATATCTACCATAGAACCTTCACCAATAACAGCGCCTATATTTATAACAGCTCCCATCATCACAACAGCATTTTTTTCTATAGTAACCATATCTCTTATTATTGCACCTGGCTCGATTCTTGCATGTTCACTTAAAGTATTTTTTAGAGGAATAGCAGAATTTCTTCTATCGTATTCTACATGAGTATCTATTATATCTTTACCATGTTTATCTAATACTTCCATTATATCTTCATAGTCACCTATAAATATATAAGAACCATTGCATCCAAATACTTTAAATTTATCAGTTGATTGGAAATGTAAAGAGTTAGTATTTACATATACCTTAACAGGTGTTTTCTTTTTAACTTCTTTTATATATCTTGCTATTTCATAAGCATCGTTTAAATTTACCATTTGTTAATTCTCCTTGTATTTCATTATATTTCTTTTATTATATACTTATTTATCAATTTTAGTATATACTTACTTTTCATTATTTACATTTATTTTACAGATTTTTTATTATATAAGCATAGTATCAAATAAATTTATCTATTGTATATATTTGAGTTAAACTGTGTGTCCTCATTATATTATTGTTATTATCCTAACATGCTGTCCATATTATAAAATCCTGGTTTTTGTTTAACTAAGTATTTAGCAGCAGCTATAGAACCACTTGCAAAGATACCACGAGATTGGGCTTGATGGCTTATTGTAAGGACTTCATTATCTCCTGCAAATAGAGCATCATGTTCACCAACAATATTTCCACCTCTTATAGCATGAATACCAACTTCGTTTGGTTGTCTTTTTGCGCTACGACCATATCTACCATAATTATTTTCAACATTTGGTAAAACCTCTTTTATAGCGTTAGCAATCATAACAGCTGTGCCACTTGGGGCATCTACTTTTCTGTTGTGATGTTTTTCTATTATTTCTATATCAAATCCTTCTAATAATTTAGCTGCATCTTTAACTAATTTCACTAATACATTTACACCAAGAGACATATTATATGATTGGAATACAGGAATAACTTTAGCCGCTTCATGTATTTTGTTCATTTCTTCATCATTATATCCAGTAGTAGCAATTACTAAAGGTGTCTTAGTCTTTAAAACATAAGATAAGATATTATCTAAATTAGAGTGATGAGAAAAATCTATAACTACATCAACTTCTTCAACTATAGTGCTCATGTCTTCGTAGATTTTAAGGTCACCTTCACAACTATCCATACCTCTAGCTGCAACACAAACCAATTCTAATTCACTATCTTCTCTTATAGTATCGGCTAAAATCTTACCCATTTTTCCATCATAACCAGTTGCTATAACTTTTAACATAATTTCCTCCTATGATTAAGGGCTAACTTTTGACCAAACCTATTTTTTACCATGCATCAATTTTTACTATGCATTAACTTTTAGTCCAAAGTTAACTAATTCTTTCTTTAATACTTCTAAATTTGCTGGGTCCATTTCTGCTAGAGGTAATCTTAAATCTCCAACATTGAATCCTAGTAAATTCATTGCAGTCTTAACTGGTATAGGATTTACTTCTATAAATAAAGCTGCTATTAGAGCATCCATACCAAGTTGTAATTTTCTAGAACCTTCTATATCGCCTTCAAAGAATTTGGCTACTAAATCGTGAGTTTCTTGAGGGCAAACATTAGCAAGTACTGATATAACTCCTTGACCTCCTAAAGATAATAAAGGAAGTATAGTATCATCATTACCAGAGTAGATAGCAAAATCATCTGGAACTAAACTAGCTATTTCTGCAACCTGTCCTAGGTCTCCACTAGCTTCTTTTACAGCAACGATATTATCTATTTTAGCAAGTTCAACTATAAGGCTAGGACTTATATTTACACAAGTTCTTCCAGGGACATTGTAAAGTATAATTGGAAGTTTGACACTGTTAGCTATTGTTTCAAAATGACGTTTAAGTCCAGCTTTATTAGCTTTATTGTAATAAGGAGTTATGATTAATAGAGCATCTACTCCTAATTTTTCAGCTTCTTGGCTTAGATTAACTGAGTGCATAGTATCATTAGAACCACTTCCAGCTATAACAGGAACTCTTTTATTAACTTTTTCTACAACATACTTAATAGTAGCAAGTTGTTCTTCATCAGTCATAGTATTAGCTTCACCAGTAGTACCACAAGATACTATAGCATCAGTACCATTAGCTATCTGGTATTCAACCAATTCGCCTAATTTGTCAAAATCAACTTTGTTATCCTTTGTAAATGGTGTAACTAGAGCAACAGCAGAACCTTTAAATATCATATAAAATCAATCCCCTCTTTTTTATTTTTGTGTTTTATATTACAGTTACTTCTAATGCTTGTTTTTATATTATTATTAATATTTTACAAAATTATATATTTATACAAGTTTGTATATTATACTAAATCGTATGATAAAGCCATTTCAGCTATTTGAATTGCATTAGTTGCAGCACCTTTTCTGATATTGTCAGCTACAACCCAAAGATTTACACCATTGTCAACACTGAAGTCTCTTCTTATTCTTCCAACAAATACTTCATCTCTATTGTCAAATTCTACAGCAGTTGGATATTCATTATTAGCAGGATTATCAACTACTACAACCCCTGGAGCTTCTTCAAGTGTTTTTACTAAGTCTTCTAATTCAAATGGATTATTAAATTCAACGTTTATAGATTCACTATGACCATTTCTCACTGGAACTCTTACAGTAGTTGCAGTTATTTTTAAGTCGTAATTATTAAGTATTTTCATAGTTTCATTTACCATTTTCATTTCTTCCTTAGTATATCCATTTTCAGTAAATGAATCTATATGAGGAAGACAATTGTAAGATATTTGGTGAGGGTAGAATCCAGTAGGATTACCATTCATCCCTTTCTCTAAATCTTCAACACCTTTAACACCAGAACCAGATACAGCTTGGTAAGTAGAGTATACTACTCTCTTAATTTTGTACTTATCATCAAGTGGCTTAAGAGGAACCATAGCTTGTATAGTAGAGCAGTTAGGATTAGCTATTATGCCCTTGTGTTCTTTTATTGCTTCAGGATTTACTTCAGGAACTACTAAAGGAACATCTGGGTCCATTCTCCAGTGACTAGAATTATCCACTACTAAGATTCCATTTGATGCTGCTATTGGAGCATACTTTTCACTAATACTTCCTCCAGCAGAGAATAGTGCTATTTGTATACCTCTATCAGTAAATGAAGTTTCCTTTAATTCTTCTACTATATATTCTTTACCACAAAATATTACTTTAGAACCAGCTGATTTAGAAGAAGAGAATAAAAATAGATTTTCTATTGGAAAATTTCTTTCTTCTAATACTTTTAAAAATGTTCTACCTACCATTCCAGTAGCACCAACTATCGCTACATTTACTTTTTTCATATAAATTCACCCCAATTTTAAATTATTAAAACATTATTTTATTTGATTTTAGTTATACAAGTAAGATATGTTAATATTTTTTTATATCCAAAAACTTTAATATTATATTAACAACTTTAATTATATACAAAAAACGTACAAAGGTATACTTTGTACGTCTAATTTATCACTCAAAGTAAACCCTGTAGCTCATCACTTATAATATAAGTGACAGTATTACACATGTTATGTGTAATCCCAGAAAATATAATTGCAAGAAATATTTTCTTCGGCTGTAAATCCTTTTTCCAATCATTAACGCCTGCCAGCTACTATTGGATACTCTTAGTTACAGCTACCTCTACCCTAGGTTAATAGGATATTAAAATTTGATTATTCTAATAATAATACATATTTAAGAAAAAATCAACTTATTTATATAAATATTGCTAAAATTTAAATCCAAAATTTGTCAATTCTTGTTTTAATACATTAAGATTAGTTTCTTCCATTTCAGCTAGAGGAAGTCTTAAATCTCCAACATTAAAACCTAAAATATTCATGGCAGTTTTAACTGGCACTGGATTTACTTCTATAAATAAGGCAGCAATTAAAGCATCCATATCAAGTTGTAATTTTTTTGAGCCTTCAATATCACCTTTAAAGAATTTAGTTACTAAGTCATGTGTCTCCTTAGGGCAAATGTTAGCAAGCACAGAGATAACACCACTTCCACCTAATGATAATAGTGGTAATATAGTGTCATCATTACCGGAGTATATAGCAAAGTCTTCAGGTACTAATTTAGCTATTTCTGCAACTTGAGCTAAATCTCCACTTGCTTCCTTTACAGCAACTATATTATCTATTTTAGCAAGTTCAGCCACAACAGATGGCTTTATATTTACTTTAGTTCTTCCAGGTACATTGTATAAAATAATTGGTAACTTAACGCTATTTGCTATTGTTTCAAAGTGAAGTTTAAGACCTTTTTCATTAGTCTTATTATAGTAAGGAGTTATTATTAAAAGTCCATCAACTCCTAATTTTTCAGCTTCTTGACTCATATGAACAGACAACATAGTATTGTTTGAACCAGTACCTGCAATGACAGGTATTCTTTTGTTAACTTTTTCAACTGTATATTTTATTACAGCAAAAATTTCAGATTCACTCATAGTAGTTGCCTCACCTGTTGTTCCACAAACAACTAGTGCATCTGTGTCATTCTCAATGTGGTATTCGATTAATTCACCTAATTTTTCGAAGTTGACATTATTATCCTCTGTGAATGGGGTAACTAAAGCAACAGCAGAACCTTTAAATAACATATAATCAAATCTCCTTTTTTATCTAAATTTAATTTTTTAAGTACAATAATAATTATAGTACAAATTAATTAATTTTAATAGGTATAGTTAATATCTTAACTGTTTAAATAAGATATTTATATTATATTAATATTAGAAAAATTTGAAATAAATGTTTTATTCTCAAAATATGCATATTAATTTAATAAAATATACCAAAATGGAAATAAAAAATAAATTTTATGCGAATTTAATAACTAATAATTAATATATTTAGGTTATAATAAATATGTGCGTAAAATCTAATAATAAGCAATAATACCGTAAATTTAGGAGGAATAATATGGATACTTTAAAGGAACTTTTTAAAATAGGAAGTGGGCCTTCAAGTTCTCATACTATGGGACCACAAAGAGCAGCAGAAAGATTTAAAAATGAAAATCCAGATGCAGAAAGTTTTAGAGCAATATTATATGGTAGTTTGGCAGCTACAGGAAAAGGTCACTTAACTGACTATATAATTGAAAAAACGATATCGCCAAAAAAAGTTGAAATCGTTTGGGAAGAAGATATTATAAAAGATTTTCATCCAAATGGAATGAAGTTTGAAGCTTTAGATAAAGAAGGAAATGTAACGGCTGAATGGACTGTATATTCTGTAGGTGGAGGAACTATAGCAGAAGAAGGTCAAAGAAATAGCAAAAGCAACAGTATATATCATCTAGATACTATGGATGAGATAGTAAAATGGTGTAAGGAAAATAATAAGACTTTAGTAGATTTTGTGTTGGAATGTGAACCAGAAGACATAAAAGATTATATAAAAACTATAAAAGATGCTATGAGAAAATCTATTGATGATGGATTAAGCACAGATGAAATAATACCAGGTAAATTATTATTAAAAAGAAGAGCAAGTACGTTTTATAATGCATACCAAAAAGATAAAAACTTCTCAACACTTGTATATGCATATGCACTAGCAGCTTCTGAGCAAAATGCTTCTGGTAATATCATAGTTACAGCACCAACTTGTGGTTCTGCTGGTGTAATCCCAGGAATATTCTTTGCAATGCAAGATTTCTATAAGTATGATGACCAAAAAATAATTGAAGCACTACTTGTGGCTGGGATAATAGGTAATATAATAAAGACTAACGCATCAATATCTGGAGCAGAGGTAGGGTGTCAAGGTGAGGTTGGTGCAGCTTGTTCTATGGCAGCAGCGGCAGTAGCATACTTAAAAGGTGGTACTATAGACCATATTGAATATGCAGCAGAAATAGCACTTGAACATCATCTAGGAATGACTTGTGACCCTGTATATGGATACGTTCAAATTCCATGTATAGAAAGAAATGCTATGGCAGCTCAAAGAGCTTATGATGCAGCTAATTATGCATTATTAACTGATGGCTCACATTCTGTCTCCTTGGACCAAGTTGTTGAAACAATGAAAGAAACTGGTATAGACATGATGGATAAATATAAAGAAACTGCTAAGGGTGGACTTGCTAAACATTTCTTCTCTTGCTAAAAAATAAAATTTTTAAGTAATAATTCCCCTGTTTTGATTTATGAAACAGGGGAATTATTATTAATGGTGAATTATTTAATAATGCAAAATATTTTTATATTAAATTTAATTTTTTACTTTTAATTAGTATAGTTTGTTATATAATGTTTTAATTATGAGGGATATAGAAATATTTTTTAATAAATTAAAATTTGGAGGAGATTACATGAGAGAGGCATCATATTTACAAGAGCAACTTTATAAACATAGAAAGGCATTAAATCCAATTGCAGAGATTGGAAGAAAAGAATATAAGACTTCAAAATACATAAGAGATTATCTTGATAAATTGGGGATTAAGTATGAAGTTTACTTAGAAACAGGTATAGTAGGAATAATAGAAGGCAAAAAACCTAAAAAAGATATAGCTTTTAGAGCAGATATAGATGGGCTTCATAGTGAGGAAGGTGTAAAGCATTTATGTGGTCATGATGGACATGCCACTATATTACTTGGATTAATTGAATATTTGAATGATAACAAAGAACAACTGAATGATAATATAGTATTCATATTTCAACCAGCAGAAGAAGGTCCAGGGGGAGCAAAAGCTTTAATAAATGAAGGTGTACTTAGAAAATATAATGTTGATGAAATATATGGACTTCATATATATCCAGAGTTGCCAGAAGGTTATGTTGGTACAAGAGAAGGATACTTTATGGCTCAAATAGGAGACATTGATATAGAAATAGTGTCTAAAAGTGGACACGGTGCTATGCCACAAAATGGAATTGATGGGATAGTTATAGCTTCAAACTTTGTAAGTTCACTTCAAACTATAGTATCAAGAAATATAAGCCCAATAGACAATGCAGTATTGACTATTGGTAGAATTGAAGGTGGAGCTAGAAGAAACATAATAGCTGAAAATATAAAGATGGAAGGTACAATGAGATGCTTCAGCCCAGAAGTATATGAGAAGATGAAGCTTAGAGTTAGAGAACTTGCTAGAGGGTTTGAACTGGCTTATAACTGTAAGGTTAATATAAACATCATAGACGATTATATTGCTGTTAAAAATGACAAGGATTTATATCAAGAATTTGTAACAGCTGTTGGAAATGATAGTGTTGTGGAGTTAGAGCCACTTATGATATCAGAAGATTTTTCTTATTATCAAAAAGAAGTTCCAGGTTTATTTTTTATGTTAGGTTCAAGAAATGAGGAAAAAGGATTTGTAAATGGTCTTCATAATATAAACTTTAATTTTGATGAAAAGATATGTGTAAACGCACTGAATGTCTATGCAAAATTATTAAAATATAAAGGAGCTATAGATTAAGAAATAATTTATAAAAATTAAAAAGTAGAGATACTTAAATCTAAAAAGATGTGAATTGATAAATACCCCTTACATATTTGTATAAATTTCTTTTAATTGACAAAAATACAAATATGAAGGGGTGATTTTTTTGAAAGAAAATATGCAAAGAGAAAAGAAGATAACTAATGGTAAGAATACTAAAATATTGACAAATGATGATATAATGAAATATGAGATAGCCTCAGAACTAGGTCTTATGGACAAAGTTGGAGAACGTGGATGGGCAGGGCTTACAGCTAAGGAAGCTGGAAGAATTGGAGGTATGCTTACATCACGCAAAAAGAGGCTGAAAAAGATTGTGGAGGGGCAGAATAAAAAGGATGAGTCAATATAGCGATTTTGCGTTTGTATACGATGAACTTATGAATGAAGTTGATTATGAAGGCTGGGTTAAATATATAGAAGATATAATAGCTGATGAAGGTGTAAAAGTAAAAAATATATTGGAATTGGCATGTGGTACAGGTAATCTTACAATTCCATTAACTAAAAAAGATTATGATATAGCTGGTATCGATATATCTGATGAGATGCTTAGTGTAGCAAGAGAAAAAGCAGAAAAAGAAGGCGTAGAATTGGTTTTACTTCAACAAGATATATCAGAACTAGATTTTGAAATATCTGACTTAGATTGTGTGCTTTGTGCTTGTGATGGATTCAACTATATAACCTATGATGATGATTTGGAAAATGTATTTTCAAAGACATATGAATTATTAAAAAAAGATGGAATATTTATATTTGATATAAGTTCGTTTTATAAATTAGCCAACATATTAGGAAACAATATGTATGGTGAAAATAGAGATGATATAGCCTATATGTGGCAAAATTACTTTGATGATGAAGAAAATCTAATTGAAATGGAACTGACATTTTTTATTAAAGATGAAGATGGAAAGTTTGAAAGGTTTGAAGAAGTACATCAACAAAGGGCGTACACTGAAGATGAAATAGTTGATATGCTTAAAGAATCTGGATTTAAATATATAAAATCTTATGGAGATTTTACATTTAATGAACCTAATGAAGAAAGTCAAAGAATATTTTTTGTATGTAAAAAATAAGATATTTTTGTATGTAAAAAAATTTTATATATAGAATATAAATGTCATATAAAAATACAACAAATACAAGTTTATATATTAAAACAAAGTGATGATGTTTTATGAACAGTTACTTTTTCATAATTATAAAGCTTTATAAATTGAGAGTAAATATAATATAGAAGAACCATTATCTAAGGTTAAAATAGGTAAGTATTTATAGATTGAAATTAAAATAGTAATATAGTGAAATTGGATAATTAACGAAATATGGAGGAATATGAATGAGAGATTATGTATTAAGAGCAACATCAGGAAATGGTCAAGTCAGAGCATTTGTTGCAACTACTAAAAACACAGTGGAAGAAGCTAGAAGATTACATGAAACTACAAAAGTAGCAACAGCAGCACTTGGAAGAACATTAACTGCAACATCTATAATGGGATTAATGATGAAAAATGATAGTGATAAATTGACTGTAATAATAAAGGGTGGAGGTCCAATTGGAACTATTATTGCAACAGCAGATTCTAAAGGTATGGTAAAAGGATATGTAGGAAATCCACAAGTAGAAGTGGAAGACTATCCAAATGGTAAGCTAAATGTAGCAGCAGCAGTAGGTACAGAAGGTGTTGTAAAAGTTATTAAAGACCTAGGTCTTAGAGAGCCATATAATGGTACTTATCCATTAGTAAGTGGAGAAATTGCAGAAGACTTTACTTATTACTTTGCAGTATCAGAACAAACTCCATCAGTAGTAGCTTTAGGTGTACTTACAAAAGAAGAAGAAGTTGAGTTTGCTGGAGGATTTATAGTCCAATTAATGCCAGATGCAGAAGAAGAGACGATTGCTAAATTAGAGGAAAATGTAGCAAAATTACCTTCAGTAACTAATCTATTAAAAGAAGGGAAAACTCCAGAAGATATATTAAATATTGTTTTAGATGGTTTGGAGCCTAAAATACTTGATACTTGTGAAGTTGGATTTATGTGTGAATGTTCAAAGGAAAGAGTGAAAACTGCTTTAGTTGCAATTGGTAAAAAATCATTAGCTGAAATAATAGAAGAAGATAAAAAAGCAGAAGTTGGTTGTCAATTCTGTAATAAGAAGTATATGTATAGTGAAGAAGAGTTACTTGAAGTTTTAAAAGAAATGTAGACTATGAAAATAGTCGTATCGATATAGTAATTAAAGTATAATTTATACAAAATAGACATATTTAGATTACAAATAAGCTTAATAAATTTTAAGAATTGGGAAGCTTTCTAGCTGTGATATTTGCAATATTGCGCTTAGAAGGCTTTTTTATTTTATTATAGTTCGTGTCAAAGATTGTATGAAACTATAAAATATTGTAAAATAATTTGTGTATTTCAACCTATTTGCCACAAGGGTTTATCAGATATTTGAATTGATAAGAAGGAGAAACTTTTAAATATGGAAAATAAAACAAAGCACATAGGCATAAGTATATTAATATTATTAATGATATTTTTGATTGCAAGGAATTTTGATGGAAAACTTGAGATGCCTATTCCTAAGAGTAATAGCAGGAAGTTTAAGTCAGCAGCAGTATTTTATCCTCAACATCAAGATGATGAAGTCTTATGGGGTGGAAGTGCAATTGTAGATGCTATAAAACAGTGTGGTGTAAATAATGTATATGTTGTACTAGTATCAGATGGTTCTGGGGTTAACGTTTTTAAGGCTAATACTAAGTTTAGAAACTTAACTAGAAAGCAAAAAGAGGAGCTTAGAAACAATGAATTTAAATCTGCGTTGGAAGAACTTGGGGTAAAACCTCAAAATGTGATTATACTTGCAGATATAGATAAAAAAGAAGGAACACATTATGAGTTAATGAAGAAGACTATATTAGATTTTGAGCATAAATTTAAAGGTAATGTAACTCATATAGCTCATCATTACAAGTATGATGACCATATAATGCATAGAAAAAATGGAGAAGTTTTAAAGAAGCTTAAGCGTGAGTGTAAGATACAAGATGACTTATATTTTATCAAGCCAAAATATGTGAAGTATATACCAAGAAATGAAAGAGCTATTTATAAAGCTGTGGATTTTAACGACTATAATAAAGTCAAGAGTGCATGTTATGAATATAAGGTTGTAAATTCAAAACGCAAAATGTATGGTATAGGATATATTTCAGCGCATAGCTATTTTGAACATCTTTTAAATGACCCTGAACTTACATCTGTGTTAAGTGAAGATTAATTTCTTGGAAGTAGTAGGTTACATTTGATATCTAAAGTGAAGTGTTTTAATTATGTGAAAAAGTATCTTATTTATGATTTTAGAATTATAGATAAGGTACTTTTTTGTGCAATTAATACAATTATATAAAATTTTGAATTTAAGAACTCTATATAATTTAATATCTATATAGTAATGATATTTATATAAAATAGATTCAATAATACTTATATAAAATAAATGTATTTTTCATAAAAATCAAACCCTACATTATACTACCATATAAAACCTACATGTTATAATTTGACCTGTGTTTATAAAAAATAAAAAAAACTAATAAAATAGTATTTTATTTACACATAATCACTACTATTATTTGCTTGGAAAAAATCTAGATAAAAACAATGTAGGAGGAAAGTTATGAATAATGAATTTATAATTTTAAAAGGATGTAAAGAGAATAATTTAAAAAATGTATCTTTAACAATACCTAAAAGAAAAATAACCATATTTACAGGTGTATCAGGTTCTGGAAAATCATCTATCGTGTTTGAGACAATTGCAAAAGAATCCCAACGTCAATTAAATGAAAGGTTTAGTACTTTTATAAGAAGTTTTTTACCTAGATATGGAGAAGTTAAAGCTGATTGTATAGAAAATCTATCAACACCAATTATCATAGACCAAAGTAGACTTGGTGGCAATTCAAGGTCAACTCTAGGGACTGTCACAGATGTAAATTCATTTTTAAGAACTTTATATTCAAGGTTTGGTAGTGAGTATATAGGTAATGCCAATATGTTTTCTTTCAATGATATTGAGGGTATGTGTCAACACTGTCATGGACTTGGAAAAAAACTAATTCCTAATATGAGTCAGATTCTTGATACTAATAAATCGCTAAATGAAGGAGCCATATTGCTTTCAGGATTTGGAGTAGGCTCTTGGCACTGGAATATATTTTCTGAATCAGGATTCTTTGATTAAAAAATAGCTACGCACACTCGTGACTTTAGTCGTGAGTTAGTAGCTAAAATAGTCAGTGTATAGGGAAACTTATATGTAGAGATAGGATAGAACCTATCCAATACTACTTGAATTGCTGGAAACCCCTAAAGCTAACCAAACTA
>NZ_JRHN01000047.1 GCF_001299635.1 Clostridioides difficile | reverse complement strand
TTTGTTCAAGCAGCATATAAAGGATTAAAAGAAGCTGGAATAGATTCAGAAATAACTCAATACTCATTCTGTACAAATGGAAGCCATTATGCAGGTGAGGCTGGAATAAGAACAATAGGATTTGGTCCTTCTAAAGAAAATCTTGCTCACACAATAGATGAGCATATAGAATTAGACCAATTATTCAAAGGTGCAGAAGGATATTATGGTATATTAAAATCAGTTTATAAAAAATAATTAGGAGATGGTTTTGTGAGAACTTTAATAAAACATGGGCTTATAGTAGATGGAAGTAAAACACCAGCATATGAAGGAGATATTTTAATAGAAAATGAGAAAATATTAAAAATATCACAGGATTTAAATGAAGAAGCTGACAAAGTTATAGATGCAAAAGGTAGAGTTATATGTCCAGGTTTCATAGATACTCATAGCCATTCAGACCTAGTGATTTTAGTTAATCCATATAATGAGGTAAAGATTAGACAGGGAATTACAACAGAAGTGTTGGGCCAAGATGGTATATCTATGGCCCCTCTACCTCAAGAACATATATCTTCTTGGAGAAAAAATTTAGCAGGCCTAGATGGTGAAAGTGATGAAATTGATTGGAAATATGAAACAACAGAGAATTATCTAAAAATGATGGATAACAATGGGGTAGGTTTAAATGAAACTTATCTAGTACCTCATGGAAACGTTAGAATGGAAGCAATGGGGCTTGAAGATAGACCTGCCACTAAAGAAGAAATTCAAAAGATGTGTGAAATCACAGAGAGAGAATTAAAAGCAGGAGCTATAGGATTGTCTACTGGACTTATATATATACCTTGTGCATATTCATTGACAGAAGAAATTATAGAAATGTGTAAGGTTGTAGCAAAATATGATGGAGTATTTGTAGTTCACCAAAGAAGTGAAGCAGATACAATTTTAACATCAATGGAAGAAATCATAGAAATTGGAAAACAATCAGGAGTAAAAGTTCATTTTTCACACTTTAAGGTTTGTGGTAAATCAAATTGGAAGTATATACCTCAAGTTATAGAGCTTTTAGAAAAAGCTGAAAAAGAAGGAATAAGAGTATCTTTTGACCAGTATCCATATGCAGCAGGAAGTACAATGCTTGGAGTAGTTTTACCTCCTTGGGCACATTCTGGAGGAACTGATAAGTTAATAGAAAGACTAAGTGATGAAAACGAAAGAGCAAAAATGAAAAAAGATATAGCAAATGGAATAGAAGGTTGGGATAACTTTATAGAGTTTGCAGGGATAGACCAAATATTTGTAACAAGTGTAAAGACAGAAAAAAATAAAGATACAATTGGTAAGAGCTTGTTAGAAATTGGAGAAATGAGAGGAAAAGACCCATTAGATGCAACGTTTGATTTATTAAAAGAAGAAGAAAATGCAGTTGGAATGGTAGATTTCTATGGATTGGAAGAACATATAATAGGATTTATGAAAAGAGACGAGCAAAATGTATGTACAGATGGTCTTTTAGCAGGTAAACCACATCCAAGAGCATATGGTTCTTTCCCTAAAATACTAGGAAGATATGTTAGGGAGTTGAATGTACTAACAATTGAAGAAGCTGTCTATAAAATGACTAAAAAAGCAGCTACAAGCTTTAGTATAAAAGAAAGAGGCCAATTAAAAGAAGGATATTTCGCAGATATAGTTATATTTGACAAGGATACAGTTAGTGGATGTGATGATTTTATCAATTCTATGCAGTACCCTACAGGTATAGATTATGTAATTATAAATGGAAATTGTGTTGTTGAAGAAGGAAAATACAATAAAATTAAAGCAGGAAAAGTACTTAAAAATTAAATCTTAGCTTTAAGGAGGAATAAATTTATGATTTTAGTGGGGAATGGGAGGCTAATAAGCCAAGATTCTTTAAATCCCTATATGGAAGATGGATGTGTAGTAATAAACGATAATCTAATTGAAGATATAGGTACTACAGAGGAAATGAAAGCTAAATATCCAGTACATGAATTTATAGATGCAGGCAAGAAGATAATCATGCCTGGTCTAATAAATTCACACATGCATATATACAGCTCATTTGCTAGAGGAATGGCAGTTCCAGGAAAACCTTCTGAGAATTTTTTAGAGATACTGAACAATTTATGGTGGAGACTTGATAAGCAACTTACACTAGAAGATACTAAGTACAGTGCATATGCAACGTATATAGAATGTATAAAAAATGGTGTGACAACAGTTTATGACCATCATGCAAGTCCAAATGCAATCGAAGGAAGTTTGTTTACAATATCAGATGTTGCAAAGGATTTAGGAATAAGAACATGCCTTTGCTATGAGGTATCTGATAGAGATGGTGGAGATACAATCCAACAAGGAATCAATGAAAACGTAAACTTTATAAAATACGCTCAAAAAGATGATACAGATATGATAAAAGGGATGTTTGGTCTTCATGCTGCATTTACACTATCTGATGATACATTAAATAAGTGTGCTTCAGAAATGGATGGTCTTGATACAGGGTATCATGTACATGTTGCTGAGGGTATAGATGATTTACAATACAATATAGACAAATATGGAAAGAGAGTTTTAGAAAGATTTAATGATTTTGGAGTACTAAAGGAAAAGACTATAGCAGTTCATTGCATATATATAAGTACAGATGAAATTAGTCTTTTAAATAAAACGAATACATTTGTAGTTCATAATCCAGAATCTAATATGGGAAATGCAGTTGGATGCTCTCCAGCAATAGAGTTATTAAAAAGAGATGTTACAGTAGGTCTAGGAACTGATGGATATACTAGCGATATGTTTGAATCACTAAAAGTTGCCAATATAATTCACAAACATCACTTAAAAGACCCAAGAGTTGGATTTGGAGAGTCACAAACAATGTTATTCGATAACAATAGAAAAATAGCTAAAGCTTATTATAAAAATGACCTAGGAGTACTTAAAAAAGGTGCTTATGCAGATGTAATAGTAGTTGATTATATACCACATACTCCATTGACAGAAAATACAATAGGGGGACACACTATCTTTGGTATGAGTGGAAGAAGTGTAGATACAACTATTATAAATGGAAAAGTACTTATGAAAGATAGAAAGTTAGTAAACATAGATGAAGAAAGTATTTTAGCTAAAAGTAGAGAATTAAGCCAAAATCTATGGAATAGAATTTAAACATTGTAAAATATAACTTGGACAAAAATAGGAATTTAAATGAAATATATAGATAAAAAATCTATGGAATAGAATATTAAATTAAATATAGAAGGGAGACCCAAAATGTCTCAAGATAAAAGCCCTAAAATAGCTCCAGTAGATGAAAGGTTACCCATATCCAAATCTTGGGTATTTTCACTACAGCACGTTTTGGCAATGTGTGCAGGAGCAGTAGCGGTTCCTATGATGATAGGAAGTGCTGCACGACTAGATCATGCTAGTATTGTTTTTTTAATAAATGCTTGCTTATTTATGGCAGGGATAGGAACACTCATACAAAGTGTTGGTATAGGAAATATTGTAGGTGCTAAAATACCAGTAATAGAAGGAACTAGTTTTGCCGCTGTGGCAGGTATGACAGCAATAGCCTCATCATATAGTGATTCTCAGGTTGCAGTACAGACAGTATTTGGCTCTGTAATCGTAGCTGGATTGTTTTGTATATTACTTGCTCCAGTGTTTGAAAAATTAATAAGATTTTTCCCTAGTGTAGTTACTGGAACAGTTGTTATGGTAATAGGTATTTCACTATTTCCAGTTGGGATAAAGTGGATAACTGACAACAAATTGGAAGCGGTTGAACCAAACTCATTAGCATTGGCTTTGGCAGTATTGGCAATAACTTTACTTTCATTTAAATTCTTAAAAGGAATTTGGAATAGTACAGCTATATTGGTAGGTATAGTACTTGGTACACTACTTTCCATGGCAGTTGGAATGGCAGATTTTAGTGCAGTAAATGGAGTTGGTTGGCTTAATTTAAATGTACCTTTAAAATTTGGAATGCCTAGATTTGAACCATCTGCAATACTATCATTGTGCTTAATTATGTTAGTACTTATGACAGAATCAGTTGGTAATATGATAGCTATCCATGAGATGGTAGATAAAGAAGTAACAGGTAAAAATATCAAAAGAGGTCTATTTGGAGATGGAATATCTACAGCTTTATCTGGAATATTCAACTCATTCCCAATAACTCCATTTGGTCAAAATACAGGGATAGTAGGTCTTACAGGTATAAAATCAAGATTTATAGCAGTTTATGCAGGGGTTATATTGCTAGTACTTGGTTTCTTACCAAAATTTGCAGCAATAATAGGAGCAATACCTAAGCCTGTTCTTGGAGGAGTAGGGTTTGCAATGTTTGGAATGGTAATGGTTGGGGGAGTAAAAACTCTAAGTAAAGTAAAGTTTGATGGAACTAAAAATGGAGTTATAGTAGCAGTTAGTGTTGGTTTATCTATGATACCACTAACAAATCCTGATTTTTATCATAATTTTCCAACTTGGGTACAAACAATATTCCATAGTGGAATAACAACAGGTAGTTTATCAGCAGTACTTTTAAATATATTCTTCAATGAATTAGGTTCTAAAAAAGAGAAGAATAATAAAGTTGAAGAAGCAAAATAGAAATAATATAAAAAGAAGATAAATAACAAATACAAATAAAAGAATATAAGCTAAATATTAAAAATATTTAATTAAGGGAGAGATAATAATATGGCTAATTTAAAAGTTAATTTATATGGAATGGAATTCTTAAATCCAATTATGACAGCAGCAGGTCCTGGAGCAAAAGATGGTGCTCTCTGTCAAGAAGCAGCAAAAGGTGGAGCAGGAGCTATATGTACAAAAACTATATCTGTATTACCAGCAGATGTACCAAGACCATGTATGGCAAAAACTAATAGTGGTTTCTTAAATACAGAATTATGGTCAGAGCTTCCAAAAGAACAATGGATAGAAGAAGAATACAAAAAAGTAAAAGAAACAGGGCTTCCAGTAATAGTAAGTATGGGATATTCAGCAGAGCAAATAGCTGAGGTTGCTCCTTTAGTAAAACCTTATGCTGATGCAGTTGAATTATCTACTCATTATGTAGGTACAGATGTTGCTCCAATAGTAAATGCTTTAAAAGCAGCAAAAGCTGTTTTAGATGTACCAGTGTTTATGAAAATGAGTCCTCATACTGATATTCAAACTATTGCAAAAGCTGTTGAAGAAGCAGGAGCAGATGGACTTGTAATGATAAACTCATTTGGACCATGTATGGCTATAGATGTAAATACAGGATACCCTATAATGGGAAGTAAAGCTGGATATGGATGGTTATCAGGTGCACCAATAAGACCTTTAGCAATAAGATGTATATATGAAGCTTCTCAAGTTGTAAATATACCAATAATAGGTGTTGGTGGAATCACTTGTGGAAAAGATGTAGCTGAAATGATGATGGCTGGAGCAAGCGCTGTTCAAGTATGTACAGAAGCAATTCTTAAAGGGCCTTCTATCTATGGAAAAATTGCTAAAGAATTAAATGAATTTTTAGATGAAAACGGATATTCTGATGTTAATGAAATAAAAGGATTAACTCATAAGAAAATGGCAGCTAGAGGATTTAGAACTCATTCAGTAGCTCCAGTTGTAGATGATAACAAGTGTATCAAATGTAAGCAATGTGTAACAAGCTGTGTATATGAAGCATTAGAAGTTACAGATAAATTAAATATAGATGCAGACAAATGTTTTGGATGTGGATTATGTGTAACTAGATGTCCAAAAGGAGCTTTAAGCATCTGCTACAATCAAGTAGAAGCTGTAAATGAATAATATTGTATAGAATTTTAATAATTAACTTAGAGTAATATGTACTGAAATGATAAATATATATGATTAGTAGACGAGCTATAGTAATAATCTAATATAAAGCAATATACAAAACTATTCTAGCACAGTTTAGGTGGTATAAGAGTTCTAGTAAAATTACTTTAAGTTAATTGCTTGAGATAAAATAAATTGATACGTTATAAGTAAGGTGGAGTCTATATGGGAATTGTTTTAAAAGGTGGCAAAGTAGTAACAAGTGAAAAAACTTACTGTGCAGATGTAAGAATAGAAGATGAAAAAATAGTCGATATAGGTTTTGATATATCAAAAGAAAATGATGAAATAGTCGATGTTAGTGATTCTTATGTTATACCAGGAGGTATAGATACACACACTCACTTTGACTTAGATACAGGGGTTACTAAAACAGCAGATAACTTTGAGACAGGAACAAAAGCTGCTATAGTTGGAGGAACTACTACTATATTGGATTTTGCTACACAAGCTAAGGGATGTTCTTTAAGAGAAGGATTAGAAGAATGGCATGAAAAAGCCAAAGATAAATCTTACTCAGATTATGGTTTTCACATGGCTATAACAGACTGGAATGACTCAGTTTGTAATGAAATGGAAGATATGGTAAAAGAGGGTGTATCTTCATTTAAATTGTATATGGCATATAAAGGAAGTCTCCAAGTTGATGATGGTGTCATATTTGAAGCCTTGAGAAAAGCAGAAGAGATAGGTGGAATTATTGGATTCCATTGTGAAAATGGGGATATAATATGTGAACTTGTGGATAAAGCGAGGGCAGAAAATAATTTGTCTCCAAAATATCATCAATTAACTAGACCAGCTATACTTGAGGCAGAAGCTACGTCAAGGCTTATGAAGATAGCTGAAGTTGCAAATTCTAAGGTGTATGTAGTTCATCTAAGTTGCAAAGAATCCTTGGATGAAGTTTTAAAAGCTAAGCAAAGAGGTGTGGATGTAATAGTTGAAACTTGTCCTCAGTACCTTCTATTAAATGATAAATTGTATGATTTAGATGGATTTGAAAGTGCTAAATACGTTATGTCACCACCTTTAAGAGATAAAGAAAATAATGAAATATTATGGAATGCTATTTCAGATAGTCAAATAGATACTATAGGAACAGACCATTGTTCTTTTAATTATAGGGGACAAAAGGAGCTTGGAATAAACGATTTCAGCAAGATACCAAATGGTTCTCCAGGTGTAGAACATAGGATGAGTCTTTTATACACATATGGAGTATGTAAAAATAAAATATCTATTAACAAAATGGTAGAAGTAACATCAACTAATGCAGCAAAATTATTTGGAATGTATCCTAGTAAAGGAACTATAGAAATAGGTAGTGATGCAGATATATTAGTCTTAAATCCAAACAAGAAAACTAAAATAGAAGCAAAGAAACAATTGCAAAATGTAGATTATACACCTTATGAAGGGTATGAAGTGGATTGTCAAATAGAACATGTTTATTTAAGAGGAAAAGAAGTAGTTAAAGAGGGAGAGTTAATCTGTAATACTCCAAGTGGGAAATATATAAAGAGGCGTCTAACAAAGGGGGCTAGAGAATGGTAGAATTTATATTAAATGGAAAGAAAGTTGTTGCAAAAGAAGGAAAAAAACTTTTGGACTTCCTTAGAGAAGATATGAATATAACTTCAGTTAAAAATGGATGCTCAGAAGGTGCTTGTGGAACATGTATGGTTATAATAGATGGCAAAGCAACTAAAGCATGTGTATTTAAAACTGATAAATTAGCTGGGAAAAACATAACGACTATAGAAGGATTATCAGAAAGAGAAAGAGATGTTTTTGCATATTCTTTTGCTAGCCAAGGAGCTGTACAATGTGGATTTTGTATTCCAGGTATGGTAATTAGTTCAAAAGCACTCATAGACGTTAACGATAATCCTACTGAAGAGGATATAAAGAAAGCTTTAAAAGGTAATATATGTAGATGTACAGGATATGTAAAAATAATTAAAGCTGTCGATTTAGCAGCAAAGATTTTTAGAGAAGATATAGATGTACCAAAAGTAAACTGTAAAGGTCTAGTAGGTGAAAATCTTCCTAGAGTTGATGCAGTAGGTAAAGCACTTGGATATTCTGAATATGTAGATGATATGAGAATTGAGGGTATGATTTATGGTTCAGCAGTTAGAGCAAAATATCCTAGAGCTTTAGTCAAAAAAATAGATATAGAAGAAGCAAAAGCCTATCCAGGAGTTGTTGCAGTGTTAACAGCTAAAGATATTCCAGGAACTATAAAAGTAGGTCACCTAAAGAAGGATTGGGACACTTTAATACCAGAAGGTGAAATAACTAGATATTTAGGTGATGGAATAGTCTTAGTAGCAGCAGAAACTAGAGAAGCATTAGAAGAAGCAAAAAAGCTAGTTAAAATAGATTATGAAGAATTAACACCATTAAGTACTACAGCAGATGCTCTTAGAGAGGATGCTCCAAAGATACATGAGACAGGTAATATACTTGTTAAGGAACATTTAGTAAGAGGAAACGCTGAAGAAAAGATAGAAAATTCAAAATATGTTGTAACTAAAAGATATACTACACCTGCTACAGAACATGCATTTTTAGAGCCTGAGTGTGCAGTAGCTGGTCCTTATGAAGAAGATGGAGTAATAATCTATTCAACAGACCAAGGAGTATTTGCTACTCAGCATGAATGTGCAGACATGTTAGGGTTACCACATGAAAAAGTAAGAGTGATAAATAAAATGGTAGGTGGAGGATTTGGTGGAAAAGAAGATATGAGCGTTCAACACCATGCAGCTTTACTTGCTTATCATACGAAAAGATTTGTAAAGGTACAGTTAACAAGAAAAGAAAGTATTATTGTTCATCCAAAACGACATGCCACAGAAATGGAATTTACGACAGCATGTGATGAAAATGGATATTTAACAGGGATGAAAGCAACTATAATATCTGATACAGGTGCATATGCATCTCTTGGAGGTCCAGTACTACAAAGATTGTGTACTCATGCAGCAGGACCATATAATTATCAAGATATTGATATAACAGGAACAGCAGTATATACTAATAATCCTCCTGGTGGAGCATTTAGAGGTTTTGGAGTTACACAGAGTTGTTTTGCAACAGAATGTAACCTAAATTTACTTGCTGAAATGGCAGGGATATCACCTTGGGAAATAAGATATAAGAATGCAATAAGACCTGGGCAAGTTTTACCAAATGGTCAATTTGCAGATGAAGGAACAGCAATGGCAGAAACGCTAGAAGCTGTGAAAGAAGAGTATGAGAAGCACCCACGTGCAGGTATAGCTTGTGCAATGAAAAATAGTGGAGTTGGTGTTGGTATACCTGATGTTGGAAGATGCAGATTAGTAATAAAAGATGGAAGAGTTCATATAAGAACAAGTGCTTCTTGTATAGGTCAAGGTCTTGGTACTGTTATGACTCAAGTAGTTTGTGAGGCTACTGGTTTACCACCTGAAAGTATAGTGCATGAAGTTCCAGATACTCATCTTACACCAGATTCTGGTAATACTACAGCTTCAAGACAGACAGTATTTACAGGAGAAGCTACTAAAGTTGCATCAAATAAATTAAAAGAAGTTTTAGAATCTGGTAAAACTTTACATGAGCTAGAGGGAGAAGAGTTTTACGGAGAATATTCAAGTGTTACAGATAAAATGGGTTGTGATAAGGAAAATCCAGTAAGCCATGTCGCTTATGGGTATGCGACACAAGTTGTAATGCTAGATGAAAATGGAAAATTGGAAAAAGTAGTGGCAGCGCATGACGTTGGAAGAGCTATAAATCCAATCAGTTTAGAAGGACAAATAGAAGGTGGAGTAGTTATGGGTCTTGGATACGCTCTAACTGAGGATTACCCAGTAGTTAACTCTGTACCTACAGCTAAATTTGGTACATTAGGTTTATTTAAGTCTACAGATATACCAGAAATACAAGCTGTGATAGTTGAAAAGAACAAAGATTTACTGGCTTATGGAGCAAAAGGTGTAGGAGAAATTTGTACAGTTCCTACTGCACCAGCAGTACAAAATGCCTATTATGTATTTGATAAAGAGTTTAGAACTGAACTACCATTACAAAATACTCCATATAGCAAAAAAAAGTAACAAAAAAAAGAAATATTAAATAAAAAAATAGATGAAATTGTAAATAAAAAAAACCCTTTTGCATAAGGTATATTTTAAATGATAGAATATACATATACAGGAGGGTTTTTCTTTTATAAAATAAGTTTAATAAAATTGAGAGGTGAGCAGAATGAATTTTAATAATAGTCTAGAATTAACTCAGTCTCAGAAGCTAATAATGACTACACAACTCAAGCAATCATTATCAATATTAAATATGAGTAAGTTAGAATTAGAAGAAGAGATTAAAAGAGAGGCAGAGAATAACCCATTAGTTGAAGTTGAAAAAAGTGGGGAAATAAATTGGGAAGAATATATAAAGGATATGGACAAGTCAAGACGTTTAGACAGAACAGAGATAAGCTATAATCCTGATAATGAAGTTAATCTAGAAAATTTAGTTAAATATTCGTCAAATTTATATGAGGATTTGAAATTTCAAATAAGCTTATATAAACTGACAGATAAAGAATTGGAAGTCTGTGAGTATATAATTGACAGTTTAGATGAGGATGGATATTTAAGAACTGAGGAAAAAGTAATTGTTGATACTTTAAGGATAGATGAGGAACTTTTTGAAAAATGTTTGATTAGTGTTCAGCAGTTGGAACCTAGTGGAGTAGGAGCAAGAAGTCTTTCAGAATGTCTTATGATTCAAATGGCAAGTTTAGGAATATATAATGAAATTTTAGAGGAAATCGTTACAAAAGACTTAAATTTGATTGCAAATAATAAATATAAAGAGATAAGTAAAAAATACAATATGTCACTACAAAAGTGTGTTGAACTAATAAATATAATTAAAACATTAGACCCAAAACCAGGAAGAACTTGCTCAGTAGAAAAAAGTGTGTACATTCAACCCGATGTAACTGTAGAAAAAATTGATGATGAATTTATTGTATATTTAAATGAAAAAGATTCTTATCAGATAAGAATCAATAATTATTATAAAGACATATTAAAAAATTCACAGTCTGATGAAAGTGCAAAGGAATTTATAAAAGAAAGACTAAATTCAGCAACAGGACTTATGAAAAATATAGAAAGTAGGAAAACTACTGTACTTAAGATTGCAGAAGAAATAGTAAAAGCTCAAGATGAATTTTTGAGAAAAGGGACAAAATATATAAAACCTTTAAAAATGAAAGACATAGCAGAAAAATTGGAATTCCATGAATCTACTATAAGTAGAGGTGTAAATGGTAAATATATGCTGACACCTTTTGGTGTGTATGAATTTAGATATTTTTTTAGTAGTGCCATTGAAACTGAGAATAATGAAATGGCATCTAGTACAAGCATAAAAAAAATTATAAAGGAAACAATAAAAGACGAAAATAAAAAGAAACCTTTAAGTGATGACCATATATCTAAGCTGCTAAAAGAAAAAGGAATCAATGTTGCAAGAAGAACAGTTGCCAAATATCGTGAAGAATTAGGAATTTTATCTTCAAGTAAGAGAAAAGAATACTAATAAGTAAAATACAAATATCAGTAGAACAAGGGGAAAAGGCTAATTAAAAGGGGAATGAAAATTAGGCTAAAAATGTTATGAAATAAAATACTAAAAAAATAGAAAACATAATTTAAATAAAAGTTTGGAAAGAATGATTAAATATTAGAACAAGAAGATTACTGGTATAAATAAAATATTATTAAATTTAATAATTACAAAAGGAAAAACACATAGAGTATAAATAAGACAAAAATATAAAAACATATATAAAAAACCTTATATAAAAAGAAAAAATACTGTACTTTGAAAATGGTGGAGAAATATTCTACAAAACAAAAAAATAAAAAAGTTTTTGAAAAACTATTGAAATCTATACGCAAATCCTATAAAATAAAAATATCTTGTGGGACTTAAATAAACACTAGGGACACAAAAAGTCCCGAAAGGAAAGTAATAAGGAGTATGTTATGAAGAACTTATTAGAAATTCAAAAGAAATTAATTCCACAGGCAATTGAACTTATGGAAAGAAGATACTCTATTTTAAGACAAATATCTTTAAGCGAGCCAATAGGTAGAAGAACCTTATCAAATGTATTAGAAATTAGTGAAAGAATAATCAGGTCAGAGACAGAGTTTTTAAAAGAGCAAGGGCTTATAGATGTAGCTGTATCTGGAATGACCATCACTAAAGAAGGTTCAGATTTGTTAGACAAACTTAAAGACATCATGAGTGACATCATGGGATTGTCTAAGTTACAAGATAGAGTTAGAGAAAAGCTTGGAATAAAAAAGGTAATACTAGTTCCTGGAAGCTGTGATGAAAATGGAAGTTTACTAAAAGATGTAACTCGATATGGATGTGAGTATTTCTTAAACATCTTGAAAGATGGAGATATTGTTTCAATAACTGGTGGAAGCACTATGTTGGAGTTTTCAAACGTTATTAAAACTGATAAGAGATACCCTAACTCTACAATAGTACCAGCTAGAGGAAGTATGGGAACTGATGTAGAGATGCAATCTAATAACATAGTTGCTTCAGTAAGTAAGAAGTTACATTCTAATTGCAAACTTTTACATATACCAGATGAGTTGGATGAAAGTGCAATGAAAACTCTTAGCCAAGTGCCAGAGATTAAGACAACTTTAGAGTATATTAAAAGAACAGACATTTTAGTTTTTAGTATAGGTAGAGCAGATGTCATGGCAAAGAGAAGAAAACTTCCAGAAGATAAGGTTGATGAGATATTATCTAAAAATGCAGTTGGAGAAGCATTTGGATATTATTTCAATAAAGATGGAGAAATAGTTTATAAATTGAATACTGTTGGAATTGATTTGGAGACAGTTAAACAAGTAAAAGAAACTATTGCAATCTTTGCAGGTACTGAAAAAGTAGAAGCCTTATTAGCCATATCGAATATGCATAAAAACATGGTTCTTGTAACAGATGAAGAAAGTGCTTATAAGATATTGTCATTATTATAAAAGTCAAGACCTAGCACAGAGCTAGAAAACATACATTTACTTTATAGGAGGTAGCGAAAATGGTTAAAGTAGCTATAAATGGATTTGGAAGAATAGGAAGATTAGCATTAAGAAAAATGATGGAGCAACAAGATATGTTCGAGGTTGTTGCAATAAACGACTTAACAGACGCTAAAATGTTAGCTCATTTATTTAAATATGATACAGCTCAAGGAAGATTTAATGGAGAGATAGAAGTTAAAGAAGGTGCTTTTGTAGTAAACGGAAAAGAAATAAAAGTAACAGCAGAAAGAAATCCTGCTGACCTACCATGGGCTGAACTAGGAGTAGATATAGTATTAGAATGTACAGGATTCTTTACATCTAAAGATAAAGCTGAAGCTCATATACAAGCAGGAGCTAAAAAAGTTGTTATATCTGCACCAGCTACTGGAGATTTAAAAACAATAGTATTCAACACAAACAGTGACATATTAGATGGTTCTGAAACAGTTATATCAGGAGCTTCTTGTACAACTAACTGTTTAGCTCCAATGGCTAAAGTATTAAACGACAAATATGGTATAGAAAAAGGATTAATGACTACTATACATGCATACACTAATGACCAAAACACTTTAGATGGTCCTCATCCAAAAGGTGACTTAAGAAGAGCTAGAGCTGCTGCTGGAAACATAGTTCCAAACACTACAGGAGCTGCAAAAGCAATCGGTCTAGTAATACCTTCATTAAAAGGAAAATTAGATGGTGCAGCACAAAGAGTACCAGTTGTAACTGGTTCAATAACTGAATTAGTTTGTACATTAGGAAAAAATGTTACAGTTGAAGAAATAAATGCAGCTATGAAAGAAGCTTCAAACGAATCTTTCGGATACACTGAAGAAATGTTAGTATCTTCTGACATAATCGGAATAAGCTACGGTTCATTATTTGACGCTACTCAAACAAAAGTTATGGAAGTAGATGGAAAGCAATTAGTTAAAGTTGTTTCTTGGTATGATAATGAAATGTCTTATACTTCTCAATTAATAAGAACTTTAGGATACTTTGCACAATTAGCAAAATAGTCAGCTTTGAGAAAATAGAAAAGTAGATTGACAAAGTCCGAGTTTGTAGTTTAATACTACGGACTCAGGACTTTTTTTAAGAAAAAATATATAAAATACACCTAAATAATGTTACATACTATATATAAAAATATGATAATATGATATATTTAATAGGGTAAAAGTATGTACTATATTATACTTGGCAATAAAAAATTACTTTATTAAAAGGAGAGATATTTATGTCAATGCTTAACAAAAAAACTATAGAAGATATTGATGTGTGCGGAAAAAAAGTATTAGTGAGATGTGACTTTAATGTGCCATTACAAGATGGTGTAATTACTGATGAAAATAGATTGAACGGAGCTTTACCAACGATTCAATATTTGATTTCTAAAGGAGCAAAAGTTATATTATGCTCTCATTTAGGAAAACCAAAGGGAGAAGCTAAACCAGAATTATCTTTAGCACCAGTTGCAAAGAGATTATCTGAAATGTTAGGTAAAGAAGTGGTATTTGCAGCGGACGATAATGTTGTAGGAGAAAATGCAAAAAAAGCTACTGAGAACATGGAAAACGGAGATGTAGTATTATTAGAGAATACTAGATATAGAAAAGAAGAAACTAAAAACGAAGAAAACTACTCTAAAGAATTAGCTTCACTTGCTGAGATATTTGTAAATGATGCATTTGGAACTGCTCATAGAGCACACTGTTCAACAGTTGGAGCGGGAGAATTTTTACAAGAGAGAGTTTGCGGATACTTAATCCAAAAAGAATTAAAATTCTTAGGAGAAGCTGTTGCAAATCCAGTGAGACCATTTACGGCTATACTTGGAGGAGCTAAGGTTTCTGATAAATTAGCTGTTATAAATGAATTATTAGAAAAAGTTGATAACCTAATAATAGGTGGAGGAATGGCTTATACATTCTTAAAAGCTCAAGGTTATGAAGTAGGAACATCTCTACTTGAAATAGATAAGGTAGAATATGCAAAAGAAATGATGGAGAAAGCTAAAAATAAAGGGGTTAATTTACTATTACCAGTAGATGTTGTTATGGCAGACCACTTTGCACCAGATGCAACTCCAATAGTAACAGAAGATGCTAATGTAAAAGAAGATTATATGGGATTAGACATGGGACCTAAGACTATAGCAAACTTTGTAAAAACTATAAAAGAATCAAAAACTGTAGTATGGAATGGACCAATGGGAGTGTTTGAATTTGAGAACTTTGCAAATGGAACATTATCAGTAGCTAAGGCTATGGCAGAGTTAACTGATGCAACTACTGTAATTGGTGGTGGAGATAGTGCAGCTGCAGTTAATCAATTAGGATTTGGAGATAAGATGACTCACGTATCAACAGGTGGTGGAGCATCACTAGAATTTTTAGAAGGTAAAGAATTACCAGGTATTGCAGCATTAGATAATAAATAAACTAATATATAGAGGAGATTGTAAAATGAGAAAACCTATAATTGCAGGAAACTGGAAAATGCATAAAACAATAAAAGAAGCTTTAGAATTTGTAAATGAAGTTAAAGATAAAGTTAATTCTGATAAAGTAGAGGCTGTTATATGTGCACCATTTACTTTATTAAAGGATTTAAAAGAAGCTACTAAGGGTACAAATATAAAGATAGGTGCTCAAAATATGCACTTTGAAGAAAAAGGAGCATTTACAGGAGAAGTTTCACCTCTTATGTTAAAAGAAATAGATATGGACTATGTTGTAATAGGACATTCAGAAAGAAGACAATACTTCAATGAAACTGATGAAACTGTAAATAAAAAAGTTTTAAAAGCTTTAGAAGTAGAGATAGACCCAATACTATGCGTTGGAGAAACTTTAGAGCAAAGAGAAGCTGGAAAAACTAAAGATGTTTGTAAAGTTCAAGTTGAAAAAGCTTTAGAAAATGTTCTTAAAGATGATTTAGCAAAAGTAGTTGTTGCATATGAGCCAATCTGGGCTATTGGAACTGGTAAAACTGCAACTGCTGAAGATGCTAATGATGTTATATCATATATAAGAGAAGTTATAAAAGGATTATATGGAGAATTAGCTAATGAAGTTAGAATACAATATGGTGGAAGTGTTAAACCTTCAAATGTAGCTGAAATAATGGGTCAAAGTGATATAGATGGAGCTTTAGTAGGTGGAGCTAGTTTAGCTAGTAATGACTACCTAGACCTTGTTAATTTCTAAGGAGTGAAATGATGAAAAAACCAGTTGCTTTAATTATTATGGACGGGTTTGGATATAATAAGGATGTTAATGGAAATGCAATTGCTAAGTCCAAAACTCCTAACTTAGATAAAATAATGAAAGAGTATCCAAACACATTGATAAATGCTAGTGGTCTTGATGTTGGTTTACCTGATGGTCAAATGGGAAATTCAGAAGTTGGTCATACTAATATAGGTGCAGGTAGAATTGTGTATCAAGATTTAACTAGAATAACAAAATCTATAAAAGATGGTGACTTTTTTAATAATGAAGTTTTATGTGAAGCTATGGATAATGCAAAAGAGCATTCTCTTCATGTAATGGGACTTTTGTCTGATGGAGGAGTACATTCACATATAGACCATCTTAAAGCTATAATCAAAATGGCAAAAGATAAAGGTATAAAAAAGGTGTATGTTCATGCATTTACTGATGGTAGAGACACTGACCCTCAGAGTGCACTTGAATATGCTAAAGAAGTACAAGCTAGTATGGATGAAATTGGAGTAGGAGAATTTGCTACAGTTTCTGGTAGATATTATGCTATGGATAGAGATAAGAGATGGGAAAGAGTAGAGCTTGCATACAATGCTATGGTTAGAGGTATTGGTGAAAAAGCAACTTCTATTGAGGAAGCTATTCAAAACTCTTATGACAATGGAAAAAATGATGAGTTTATAATGCCAACAGTTATTATGAAAGATGATAAGGCAGTTGGAAGTATAAAGGAAAATGATTCAATTATATTCTTTAACTTTAGACCAGATAGAGCTAGACAAATAACTAGAGCTCTAGTTTGTGAAGAGTTTGATGGATTTAAAAGAGAAGATATTAAAAACTTCTTTGTGTGCTTAACAGAGTACGATATAACTATAAAAAACGTGCATATAGCATTTGGGCCTCAATCTTTAACTAATACTCTAGGTGAGTATCTAGCTAACAATGGAAAGACTCAACTTAGAGCTGCTGAAACTGAAAAGTATGCACATGTAACTTTCTTCTTCAATGGTGGAGTAGAAGAACCAAATAAAGGCGAAGAAAGATTATTGATACCTTCTCCAAAGGTTGCAACTTATGATTTACAACCAGAAATGTCAGCATATGAATTGACAGATAAAGCTTTGGAGAAATTAGGAGAAGATAAGTTTGACTTTATAGTGTTGAACTTTGCAAACCCTGATATGGTAGGTCACACAGGAAGTGTAGAGGCGGCTATAAAAGCTGTTGAGACTGTGGATACTTGTGTAGGAAAATTAATAGATAAAATAGTAGAATTAGGTGGAAGTGCAATAATAACTGCTGACCACGGAAATGCTGAATATATGTTAGACCCAGAAACAGGAAAGACTGTAACAGCTCATTCTATTAATCCAGTACCATTTATTGTAGTTGGTCAAGAATTTGAAAGTGCAAAGTTATTGGATGGAGGAAGATTGTCCGATATAGCACCAACTGTTTTAGATATGATGAAGTTAGAAAAACCAGAAGAAATGACTGGTCATTCACTTATCTCAAGATAATTAACTCTGATAAGTAGAAAAGAAAGTATAAATATAAGCAAAAATTTTAGAATCATTAGTTGTACATTTTATGTTTAATGTTTTAAATCTAGTTATAATGTTATATATTAAAGGTTAATTTTGAATTTTAGTCAAGTTTTTTAATACTATATAAGTTAAAATATTATAAAAAATAAAATAAAAATAGGAACTTTTACAAATTTACCCATCAAATAAATTTGTACCTAATTTTCAAAAAAGTCTTTATGTACTATAATATAAAAAGTAGAGTAAAATAGTAGACGTAAGTTTACAGTAAATGAAAATTTAACTAATAGAAAATCGAAGGGAGATATACAAATGTCAGTTATTGAATTAGTATATGCTAGAGAAGTATTAGACTCAAGAGGAAATCCAACTGTAGAAGTTGAAGTAGTATTAGAAGATGGAGCGATGGGAAGAGCAATAGTTCCATCAGGAGCATCTACAGGAGCTTTTGAAGCTGTTGAATTAAGAGATGGAGATAAAGACAGATACTTAGGAAAAGGTGTAGAAATAGCTGTTGCTAACGTAAATGAAATAATAGCACCAGAAATAGAAGGAATGGATGCATTTGACCAACCAGCTATAGATGCAATCATGATAGAATTAGATGGAACTCCAAACAAAGGAAAATTAGGAGCTAATGCTATATTGGGTGTTTCAATGGCAGTAGCTAGAGCAGCTGCTGATGAAATAGGTCTTCCATTATTCCAATACTTAGGTGGAGTAAATGCTAAGCAATTACCTGTTCCAATGATGAACATATTAAATGGTGGAGAGCATGCTGATAATAACGTTGATGTTCAAGAGTTCATGATATTACCAGTAGGTGCTTGTTGCTTTAAAGAAGGTTTAAGAATGGGTGCAGAAGTATTCCATTCATTAAAGAAAGTTTTAGGAGAAAAAGGATTAGCTTGTGGTGTTGGTGACGAAGGTGGATTTGCTCCAAACTTAGGTTCAAACAGAGAAGCTTTAGAATTAATAGTTGAAGCTATAACAAAAGCTGGATATAAGCCAGGTGAAGATGTTATGTTAGGACTTGACGTTGCTGCTACAGAAATGTACAACAAAGATACTAAAAAATATGTTTTAGCAGGAGAAGGAAAAGAGTTAACTGCTGCTGAAATGGTTGCTTTATATGAAGATTGGTCAAACAACTTCCCAATAATAACTATAGAAGATGGTTTAGATGAAGAAGATTGGGATGGATGGAAATTATTAACTGAAAAATTAGGAAATAAATTACAATTAGTTGGTGACGACTTATTTGTTACTAATACAGAGAGATTAGAAAAAGGAATTGAAAATGGAGTAGCTAACTCTATATTAGTTAAAGTTAACCAAATAGGTACAATAACTGAGACTTTAGATGCTATAGAAATGGCTAAGAGAGCAGGATATACTGCTGTTATATCTCATAGATCAGGAGAAACTGAAGATTCTACTATAGCAGATTTAGCTGTTGCAGTAAACGCTGGTCAAATAAAAACTGGTGCTCCATCAAGAACTGATAGAGTTGCTAAGTACAACCAATTATTAAGAATAGAAGAAATGGTTGGAGAGCAAGCTAGATACTGTGGATTAAAATCTTTCTATAATTTAAAAAAATAGTTATTGAAGATTAAAAATATGGTATTAAAGATTAAAAAGATAACATAAAAGATAAAAATTTATCTTATAAGGGATAAGTGATAGTTGATTTTTCAATTCACTTATCCTTTTTTATATTTCATTTCTTACTTTTATTCACAGCTTTAGAAAAAATACGAATAAAAGTTTCTATTTCATCTTTATCTAATTGATGTAAGAGATTTCTAAATACAATTATTTCTATATCTCTATGTTCTTGTTGAGCCTTTAAACCTAATTCAGTTAAGACTAAGTTATACCCCCTTTTATCTTTAATACAAGGATTCTTTTTAATAAATTTTTTTAATTCAAGACGTTTTACAGCACTTGTTAATGTGCTTTTTGGCAATTCTAAAATTTCACTAATTTCTTTCATAATACTATTTGGATACTGTTCAACTATTTCTAAAATGCTTAATTCTACTAAAGAAATACCATGAATAGTAGGATACTTACCACTACACATTTCTGTTTTCATCTGCATACTAACAATATGCCACAGGTTGTTTAGCTCTTTTACAGGATTCATTGACTTTTACCTCCATATATGATACGATTGTCGTACTAATATAGTACGATAATCGTATTAATTTGTCAATAGGATGGTGTTTTTATGAATTTAGAGATTATACGAGCTACAATTGAAAATGCTACAGAAATGGGTCTTATACATTCTTGTTCATGGAGAAAAGCGTATAAAGGAATTATTCCAGATAAGATAATAGATGAATTCACTTCTGAAAAAAGAGCAGAAGTTTTCCAAAGTGTTATTCCAAAAGCTGAAGAGGAATATTATCTTTTTAAAGTGAATGATATACCTGCTGGTTTTGCTTCATTAAATAGAAGCCAAGAGGATAATGCTCCAAAATGTATTGGAGAAATATATTCTATATATTTCCATCCCGATTTTTGGGGAACATCTGTTACAAAAAAAGGATTACAATTTTGCATTGATAGATTAAGCAATTTAGGATATTCACATATAACGATATGGGTTCTAAAAGACAATACTAGAGCTATAAAATTCTATAAAAAAAATGGTTTTACTTGTGATGATTTTGAGAAAGAGATACATATTGGGAACAAATTATTAGAAGTACGTTATTCAAAAAAGATATAGTAATTGCATATTATTTTTGTTTGTTATTTATGGCTTAATAGTCTTGAAATGACTATATTATTGTGATACACTAAAGAGTAATGAAATTTAAGTAATAAATAGATAGGAGGGGCAATAATGAGCAACATTTTAATGGGTGTGCAAGTAGTACTAGGGATTTTACTAGTAATTAGCATAATGCCTCAAGATTCAAAGAATGCTTTGCCTTCAGAGTTTGGTGGAGAAGGAAGTCAAGCTTACTTTAAACCAAAAGGTAAACAAGCATTTCTTGCTAGAGTTACAAAGATAACAGCAGTATTATTTTTTATAAATGCATTGGCATTACTTATAGTTAAGAAGTAATGATATTGTTGAATAACTGGCCATTATTTAATTAGTGCATTTGGAAAATGTTTAAAAATTAAATTTAGTTTTTAATGAAAGTACGTAAAGTAAAAAATAAAACAGGACTAATAATTTTACATTGTTAGTCCTGTTTTTATTTTAAAGATTAAGTTAGATATTTTGATTATTTATATTTATGTGTATCTTTATCAAACCAGATAATTAGTTTATTACAACTTGGACAAGTGCCACAAAATAAGCCACAAATAGCAGCAGTATTTTCACAAGGTTTCATAAAGTCATCTCCATTAAGTTTTATAGTATGGCTAGTATTTTGTAAATATAAATAACACTTTCATAATATTTTATAAAATAATCTTCAATAAGGCTTATATCGTAAACATTATGTAGAAGTAAAAGCATACAACTAGAAAATATCATATAAGCAAATTTGAACATTTAATAAATAAATCTAAATATTTAGATAAGATTAATTTAAATAAGATTATTCTGTTTTAAAATAAATATTATTAAAAATACTGTAATTATAGAAAATGCAGAGGTAAATACTACAATTTGACCAGCTAGTTCACTATCAGAATCCATCTGTTGTGCCATTGTAAATGAAGAAACAGCAGTTGGAGCAGATAACATTATCATAAGTGAGGCTAATTCTACATTTCTAAATCCAAGAAGAATACTAATTGGCAAGAATATAGTAGGTACAAGTATAAGTCTTCCACATACCCCCAATAAAATGGGTCTTAGATGTCCCTTTATAGAAGAAAAACTAAAAGAGCCTCCTAATATTATAAGAGATAAAGGTGTTGCAATTTTAGATATATCTCCAATTGTCTTATGTAAAAATGTAGGAATATTAATATCTAAAATTAACATAATAAGACCTATTGCAGAAGCTATTATAAGTGGATTTGTTATAATACCTTTAATCATATGTTTTATGTTTACTTTTCCACCTCTAAAAATTTCAAGTATTACAACAGATAATACATTAAACATAGGTACAATGACTGCAATTAATAAAGATGTGACTCCAATGCTCTTATCTCCAAATAGTGAGATTGTTACAGGTATACCAAATATAACGAAATTGCTACGGAATATACCTTGTATTAATGCACCTCTTGATTTATTATCTTTTTCAATTTTAGGGATAATAAAAACTAGGATTAAGAAGGTTGAAAAAATGATTATAACAGCTACAATCATAAGTCTAAAATTAAGAGAGCCATTTAAATCTGTGTTATATATGTTAAAAAATAATAATAATGGCAAGAAGGATTTGAAACAAACATTATTCATTTTATTTAAAGTGTGTTCATCAAATAAGCCTAATTTTTTTAGAACATATCCAAGTGACATTGTGAGAAACAAAGGAAGAACAACATTTACTGATAAAATTAAATTTTCCAAAGTCTATTCTCCATAACTTGATAATTCAATTAAATTTCCATCAGGGTCCCTTAAATAAATGGATTTCATTTTACCAAAGACTCCTGTACGCTCTACAATTCCTTGTTCAACTTGAATATCATTTTGTTCTAAGTATTTTTTTGTCTCATCAATATTTCCATTTATTTCAAAACATAAATCAGCACTACCTGTTTGTACGTTTTTGCTATGTGGTGAAAGTTCATGACCTTTTATATGGACATTTATCTTAAAATCTCCAGCATAAAGCTCATATCTTTTATTCATTTCCTTAAATGTAAAACCAAGTTTTGTATAAAATTTGATACAATTTTCTATATTATTAGTAGTAATTACTATATGGTCTATTTTTTTTATCATAACAACTCCTTAAGATTTTATATATTGATAAACTTAACATAAATTTATTTGATTTTATAAACTGATATGATTTATCTTGATTATCTAATTTTATCTTGATTGTTGAACTTTATATTTATTATTGAATTTCATGTAGAGTGTTAAATTTTATGTAAATCGCAGGATTTAATGTAATCTGTTAATTAAAATATAAAAAATATTCTAATAACAATTAAGCTAATCATTAATCAAATGTAGACATTTAATTAATGATTAGCTATAGTCAATCTAATTAGTTAGAATAACTTCCTTTTAATGTAAATGTATCTAAAACGTGTCCATCCATAGCTTTAAAAAACTCATTCATATAGAATCCTTTTTCAAGGTCAAGAATAGTATCAAGTGCAAATACATGTATTTCATAAACATGAGGTCTGTCTGGAGGTGCCATACCACCATATACACTGGCTTCTAATCTGTCAAGACCTCCTAGTTTACCATGCCAGCTAGTAGTCCCTTGAACAAAATCAGTAGCTGTTATACTTTCATTTTCACTTAATTCATCTCTTGTTATATTTACAGCTAACCAATGTATCCACGCAAATCCACATACAGGGACAGAATCTTTGTCTTCTAAAAATACTGCAAAGGATACTGTATTCTTTGGAGCATCTTCAAACTTTAGAGGTAGTGAGTATGTAGGCATACCACCTTCATTGAATTGAGTTCCTCTTTTTCCATATTTATCTTCTATAACGCCATTTACTATACCAGTACTAGTTACTTTCATAATAATTTACCTCCTAAATATATAATAAATTAATAGAATATTTCTGTAATTTAATTATATACCAATTGAAAATAATGGTAAATTACTTACTTTTTTGTGTGTATCTATTTAGGGGGTATCTATTTATTTTAAAATACCTTTTTCCTTAAGTATATCTTCCATGCCATTATCGAGCATAAAGTTAATTCCTATATCTTGCATTATAGCCAAAGCATCTAACATTTGCTTTCCTCGAATAGGTGTAAGTGAATACTCAACCTTAAGTGGGTAACCATCATATGTCTTTTTATCTACAAGACCAAATTCGATTAATTCTTTAAGCTGTTCAAGCAACATTTTTTGATTAATACCATTAATCTCCTTCTCAAGTTTTGATAGAGAAGTTGGTCCCATACGTAATCTCCATAATATAATAGATTTCCATTTGCCTTTTATCATATCATGTGTTAATTCTAAGGGGCAAGTATATTCATCACGAAGTTTCAAATAAGGTCACCTCCAATTTATTTTGCTAATATACGTTTTGAAGCAAGCTTATATACAAACTCGACTTTTTTATTTGTGATATCCCATGAGTCTAATTCTTTTTTTATTAAATCCGGATATTTTTTACTTATATCTCTAAGAGCATTACCAACAGATTTTCTTAAGTATTCACTATCATTATCTTTTAAACTAGAAAGTAGAGATATAGCGACATCAGGATTAGATTTAAAATAATCTCGATTGGTCCAAATCCTAAGGCCTTCTGTGACAGCTCTTTTTACGTTTGGATTGTCAGAATTAATCCATTCTTTTATTACAGGAAGTGCTTTTTCATATCCTACCTCACTACAATAATAATCAAATGATTTAGCTAGTATTTCCTGTACTCTCCAGTTTTCATCTTTACTAACATTATCTTTTAAAAATAACAACGCTTCAGAAATTGTTATTGATATAAATCCAAGTATAAACACTGCCAATTCTCTTACTTGATAGTATTCTGATCTATATAAGTAGATTGACAGATAATAACATTTTTTTGATTCATTATTTTTTACAATCTTTTTAGCTATAGTTTCAATTTCTTTAAATCCATTTTCTATAGTAATAATTTTTGCAATTACTTCTTCCAATTTTATCTCCTCCAATAAGTAGATTAGTTTAAATTTCATGTATTTATTTGTAAAAAAAAGTTTGTTTAGTTTAGATAAAATAAAGACTTGTCAAAAAACGTTTGCAAGTCTTTAGTACTAGCATAAATAAAAAATAATAAAAAATCAACCTCATTTAACATATAAATTTACTTTTATTATGAGTTTTATATTATTAAGTTGTGTTTAAAAAATTAATTGAGTTATATAAATTTTACATGATTTGAGTATACTAATAGAATAAATTATTATATAGTAATACTTATATAAGATGAATATTTTACCAATCCTATCTGATAGTGTATAATTAGGTGATAAAGTAGATGACAAACAGTAATTTAAACAATCATAATGATATTTATACAGATAATTTATTCTTAAAGAATCAGCATAATAGTGTTTTAAGTTATTACTTTACAATTTATAATAAATACAAAATATAAATAAGTAATTTAACTTGTAGGAATAATAAAAAGTATAAAAAGTTATATGTAATTAATAAAAAAGCTTTGTTCTAAGGAATATAAAAGGTAATGTAATATAAACAATAATATAATGAAAGATTAAAATAGGAGGGAAAAATGATACCAGGACTTAAAGAGAGTTTGTTAGGATTAATAAATGAAAGCGCATATAATCCTCTAAAGAAAGAAGAATTAGCAGAAATTTTTGATATACATTCATCAGAAATGCCAATGTTCTATAATTTTTTAAATGAATTAGAAGAAGATGGTTATATAAGTTTTACTAAGAAAGGAAAAATAATATCTCCAAATCAAATGGGATATTTTGTTGGAAAATTTGTATCACATAAAAAAGGATTTGGATTTGTTGAGTCTGATGCTGAGTATACGCAAGATTTATTTATTTCAAGTGACAATATAAATGGAGCTATGCACAATGATAGAGTTATGGCAGAAATAGTTGTACCTGCGACTGAAGAAAAGAGAGCTGAAGGAAGAATAGTAAAAGTTATAAAGAGAGAGATAACTAGAATAGTGGGTACTTTTCAATCAAGTAAAACTTTTGGCTTTGTAACACCAGATAACAAGAAGTTTACTAAAGATATATATATACCTAAAAAACATTTTAGTGGAGCAGTAGATAATGATAAAGTAGTATGTGAAATTACAGTATGGCCACAAGAGGATAGAAAGCCAGAAGGAAAAATTATAGAGATACTAGGTCAAAAAGGTGAAAGAGGCGTAGAAATAGACTCTATAATAAGAGAACATGGTCTTCCAGAAGAGTTTCCAAAAAAAGTATTGCAAGAAGCTGAGGCTGTGGCTGTTGAAATTCCTCAAGAAGAGATAAAAAGAAGAAGAGATTTAAGAGATTTAAACATATTTACTATAGATGGAGATGACGCAAAAGATTTAGATGATGCTATATCAATAGAAATATTACCTAATAAAAATTTTAAATTAGGAGTTCATATAGCTGATGTCACACATTATGTAAGAGAAAAAAATAAACTCGATAAAGAAGCTTTAAAAAGGGCTACATCAGTTTATCTAGTAGATAAAGTAATCCCAATGTTGCCAAAAACTCTTTCAAATGGAGTATGTAGTTTAAACCCATTTGAAGATAAGTTAACTCTTTCTATATTTATGGAAATAGACCATAAAGGAAATGTAGTTAAACATGAGATATGTGAATCTATAATAAATTCAAAAGCTAGAATGACTTATACAGAAGTGTCTGACATATTAGAAAAAGATGATGAAAAACTTAAAAAGACTTTTGAACATGTTGCAGATGACTTTAAGAATGCTGAGGTCTTAGCTAGAATTCTTATGTCAAGAAGGGAAAAAAGAGGGGCTATAGATTTCAATTTCCCAGAAGCAAAGATAATTCTAAATGGAAATGGTGAAGTTGCAGATATAAAGCCATATGAGAGAAGAATATCTAATAAGATAATAGAAGAATTTATGCTTATAAGTAATGAGACAATTGCAGAACATTTTTATTGGATGGGGATACCATTTGTGTATAGAATACATGAGACACCATCTTTGGAAAAAATGGAAGAATTGAGTAAGTTTATATCTACATTTGGATATGTAATAAAGGGTGACAAAGAGGAAGTACATCCAAAGGCATTACAAGGTATAATAGAGAAGATAAAGGGCAAAAAAGAAGAAGGTGCTATTAGTACTATAATGCTTCGTTCTCTAAAACAAGCTAAGTATTCACCAGAATGTAGTGGACATTTTGGATTAGCAGCTAAATTCTACTGTCACTTTACTTCACCAATAAGAAGATATCCTGACCTTCAAATTCATAGAATAATAAAAGAGTCTTTAAATAATAAGATAAGTGGAAAGAGACAGGAACAGCTTACTACTATAGTGGATTATGCATCTGTTCAATCATCTGAAAAAGAAAGAAAAGCAGAATTGGCTGAAAGGGATGTACATGATTTCTATAAGGCTCTTTATATGAAGGATAAAGTTGGTCAAGAGTTTGAAGGCGTTGTATCTAGTGTAACTTCATTTGGAATATTTGTTGAGCTAGATAATACTATAGAAGGATTGATAAGACTTGCAAATATGAATGATGATTATTATATTTATGATGAGAGTTCTTATAGTGTTGTAGGAGAAAGAACTAAGAAGTCATATAAGATAGGTGATTTAGTTAAGATAAAAGTTGAGGGTGTAAATGTAGATTTTAAAGAAATTGATTTTGAAATAGTTGAAAAAATAGAGGAATAAGTAAAACATCTAAAATAGATATGAGAAGTTGTAGTATTTATGGTATAACTAAATTTGTAATACTCAATGCGCAATGAAAATTAGAAGTTAAAAAATATTTAATGAGAATAGATAATATAAAAATATTTGATGAAAATAGGTAGTATAAAAATACTTAGTTAAAAACAGATATTTAAAAAATAAATTTTTAATATAAAATAAGTGTATCATTTAAAACTTGAGATACACTTATTTTTTTTGTTCTACATAAATTTTTGTTTTATTTAATTTATAACGATATATTACTTTGTATAAATTTAGTGTTAAAATAAAAAAAACACTACTTAGGAGGAATAGAATTATGGGTATGATAGGATGTTATATTAGAATAAGTGAAGAAAATGTTTTGAAATTACAACAAGCAGAAGATAACTTACAAGGTCTTGTTTTTGGAGATATGGATGAAGATAATACTATCAGTATTGATAAAGCATGGCATGCTATTCACTTTACTTTAACAGGTTGTCCATTTGGAGGAGAGGATGATAATATATTTAGCAAACTAGTAATGAGTGGAAATGTATTTATGGAGATTGATGGAGAACCTCCTGCAATGCTGATTACTGCTGATGATGTAAAGAAGCTATCAGAAGCAATGGACAGTTTGGAAGAGCAGAAGTTTAGAGAAAAATTTAATATTAGTGAGATGTTAGAAAATAATATTTACCCTGTTATGGATGATGAGAATGAAGAAGAGTTTTTTGATTATGTATGGGCAAATTTGATTGAACTTAAAAAGTTTATAGAAGAAGCTGCTAATGAGAGACAAGCAGTAATATTTTATATAATGTGATGATTACTAAAAAACTATGAACGATTAATACATTTATATATCTTAGAGATGAGGAAGTATGATTTTATAAGGGAAGATACATATTAGCCTTTTAATTACTTATTTAATAGTAGCATTTTAAAATATATCAATTATTTTTGGATTCTTGTGGTGTGTAGCTACATATATTTTATTTATCTTAAAAGGCTAAATGATTTATCCTAAGTTAGTATCATTAGGATACAAGTATGTGATAAATATTTCTTAGAACAGACTATATAATATGATTCTGAAATATATGAGTCTACAATAAGCATTTAATAATCTTCCAGATTCTAATTTAATTGATAAAATAGAGGATTTTTTAATTATAGTCTTGAGTCTATTATATTTTTGAAATTTATCTATTGTGTTCTATAATTATCTTGTATATCTATAATATTTTTTCATTATGTGACTCGATTTATTTTTGAAGCTAACCTATCATATTCAATAATTCTTTTAATTAGATAGTATGTTTTTTTATTATGTGAATTAATTTTTAAAAAAATTTATCTCTTATATCCAACAATTTTTTTGTATACCTATCTTATTTTTTCATTATGCAAATCAACTATCTTCTGAAGCTAATCTCTTATATCCAACAATTCTTTTGTATACTTATCTTATTTCTCATTATGCAAATCAACTATCTTTTGAAGCTAAACTCTTATATCCAACAATTCTTTTGTATACTTATCTTATTTTTCATTATGCAAATCAATTATCTTTTGAAGCTAATCTCTTATATCCAATAATTTTTTTAGTTATCTGCAATATTTTTTCGTTATAGCAACTTACCATCATATTGAAAGCTATCCACTATAAATAATTTCTTTAGCCATCCACCATATCTTTTTATTATATAAAACGGACTCACAAATAAAGTAAGTAAAAATAAAAAATATAGATACTCTAATTAAAAGTAGAAAAATTAAAATCTTTAGGAAAAATTTAGAAATTTATAAATAATATCTTAAGTTTTAGAATTTATTATGAAAATACAATAAAAAATTTATAGAAATACAATTCTATAAAATTATTTCTGGGGGTGTATTTATATATGGGAATGAAAATATCAGTGTCTAATCTTAGTAAAAGATTTGGAACAAAAAGTGCTCTTGATAGTATAAATCTTGAAATTGACAGTGGGATGTTTGGGCTTTTAGGAAGAAATGGAGCAGGAAAAACGACTTTTATGAGAATTTTAGCTACTTTATTATCCAAAACAGAAGGTTCAATAGATATGTGTGGAGTTCCTATTGAGAATACTAAAGATATTAGGAATATGGTTGGCTATTTACCACAAGATTTTTCAATGTATCCCAATATGACAGTATACAAGGCAATGGATTATTTAGCAGTTTTATCAAATATACCACTAAGGAAAAGAAGTAAAGTTATATGCAAGTTATTAAGTAAAGTAAACCTTACTAATCATCAAAATGTTAAGGTAAAGTCTTTATCTGGAGGTATGAATAGAAGGCTTGGCATAGCGCAAGCACTAATTCATAATCCAAGAGTTTTAATAGTAGATGAACCAACAGCAGGTCTTGACCCAGAAGAGCGTATAAGATTTAGAAATCTATTATGTGAAATTGCAAATGATAGAATTGTTATATTATCAACGCATATTGTTGGAGATATAGAAGCTACATGTGAAAATGTGGCGATATTAGATAGTGGAAAAGTTATATACAATGGCTCTACTGAGGCTTTAGCAAAACTAGCTCAAGGAAAAGTATATAGTATTGAAGTAGATAAAAAAGATATTGAAAATATAAAAAATAAATTTGTAGTTATAGGTATGCTGACTCAAGGTGGAAAGGCTACACTTAGGGTCATATCAGATGATAAACCTTTTGAAAATGCAGTAGAATGTAATCCAACTATTGAAGATGGCTATATGCTTATAATGGGAGGAGAGAAGATATGAATCTATTTTTAAAAGAATGTAAAAATATATTAAAAAGTATAGTATATTATGTCTTTATTATAGTTTTAGTGTTTTTCTATGTTTCTCAACTTGGGGGTTCAGTTTCTAAAGATGTAAGTAAAAATGTTCCTAATGATGGGAATCCATTAGTTGCTCCTCAAAGGGTAGAAGATATTGAAGAATATTATTCTATGCACAATCAATATCCATATGGTCAAAAAGAATCTATGAAAACAGAAGAAGTCATTCCAAATGCAACTATAAATTTAATTAGAGAATATCAAGAAAACTCATATACAACATATCCAACAGGAATAGTTAAATCTATAAAATTGGACCAAAATAAAACCAAAACCATAGAACAATATATAGAAGAAATAACTGGTAGAAGTATTGAGGAAATAAATTCACTATGGAAAAATGGAGATAGCATAAAAATAGATTATTCAAGAGTATCTATTGGAAGATTTGAAGAAATAATGCAAAGAGTAGATGATATTTTAGGTGGAGGGTCTGCATATGCCTTTGATAAGTTGCAAAGATTTGGAGTAGTTCCAATTTCTTATAATGAAGCGATGCAGAATTATAACTATACAATAGAAAAAGATAAAGTTACTAATGGCTATGCAAGAATTTTTTGTGATTATATAGGTATAGTCTTAAGTATATTTCCGGTGTTTGTGGCAGTTTTCATGTCACTTAAAGATAAACGCTCAAGAATGAGAGAAATTATTTATTCAAAACAAGTATTGTCATACAAAATAGTTTTATCAAGATATTTTGCACTTGTTTTTATGATGTTATTACCAGTATTAATTTTAGGTATAAAAGATTTACTTCTTTTGATTGAATTTGGCAAAAATGAAGGGATATCAGTTGATAATTTAGCATTTATAAAATATACAATATGGTGGCTACTTCCAACACTTATGATAGCTACAGCTATAGGTATGAGCCTTACTATATTAACAGATACACCAATAGCAATTATTGTTCAATTAATTTGGTGGTTTTACAGTATAAATTCTACAGGTCTTAAAGGTGATTATCCAACAATGGGGTTAATGATAAGACATAATAGTGTGCTGAGTGGGAATATTGTTGCACAAAACTTTAATCAAATTATGAGTAATAGACTTATGATGAGTCTAGGTGCATTAGTGATTGTTTTGCTAACGATATTCTTATATGAGCAAAAAAGAAGGGGGAATCTTGATGTTGCATCAAAGCTTTCAAAACTGTTTAGTTTTAATAAAAGAAAACTTCAAATTAAGCACTTTAATTAATTTGATATGTTCAATTATATTGTTATGTTTGATTCCTCTAATACAAGGAATAGCTAATTTAGATAGAATTTCGTCAGCCATATGTTTAGAAAATTATGTTGTAATAGTAGGAATAATAATGTTGGTACCTATATTTTCACTAGAGCAATCAAAGGAGCTTGATGAAATAGTATCATCAAAATCACTATCTCAAGTTATTGTACAATCAATTAGAATACTGATGTCAATTATAAGTATAGCTGTTTTAATCATAGGTTTTGTAAATGTTTTAATCTATTTAGGTGGAAATTTTCCAGTAACTGAGTATATCATTGGAAGCTTCGCATCAGCTATGTTTGTAGGAAGTTTGGGAATGTTTTTTTCGAATTTATTTAACAATACAATCATTGGATATATGGTGTCTATAGGATATTTAATTTTAAATATGATGACTAAAGATAAGTATGTTGGAAATTTTTTTATAATGTCTATGAGTCAAGGCAGTTTTGATGAAAAATATTGGTTGATATCTGGAAGTGTAGTGTTGATAATCATATCTCTATTGATAAAACCAATAAAAAGGAAGGTTAGATAAATAATATGAGAGCTTTAATAAAATGAAGGTAATAGAAATAAAAAGTACATTTATGAGATGCAAGTTTATTTTTATATACACAAACTATAACTTGATATTTATGTATGTAAATAGATGTATATATCTATTAGTATAAAAGTACATATATATACTGAGTTTTATTAAAAGCTCTCAAATTTATATTTTATAGTGATTTCACAATAATAGTTTAATAAAATCTATAGTAATTTTATAAATTATATAGTGAATTCATAATAATAGTCAAATAAAACCAATAGTAATTTTATAAACTCTATGGTGAATTCATAATGATAGTCAAATAAAACCGATGGTAATTTTATAAATTATATAGTGAATTCATAATAATAGTCAAATAAAACCGATAGTAATTTTATAAATTTCATAATGATTCCACAGCGATAGTCAAATAAAACCTATAACAATTTTATAAATTTCATAATGATTTAGTAAGTATTTATAAAACTACTATTTTTGTCTAGAAACTTTATTATTCATATTATCATTAGTAGGCATTGAACCAAAGCTTAATTTTTCATACATTACTTGAGTTGGTGCTAACCAAACTGTACCATTACCAGTAAACGTATTTAAGAAACCTTCACCATTTAAAGCAGAACCAATTAAAGACTTATCTGATTTAGTAACAGAGAAATTAACTCCAGATGTTCTTGCTATTGCAAAGTTACCATCTACCTTTAATTCTTCTCCATTTTTTAATTCATACTCTACAATTTCGCTTTGAGGGACAACACATTCTAGAACGATTACACCAGTACCACTTAATTCTATTTGGAAGAAACCTTCACCACCAAGTAAAGCAGATGAGAAATTCTTTTGTGTAAATGCCTTTACTTCTATTGTATCAGAACAACAATAGAATAATCCTTTATCAACAACTATTGAATCGTTATCAAGACTCATAAATAAATAATGTCTAAAAGAAGGTTCTAAGTAAACTTCGCCAGTACCTTTATATACAGGTTTCATCATTGATTCATTAGTAAGTGCTCCTGATATTCCTTTTTTAAAAAGACCTCCAACGCCACCAATCTTAGTTTCAGAAGAGATATTACCTTTATAATAATATAATGCACCAGCTTCTGTTTTTATTGATGAATTATTTAACTTTATCTTAATTTGTCTAGCTCTTAAGCCAGCTTCTCTAGCAAAATATAATCCCATTGCCATCATTGGGCTAGAAGCACCTTCAAGTTTTTCAAATTCTAATATTTCAAATTCACTTTTACCATCTGATGCATTTTCTAAAATTCTTACTTTTTTGCTTAAATCCATACAAATTTCTCCCTACTATAGTTAATATTTATCTCTAAAATATTACAAGATATAATTATATATTACATTTTTTTTGGAAAAATGGCTACTTTATCATCAAATTTTTACATCTTTTAAGAAACTTTAAGATGGTTATAGCTGAAGTAGGATTGCTTAAGGATATGTGATTATTTAAATGGATATTTTGAGTATTATTTATTATTTGTGGGTATTATATTTTATGGGCATGTTAAAAGATAAAAGATAGATATTTAGAGTAGTTTTTGTTTTGAAGTTAATAAATTGATTTTAGCAGTTAAATTTAGCTTGGTATTGAATGTATTTGATATGGCTTGTTATTTATTTTGCTTTACTATTTATCATATTACTTAAGAAACTTAATATATTAGTGTAATCTTGACTAAAATTCCTAAATATGTTATTATACAGGTTAGTCAAATGATTTAGTAACATGAAAAATTTAGCAAATTATTAATATCAATTGAAGAAATTTCTAGCAAAGAAGGTGAGATTTATATGGCTGGTAAGAAAGTATTAGCAACAAACAAAAGAGCAAGACATGAATATTTTATAGAAGAAACTTATGAATGTGGAATTGAATTAAAAGGAACAGAAGTAAAATCAATAAGACAAGGTAAAGTTAATCTAAGTGATGGATATGCATCTGTAGATAATAGTGAAGTATTTTTGAAACAAGTTCATATAAGTCCATATGAGCAAGGAAATATATTCAATGTTGATTCTTTAAGAGTTAGAAAATTATTGCTTCATAAGCATGAGATAAGAAAACTTATTGGAGCAACTACTATAAAGGGGTATTCACTTATACCACTTAGTTTATATCTAAAAAATGGTAAAGTTAAAGTAGAAATTGCTTTAGCAAAAGGGAAGAAGTTATATGATAAGCGTCAAGATATGGCTAAGAAAGATGCACAAAGACGTATAGAAAGAGAAATGACAGGCAAGTATTAAATTAGATAAAAGTGTATTTTTTAGAATAAAATTCTTTATTATCTAGAACATAACATTGATTTTTATTCTTAAAAGTATTATATTATATATACATTAAAAATTTAATAAAAATGGTGATAAAGTTTGCGAAAAGTCTACTGGACTATAAACCACTCAAGGGGGCGTAAAGGTTTCGACGTGGGTTTGGAACTTGAGGCTGCATGTCGTGTTACTCTGGGTCACGTAAAAACTGGGGAACTTTAAAATAAACGCAGACGATAATTTCGCGATAGCAGCCTAGTTGCTGCTCGTCCCTCTTAGTCCTCCTGCCGACTAAGACTGGACGTCATTATGCAGGGAACTACTTTAAGGGTGTCTCGACTTAAAGTAGATTAATTGGGACTGGCTAAGCATAGAGCCTGCCACTTGGCGTTATGTGAGGCGAGATACTAGTGAAGTTGGCTAAGCATGTAGATGCAACGAGGAAAAGACTTACGGACAGGGGTTCGACTCCCCTCGTCTCCACCAATTTTTAAAAAAGAATGATGAAATACTTGGAAATACTAGTCTTTATTGACTAGTATTTTTTATTTTGGAGATGAAATCCACCAACCGTACCCCAACCACAGAAAAAGAGGTTTTTTTGAGCGTATATTGGGGTGCATTTAGGCTGTATAAAAAGCCTTTATTTATTATGATATTAAGTAACATAGAATTTTAATATCTATTTTATGATATAATATTTTTATAAATGTAAAATAGTTTAAGTTGTTAATTAATAAAAATATATATTATATAAGTTTGATAGGAGTTGAGGTTTGTAATGGATGAAAGAAAACTAGAATTTTCTATTTTTTGCATTGAAGCTTTAGCAGAAAAGTTGAATATAGATTCAGAAGGAGTTTATAAACTTCTTAAACATGATACTGATATTTTAGATAACTATATAATACCTTGCTATGAAGCACTACATTCTCAAAGTAAAAGTTATATAGTGCAAGATTTAATACAAGTGCTTAAAGAAAAGGGCGTGATGTAATGATTGTATATCATGGTTCATACTGTGTGGTAAAAACGCCTAATATTATCTTCTCAAGAGATTCTTTAGATTTTGGAAAAGGATTCTATTTAACTAGTATAAAAACACAGGCACTTAACTGGACAGAACGTTTTAAGAAAAGGGGTAAAAAAGCATATAAATAGCTATTCTTTAGATATTGATGAATTAAAAAAAATTTGTAATGTAAAAATATTCGATAGTTATAATTTAGAATGGCTTGACTTTATATTAGAATGTAGAAATATGAGTGATGTATATATGAAATATGATGTTATAATAGGTGGAATTGCTGATGATAAAATTTACAATACAATAGAACTGTATCAAGATAATCTTATTGAAAAAGATGAAGCTTTAAAAAGATTAAAATACTATAAACCAAATGAACAAATATGTATAACCAATCAAAATGTAATAGATAAATATTTAAAGTTTAGATGTGAAGAGGAGGTATAGTGCTTATGGAAGCAAATAAAACATTATTACAGATACTATATAAAAAAATTATATTAGAATTTTCTAGGCAGACAGGCAAGAGTTTGGAAGAAAGTATGGATTATTTATATACTTCTGAAACATATAAACTTATAAGTGAGGGTGTATCAGATATGCACTGTAAGAGTCATATATATTTGGCTCAGGAATTGATGCTAGAAAATGGATTAATGTACCATATAGGTTATCCAAGATAAATAGTTAAAAAATTAGATAAGAGTAAGGATACAAGATAATATTAAACTAATTTGTATCCTTATTTTGATTTTGTAATTAACTATATGAAATCAGAGTATTTTTATATATTTGATTTTTACAATGAAAATATTTTATCTAACTTTTCTACAGCTTCAACTTTCTTATCTTCCATAACTTGAGTATATATATTTAAAGTTATTGATATATCATAATGACCCATTAAAACTTGTACAGTTTTAGGAGGGACATCATTTTCAAAAAGTCTAGTTGCATAAGTTTTTCTAAGACCATGGAACTTTATAGGCTCTATATCTAAGCTATTTAATATAGACTTTAAATTCCTTAAAGGTCTTTTATCATCTACAGGGATACCTAATTCATTGCAAAATACATAATTATCATTTCTATATAATTCTCCAGCCTTTAATATATCTGTATTTTGATTTACTTTATGTTCTTTCAATTTATTTAAGACATCCTTTGGAATAGGTACAGTTCTGTAAGAATTTGATGTCTTTGGCTCTTGCTCCAATACTTTAAGCTCTCTATTTCCAGTTTTATCTATAAAATATGTTCTTTGAAGAGTTCTTTTAACTGTTAAATTAGACTTTTTAAAATCAATATCAAACCATTTAAGTCCTAATAATTCTCCTAATCTAAGTCCAGTACCAAGAGCAAGTAAAAATAATACCTCTAATTTATGTCCATCTATAGCTTTTATAAAACCCTTTTGTTGTTCAAGAGTCAATATTTCAAGCTTATTTTCCTTTTTCTCAACTGGTATATTTACCATAGTACAATAATTACGTTGTATAAGACCTTGTTTTTCAGCTTCTGATAAGCAGGTTTTAAGTTTAGTGTTTATTTGCCTTATAGTAGGTATACTTTTATTGGAATCAAGCAATCTATTGTAATATTTTTGTATGTGAGATACTCTTAAGTCCTTTAACTTAACATTACCTAAATCAGTATCTTTAATATAATTACGATAGATGCTTTCATATCTTTCAAATGACTTTGGTTTTAAATCTTTTATTCTATATTCAAACAACCAATTGTAAAACCAATGCTCTAAAGTTATTTTATCATCTGAAATATCAGAACTTAAATAATATTGTTTTTTATAAGCATCAAGTTTATCTTTAACTTCCTTTTGAGTTTTACCATAAAATTCTTTTCTTATTGGTTTACCATCTTCATTATAACCAATCATTATACGAGAACGCCAACCATCTTTATATTTTCCGATAGAGCCTTCTCCATTGGCTCTTTTAGTTGCCATTTTTAAACAGCTCCTTATATGATTTATAGTTATATCCATCAAAGAATGTAATACATTTCTCTAATAAGAATTTTATAACTTCATCAGCTTCTAGTGTTTCATAGAAGTTTAGCATTAATGTGTTGTATTCTTGTTTATGTTTAGCTGGTATTGATAGAACTCCTATATCATTACTTATAAGTATTAGGTTTGAGGTAAGTCTAGCAGTTCTTTTGTTGCCATCATAGAAGAATTGGCAATAGGACAACCATAAATTTATTATTATAGCCTTTTCTAAGGGGTTAGTTATTTTATTTATGATATTTATGTCGCTTACAAATAACTCATTTAATAGAGTGGCTTCTATGCATTCATATTGAGTGGTACCAGCTATACCTATATTACCATTTCTGAAATCTCCAACGATTAGAGCTTCATCTCTTGCAACTATTTTATGTATAGAGCAAATTGTATCTTTATTTAAAGATAAGTTTTCTTTGTTACTTAATTTTATTACATAATCCCATGATGATTTTATATTTAGTATTTGATTTTGGTCACTTAATTTATGTCCACCTACTGTTATACCATCAAGTAATGTTTGTACTTCTGGGAATGTGAAGGGGTTATTTTCTAGGTTACCCATATCATATACAAATTCACTTATCATTCTTCTAAGGTATGTTAAAGTATACTTTTTATCTCCATGAGGTAGATTCGTAGGGAATTTATGTGTGTATTTTGGTATATATGATTTATTCATGATTTTAGCTCCTTTCATATCTAATTTTTATTTATTAACTATGAATGTATAAAAGTTAATAGGTAAACCCATATTTTGAAAATGTGCAATACTAATATTCTTCATCCTCATCTTCAATAAGACCATTAGAGTTTTCTTGTATAAAATTTTCAACAAGACCATTTATCACCCAATTTAGATTTTTGGAGAAGTCTTTGAAGTCAGAGAAGCTTAAGCTAATTGGTTTTATTGTATCTGCATTATCTGTAATTTCAAACTTTTTTTTATAGTCTGTTTTCATATCATAACCATAATTTTCTAATATGTGAACTACTAAATCCAACTCTTTATCAAATACTTTTAAATTAATATTATTATTTGTTAAAGTATCTAAATCATTTTCTTCAACAATGAGTTTATTTATGGCAATTGATAAAGCAGTAGATATTTTTCTTATCATATCTAGACTAGGTATTCTTTGATTTTGCTCATATTTAGCTATAGCATGAACTGAACAACCAATCTTGTTGGCTAGCTCATTCCTTGACATATTTATCGATTTCCTATATTGTTTAATCTTTTCTCCGATTGTATTATTTATCATAATTCCACCTTAAATATATCATCAAACAATGATTGTACTTTTACACATATAAAGGAGTTATTTTCTAGATTATCTATATCATATACTAACTTACTCATAATTCTTTTAATGTATATTAGAGTATATTTTTTATCTCCATAAAATAAATTAATAGGGTATTTATATGTGTATTTTAGCATATATGCTTTATTAATAATTGTAACTCCATTTGTAGTTTTTTATCATTGCTTTAGATAGTATTGATATTATTTTATATTTTAGTTAGTAGTTTTTTTATTTCTTTAAGTGTATTTTCAAGCTTTTTATTTTTTTCCTTTAATTCATTATTTTCTTGTAATAATTTAAAGTAATCATTATTTTTAATAGTCATATTTTCTTTTTGAGATATTAACTTTTTTAGTCGAATGTTACTCCCATTATCTGTTGCCTCACTAAAGTAATCATAGATTGCTTCTATATTTTCTTCTGATAGACCAATATCTAATAATTCATCAATTGATTGTTTTATAAGAACATCATTTTTAATAATTTCTTTTATATCATCAGGATGTAATGAAAAATCTAATTCAGTATTAGATATACAATCTGAAAGTATCCAATTATAAACTTGATTTTCATTTAGTTCTAATTTTTCACCAAGTTTATAATATTGGTCTTTATCAGACCAAGCACCTATCAATAAACTTGAGGTAATCCTAATATCATCATCTTCCATAAGATTTGAAATAGCATTTAAAAATTCATCAAAAGAATAGTATTCTTCTGGGAATAAAGACTGTAAAAAGTATAAAACATCTTCATTAGTCATTACTTCATTTTCAATATCAAAATAAAAGATAGTCTTTTCAATTTTCAAAGCTTTAGCGAGTTTTGATAAGGTATCTATACTAGGTATTCTTTTATCATTTTCATAATTTATTAGAGCATTTCTTGAGATGCCACTAATTTCAGCAAGTTGAATCTGTGTTAGTTCTTTTTGTTTTCTTATCTTTTTTAAGTTTTTTCCAATTTGCAATATTATCACCTCGTATAAAGTATATCCCAAAAGTACACAAATGAGAACAGAAAAATAATATATTCTTATTGACAGCACACATATGTCGACATTATAATTAAAATGTAAAGTTTACGAATGTAAACTAGAAAAAAGGAGGAAAAAGTATGGGAATCAATTTAAAAATATTTAGGATTAAAAAAGGTTTAAAGCAACAAGAACTGGCAGATAGAGTTGGTATATCAAGATATTATTTGTCAAACTTGGAAACAGGTAAGGCTAATAATCCAAGCAATGATTTGATGATTAAACTATCTAGAGCTTTAGATACAACAGTAGAAGAATTATTTTTTAGTAAGGAGGAGTAAAATATGAAAGAGAATAATAATTTAGAAGTTTTAAAGACATTACAAGCTACTTTAAACATTATTGTAAAGAATGAAGAAGAAGCACAAGAAAAAAAGCAAGGATATAAAATTATTGAAAATGCGAAAAGAAATAAAGCTGAACTTATAACATGTAAAGAAGCATCTAAGCTTTATCCTATAGGAGAATCAAAATTTAGGCAGTTATGTCACTCTAAAAATAAAGGTTTCCCTTGTATATGGATAAATAATCGAGTATACATAATAAAAAACAAATTGGATGATTGGTTTATTGAAAATGCAAATGGTATCAAGTTATAGTCTTAAAGTAGGTGTTTGCAATTGAGCAATAAAGGGTGGATAAAGCTTTACAGGGAGTTATTGGATAAATCAATTTGGAAAGATATTAAACCAGAAAGAAAAGTAATATTAATAACTCTATTACTTATGGCTAGTCATAAAGAAAATCATGTTTTTATAGATAATAAAAGGATAAAAATAAAGTCTGGACAATTTATTTCTTCATATAGCAAAATAGCTGAAAGATGTGGTAAAGGAGTTAGTTATCAAATGGTTAGAAGTTGTTTGTTGTTTTTTAAAAATGCTGGTTTTCTAACATACGAAACAACAAACAAATATATAGTCATAACTATTGAAAACTGGGAGCTTTACCAAGAGAACATAGAAAATCAACAACCTAATCAACAGACGATTAACAATCAATCAACAACAATCAAGAATATAAAGAATGAAAATAATATTATATATAGTGAAATTATAAGCAAATTTAACTCAACTTGTATTGAACTTTCAAAGGTCAAGAAACTAACAGACACAAGAAAGAGGAGAATAAATTCAATAATAAGAGAATATGATAAAGAAACTGTATTAGAGGTTATAAATATAGTTAGTAATACAAGTTTTCTAAATGGAAACAATAATACAGGATGGAAAGCAAATTTTGATTGGATAATGAATTCAAGTAATTTTACCAAGATACTAGAGGGCAATTATCATAGCAAGGAAACTGACCTAAATAAAGATGAAAAGGTATATAATCCAGATGACTCTCAATTAAAGTGGTAGGGAGGTTATATTATAAATAATTCAAACAACTTAATTAAAAATACAGAAGCAGAGCAATCAATATTAGGAAGCATTTTATTAGACTCAACAATAGTAGAAGAGTTAGAGCAAATGTTAAATGAAGACATGTTTTATCATGAGGAACATAAATACATATTTAAGGCTATAAAAGAAATAAATAAGAGAAATGAAGTAATAGATATAATAACTCTTACAGATGAATTAAAGAGAAAAGGTCATTTGAATAATATTGGAGGTATAAGCTATATTACCAGTTTGTCAACAATAGTCCCAACAGTATCAAATTTCACGAGTTATGTCAGTATAGTTATTGAAAAATATAAAAATAGAAATATAATTGATAAATTCAATAAGTTCAATCTTGGAGAAATAGATGATAATACTCTTATATATCAGTTAGAAAATGATATAAATAAAGCCAATCAGAAATTAATAAAAAAGGATTCAAGTATAACAGCCATATCAGAGAGAGCCTTTGAATATATAAATGATGAAATGAATGAAGGTATTAAGACTGGAATAAAGTTCTTAGATGATACTATAGGAGGTTTATATGGAGGTGAACTAACTACAATAGCAGCCAAAAGTGGAAGGGGGAAAACAGCATTAGCTTTACAAATACTTAGAAATGTAATATTTCAAGGAAAGAAAGTACTTTTTATAAGTGGAGAAATGAGTGATATACAGATTCTGTTTAGAAATATAGCCTCACTAACTGGAATATCAGTTGTAAAAATGAAAAATAGAAATCTAAATGATGATGAAATAGTCAAATATATACAAGCTTTAAGCATAATAAATCAAGAAAATAACCTTTATATAAATGACTCTGTAAATACAGTATCAGGGATAAAGAGAGAAATAAAGAATATTAAGCCTAGTTTAGTAATAATTGATTATTTGCAAATTTTGGATTATGAAGGTAAAGAAGTAGGAGAAGCTAAATTCGCTGACTTATCAAGGCAAATAAAAAAGATTACTTTAGATTTTAATATACCAGTTATTCAGCTTGCTCAATTAAATGATGAATTGAAGGATGAAAGACCTAAAGGCGATAGAGTAATGAGAAGTTCAAAGCAGATATATATGGATTCTAATTCAGTTATATATATTCATAGACCTACAGAAAAAGAAGCTCTTAATTATTGTAAGACAATGGGAATTGAGGATATAAGAGAGCTGAGACGAAGAGAAAAAGGTTTTGGTGCTAATTTAAGTGAGATTATTGTTGCTAAAAATAGAGATGGTGAGTCAGGATTTAGACCATATTGGTATATAGGAAATTTGTTTTCTTTTGAAGAATGTAAGAAGATACAAGAGATATAAAAAAGAAGCATGATTTATTGAGTAATAGATAAATTATGTTTCGAGAAGTGTTGAAGGATAAAGATAAGTATTAATTAGATGTAATAAAGATTTAAAATATATTGAGTTTAGATTTAAACACTTATTAGAAAAAGGTAGTTGCCATATAAATATAACAACTACCTTTATAAATTAGGTACTTGATGTACACTAACCTAGCAACTTAAGTATATATTAAGTACCTGATTAAAGTCAAGGAGGTACTAACATGTATGATGAAATTATAGAAATATATTTTGATTATTGGATAAATGAACATATGTATAGAAGTATTTTAGAAAAAGATGAGTATTATATTGAATGTTGGAAAGAGGTTAAAAAAATTAATGAATTATTGGAAAAAAATTTGGAAGATGATAAGAAATATCTGTTGGTTGAATTAAATGATTTGTTTAATTCATTAATAGAATTTGAAAGGGAACTTAGTTATAAATTAGGATTTAAAACAGGAGCAAAATTTATAATAGAGTTGTTGAAGTAATTAATTTGTGTATCTCAATAGAATAATTAAATAGTAAATCGAGATTATTAATAAGTTGTACTAGAATACTTTAAGTGAAGTATATATTAATTACATTGTTTAAAATAAATATATTTAATAAAGAGGGTATAAGTATGCCCTCTTTTGTTTTTATGCAATCAATGACATTGTAGGATTTATGTATTTTGATAAATAGCACAATATATTTTAATAATAAATATATGATACAATAATTTTATTAAAATCTAAAATAATCAATTGAGGAGGAGAATATGACAATACCTAAGTTAGAGCCTAATGATAGAAAAAGAGAGTTTAATAAATACACATCAGAGCAAATAAACAAAGTAGTTTATAATTATTTATTTAAAAATAATATGAGTAATAGAAAGATAGATGATGAGATACTAGATTTATCATCAAAACAAAGTAAAGGTTATCAATCAATGGGTATATTACATCATTTAGGAATAAATAAAAATCATAAAGGTATTTTTACAGGATACACAATAGATAAAGCAATTGAAGTTCTTAAGGAAGATGAGATACATTTCAAGCAAATTATTAATATACTTTTAGAAATTAAAAATATAAATGAGTATCCTATAATAGTTGACTCTTGGGAGTTATTAGATGAAAAAATAGCTTTAAAAACAATTGATAAATCTACATTAAAACATAATGGGACAGGAGTTCCAATAGAAATAAGACATTTTTTTGAGATAAATAATTTAGGAAAGAATGAAAAGAAAAATGTGAATTTTAAATATAATGATAATTATTATAGTGCAGTTATAGAGATGGATAAATTAGAGAATCCAAGAAGTAGAATAATTTGGAAATCTAAGTTTAGAGATTTACTAAGAAGTATATTTCCTGAGTATTATGAGAAATTCTTAGAAAATAAAATAGAAGGAAAAACAAATTTACCTAAAATAAGATTCATAAAACTTGATAGTAATAATTTTAACATAGAATTCATTTTTACTACTGAAATAGAAGACGATGTATTAGAGGAAATAAGTCAAAATAATCCTTTGAACATTAATACTATTAATGTAGAATTAGAAACTGAAATTAGAAAAGAAGGGAAAGTTAAATATGTTTATGGGAAACAGTATGAGCGTAACCCCAGAAATAGAATAGAAGCAATAAAATATCATGGCACAAAGTGTATTGTATGTGGGTTTGACTTCGAAAAAACTTATGGAGATAGAGGTAAGGGATACATAGAAATTCATCATATTAAACCATTAAGTTCTGTTGGAGAAGAAAGCAATATAAATCCCAAAACAGATTTGGTGCCAATATGTTCAAATTGTCATAGAATGATTCACAGGAAGAAAGATAATGTTTTGAGTATTGATGATTTGAAGCAAATTATAAAAGATAGTAAATAATGCTTATGTATGGCAGAGATATATAAAGTATATATTCTAAACTAGTTAACAACAAATACTGATATAAAAAATCAAAGAATTTATTAGGAAAAGGTAGTTGCTAAAGTATAACAGCTACTTTTATAAATTAAATATTTGAGGTATATTAGTCTAACCGATTAGGTATATCTTAAGTTATTGATGAAAATCAATTAAGTACTAACATGTATGATGAATCCATAGAAATGTATTTTTATTGTTAAATAAATGAACATACATAGAAATATTTTAGAAAATTACAAGTACTATATTGAAAGTTTGAAGGAGAACCTTGATTTAAGGTAAGTGTAAAGTTTTTAGAAACTTCACTAAAATAATCTAATTAAGTTATATATTTGTTACTTTTAGGAAAATAATGGTAAAAATTAAAGGTTTTTATAAATGAATGTCTAACTTTATAAATAAAATGGAGTATTTTAACTAAATATTTGAGGAGATAAAATGATATTAAATAAAATCGAAATAATTGGAGATATGGCTCACTTTAAAATTCCTATGCATAGCAAGATACAAAGAACATATGAAATTCCACCAATATCAACAGTTGTCGGAATTTTAAAAAATATATATGGTGAAGAAATAGATAATTTTATATTAGGATATGTTATATATCATGATGGTACATTTAAAGATTTACAGACTATATATAAAGAAATCAATCCAAATGTAAAAACATTGACAGATAGCGATAGATTTCAAACTGATGTATGTCCCATTGAATACCTAATTAATCCTAAACTTATCATATATACTAACATAGATAAAAATATAGAATTTAATGAGCCGCTATGCTTAGGTAAGACTAATTGTTTAGCGAAGGTATTATCTTTAAGTGAAATTGAAGTAAATCTAATAGATAAAAAAGCTATTGGATACAATCAATATACAGATATTAATATTGGAGATGGAATGATAAAAAGAATAAATACATTGACAGAGTATAATGAAAAAAAAGGTTATTATGATATATATTCTTCAATGGTAAGAGAAAATGATGAGTTTGAATATGGTAAATATTATGATGAAGATGAGCAACAGAATATTTTTTTATGGAAATGGAAAAAAGGGGGAGTAATTAAATGCATTTAGTAAGAAGACATTTGATACTCACAGTGGATAATGAAGTTGTATTAGATTACAATTACCAGTATGAGCTAATGAAAAGGATATATGAGGCTATAGAAATTAATGATAAAAGAAAAGCACTAAGTCTTCACAATGAAGGCTATAAGGTGGATAATAAAGTATTTAAATTATTTAATTACACAATTATGTTTGAAAATGCTAAGTATTTAAAAGAGGGAATACATTTAAATCCCCAAACAAAAATCAAATTAATTTTAAGTGGATATGATGATATATTGAATAATATTATAAAAGGTTTTATTAAATGTAAAGTATTTAAATTGTATAATATAGAGTTTAAAGTTTCAGATATAGAAGAAGATTCAAAGAAAAATTTTAATAATATAACACTTTATAAAGTAAGGTCACCTATTGTAGCAAGTTTATATGATTTAAAAAGTAGGAAACAAGTATACTTAAATCCAATGCAGGAAGAGTTTTATAAAGCATTACATGATAATTTAGTAAATAAGTATAAGCTTATACATAATAAAGAATATACTGGTGAACTATACTTTGATATTGAGGATGTATTAGCAGTAAAAAAGAAATATATAACTAATATAAAAGGAAAAGGATTTATAATTGGATATACAGATTTTGAAATATTTGTACAAGCTAATAAAGATATGCAAGAAGTAATTTATTATTGTGGATTAGGTGAAAAAAATAGTATAGGAATGGGGTTACTAACTTATATAACTTCTAGGAGGGCTTAATATGGATAGAAGTTACAATGTATTTGTTGATAATGGTCTATATGTGTTGGCTTATTATCTGAACAAAGATATTAATGATATAACTTATCAAGATATAGAGAATAGTATAGATTTAATGAGTGATAAAATTGAAGAATTTGTAAGTTGCGAAAAATACTCTAATTTAAAAAGTATGTGCTTTAGCAATTCTATGCTAACTCAACCAAAAGGAAAAGTTACTTTAAATGAGAAGTTAAAAGGTTTTGTTAAAAATCAAGGAGATGAATATTGTAGTTTATGTGGTCAATATAAGGCCAAAGTCAAAATTGAAGATAAAGAATACAATATAGGGAGAAGTTATATGCCTAATTTGGTTGCAAATACATTTTATAATTTCTCCAATAATTTGCAAGGTTTGAATGTATGTCCATATTGTTTAGTATTGACTATGTATTCAATTCTGAATTGTAGAGTAAGTAGGTATGCTTTTTTATACAATTCTACATCAAGCGAATTTATGGAAGATTATACTTTCCATATTCAAAAAGAAAATTTAACTGATGTAGAGTTAGGAGCAAAGAAAGAAAAAGAAAAGTATTCAATTGTAAAATTATTAGAAAGTCTAGTGTGTAAATATAACTTATTTAATGGTGATATAGAGCAATATATGTTTAATAACTCTGGTCAATCTCAGGATATTCAGGTAAATAGAATAAAAAATAAATATGTGAATTTATTAATAAAATTACAGGAAAAAGCACTACTATCAAACTTTGAAAAGTTACATTTGGATAGGTATATCTTAAATGGGACTTTAGAAAGCAATTATCTCAGAGAAGTATATAGGGTAAAAAATGAAGAAAAAATGGATGAGAAAGAACAAAAGAATTTTGATGAACTTGTTATTTTTTTAAACAGGGAGGTAAATGTATTGAAAAAAGTCAAAATAGATATAATAAAAAAATTAACGGATAAATTAAAAACTAGTGACTTAGATATAGACAAAATATATAAGGAGCTTAAAATGTTAGGAAAATTTTATGCATATGAAGACTGGTTAGTTAACTTAAATGAAATGTATTATGAAAAAACTGGAGAAAAACTATTTGAAGCAGAGGATTATATTGAGTTGGATGATATAAGAAGCTTTAGACAGATTAAAAATTTAATATTAGTAAGTTTAATTTAATAATATTATGGAGGGTTAAAATGGAAAATAAAAATTCAAATAGAATGTTAAATATAGGCTATGCAATAGAAGTTTTATGTGGACGATTAAATGGAAGTAGTAGTGAAGTAGAAAAGAAAAATAATTCATATAAGAATTCTACTTATACTAAAAAAATAGGGAGCAGAAGTAGAATCTCAAGTCAATGTCAAAAATACAATCAAAAGCTATTTATGGAACAAGTTTGTGGTTATGAACAAAATGTTAAAACTAAAGATGGTAAACAAGTAAAATTGGTTCCAAACCCATTTAAATATGCGACAGATGATATATTTGGGTTTATGATGGCGGAAAAATTATCTATAGAAGAAGATGTATACAAAGAATTATCAGATGAAGAAAAAGAAATATATAAAAAAAATAAAAAGAAATATGAAGCAAATATAACTAAAAAAAGAAAGTCAAGATGGCAAATGAATTCTTTAATAAATGTATCAAATAGAAAAGTTGAATGGGAGTGGAATGTTTGTGGAACTACAGGAGATAGTATGCCATATCAAGTTGAGGTATATTCAGGAGTACATACAAATATAGCAAATCTTAATATAGGAAAGATAGGAGAGTATGATGTATCTGATATAGCAAGTGAGCATAGAGATTATACAACTTTAGAAGCTAAATTAATTGGTGTTGAAAAGTTAGATAAAGAAGAAAAGTTTAAAAGAATAGAAGCTCTCCTAAAATCACTAGAATACTTAAGTGTAGAAGGTAATAAGACAAATCATTTAACTGATACAAAACCAAAATTTGTTATATTGGGAGAGTATTCATGGGGAAATAATGTATTTCAGGGTATTATCAAAGAAAATGGCTTAGATGTAGAGATGTTAAAAGAATCTATAGAACAAAATGAAGAATTTAGAAAAAGCCATATATGGATTGGGGTAAATAAATTTTATGATGATACATTTAATGAGATAGAAGTTAATAATGAAAAGGAACAAATAAAGAAGTATTTAGAAGAAGAGTTTGAAGAGTATGATTTTATGAAAATATCAAATGTACATCAAGCTTTTGAAAGTTACTTAAAATATTTAAAGGAGACTTTATAAAGGATATATCATGAATAATTTATATAAATATAAAGCTAAATCAGATGGGACAAGTATAGATAAGCATAATGAAGATATGAATTACATAATGAATCAATTAGTTAGCATATATAATATATCTAATGATATGAAAAATGATTTATATGAGGCAATTGTATGTCATGATGTAGGGAAAGTAGTAAAAAGCTTTCAAGATAATATTGAAAGTAGCACAAGAAGAGTTAGACATGAGTTATTATCAGCAAGTATTAAGTATTTAAATAGAGGTCAGAAGTTAGCTATATTAACCCACCATAAAGATATAAAGTTTCTACAGGGTCAAATAACAAATTCTATTTATGAAATTGAATTAAAGGAATTAAAGGAACTATTAGATATCGAAGTAGAAGATATAAGACCATTTATAAAGGAAATATCAAGAGCAAGAAATGATGATACTAGAAAACTTGAAAATATATTATTAAAAGGTTACTTGCAATATTGTGACCATATAGCTTCTGCGGGAATTAAAAGTATAGATAAAGGATTTAATTCTATTAAAGATTTTAGTATACCAAATGGTGTAAGTTATAATTCAATACAAGAAAAAGTTTTAAATATGGATAAAAATGAAGATATAATGATAATGGCTATGACAGGTCTTGGAAAAACAGCAACATCATTGTATTGGAGTAACCTAGTTCAAAATGAATATAAAAGTAAGAGAGTGTATTATATACTTCCTTATACAGCAAGCATAAATTCTTTATATGAAAATTTATATAATAGAAATATAAGCGTAAGTATGTTACACAGTAAAGCTCCATATTTTTTGAATAAAATTAGTGATGAAGAAGATATAAAACAACTTTACCAGATATACAAAAAGAGTGTAAAACAAATTAATGTATGTACTATATTTCAATTAGTAAAGTCAGTATTTTCTTGTAAGAGATTTGAAATGCTATTATCACAATTAAAAGATAGTATATTTATAGTTGATGAAATACATTGTTTTGATACAAGAGTATTGTGTTATACATTGGAATTTTTAAAATATTTAAAAGAAAACTTAAATGTACAAATATGTATAATGAGTGCAAGTATACCAACTTGCTTAAAAAAGTTAATACAGGAAAGATTGCAAATAAGTACAATTATTGAACCAGATAGTAAAGATTTAATATTTAGACATCGATTGAATAGATTAAATGAAGGAATACTTGATAGCATACATAAAATAGAAAATGATTTAATTCAAGGAAAAAGAGTATTAATATGTGTTAATTCAGTAGATTTATCTCAAGAGTTATATGGAAGGCTTCAAAAATATAATCCTAAATTAATACATGGTCGATTTAATACTAGAGATAGAGAGCAGGCAGAAAAAGGGATAGAAGAAAGCTTCTTATTGATAGGTACTCAAAGTATAGAGGTAAGTTTAGATATAAGTTATGATGTTCTTTATACAGAGTTAGCTCCTTTAGATTCATTGTTGCAAAGGTTTGGTAGAGTAAATAGAAGGGGAGATAATGCTGAGTTGAGCAATATTTATATATATGATTATGATAGAAAGCTTAATATATATGATGAAGATATAATAAATAGAACTGATATAGTAATATCAGATATAATACATAATGATAATTCCATAGTTGATGAGAGCAAAGTTCCATTTTATTTAGATAATGTCTATTTAGATATAGATATGGATAAATATAATAAACATAAAGTTGCTTTAGAGATTATAATGAAAAATATGAGGTTAGGAGTCTGGAATAAATCTGCTAATAATGATATGTTAAATAATGATACTGTTAGTGTTGTGCCTGAATGTCTTTTAGAAGAGTACAAGTTGTATATTGATAAAAAAATGTATTTAGAAGCGAGTTCATTATTTGTAAATGTATCTGTAAAAAGATACAATTATAATAAAAACATGTTTTATGAATGTGGAGATATAGTTGTTACAAGTTATAGTTATAATGATAAACTAGGTCTAATATTTGATTGTTAAGAGAATTATAGTATAACTAATTAAAATATTTTATTGAGAATTTGTTATAATTTATATCGATTACAAGTTTTATATGTTATAGTAGAATAATTTTGCAGTGAGCGAAAAATATGTGTAAATGGCTGTGAGCTAGTGATGGCAGGCTTTATAACTGAATTTTTGTTTTTAGCTAAAAACACTACTGGTGGCTCACTGCAAATTACCTATTATAATAACACTACAAGTGTTGGAATCACTATAGTTTTATTTGGGTTTAAATTACACTAAGTTAGTTATAAATTTTTTTTTATTTTGCAATCATGTTTTTAGTCTGTAAAGTTTAAATTACACTAAGTTAGTTATAAATCCAAAATTGTTGTTGTATTTAATAAAAGTTCATATCCTGTTTAAATTACACTAAGTTAGTTATAAATTTTTTCAAACCTCCTTATCTATCTCTATCTTTAAATAGTTTAAATTACACTAAGTTAGTTATAAATTCCTGTAATAGCTTTTCAAAAACATAACTAAATCCTTGTTTAAATTACACTAAGTTAGTTATAAATGTTATTGCAAGTGCTACAAGTGTAATCGGATTTGCTGGTTTAAATTACACTAAGTTAGTTATAAATATTACTTTAACAGATATGAACACAGGAGAGTCTAAGGTTTAAATTACACTAAGTTAGTTATAAATTATATAAATTTTCTTTTTCTTCTATTTCTAAGTTCAAGTTTAAATTACACTAAGTTAGTTATAAATCATTCTAAAATTAATGTCTCGTTTTCCAGTTGGAGCAAGTTTAAATTACACTAAGTTAGTTATAAATTGATTAGCCCCACCCGGATTAAAATTTTTTGACTCAGTTTAAATTACACTAAGTTAGTTATAAATAAAGTATGATAGCTGCATTATGCGATGGAGATATGTGTTTAAATTACACTAAGTTAGTTATAAATGGACAAACCCAACCATCATTATAATTAGTTACCAAAAGTTTAAATTACACTAAGTTAGTTATAAATAAACGATAGTCAAGAGCATCCTCGTTAGTATTAATCAAGTTTACACTAAGTTAGTTATAAATTCAGCTCTTCCTGCCTCTATGCTTGGATTGTAGCCAGTTTAAATTACACTAAGTTAGTTATAAATTGTTTACGATGCTGAGTAAAAAATTCTATCCATTTAATGTTTAAATTACACTAAGTTAGTTATAAATACCTTCAAAAACTCCAACTCACTTACAGAAGGATAAAAGTTTAAATTACACTAAGTTAGTTATAAATTTATCAACTTCAAAATCGTCTAAGTCGTCATGTACTTGTTTAAATTACACTAAGTTAGTTATAAATAAATACGTAAAAAATTTAGTAATATCAGCAAAAGCAGGTTTAAATTACACTAAGTTAGTTATAAATGGACATTTTGCTTGAATTTGTGTTTTAAATTTAAGTGTTTAAATTACACTAAGTTAGTTATAAATCAACATGATAACTCAGATGTTACAGGGAAAACATCGTTTAAATTACACTAAGTTAGTTATAAATGGTACTAATCAAACTGGCTGGACTTTTAATGGTGGTGGGTTTAAATTACACTAAGTTAGTTATAAATCGGACTGTTGCAACACAAAGTAAAGCAGGTAGTGCAGGTTTAAATTACACTAAGTTAGTTATAAATAAATCATCTGAATACCCAATCAGCCTAGCGGTATTACGTTTAAATTACACTAAGTTAGTTATAAATCTAGCAAAATTTGCTAAAAGGTACTATTATTGTAGTGGTTTAAATTACACTAAGTTAGTTATAAATGGGGTTAGTCCTAAACCATTTCTAGCACCCGCATACGGTTTAAATTACACTAAGTTAGTTATAAATATCGGTATTGCGATTGGTGGTGGTTATTTAGTTTGGAGTTTAAATTACACTAAGTTAGTTATAAATTCAGGACGATTTCTTAGTTTATGTAAAGATTCTTTTGTTTAAATTACACTAAGTTAGTTATAAATTCACGTCTTTTTCTTGTAAATAGCAGTCTTAAATCGGTTTAAATTACACTAAGTTAGTTATAAATATGCCTACATATTGTTTGAACGAAAAAAAATATTGTGGTTTAAATTACACTAAGTTAGTTATAAATTTTCTTGTAACCATTATTGTTATATCATCTTTAGTTAGTTTAAATTACACTAAGTTAGTTATAAATATAATTCTTCCTGAGATATTTAGTTTTTCACCCAATTGTTTAAATTACACTAAGTTAGTTGTAAATTCACTTATTCATTAAGAAACTTAACTGAGAGTTTGATTTATATTATTGAATTAGCAAGAGTTTTAGAAAGTAGAAAATTGTACCCCAATAATACCCCAATCACAAAAATAAAAAATAAAAAACAATCAAAAAGATTGCTCTAACATCATAACTAAATAGCTATATACCTACACTTACAAAAACCAACAAAATAATCAAATAACCACTTATAGACTCCCCTCGTCTCCACCATTAAAATCCAAGAAAAATATTAGCACTTTGCTAATATTTTTTTTGTGAAAACTAATCATAACCTATATAATTAACTTATAAAACACACACAAAGAGGTAAAACTATATGGCTAAAATTGATAATATGATGTCCATATTATGGATGCTAAACTCAGATAAAAAAATAACCGCAAAACAAATATCTGAAAAACTAGAAATAAACATAAGAACTGTTTACAGACACATTGATGCATTATCTGCTAGTGGAATACCTATAATTTCAGATACAGGTCATAATGGTGGATATACACTTTTGAATAATTTCATCAAAGCACCTCTTTTTTTCAATACAGAAGAGCAAACTGCTCTACTTCATGCAGCTATATTTGCTAAAGAAGAAGGGTGTTTTTTAGATGAAACATTAGATAAAGCAACTTCAAAGTTAAAAATGTATTCAAATCAAAAACAAGAAGAAATTTTAACAAAACATTTAATAGGTTTTGAAGTAATAAAACCCACTGGAAAAATATCCATAGAATCTGTACTTAAAAAATTGAAAAATAGTATAGCAAATGAATCATCTGTAGAAATTAACTATCGTACAGCTCATGAAGAAAAATCAAAATGTAGGATTATAAATCCATATGGAATTGTTCGTTGGAATAATAATTGGTACATAGTAGCATTTTGCCAAATGAGAAATGAGATTCGTAGCTTTAGGTTAGATAGAATTAGTAGTGTTATAGAAACATCAAATACTTTTAATAGACCAAAGGAATTTTCAGCAAGTGAATTCTTTATAAAGGGGATTATGGACGAGACAAAAGATGAAGATAATACTATACAATTAGTTATAGAAGGAAAGATAAATGCATTGGACAACTTATGTCAGCATTGGCTTCTAGGATATTATTTGAAAGAAAGAACTTCAAATAAAGCAATATTTAAACTTCAAGAAGATATAATATTTACATATGTACCAAATATACTTATACCTTATAGAAAATCTATACAAATAATTGAACCATTAAGTCTTAGGGATAAAATGGTTGAAGATTTATTCGAATTAATTAATCACTATCAAATTTAATAACTTAACTGACAGAGTATGTCAGTTAAGTTATTTTACAATGTAGGTATATTAATTGATAAGATAAGGAGTAAAAGATGAAAAATAGAAAAGTATATATGTATGTATTCGATACTATGTCAGATTGGGAAGTTGGATATTTAACTGCTGAATTAAACACAGGAAGATATTTTAAAAAAGGATTAAAGCAACTAAAAGTAATTACAGTAGGAGTTGATAAAAATCCTATTATAACAATGGGTGGATTAAAAGTTTTACCTGAGATTACAATTGATGAGCTTAATATTGAAAGTAATGATTTATTAATTTTGCCAGGGGGAAATACTTGGATGTCTATGGGTCATGAGAAAATATTAGAAAAATCTAAGGGGGCTTTGGAACAAGGGTCTATAGTTGCAGCTATTTGTGGTGCTACTTTAGGGTTAGCTAAAACAGGTTTACTAGATTTTAGAAATCATACAAGTAATGATTTAGAATTTCTAAAAATGGTGATACCAAGTTATTCTGGAGAAAAATATTATAAAATGGAATCTGCAGTTAGTGATGAAAATTTAATTACTGCTTCAGGAATTGCACCATTAGAATTTACGATACAAGTTTTAAAAGTTTTAGATGTTTTTAAAGAAGAAGCATTAACTTCTTGGCTAAATCTTTATAATACACATGACTCTAAATATTTTTTCGAATTAATGAATTGTAATAAATAAATTTAAGATTTATTTTTAAATTCAAATTCTAAACCACTTTCTCTATGGCAATAGATAAGTGGTTTTTTATTTTGATTATGAAATCCAAAACCATACCCCAGCCGCAAGAAAAGGTATTTTTGAAGAATATTGAAGTGAATTTAGGTTGTATAACTATACATTTCAATTATTGCTTATTAATTAGGATAATAGTTAGTAAATGATATGATTGAGAGAATAGATATAATAAACTAATCTAGTACTGTACTGCTTACTAAAGAATAAATTTTTATGGTATAAGAATTTTTTAGAGAGCTGGTTATATAGGAGTGAATAAAAAAGTAATTTTATAATATTATTTGTAAGCATTAGATATCTATTATGAAATCTCTTATGGACTATACTTGTAAAAATATTATTAAGTATTTACAATATTTTCTTGCAATTTATTTGGAAAAGTTATATATTTATAACATGAGGTGTTATAAATATATAACTTTTAAGGGGTGATTTTATATGTCTAGATTGAAGCTTGGTGTTAAAGCAAATCTTGTTTCAGAATTCCTGATGCTATCCTATTTCTTTATAGACTTATTATTAGAAAAGTTTATTTTTAAAGGCGAAGGTATTTGGATTACTTTTATAATCTTATTAGTTTTTTGGGTATTTGACTCAATGTATAATAAAAAATATAATGATTTAGTCGATGAGGCATCAAAACTTATGTTATTAAAGGTTGATCAAATTGCATCAAAAATAATGCTGTACTCTATGTTTGTAATAGCTGTTCTCTTTTCAGCTAATCATACAAGAGCTTTAGATGTATCAAATTTGGATATAGGTATAATTCTATTAGCAGTTTTATTTATACAATCGTTATCTAAATTAATTCTGTATATACATTTTGATAAAAGAGGTATATGTAATTAAGTAATTATATTAATGAAAACAAAAACTAAAGAATATATAACTTTTAAGGAGGATTTTTATATGTCTAAATCAGAAACTGGAGTAAAATCAAGGCTTATCTTAGAATTACTTGTAATAACTTATTTTTTTATAGCAGTATTAGCGACTAAGTATATTTTTAAAGGTCCAAGTACGGCTTCTCTTCCAGGGCTGAGCTGGTTAATAGTTTTTGGTTGTTATCTAATTTATAATAAAAAATATAATGATTTAATTGATGAATCATCTAAATTTATACTATCAAAAGTTAATCAGATTGCAATAACAATAATGATGTATTCCATAGTTATAATTGCTATTTTCTTTGCAACTCCTTATACAAGGAATATAAATATATCAAACATGGATACTGGCATAATTCTTATTGCAGTTTTATTTATACAATCATTATCTAAATTAATTTTGTATGTGTACTTTGATAAAAGGGGGATATGTAACTAAGTGGCAATATTGATGAAGACAAAAATTAAAGAATATAGGGAAAAACTCCTTATGACACAAAATGAACTTGCTAAATCGGTTGGAGTAAGACGTGAGACTATTGTACACTTAGAAAATGGAAAATATAATCCTTCTTTAAAGTTAGCTATGGATATTGCTAAAGTATTCAATACTACAGTGGAAAATTTATTTGAATTTATTGAGGAAGAATAGTGGATAGGTTATAAACATTTATAAGATGGTTAATGAAATATAGCTATTTAATTATTAAGTTTGCTAAAAATATTTGTATGTAACATAATGTGTGATTAAAGTTAGATTATAATTATTTTAAGATAAAAAGAGTATTGTAAATGATAAAAATAATAAGTGATTTAAGAAAATATCTCATATACCATAAAATCATTAGTTCAGATGACCTATTTATAGGTCATTTTTTATGTATATAATGATAATACTAATACTTAAAATATGTCTTGAAGAAATACAATACTAATATTAAAAAAGGATTAATGTGAATACAAAAATTATATGTATAAAAAAATAAACATAGATATAGAAAAAAACAATAACAAAATAAGTGACTATAGAAAAATACAATTATATAGATTGTTGTCGAATCGTTGACTATAAGAATAATAACATTTAAAATGAACATGGAGAATATGGGGGGAGGAGTCAATATGAAGAGAAAAATAGCAGCTATTTTATCAACTGTAGTGATGTCATTATCACTGGTAGCTTGTAGCAATGATAATGCAGCAAAAAGTGATAAATTAGAGGATACATTAGTAGTATATACTACTCATGGTGAGGATATGCTAGGAGCGATTTCTGAAGAATTTACAAAGGAAACAGGAGTTAATGTTGAATTTATAAACTTAAAGGGTGAACTAGCAGATCGTGTTAGAAGTGAAAAAGATAATCCACAAGCAGACATAATGTTTGGTGGGGATACGTCTACATATATGCAATTAAAAGAAGAAGGATTATATGAAAAGACTGAACCAAGTTGGAATAATGAATTGGACAAGTCTTATAAAGATTCAGAAGGATATTGGTATGGAACTATAAAAACACCAGTAATGATGTTTTATAACACAAAATTATTATCAGCCGATAAAGCACCAAAAGATTGGAGCGATTTAACAAAAGAAGAATATAAAGATTTAATAGTTACTAGAGACTCATTATCATCATCTATGCGTTCTACTGTTAGTAACTTAATCAATTACTATTCAACTACTAAGAGTGAAGCTGAAGCTTGGAAGTACCTTGAAGGTTTAAATAAAAATATCAAGAACTACTACAATAGTGGAAGTGTTATGTATTCAGCAATTGGTAAAGGTGAGGCTGCGATATCTGTTGCAGTGTTAAGTGATATAATAGATAATAAAGAAAAAAATAATATGCCATTAGAAGTTGTAGATGCAGAGAGTGGTTCTGTAGTAATTACAGACTGTGTAGCAGCTCTAAAAAATGCTCCACATCCAAATGTAGCAGCTAAATTTGTAGATTTTGTTGGAAGTGCTAAGATTCAAGCTATGATTGCAAATGATTTTAACCGTATACCAACATTAGATTCTGCACTTAAAGATTCACCAAAGTGGATGTCGAAAGAATATAAAGCTATGGATGTAGATTGGTCTGTAATTGGAAAAAATCAATCTAACTGGATTGAAAAGTGGGAAACAGATATAATAGATAATAATAAAACTATAAAATAGTCTAGTTAGATAATTTAATATTATATACAAAAATAGTGAGGATTTTCCTCGCTATTTTACGTATAAGGGAACTATAGTATATCATGGTTTTTGTGTAATTCACGCTACCTAATGATGCTAATACTCTGATATTAAATAAAATAGCTTTTGAGTAATTAATGAAGTAGTCAATGATGTGAAGTGATTCATCATGTGTATATTTAAAATTTATAAATATTAGATAATTTGTGGGGTCGATATGAAGAATATAGAATTAAAGGAAATTAATCATTATTATGGAAAAGAAAAAGTATTACATGATATTAATATATCCATCAAAGAAGGCGAATTTTTTACTTTATTAGGCCCTTCTGGATGTGGTAAAACAACCATTTTAAGAATAATTGGTGGATTTATAAAACCTTCTTCTGGGAGTATTTATGTTGGTGATAAGAATATTACCAACCTAGAACCAGAAAATAGAAATATGGGAACTGTTTTTCAAAACTATGCATTGTTTCCAAATATGACTGTAGAAGAAAATGTATCTTATGGATTAAAAATAAAAAAATTATCTAAAAAAATTATAGTAGAAAAATGTGATACTTATTTAGAACTGGCAGGAATGAAAGATTTTAGGAAAAAAAAGATTGATGAATTATCTGGTGGACAGCAACAAAGAGTGGCAGTAGCAAGAGCATTAGCTACTGAACCTACTATGCTTTTATTAGATGAACCAATGTCTAATCTAGACGTAGCTTTAAGAGTCAAAATGAGGGAAGAAATAAGAGAGATACAGCAAAAAATTGGTATTACTACTTTATTTATTACTCATGATCAACAAGAGGCCTTGGCTATTTCTGATAGAATAGCTGTAATGGATAAGGGTAAAGTTCTTCAAATTGGTATGCCAATGGAAGTCTACAAAAGACCATTGAATGATTTTGTGGCAAATTTTGTAGGCACTTCAAACTGTATTGAAAAAGAGGATTATGTTAATTTTAATATTGAAAAAGAGACAAAGCCTTATATTTATAAAAGACCTGAAGAAATGGTATTGTTGCAAAATACTAACCAAAGTGGGTTTGTAAAAGTAAAAGTAGAATCTAAGCGTTTCTTAGGGCCAATTTTAGAATATACAGTATCAAATAATGAGAAAAAATATCAAGTGACTGAACTTAATAGGCTGAATAATAGTAATAAATTAAATGTAGGGGATAGGGCATATTTAGGTGTGCTACAGGGTGAATAATATGATTAAAAAAAGAAACCATAGTAAATTCACATCTAAAAATATTATTTCTATTATTTTATACAGTATATTATTTTGGATTCTGATTGGATATATTATCGTTCCAATAGCTAACACCTTTGCACAAGCATTTCAAGGTGAAGGTGGATATTCTTTTGAAGTATTCAAAGAATATTTTTCAAATACTAATAATTTAAGGGTAGTAAGCAATACTATAATTTTGGGATTGGGTTCTGTACTTGTATGTGGAATTATGGGTATATCACTTGCCTTGTATATGACATTTGTTTGTGATAAACACAAAAAAATCATACATATTCTTTTACTAAGTCCGATGATGATTCCTGGAGTAATTATGGTAATTGCATGTATTCAGCTTTATGGAGAAAGTGGGATAGTTACAAAATCTATAGAAATTTTACTCTCATTTATCAACAAACCCTATGATTTTAGTGGATTAAAGGGAATTTTATTTGTAGTTGCCTATACTCAGTATGTGTATTTTTATTTAAATGTATATGTTGCCTTAAAATATGTGGATTACTCAACAGTTGAAGCTGCAAAGGGAATGGGAGCATCAAAGCTAAGAGTATTTTTTGATGTAATATGGCCTGTTATTACACCAGCTGTTATAACTTCTACTATTATAACTTTTGCATCAGGGATTAGTTCTTTCTCAGCACCAAATCTTATAGGTGGTGGTTTTAAAGTTTTGAGTACTCAGATTGTTAGGTCTAAGGCTAATAACCATATGGATATAGCCTCAGTTCAAGTGATTACTTTGTTACTAATGGGGATTGCATTTATGCTTTTGTTACAGTATTATGGCAAAAAATATGGAGTAGTATCATCCCTAAAATCTCAAAGTTATAAAGTTGATAATAGAAAAAAAGACTTATTTACATTTGTATGTAAGATTATTATTGAAATACAAATTATTATTATTATACTCCCTATAATTACTATTGTATACTTATCATTTGTAAGTACACATTCAATTATGACGACCATATTTCCTAGAGATTTTACACTGGAAAACTACCAGATGATTTTCCAAAAATCACGTGTATTACAACCTATTTTAAACAGTTTGAAAATGTCTTTAATGGCAGTGGCATTAGGATTGATAATTACAGTACCAGTATCATATTTAGTAATTAAAAAAGATAATACATATAATCGACTAGCAAAATTTATTATAATGTTACCTTGGAGTATGCCTGCAAGTGCTATTGCAGTTAACCTAATTAATACATTTAATCAAAAAAGTATATTTGCTTTTAATGAGTCCTTAATAGGTGGTTTTTATATTTTGCCTATAGCATATACAATTTATACCTTGCCATTACTATTTTCATCCAATGAGGTTGCTATGAAGTCAATAAATTTAGGTCTAGAAGAATCATCAAGGAGTTTAGGTGCTGGAAGAATACAAACCTTTTATAATATAATAATCCCAAATATGATGCCAGGAATAATTTCAGGGGCTATATTGGTATTTATTCGTACAATTGGAGAATATACAATGTCAGCTTTGCTTTATGGCGTTTACAATAGACCTATTTCAATATCCATTGTAACTAATATGCAAGAATTTAAGATAGGAGTATCTATGGCTTATGGTGTATTAGTAATTGGGATATGTTATATAGCATTAGGAATAATTTTTAAATTAGATAGAAAAAGATTTACATAAAATAGTAGAGGCTAATTTATAAATTAGTGATTAGAAAACCAAGTTTCTTTATTTCTTAGAAATGAACTCAAGAAGTGTAATTTTGGTGTGTTATGTCAGGCTTATGATATCTAAAAATTAGATAATTGTGAGTATGATTCCTATAAATCATCTCTACCATTGAAATGTACAAAAAGATATTGGCTGTCTGGCTAATATCTTTTTGATTTTTTGATATCAATATAGCATTAACTATAGTGCTAGTGTTTTAAAATTTATAGCTATAGGTATGTAAAATATAACATCTATGTAAGATATGCTATTATTGAATGTTAATTTTCAAGTAAATGAAAGTAGGGTATTTGATATGTTTGTATCTTTTGATAAATTGATGATATATCTAGAGGATAGAATTTAAGTGAAGATTTACAAAGTAATCACAATTATTAGAGTCAGCTTTTGAGCTTATTGAGTATTGATAATAAATAAGTTTAAGAAATATAATTAACTGTGATACAGACTTCTAAAAGCTCCTTATTGAAAAGGAACTAAGAATATATAATAAAAGTTCCTTTTCAATAAGGAAAACGATTGTTATTTTCTGACTTTTATTACCCTGATATTATTTAAATATAAACAACAACAAAATCAATAACAAATAAATCAAAATTAAAAATATCAGGAGGTACAATATGTTAATAAATATGAAGGAAATGTTACAAGTGGCACAAGAAAATCAATTTGCAGTACCAGCATTTAATATAGGGAGTGGGCAAATACTTAAAGCGGTAGTACAGAGTGCTAATGAAAAAAATGCACCAGTAATCCTTGCAATTCACCCAAATGAGTTAAGTTTTCTAGAAGATAGTTTTGTAGCTAGTTGTATAGAAGAAGCACATAAGAGTAAGGTACCTATGGTAATACACTTAGACCATGGAGCAAATAAAAGTCAAATATTAAGAGCTATAAGATGTGGATTTACATCAGTAATGATTGATGGGTCACATTTACCATACGAAGAAAATGTAGCTATATCTAGAGAAATAGTGGAAATAGCAAAAGGATTAAATGTATCTGTAGAAGGAGAACTTGGGACAATAGGGACAACTGGAACATCAGGAGAAGGTGGTTCTGATGAAATAATATATACAAATCCACAATTAGCTAGGGATTTTGTTGAAAAAACAGGAGTAGATACGCTAGCTATTGCAATTGGTACAGCACATGGTATATATCCAAAAGGGTTTAAACCAGAACTTAGATTAGACTTATTGAAAGAAATAAAAGAAGTAGTAGATATACCTTTAGTCCTTCATGGAGGCTCATCAAATCCAGATGAAGAAATAGCACAAGCAGTTAAACTAGGAGTTTGTAAAGTAAATATTTCAAGTGATGTTAAATCAGCATATTATAAGAAGTGCAGAGAAGTATTACAACAAAACCCAAGTCTATATGAACCAGATGCTATATATCCACAATGTATAGAAGCTGCAAGGGAGGTTATAGAGTTTAAAATGAATTTATTTAATGACATAGATAAATTAAAATGTTTTTCACAAAAAGAAGAATTAGTAATTGGATAATAAATTACGAGGAGATGAGAGTCTATGATAGAGCAAATATTACGTAGTGATTGTATTGTATTAGATAAACAATTTAAAACTAAGAAAGATGTAATTGATTATATGGCAAATCATTTGTATCATGGAAATTATATAAATGATAAAGAAAAATTTATAATTGATATTAATAAACGAGAAAAAGAATCACCAACCAACATGGGAAATTTAATAGCTATCCCCCATGCCAAGTCAAGTGCAGTAAATCAACCTGTAATGATGTATTTAAGAACAGATAGGGAGATTATGGATAATGATGGTCAAAAACTTAGGTCATTTTTTATGATAGCAATTCCAGAATCAGGTTTAGACATTCATCTTAAGATTATATCTAAATTAGCTACATATTTAATGGATGAAAATCTTATTAAGAATCTACTAAATGCAGAAACTCCATATGAAATATTAAATATATTTAATTGTAAGGCAGTAGAATCAGGAGATTTAAGTAATAATCAAAGTAAAGGTCTTATAGTTGGAATAACAGGGTGTCCAACAGGGATAGCCCATACTTTTATGGCAAAAAAAGCGTTAGAGGAAGCAGGGCAAGAGCTCGGATATGAAGTAAAAATAGAAACACATGGAGCTATAGGTATAGAAAATAAGTTAACTAAAGAGGATATAAAAAGAGCAGAGTATGTGATAATAGCTTGTGATAGAGAAATTCAAACAAGTAGATTTATAGGAAAGAAAGTATTACAAAAGAAAGTAGCAGATGCTAAGAATGTTTCATTAGCAAAAAATTTAATTATAAATGCTGAAAATGGCATGGCTAAAGAAATTAAGCCAGGTGGAAAAACTTTAGAAGATTCAAAAGAAATACTTCAAGGAGCAGAGAAAAAAGGTATTTATAAACACTTAATGAATGGTGTATCTGAAATGATTCCATTTGTAGTAATAGGTGGGATTGGTATAGCTATAGCATTTATGTTTGGTATATTTGCATCAGACCCAACTCATGAAACATACAATCCTATAGCTGGATTCTTTGGACAACTTGGAGGCGACTCAGCATTTAAGTTATTCATACCAATACTTGCTGGTTTTATAGCTAAATCAATTGCTGGAAGGCAAGGTTTTGCTCCTGCTATGATATCTGGTTTTATGGCAGTTATTGGAGGTTCAGGATTTCTAGGTGGTATGGTAGCCGGATTTGCAACAGGATATATAGCTTTAGGAGTAATGAAGATAACAGAAAACTTACCAGATGTATTAAAGGGAGTAAATGCTGTACTGATATGTCCACTATTGATTGCATTCACGAGTGGGGCTATAATGTTCTTCATAGTTAATACGCCAGCATCATGGTTAAATGAAGCTTTACAGTCTTGGTTACAAGGTATGTCTGGAACTAATAAAATATTATTAGGTGCAATATTAGCAGGAATGATGGCTTCAGATATGGGAGGCCCTATTAATAAAACAGCTTCAGCATTTGGATTGGCTATGTTCTCTAGTAATGTATTTGAACCATCAGCAGCATTAATGGTAGGTGGAATGGTACCTCCATTAGCAATAGCATTAGCTATGTTAATATTCAAAAATAAGTTTACTAAAGAAGAAAGAAAGTCAGCACTGCCAACTGCTATAATGGGTGCATCTTTTATAACAGAAGGAGCAATACCATTTGCAGCTGCAGACCCATTAAGAATGATTCCAGCAAATATAATTGGTTCTTGTATAGGTGGAGCAATATGTATGAGTTTAGATATAACTTTGATGGCACCACATGGAGGAATATTTGTAATACCATTTGCATGTAGTTCGCCAATTGCGTATATAGCTTGCATATTAGTTGGCACAGTGATAACAACATTAATTATAGGAATAACAAAACCTACTATAAAGAGTGAAAGTAGTGAATTTGAAGTACTTAGTGCTTAAATTATAAATAAGATTGAAAATAAGGATATTGAAGAAGTAGTTGGCTACATCTCAATATCCTTATTTTTTATTTTGAAATTATATTATATGAATTTTGCAAAGTGTATCATAAATTCTTTTATGATACAGAAGTATCTTAGTATTCTTACATAGCTATGAAATATGCTAAAATAGTACTTAATAGAAATATCAAAAAATAGGTAGGGGGCATAAGTATGCTTGTATCAAGACAAATTGAATTTCTTAAATTGATATTAAATGAAAATGAATATAGACCTATAAAATACTTTAAAGATAAATTAAATGTATCAGATAAAACATTACAGAAAGATTTGAAGGTTATTGAGGTATATTTAGAAACTTTTAATATAAAAATTGATATAAAAAGAGGTTGTGGAATATTAATAGAAGCTTCAGCAAAGAACAATATAGACCTAATTAATAGTTTAAATATACAACCAAAAGGAAATAAATCTTTATCAGTAGAGCAAAGAAGAATGGAAATTTTAAAATATCTATTATTAAATTCAAGTAATATAACTTCAATAAATCAGTTATCAGATAAATATTATGTAAGTAAAACCTCTATAGTAAATGATTTTAAATATATAGAGGAATGGATAAAGGAATATAATTTAAAACTTAATAAAACCCTAGAGGGAACTAAAATTATAGGTAAAGAAGTGGATATAAGGAAATCGATTGCTAAGATGGTGGACGACTTATTAGATGAAAATTATGAACAGCATGATATATCTGAGTTAACAAGATTAGATTCTGCCACATTTAGTGCATTGATAAATTTATTTGATATTGATTCCATTATATTTGTAGAAACTATAATTACAGAATTGGAAGATAATTTAGGATATGTTATAAGTCAGCCCTACTATATAAATTTAATTACACATATACTTATATGTTTAAAGAGAGTTGAAGAAGGTAATCAAATAGAGTTTCAGGAGGAAAAGGAAGTTTCTATATGTAATTTAGATGAGTTAGTATATGAAAAGGTAACTACACTTATAGGAAAAATAGAAAATAGATATAGAGTAAAAATAACTAAAGATGAAATTAAATATATTTATATATATTTAGTATCATCTGGATTTAGTAGCGAAAGTAATAAGAGTAGCAATGATGAATCAGAGATATTAAGTGATAGTGAAAAAGTATCATCTATAATGATAGAGAATATGTCACAGTTTTTAAATATAAATCTTAGAGATGATGAATTATTACAAAAAAGTCTAGCATCTCATGTAAGACACATGTTAAACAGATTAAGATATGATATCCAAATAAAAAACCCATTATTAGAAGAGATACAAGAGCGATTTTCAGATGTATTGGGGTTGTGTATGATGACTTTAAATATTATGACAGAGTATTATAATCTAAAAAATATTAGTATAGATGAAGTTTCATATCTAGCTACATATTTTCAGGCAGCTATAGAAAGAAATATGAGTGATAAAAGAGTAATAGTAGTTTGTAATACAGGGTATGGAACATCTCAGCTTCTTGCAGCTAGATTAAAAAGAGAATTTCCTGAGTGGACTATAGTTGATATAATCCCTATGCATCAATTGAATAAGCGAAATTTAGATGATGTAGATTTTGTAATATCTACTGTAAATTTAGACTTGAAAGACAAATTACATATAGTTGTATCAGTACTATTAATGGAAAGTGACATTAATAATATAAAAAATGCTCTACTTAATAAACCTCAAAATAACAAAGACTTAGATACAAACTTATTAGGAATATATTTAAAAGATAATATATATTTTAATTCTGATATAAGTCAGATGAAAAGTCTAATAGGTATGAATTTAAGTAGTAAATATGAATCTATCTCATTAGGAAAAGATTTAAATATATATATATGCAATCAAAGCAAAGTAAATAGAGGAATAATGAATGTAGATAATGTTAATAGAACGATTAATCTTTATTTAGAAACTAGTAATCGTAGCTTTTTAAAGCATATTCTGATTGAAGTATCAAATCTATATAGGCAAAAGAACTATATAAATTATATAATAGATTGTGAGAGAAAAGAGGATATCAAAATATTATTTAATAACAATGTACTGGAGAAAATAAATGGAAATTAGAGATATATTAAGCGAAGAAAGTATTATCTTAGACTTAAAATCAACTACAAAAGAAGGCATAATACAAGAATTAGTAGATAAATTATACGATGAAGGAAGTATAACTTCAAAAAGTAAGTTCATAAAGGCACTAAAGCATAGAGAGAAAATAGGCTCTACAAGTATAGGTTATCAGATGGCGATGCCACATGGAAAAACAAAGTATGTAAAGAAAGCATCTGTGGTAATAGGTAAATCTAGAGAAGGTGTAGATTGGCCAAGTATAGATGGGTTGCCTGTAAAAGTAATAATTATGTTTTCTATGCCACAATCTGAAGGAAATGAAGATATAATATTAATATCTAAAATATCTTATATTTTAGGTGGTAAAGATATAAGTAAAAAGCTTTTAAATGCACATACTAAAAAAGAAATATTAGATGTGTTTTATGAAGCGTAGATATTGTATAAACTAGAGATTTGAATTTACTTTGAGGCATTGAATTAATCTAAAAAAATCTAGTGAAATCTACATGGATTATAATCTTTATAAAAGATATATTTATTTAAAATGTGCATCTGATTGGGGATGTGCTTTTTTGTTATTTGTTATAACTACAAATAAAAGAAAGTTATTATATGAAAACCATAATACTTTAAAATCTATAAAAAGATTGTGTAATATAGATGGTAAAAATTTAATGGTAATCAAATTCTTTACCAATGAATATAAAAAATATCTACGTGTTATAATAGTTTAAACTAATGAACGAAAGGTAGATAAAAGCATATGAGATATAAGCATATAATTGAAGTTAATAAAGAACTCTGTATTGGATGTGGACTTTGTAAAAATGATTGTCCAGTAAATAATATAGATATAAAAAATAAAAAATCAGTAATAAAAAATCAAGATTGTCTAATGTGTGGACATTGTTCAGCAATCTGTCCAAAAGAAGCTATTACACTAACAGGATTTGATGAACCACCAATAGAACTTACAAAGAAGCCAAATCTGGACCCAGATGAATTGCTAATGGCAATAAAATCAAGAAGAAGTATTCGTAAGTTTAAAGATAAAGATGTTTCTTCAGAGATTGTAAAGCAAATTATAGAAGCAGGTAGATATACACCTAGTGCTAAAAACTCGCAAGATGTTTCATATATTGTTTTGGATAATAAAAAATCAATATATGAGAAGGAAGCAGTAAAGTTTTTTAGAAAAATAAAACCTATTGCAAATATTACTGTTAAACATTCAAAGGAAGTCTCGATTGATGATAACTTTTTTTTCAAGAATGCTCCTATTGCAATAATGATAGTTACAAAAGATAAGATTAGTGGTTCACTTGCAGCATCAAATATGGCACTAATGGCAGAATCTTATGGGTTAGGAGTTTTATTTAGTGGATATTTTTCAGATGTAGCAAATAATTCACCAAAGTTAAAAAAACTTTTAGGTCTAAAACATAGGGCTCATGTACTTACAACACTAGTGATTGGATATCCAGATGTTAAATATAGACGTACTGCACAAAAAGAACCAGCAAATGTTAGATACTTATAAAAGGTGGAGGATTTTATGGAAAAAGAATGTCAGCAAAGAATGCAAGAAATAACATCTAGATTTAAAGAATGTCGCAAAGCTATCTCTGCTATGGGTGATGAAACTAGACAGTTAATTTTAATTACGCTTTTAGAGAGTGATTTTAATGGAATACGGGTGGGCGAGATTACAGAAAAAACACATCTTTCTCGTCCTGCTGTATCTCATCATCTTAAAATATTGAAAGAAGCAGAAATTGTTAATGTACGTAGAGAAGGAACAAAAAACTATTATTATCTTGATTCAAAAAAATCACAATGGAAATCACTAACAGAACTAATAAATCTTATATTTATTGGGATACAACATATTGGTGAAAATGATATAAGAAAAGGTGAGTAAAATAATTTAACAAAAAGGGAGTATCTCAAAATCAACTTTTTAGTTCATGAGGTTCTCTTTTTTGTATGAAATCAAATATATTTCTATGATTTTAACAATGAAAAAGGGGCTTATCTCAATTTTGAGACTGCCCCTTTTATAATGGTTTAAATAGCAAAAATATATTATTCTAAATAGTATCTTTCTTTATTCTGAGTATTATTTTTATACTCAATAGCTTCAGTAGGGCAACCACAAATACATGCCATACAATGAGTACAGTTATTTCCCCAATCTGGTTTTTGATTTTTTAAGTTAATATTATTTAAAGGACATAGTTCTACACATTTTCCACAACCAATACATTTATCAGTATAGTGAAATCCTTTAGCATTAATAATCATTTTATAAAAAACTATATTTGTTATCCCACTTTTAATTGTACCTCCTAAACCACTAGGGGTAATGATTTCAAATTCATTTTCATTATTTATATCAGAAATAATTTTATATATTTGTTTATCTGCTTCTTTAATAATTTGTTTTGATGTTTCTTTATCTGGTGTAGGAAATAAAGCTATATAGTTTTCTGGCATTTTAATTTCTGCCATACCTTTTAGTTGCCAATCTTTATATTCACACAATTTTTTAATATAGTTTATGGATTTTGCTGTATCACCACCACAAGTCATTATAAAGTAAACTTTTTTGTTTCCCAAAAACTTTGTTTTTTTTATAAAATCTGTAACAACTATTGGTAATCTCCATGCATAAGTAGGGCATACGAATATGAATGGCTTGTTTGTTGATATTAAGTCATCTGTTTTTTCTTCTTTTATAAGTTGATTTAATGATATTAACTCATCGCTTAATTCTTGTGCAATTTTGCGAGCTATATATCGGCTATTGCCAGTACCACTAAAATATAAAATCATAATTATATCTCCCTAACTATTTTTTATTTTAATTCTTAATACTTTTGTTCTGATAAAGTATTTTATGGATATATTGTATTATAATAAACATAAAATTTACTAGTTAAAGAAATTATAGCACATTAATCGTTCTTATACTTATTGGTAAAGAATTTGATTACCATTAAATAATAGTCATAGAAGATGAAATATATAAAGAAAACGTTGACAAAATATGTCTAATGTTTTATCATAATAATTGGAATTAGGTAGTAATTGTTTAAGTACAAGCTAAGCTTATTCATTAATAATAGCAGTATCCTAGGAAGGAGTATGCCCATTATTATGGATAAGCTTTTTTTATGCTTAAAAGGAGGATAATCATGATAATTAATAAGATATTAAACAATAATGTTGTAATCACATTAGATGAAAATGATGAAGAAATTATCGTCATGGGTAAAGGCATTGGTTATCAAAAATCAAAAGGTAGTCTAATAGATAAAACTAAAGTAAACAAAGTATTTAGAATATCGAACAAAGAAATATCAAATAAGCTACAAGAATTACTTAATAACATTCCTATAGAACACATGAAATTATCAAGTGAAATTATAGAATATGCACAGACAAAGTTAAACAAGAAGTTAAATGAAAGTATTTATATATCACTAAGTGACCATACATATTCTGCAATTCAAAGAATGAAAGAAGGAATAAACGTAAAAAATGCAATACTTTGGGAAATTAAAAGGTTTTACAAAGAAGAGTTTGAAATTGGAATGAAAGCACTAGATATTATCGAAAGCAAAACAGGTGTAAAATTACCTGAAGATGAAGCTGGCTTTATAGCTTTTCATATAGTAAATGCCCAGCTAAGTGAAGGTCATACTTTAGCATCTGATATTACAAAGTTAATACAAGAAGTACTTAGTATAGTTAGATATCATTTTAGGATAGAATTTCATGAAGAATCAGTATTTTATTATAGATTTATAATGCATCTTAAATTCTTTGCACAGAGATTACTTTTAAATAGTGCACATGAAGGTGAGACAGATAAAGAGTTATTAAGTATTATTAAGTCTAAGTACAATAAAGAGTTTGAATGTGTAATCAAGATTAAGAATTTTATTAAAAAACAATATAACTACATATTAACAGATGATGAACTTATATATTTAACTATACATTTAGCTAAAGTAGTTAAAGATTCAAAAATATAAGTTGAATAATCTTGTAGTAGTTTATATAGGAATAGCCATTGAAAGGAGTGATACTAAAAAGATATACCTATGGTTGGATGGTAACATTGAGTTGGCCAAACCTTCAAATTTCAAAAATTTAATTTAAACGAAATATGGAGGAGAAAATGGGAAAATACAAACAATTAGCACAAGACATAGTAAAAAATGTTGGAGGAAAAGAAAATATTAGTGGATTAGTACACTGTATTACGAGATTACGTTTTACATTAAAAGATGAAAGTATAGCAAATGACGATGTGTTGAAAAATATGGAAGGTATTGTTACTGTAATGAAAAGTGGAGGGCAATATCAAGTAGTTATAGGAAATCATGTTGAAGCTGTATATAAAGATGTAGTTGAAATAATTGACTTAGATGACTCAAGTGAAAATTTGGAAACAAAGAAGTCAGGTAGTATTTTGGATAAATGTATAGATATAATATCAGGAATTTTCCAGCCAGTACTAGGAATAATGGCAGCCTGTGGTATGTTAAAAGGTTTTAATGCTTTATTTGTAGCAATGGGACTATATAGTGATGTATCTGGTGTATATCTGGTAATAAATGCAACAGGAGATGCATTATTTACATTTCTTCCTTTATTTTTAGGATATACTTCAGCCAAAAAATTTGGTTTAAAACCAATGTTGGGATTAGCACTAGGAGCTGCAATGTGTTATCCTGCTATACAAGGTAGCAGTATATCAGCAGGTACAGATGCGATGTATACTTTATTTAAAGGGACTATGTTTGCATCACCAGTATATATTGATTTCCTTGGATTACCAATAATATCAATGGATTACACTGGAACAGTTGTACCAATTATATTTATAGTGTATTTTGCATCTAAGTGTGAAAAATTATTTAATAAGTTTATTCCAGACTTAGTTAAGTTCTTCTTTGTACCAATGCTCACATTATTAGTTACATTACCTGTTGCACTTATAGTTATAGGTCCTATAGCAACATTTGGTTCTACACTTATTTCACAAGTTGTACTTTCAGTAAGAGATTTTAGTCCATTATTAGCAGGTGCTATAGTAGGATTTACTTGGCAAATTCTTGTTATTTTTGGTATGCACTGGGGATTTATTCCTGTATATATAAATAATGTTATGACTTTAGGATACGATAATGTTATGATGCCGTTCTTTGCTTGTACATTTGCAAGTTCGGCAGTTGTATTAGCTATATTTTTTAAGACTAAAAATAAGAAATTAAGAGAGATGGCAATACCAAACTTTATATCTGGTATATTTGGAGTTACAGAGCCAGCAATTTATGGGATACTACTACCTTTAAAGAAACCATTTATAATAAGTTGTATTGCTAGTGGTATTGGAGGAGCTTTCTATGGATTCTTTAATCTTAGAAAGTTTATAACTGGAGGGATGGGAATATTCGAACTTCCAGCAATGATTGAACCAGATGGAGGAATGGGCAACTTAATAGTAGCTCTTTCTGGTATAGCTATATCAATGGTTGTAGCTTTTGTATTAACTATGGTTTTATATAAAGATGAGAAAACAGAAGAATCTAAAAAGGTAAACAATAAAGTAGAAGAAGAAACAAAAGGAGTTAAGTCTGTTAAATTAGAAAAAGAGATAATAGCAAGCCCTATAAAAGGAGAAGTATTAAATTTAAGTGATATAGAGGATGCAGCATTTGCATCTGGTGTACTGGGTCAAGGTGTAGCAATAATACCTAGTGATGGAAAAGTAGTTGCACCAGTAGATGGAGTGGTTACGACCTTATTCCCAAGCTTGCATGCTATAGGAATTATTTCAGATGCAGGTGTTGAGGTACTTATTCATATTGGATTAAATACTATTCAATTAGAAGGAAGAGGTTTTGAGGCATATATAAAACAAGGTGACAGGATTACAAAAGGTCAAACAATACTAAAATTTGATATTGATGTAATAAAAGAGTCAGGATATAGTGTTGTAACTCCAATTGTTATTACAAATTCATCGCAGTTTTTAGATGTGGTAGAAACAGAAAGTAAAAATACTGAATTAAAAGATAATCTAATTACAGTTATATTTTAGTAAAAGATTAAGGCATTAATAAAATACTAAGGTATTAATAAAAGACTAAAGTATTAGCATAAGTTAATGCTTTAGTGTAATTTTAGGAGGCTTAACTATGAGTTTTAAAAAAGATTTTCTCTGGGGAGGAGCTACTGCTGCTAATCAATGTGAAGGTGGATATAATGAAGATGGAAGAGGTCTAGCAAATGTAGATGTATGTCCAACAGGAAAAGATAGAACAGCAGTTATTACAGGAAAATTAGAAATGTTTGATTTTGATGATGAACATTATTATCCAGCTCAAACTGGTATTGATATGTACCATAATTATAAAGAAGATATAAAGTTATTTGGTGAAATGGGATTTAAAGTATACAGAATGAGTATTGCATGGAGTAGAATATTCCCAAAAGGTGATGAAGAAACGCCAAATGAAAAGGGTCTTCAATTTTATGAAAATATATTTAATGAATGTAAAAAGTATAATATAGAACCATTAGTTACTATTACACATTTTGATTGTCCTATGCATTTAATTGAAAAGTATGGTGCATGGCGTAATCGAAAGATGATAGGTTTTTATGAGAAACTATGCAATGTAATCTTTAGAAGGTATAAAGGATTAGTGAAGTATTGGTTGACTTTTAATGAAATAAATATGATTTTGCATGCTCCATTTATGGGAGCTGGTATTTGTTTTGAAGAAGGAGAAGATGTTGAAAGGATAAAATATCAAGCTGCCCATCATGAACTTGTGGCTAGTGCGGTCGCAACTAAAATAGCACATGAAGTTGATGAAAATAACTCAGTTGGATGTATGTTTGCAGCTGGAAGTGTATACCCTTATAGTTGTAATCCTAATGATGTATGGGAAGCTACGAAGCTAGATAGAGAAAACTATTTTTTTATAGATGTACAATCTAGAGGAAAATATCCTAATTATGCCTTAAAGTATATGGAACAAAAAGGTATTACACCAGAAATGGAACCTGGTGATATTGAATTATTAAATAAACACACTGTAGATTTTATTGCATTCTCATATTATAATAGCCGTTGTGTTAGAACTGATAAAAGTGTAGATGATGTAGCTGAAGGAAATATATTTACATCTGCTAAAAATCCATATCTTTCATATAGTCAATGGGGATGGCCAATTGACCCACTAGGTCTAAGAATTACGTTAAATCATGTATATGATAGATATGAAAAGCCATTATTTATTGTAGAAAATGGATTAGGAGCTAAAGATATAGCTGATGAAAATGGTTACGTAGAAGATGATTATAGAATCGATTATTTAAGAGAACATATAAAAGCTATGTATGATGCAGTTTCTATAGATGGAGTAGATTTACTAGGATATACTATGTGGGGTCCTATTGATTTAGTAAGTGCTAGTACGGGTGAAATGGAAAAGCGTTATGGATTTATATATGTAGATAGAGATAATAGTGGTAATGGAAGTTTGAAAAGAAGTAAAAAGAAAAGTTTTGAATGGTATAAGAAAGTAATTGCTTCAAATGGTGAAGATTTAGATTAAATAAAAAAATATGAAACTAATAATGGGCATAATTTTTTAGTTTTGTATCGACTATTTAAACTCGCAAAAATGAACTGGATAAATAACTTATAATTATTATGTTAGATTGATTGAGATGAAAATTCATTTTAATAGACATAAAAAGTCATGAAAATAAAGTTAAATTAAAATGTACCCTATAGAGTAGATATATAATGTCTATTTTGTAGGGTATTTTTAAAGATTTAAAAGATGAAATAGAATAGTATGTTTATGACTATAATAATTAAAAGAATTAATGAGTACAAAAAAGATGGTTCCTACTCAATATAGGAATCATCTAATTAATGTTGTATAGATTTAAAGAAATTATTTTTGATATTTATTTTTTACCTTGTTGTAGGCAAATATCTATACAATTACTTAGCCATTTAATTTGACCTTCTTCTCTTATAATCGCCCCATCTAATACAAGATAATCACCAAAATAATCATCATAAAAGTCAGGGATTTCAGCATAAGCATCTTTTTGGCTCATTAAAAATTCAAGTCTTTTACTATGCTGAATAAGTTGATGTTTAAGTAAATCAATTCTATTTTCTAAATCTAGATTATTATAAAAATATACTCTCAGTCTAAACTTATTTTTAGGAGTAGGCTCCATTGGGATGTCTTTAGATAGCCAAGTTAAAAATTCATCCTTTCCTTTTTCTGTTATGTAGTAAACCTTTTTTTCTAACACATCACCACTAATTTCAACTTCATGAACTATTAAATCTTCATTAGTTAATTTTTTTAACTCTGGATAAATTTGACTATGTTTTGCACTCCAAAATTCATTTAGTTGAAAATTAAATTCTTTACTTAAATCATATCCTGTCATAGGTTTTCTGTTTAATAGTCCTAATATTGCATATTTAAGGGTTCCCATATTTCACCTCTTTAGTTTTATTATCAATAAGTCTATTATATCATTATTTATAAAAAAATAGGTTAAATAAAAAAAAAGTATAAATACAAACATGTAATTAATTACATGTTTGTATTTACATGAAAACATTATTATGATAATATTAACCTAAATAAAAGGAATAGATTGAATTGTTTGGAGGGGAAAAAATAATGAACTATACTAAAAAAAGATGGATTATATTAATCGCAAGTTGTTTTATTAATTTGTGTATTGGGTCAATCTATGCATGGAGTGTATTTGCTACACCTATGGCAGAATACTTAAGTGGAATTAATGGAACAGCATTTACTGCAGGCACTTTAGCAATAGTATTCACAGTTACTAATTCAGTTGGACCTATAACTATGATTACTGGAGGTCGAATAAATGATAAGTTTGGACCTAAGAAAGTTATTTTTGTAGGCGGTCTTATATTTGGTATTGGTATGATTTTATCTGGATTTTCAAAAAGCTTACCAATGTTAGTATTAACATATGGAATCGTACTAGGTCTTGGAGTTGGAATGGTATATGGATGTACAATAAGCAACTCTGTTAAATTTTTCCCAGATAAGCGTGGATTAGTAGGGGGAATAACAACTGCTGCTTATGGATTTAGTTCTGTAATTATACCACCAATAGCAAATAGCATAACTACTAGTTTTGGTATTACAACAGCATTTAAGTCAATTGGGATAGTATTTATTATAGTTGTATGTGGAGCATCATTTTTTATTGAAAAATGTCCAGATGATTTTGTACCAGAAGGATGGACATTACCAGTTATGCAAGGGAAGCAGTCAAAAAATAAAGATTGGAGAGAAATGCTTTCTTCATCAATATTCTATGTGATGATTATTTTACTAACATGTGGAGCTTTTTATGGATTGATGTGTACATCCATGGCATCTGCTTTAGCACAAAATATGATAGGCATGACATCAGCAACAGCTGCAATGGCAGTTTCCATTTTAGCTTTATTTAATACAGCAGGTCGTATTGTAGCAGGTTATATATCAGATAAGATAGGTAGAATAAATACATTATCAATGGCATTTATAATTTCAATTGTAGGTTTATTTTGTTTATCAACTTCAGTACAAGGAGAAGTAGTGAAGTTTTACATAGGAATTTCTATTATAGGAGTATGCTTTGGGGCATTTATGGGGGTATTCCCAGGGTTTACAGTAGACCAGTTTGGTCCTAAAAATAATAGCGTTAATTATGGAATCATGTTTATAGGATTTGCATTTGCAGGATACATTGGACCTACAGTAATGAAAAATGTTTACGCAGTGGATGGTAATTATACAAGAGCATTTACAATAGGAATTGTTATGGCAATAATAGGCTTAGGATTAACCTTTGTTTATAGATTTGTAAATGATAAAGAAATATCAAAATATCAGAGCAAAAAAATAAGTTAATATGGAGGAGATAATATTATGAAAAGAAAATATCCAAATTTATGTAAACCAATTCAAATAGGAAATGTAATATTCAAAAATAGAATGTTTTCTGCACCAATGGGTGGAACAGATATAACAGCCGACTGTACAATAGGACCAAAGTCAACAGCATTTTATGAATTAAGAGCAAAGGGTGGGGCTGGAGCTGTAACTATAAGTGAATGTATGGTTCATCCAGAGACTGATGGTTCACATGCGTATCACTTAGATTTAAAAATAGTTGATTCTTTAGCCAGTTTTACATATACAGCAGATGCTATAAGACGTCATGGTGCAATACCAAGTGTAGAACTATCACATTCTGGTCAATATGCAGGAACTTATCTGGTGGACAAAAACAAAAAGCAAGGTTTGTCACAGTATGGAGTAAGTCCAAGTACAAGAGTTGATGGTCTAGAAATAAAGGAATTAACTCAAGAATTAATAGATGATATAGTAAAGTCTTATGGAGAAGTCGCAGGTATTGCCAAAAGAGCTGGGTTTGAAATGATAATGGTTCATGGAGGACATGGATGGCTAATCAATCAATTCTTATCACCATACTTTAATAAAAGAACTGATAAATATGGAGGTACTTTAGAAAATAGGGTACGTTTTGCACAAGAAGTATTAGATAGTGTTCGTAAAGCTGTAGGTCCAGGATTCCCAATAGAATTTAGATTAAGTGGCTCTGAATTATTTGAAGGTGGATATGATTTAGCTGAGGGTATTGAAATATCTAAGCTATTAGAGTCAAGAATTGACTTGCTTCATGTTTCAGCAGGAACATATCAAAGAGGGTTTGGAATAACACATCCATCTATGTTTGCACCTCATGGATGTAATGTTTATCTTGCAGCGGAAATCAAAAAACATGTAAGTGTACCAGTTGCAACTCTTGGCGGACTAAATGACCCAGCTCAAATGGAAGAGATAATAGCAAGTGGAAAAGCTGATGTAGTTGAAATGGCAAGAGCATTATTAGCAGACCACGAACTTCCAAAAAAGGTAATGTCAAATAGAGATGAGGATATAGTCAAGTGTTTAAGATGTTTCACTTGTATGGCTGAAAGAGCTGCAACTTCCACTAGAAGATGTACAGTAAATCCACTTATAGGTCGTGAAATAGAAGGTATGGAAATAACTCCAGTATTAAAACCTAAAAAAGTTTTAGTAGTAGGTGGAGGCCCAGGAGGATTAAAAGCAGCGATAACAGCAGCACAACGTGGTCATAAAGTAATACTTTGTGAAAAAGCAGATGCATTAGGTGGAATCTTAAAAGGAGAAAAAGCTATACCATTTAAATATGAAATGTATGAACTTGGAAATACTTTTAGCAAATTAGCAAAAGATGAAGGTGTAGAAATACGTTTAAATACAAAAGTTACTAAGGAGTATGTAGAAAAAGAAAATGTGGATGCCATAATAATAGCAGTAGGTTCATCTCCATTAGTTCCTCCAATTCCAGGACTTGATGGCGATAATGTAGTAGTTGTAAACAATTATTATCTAGAAAGAGATAAGGTAGAAACTGTGAAAGAAATAATAGTACTTGGTGGAGGTCTTGCTGGATGTGAAACAGCGATACATTTAGCTAAAGAAGGTAAGAAGGTTCATATAGTGGAAATGAGAAGTGAACTTGCTCCAGATGCAAATATAAGACATCGTCCAATACTTTTAGATGAAATAGAAAAACAAGGTGTTGAAGTACATACAGAATTTAAAGGATTAAAAGTATCAGAGGAAGGCGTTCTTTGTGCTGATAAAAATGGTAATGAAATTTTAGTACCAGGAACACATGTTATATGTGCACTTGGACAGAGAGCTAATAGAAATATAGTAGAAGAGTTAATAGATTGTGCTCCATATGTAGCACAAATCGGTGATTGTGTACGTCCATCTACTATAACTACTGCAGTATATCAAGGATATCATGCAGCACTTGATATATAATATATGTGAAGTTTATAAAACAAAAAATATTTAGGAAATCGTTGACAGATTTACATAGATAGTATACTATATAGAATATAAAATTAAACAAAAAAGAATTCTAATTATGGCGATGTAGTCATAATTTTGAGTATGTTACTGATTAGCAGGCAGAACTCAAGTATATATGTGAAAAATAGAGGAATACTCTATACATATATGCTTGGGTTCTTTTTATTGAAAGGAGGAATATATGAAAATAATTCAGATTTTAAATAATAATGTAGCCTTAGTAAAAAGAGGTAAAAATGAAATTATTGTATTTGTCAAAGGAATTGGTTTTAAAAAAAGAGTGGGACAAGTAATAAATGAAGATGAAATAGAAAGAACTTATATACTAGATTCATATGATATGTTAGAACACTTTAGCTATCTACTACAAAACTCAGATTCTAACAACATAGTCCTTATTAATGAAATAATTGAATATGGTGAGAAAGTTTTAAACATAAAATCAAGTGACTATCTAAGTTTAACTTTACTAGATCATCTAGAGTTTTTGCTTAAAAGATGTGAAAAGAATCAATTTATAAAAAGTCCTTTGGTATGGAATGTTAAAAGATTTTATCCAAAGCACTTTGAAATTGGTATGCATGCATTAAAATTAATTGGTGATAGTAAGAAAATTAATCTTCCTGATGATGAAGCAGTATCAATAGCGCTTCATTTTGTAAATATGGAGGTAAATAAAAAATCTCATGATGATACAGTTGTGGAATTAAGAACTTTAGGAGATATAATTTCTATAATAAAATATCATTTTAATGTAGCGTTAAATGAAACTTCAACAAACTATATGAGATTTACGACTCATCTACAATACTTTATACAAAGAATTATGTCAGATGAAGCTTCAACAGATGAAGATGGTTCAATAGATCTACATAAGCAGGTGAGTAAACTTTATCCAAAATCATTTGGAAGTGTTCAAAAAATAAGAAAATATGTAAAATCACAATTTAATGTTGATATATCTATAAGTGAAGAAACTTATCTAATGTTACATATAAATAGGGTGACTCAAAGATTGGAGGCAAAATCAGATGAAGTATAAAGATTTAAATGAAAATATAATAAAACTCATAGGTGGAAAAGAAAATATAAAGTCTGTAGCACATTGTGTTACTCGTTTAAGACTTACATTAAATGATAGGAGTATATCTAAAACAGAAGAAATTAAAAAACTAAAAGGAGTAATTGATGTAGTTTCTAATGATGTTGCTTATCAAATTATAATAGGAACTCATGTTGTAGATGTATATAATGAGTTTATGTCTATGATAGGTTTAAATTCAAGTGAATCAAGTATAAAGAGTGAAAGCAAAAAAGGAGTTAAAGGTATCAAAGGTATATTTAATTCCATACTTGTGGTAGTTTCAGAGACTATGACTTCAGTAATTGAAGTACTACTTGCAGCTGGGATACTTGCAAGTATACTAGCACTTTTAAACATGTCAGGTATAATTCATAGTGATAGTCCTACATATCAAATATTGGACACATTAAGAAGTGCTACGTTTCACTTCTTACCAGTATTAATTGCAATAGCATCAGCAAAAAGACTTAATGTAAATCCTTATATAGCAGTAGTATTAGCAGTTACATTATTGTCCTCATCAATAGATGGCGTGGAAGGGTTAAGTCTATTTGGTATAAATTTACAAACAACAACTTATGCAAATAGTTTTATTCCAATACTTTTAGGAGTATGGGCAATGGGAATTGTAATTGAATGTTTGAAAAAAATCTTACCTAAAGCACTACACTATTTTTTAGTTCCAGTATTATCTTTAATAATAACTTTATCAGTTACATTAACAGTATTTGGACCTATTGGTATGTGGATTGGTGATGGATTAAACTATGCATGTATGTTTTTAATTGATACATTAGGAAATTGGAGTGTTGTTGCTTTATATGCAGCTTTACAACCACTCTTAATAGTATTTGGTGCAGCAAATTTTACTATGCCAATAGCTTTAAATTCTGTAACAGCATTAGGATATGACCCAATTTTTATGGGAGCAGCAACAATATCTGATATTGCAGTTTGTGGTGCTATGTTTGGATATTTCTTAAAAACTAGAAATAAAGAACAAAAGCAATTATTTGGTACAGTAAGTTTTAGTGCACTTATGGGAGTCACAGAGCCCTCAGTGTTTGGGGTATTTATGAAATATAGAAGACCATTTGTAGCAGTAATGATAGGTGGAGGCTTAGGTGGTTTAATAGCAGGATTAGCACAAGTTAAAACATACGGAATGGTTTGGGGATTAGCAGCATTACCAACATATCTTGTTGGAGGAGAGATGTCTAACTTTATATTTATGATAATAGGTGTAGTAGTAGCATTTGTGGTAGCAACAATAGCCTCTTATTTATTAGGAATACCTTCAGGTGAAAAAGAAAAAGTTGAAAACGATAATAAAAAGGAATTAGAACTAATAGTTAATGAAAATAGCTCAAGAACTATTAGTGTTGGAAATGTTGCCAAAGGTCAAGTAATTGCACTTGAAGAGGTTAATGATAAGGCGTTTTCATCTGGAGCACTAGGCAAGGGGATTGGAATTATACCTAGTGAATCAAAATCAATGGTTATGTCTCCTGTGGATGGGACTATAACTATAGTATTTCCAACTAAACATGCCTATGGTATAGTGACTGATGAAGGACTAGAAATCTTAATTCATATTGGGATAGATACTGTAAATTTGGATGGAAAATTCTTTGAAAGCCTTGTAACACAAAATCAAAGAGTTAAAAAAGGTGATTCTTTAGCAATATTTGAATCTGATAAGATTATCGAAGAAGGATTTGATTCAACTATAATAATAGTAGTTACAAATACTAGTGATTACTTAGATGTAATTTCATCAAATGATGAATCAGAAGAGCTATTAACTGTAATAGTATAAATTTTAGGAGGAGAAATTTATGAATTTTGAAGATACATTTTTCTGGGGAGGAAGTATTGCAGCACATCAATGTGAAGGTGCATGGGATGTTGATAATAAAGGAGCTGCAATTATGGATTTTGTAACTAAAGGCTCTTATGAAACACCAAGAGTAATTACTGATAAAATAGAAGAAGAATTAGATTATCCTTCTCATAATGGAATTGATTTTTATAATAGATATAAAGAAGATATAGCGTTATTTAAAGAAATAGGCTTTAGTGCATTAAGGATATCTATAGATTGGTCAAGAATTTTTCCAAATGGGGATGATAATAATCCTAATGAGTTAGGTCTTAAATATTATGAAGATTTAATAGATACTTTAATAGAAAATAATATAGAGCCTATTGTAACACTATATCATTTTGAGTTACCTATTAATTTAGTACATAAATATGGTTCATGGAATAACAGAAAGCTTATAGATTTATATTTAAAGTATAGTGAGACTATAATGAGAAAGTTTGATAACAAAGTAAAGTACTGGGTTACATTTAATGAGATGAATCATATTGACCCTCAGACAGAGCACTCTGATATTTTTACTTATATGATAGCAGGGATTAAGTATAGTGAAATGCAAGACAAGGTTCAGACATTGGCAAATGTAGGGTATAATATGACATTAGCAAGTGTAAAGGTTACAAAGTTGGCTAGAGAAATCAATCCAAATAATAAAGTTGGATGTGTGTTTGGATTAAATCCAATTTATCCATATAATTGCAATCCTAGTAATGTATTAAATGCGTTCTTAGATAATGACTGTGACTATTATCAAATTGATGCAATGTGTAATGGAAAGTTTCCTCAATATAAACTAAGAGAATATGAAAAAAATAATATAAATATTGAAGTAACTAATGAAGATAAAGAAGCATTTAAAGAAGGTAGATTAGATTTTATAGGACTTAATTATTATTTTTCAAGTGTGTCTATTCCAAAAGAAAGCTTATCAAGTGATAAATCTTTATTTGGAGGAGTTCAAAATCCATACTTGGAACAAAGTAAGTGGGGATGGGCAATAGACCCTATAGGACTAAGATTTACTTTAAACTATATTTACAGAAAATATCAGTTACCTATCTTAATTACAGAAAATGGATTAGGAGCATATGATAGAGTTGAGAAAGATGGAACTATAAATGATGATTATAGAATTGAGTATCTAAGTAAGCATCTATCACAAATGAAGTCTGCAATTAAAGAGGATAATGTTGAATGTTTTGGATATTTAATGTGGGCACCAATTGACTTAGTCAGTGCAACTACAGGACAGATGAGTAAAAGATATGGATTTATATATGTTGATTTGGATGATGAAGGTAAAGGTAGTTTTAAGAGATGTAAGAAAAAATCATTTGACTGGTATAAAGAGGTCATAAAATCTAATGGAGACAATTTAAGTTCGTTAGATATATAAAATAAAATGTGTATTCTCCTAAAAATAGTGATAGTAAAGTGGTTAATCTAATTACTATAATTGGAGGTACACATTTTTATATATAAAAAATATCAGAATATATTGACAAGAATGAAATTTGAAACTATAATTTATATCAAGAATAGTATGACAATATAAAAGGTAAGGTCTTTAAAACTTAATAGTTTTTTATGGTTATTTTAAGAATAATTTAGGACTATAAATGTAAATGGCTTAACGTTAATTTAACATGATAAATAATTTTGTTTCTTAAAACATACTTTTTAAAGTTATTAGACAAAGCTTAATTTGAAAGGGGGAGAATAATATCAAATATAAGTTTAGATTTAAGGTTAAGGAAGATTTAGAAGGAGGTATCTTTTAGTAATAGATATGTTAATAATTTATATTAGATATTTTAGGAATAATTTAAGACGCATATAAAGTGCAAATCTTATATACAATATTTAAATAAATATAAGTTTTCTAACATGTATATCAAAATTAAAGATAATTGTGGTACAATTCTACATCTATCTAATAATGCAGAGGCTTAAAGGTTCAAAAGAAATCTAGTAATTCAATAATTTATAGCTAACATTTAAAAGATTAACTATAGATATATTTATTTAGGTATTTTGAGAATAATTTAAGACGCATGGGAATATCAAGTTGTGCTATATGTAGTTAAAATTAACTACAGAATATACATTTTATAATTATTGTTTTATTGATAAAAAAATTATTATATTCAGGAGGAAACAACAATGGAAAATTTTTGGAATCCACTTACATGCTTTACTGTATGTGTAATGATTTATGCTTTTAGTGAGTTTTTATCTAAGAAAACAAAAGGTGCAATTTCGACATTGCTATTTGTGTGTATTATATTTTTATTGGGATTTTGGACAAATATTCTACCAAAAGACATTACAGGTGCATCAGGCATATTGGCTGCAATGAGTAACTTTGGCATAGCATTACTAATAACTAACTTAGGAACACTTATAAATCTTGAAGACTTATGTCGTGAATGGAAAACGGTTGTAATTGCATTAGTAGGGATTGTAGGCATAGCAGTTGGCTGTCTCACAGTGGGTAGTATGTTATTTGGGAGAGAGTATGCTTTAATAGCAGCACCTCCAATAGCAGGTTCTACTGTTGCTGGTATTATTGTAACAACCGTAGCAGAAGCAGCAAATAGACCTGAACTTGCAGCATTTGTAATTCTAGTATTATCATTTCAAAAATTCTTTGGTATTCCTATAACAACATATTGTATAAATAAAGAATTAAAATCTAAAAGAGATAAAGGTGATTTCTTAAAGGATGAAATAAAAAGTAATTTTAGACTTCCAAGTATGAAGATTTTTAAGGAAGATTCAAGTAAGAAATCATCCACTCTAGTATATCTTGCGAAACTTTCAATTGTAGCCATGATTGGTAATTTTGTAGGATTGGCAACTATAATACCTGAATTTACTCCTACAAACTATTATTTAAATCCCAATATAGCATGTTTGTTGGTAGGGTTAATTTTTACAAGGATAGGGTTTTTAGAAAAAGGGATTTTAGATAAATCTCAATCTAATGGAATTATAATGTTTGGTTGTATGCTGATGTTACCTGGAGGGCTTGCCAAGGTGACTCCAACAGCATTATTTGGTATGATTGTTCCGACTATAGGAATACTTGTTGTAGGTTCTGTATTTATAATACTATTTACTGCAACTGTGGGAAAAATGTTAGGATATTCTCCAAGAATGTCAGCTGCAATTGGGGTAACTTGTATGCTTGCATATCCAGCAACACAGATAATTTCTAATGAAGGTATTGATGCAATGGAAGGCTCTGAAGAAGAAAAGCAAAGAGCAACAGATTATTTATTACCAAAGATGATTATAGGAGGATTTGTTACTGTAACTATTGCCTCAGTGGCATTTGCTAGTATAATAGGTCCGCTTATATTTGGTTAATATGTAATAATTTATAGGGGGTAGAAGTAATGATAGGAAGTATATCTATAAGTGAGATAGATGATAAAAGATTTAAACTTGATGATTTGAGTAAGAAAATATGGAGAAATCCAGAAAAGGCATTTAAAGAGTTCAAAGCATGTGAAAATACAGCAAACTTTCTAAGATGCGAAGGATTTGATGTGGAAGTAGGAGTAGGAGGTCTAGCTACAGCTATTAAGGCAAGCTTTGGTTCAGGTAAACCAGTTATAGGTTTTATGGGAGAATTTGATGCACTACCTGGTTTAAATCAAAAAGTTTCAACAAAGCAAGAAGCATTTGAATTGGGAGGTTATGGTCATGGGTGTGGACATAATTTATTATGTACTGCACATGTAGGCGCAGTAGTAGGACTTAAAAGAGAAATGATAGAAAACAATTTAAGTGGGACTATAGTGTTTTATGCATGTCCAGGAGAAGAGCAATTAACAGGTAAAGGGTTTATGGCTAGAGGTGGCGCATTTGAAGGATTAGACTTAGCTATAAATTTCCATCCAAATAAGATTAGTGAAGCTACAATTGGTATATCAACAGCTGTTAACTCTGTAAAATTTCATTTTAAAGGAAGAACTGCACATGCTGGTTCAGACCCTCAAAATGGAAGAAGTGCTTTAGATGCTGTGGAACTTGCTAACGTAGGAGCTAATTATTTGAGAGAACATGTTACTTCTGATGTAAGAATTCATTATACCATTACAGATGGAGGAGTAGCACCTAACATAGTTCCTGATAAAGCATCAGTATGGTATTATACAAGAGCTTTAAGTAGGGAAGCTGTGGAAAATACATATGAAAGACTTATAAAAGTAGCAAAAGGAGCTGCAATGATGACTGAGACTGAGGTTGAAGTAGAGTTTTTAGGAGGGTGTTATAATACTTTAAACAATCATGTCTTAGCAAATCTTGTGTCAGAATGTATGGATGATATTAAACAAGAGCCTTGGACTCAAGATGAATTGGATTTTGCAGCTGAGTTGGATAGACAAAGTCCTCAACAATATAGTGCTATGATAAGTAAATATAATTTGCCAGAAGGAACTCATCTATATTATGGCGGAGGAAATGTTACAAACTTCAATAGTTATGGGTCTACTGATATTGGAGATGTAATGCATATAGTTCCTACAGCATACTTTTTTACAGGATGCACAAATCTAGGTGCTCCTGGACATAGCTGGCAGTTTACAGCTTGTGCAGGGAGTTCTATTGGAGAAAAAGGTATGATATATGCAGCAAAAATTATGGCTATGTTTGGAGCTAAAATACTTAACAATCCAGAAATAGCCAAAAAAGCAAAAGAAGAATTTGATAAATCTATGAATGGAAAAACATATAGGTGTCCTATTCCAGATGATATTCCAACTCCTTAAATGAGATATAAAGTTTAAAATATAATTTAACAAATAATAACATAAATTATTAATAAATATTACAAAAGGTATATCTTAAAACACAAATATAAGATATACCTTTTAAAAACTTATATAATTTTATTTACTGATTAATGATAAAATATTTTCTTATACACTATATTTTAATATTTATTTTCTGATATAAATAATTTGTATACTCTCTCAGGTCTACCTTTTGTTGAGTTTTGTTTCTCATATAATATGGTAGCATTTCCAGATTTCAAGAGACTACTTAAAAATCTATTGGCAGTTCTTACTGTTACATTTAAACATGAAGATAATTCCTTAGGAGTAACTTCATCTTTTTGTAGAATTTCAATAACAGATATAATTTTTTGAATAGTAAGAGTAGACAATTTAGAATCTTTGGCAATTGTATTTATGTGTGGAGTTACTTTATTTGAAACTGTAAGTAACTTATCACATAGTAAAGGCCCTATTGTCTCATAACTTTCATTAACTAAGAAACTGTAGTTTAAAGGATTTATTTTAGATTCCTTATTAGCATTTATAGCATTAGACATGGCTTGTTTTATGTTATTACCAATCCCATATCCAACGCATATTTTAAGGTTTATACTATTTTCAATAGATTCTTTTATATAACATGTAGTGAAATTTTTAGTTAATGATTTAATGGTCTCACATTTAGTAAAAATCTTAAAAGAGCTACTATCTTTCTCAATTATAAAATCAGTTAATTTATCTTTTTTTAGATTGTTTAATATTTTATAAATTTGGTCTATAGTATAATCATCATGGTTCGTATCTTTAACTGTTATATATATTATACCTGGTTGGTTTATCTTCATTCTATGTAAATTGATGTCTTTTATTAAGCTGTTAAAAGTATTTTTTAATAAATCTATGTCAGGATATATGAAATGAAAATTTACTCCTGCATCTTGTAGTATAGGAACAATACTACTAAAACGAGTAGTAGAAAAATCAATTTTACCTTCCTTCCATAAATCAATATGTTTTTTTGCAATACTTTTTTCAAGTTCTGCTATATCATATAAACTCATTTTAGAGGCATTTTCATTAATACTACACATTAAGTCTCCAAATGTGCCATTTGATAGATAATATGATATGTCTTTTGAATTATCTGCCCAATCCATTAGGTCAAAGTATGCTCTAGAAAAGTCTAATGTATTGTATTTAAAAATAAGTTTTAGAAACATATCATAATAACTTTGTAAATCAGTACCAAAATCAACTAAAGGTTTTTTTATAGTACCAACTTTTTTTGTAATAGCTTCCTTAGGTATGGGTCCACTGACTGCGAATCCATCAAACTTATCTTCGATTTCTCGATATAAATCTCCAACATGAGAAAAGTTTTTATAAATATATATTTCAACTTCTGCATTGATATTTAATTTTTTTATAGAATTCTCTACAAATTCTTTTAAAAATTCAGTTGTTATGATTGCTATTTTCATATATTACTTCCTTTTCAATTATTATAGTTATTTATATAACTTTTACTTTTTTTATTCATGGCAAAACTATATTTCTTTGTACTATTATATATAATAATATCATGCTCAAATATTTATTGTCTAACTAATTATAATGTATTAAAAATGGGTGATAGACATCATTACTGAAAATCATCTCCATTATGGAAATCTTTGAAGTAGCTGTCACATAACATTTTATAATTGCTAGTGTGACAGCCACAGATATACTTAAAAGAGATAGTATTTAATGTATATTGAATTGTAATAATTGTCTAGTAAATGGTTGAAAAATGAGGTAATCCATCTTTATATTTAATATCTGGGTTACCTTGAATAAGTGGAGATAAATAATTCAGAGCTTCCTCAGTTATATGATTGTATTCTTCATTTATCCATTCTTTAGGGAAATATTTTGTCTTATTAGCTATATTAGCAATATCTGTATGACTAACTTCATACTTATAAGGAGTATTACTTATTCTATTAAGGATAGTCATAACTCCTGTATATCCTTTTTGAGAGAGTTCTAATCCATATGCACCAACTTCAGTAGCTTGTCTTAAATCAGTCTCTGAAGCTAAATGCATATTTGGAGCTATAATAGCAGGTTTTGTGGCTAGTTCAGTACATAACAAATTTGTTGACACAGAACTTCCTAGTGCATTATATTTTTTTTCAGGAGCAAGGTCTTCAATGATTATGATGTTTATAGCAGCAATGTATTAGGCACAGGAATGTACTTCATATGGCCACCAATAGGTTTAGCATTATCTAAACTTGGGAACTGGATAGGTTCAAGTGGATTATTAGGAACGTTTACTTTTGGAGCAATGGATAAAGCGTTATTACCATTTGGTATACACCACTTAATTGCATTTCCTATAGAATACACAAGAGTAGGCGGAACAATGGAAGTAGGTGGAGCAATTTACGAAGGTGTTAACAATATCAGATTGGCTCAAATGGGAGACCCAGATACACTATCTTATATTACTCGTAATTTTACAACAGGACGCTTACTAATACATTTTGCAATATTACCAGCAGCAGCTTTAGCTATGTACAAGTCATCCGATAATGTTAATAAGAAAAAAGCCCTAAGTATATTGATACCAGCAATAGTGACAGCTATGCTAGTAGGAGTAACAGAACCTATAGAATATACATTCTTGTTTGTTGCACCATTATTGTACTTTGTGGCATATGTTCCACTAGCAGGATTAACATATGTGTTTACAGAAATGTTTAATGTTTCTATAATGGGTGAATCATTTAGAAATATGTTCCCAAATTTATTACAACCTCAAAAAGTGGATGCACTACCTTTATTATTTTTAATACCAATATTCTTTGTAGTTACTTATGTAATATTTACATGGGCAATTAAGAAGTTTGATATAAAAACACCAGGAAGAAGTTCAGAAGAAGTTAAGCTTTACAGTAAGAAAGAATATAGAGAAAAACAATCTGCAGGTGCTATTAAATCTACAGACAACAGGATATTAGAAGATAAAGATACAGAACTTGTATATTCTATAATAGAAGGTTTAGGAGGTAGTGACAATATAAAAAACATTACGAACTGCGCAACTAGACTTAGAGTAGAGTTAAATTCAATAGATGGATTTTATGAAGATTGTTTTTGGGTAAATGAGTTAGGAGCAAGCGGAGTTGTTAAAAAGAAAAACTCAGTTCAAGTTATATTTGGACCAAGGGTTATTACAATAGCATCTAAGGTTAAAGCTGTATTAGGTGTAGATTAATAGATGTAAAACCATACAAATTATATTATTTTGTATGGTTTTATTTTTTATTTATTTAATAATAGGTAGAGTATGCTTAATAATTGGTAATAAAAACAGTAAAAATTTGAATGTATCAGATAAAAAAGAATTTTTACTATAAAAAATTAGATAAATAGTCATACAAGCTAAAATAAGGATTCTTCTATATTTTTATGATATAATTTAAACATATTTATAACAATTAAGGGGAAAACGATGCAGGAATCAAAACAACTAATTATAAATTCAAAATATAGTAATTTATTAAATGAACTAAAGAAAAGCTTAAAAGAATGTAAAGCATTTTATTTTAGTGTAGCATTTATAAATTATAGTGGAGTACAGTTGTTGCTAGATACATTTAAAGAGTTAGAAGAAAAAAATGTAAAAGGCAAGATAATAACTACTACATATCTAAATTTTACAGAGCCAAAAGCATTAGAAAAAATAAAAGAATTTAATAATGTAGATATGAAAATATTCATAGCAGATAGAGAAAAAGGTTTTCATACAAAGGTGTACATTTTTGAAAATGCAGACCATTATAAAATTATAATAGGTTCTTCAAATATTACTCAAAGTGCATTAAAAAGCAATATAGAATGGAATGTAAAGATAGTTTCAAAAGAAGATGAACCATTTATAAAAGATGCATTGAAGGAGTATGATAACCTTTGGAAGATGAGTTCAAATCTTAATGATGAAGTGTTACAAAGATATATGTTATTTCTAAATGAAATTAAAAGAACAGAATTAAAAAGAAAAATGGTGTTTGATAATTTTGTACCTATTAGACCTAATAATATGCAGATAAAAGCTATGGAAAATCTAGAAAGGCTAAGGGTTCATGGAGAAAACAAAGCTTTAGTTATCGCAGCTACTGGGACAGGGAAAACATATATGTCCGCATTTGATGTAATGGAATTTAAACCGAAGAGATTATTATTTATAGTTCATAGGGAAGAAATTTTAAAGAAGTCAAAAGAAACATTTGATAGATTATTAAGAGAAAGAAATTTAAAAACAGGTTTATTTACAGGCAATAAAAAAAACTATGAGGCAAATTATCTATTTGCAACAATACAAACTATGAATAAGCATTATACTGAATTTGAAGAGGATTATTTTAATTATATTATAGTTGATGAAGCTCATCATAGTGCGAGTAAATCATATCTAAATGTTTTGAATTACTTTAAACCTCAGTTTACATTAGGTATGACTGCCACTCCAGAGAGATGTGATAGTTTAAGTGTATTTGAGCTTTTTGATAATAATGTTGCCTTAGAAGTTAGATTGCATGAAGCACTTGAAGAAGATTTAGTAATACCATTTCATTACTTTGGTATAACAGATATTGAAGGTGTAGATTTAGAGGGTATTAATTTAGATGATACATCAGAGTTGGCTAAACGTTTAATGATACATAAAAGAGTGGATTTTATTATTGAAAAAATGAAATTTTATGGACATGATGGACAGTTTAGAAAATTATTAGGATTCTGTGTAAATATAGAACATGCAAGATATATGGCTGAAGAGTTTAAGAAAAGAGGTATAAATAGTGTTGCACTTTGTGGCGAGGATTCTATTGATAAAAGACAAGAATACATTAAACTACTAGAAAGTAATAAGGATAGCTTACAGGCTATATTTACTGTTGATATTTTTAATGAAGGTGTTGACATACCTTCTGTAAATACGATTTTAATGTTACGACCTACTGCATCTCCTATAATATTTATTCAACAATTAGGGAGAGGACTTAGAAAAAGTGGAGATAAAGAATTTCTAACAGTACTTGATTTTATAGGAAATCATAATAAGACATTTTTAATAGCTATAGCTTTAAATGGTGCAAGATATTATGATAAGGATAGTATAAAAGTAGCTGTAAGTACTGATTTTGCTAATATACCAGGATGTACTCATATTCAAATTGATGAGATTTCCAAGGAAAGGATTCTAACACAAATTGATAGAGAAAATTTCAGGTCAGCACAATATTTGAGAGAAGAGTATAATCAGTTCAAAATCTTATGTGGAGGAAAAGTACCATATTTGTTATTAGATTATATAAAATTTGATGGCTCACCAGACCCAGTTAAGTTTATAGATAAAGATGGGACCTATTTAAGTTTTGTAGGTAAAACAGAAAAGGATGATAGTATTAAAACTTTATTAATGGATGAAGATTTTGAAAAAATATTAAGAGAATTAAATACTAGTCTGCCTTTAAAAAGAATAAATGAATTTATTATACTTAAATATTTATTAAATCATGATAGTATTAGCATAGAAATGGCAAGTAATGAAATATTGAAGTATATTAATAAAGTAGACCATGATAGTATAATTCATGCTTTTGAATGTTTAAATCATCAATATTGTGATTCATCAATGATAAAAAGTAAGGTTAAACTAATAGAGTATAAAGGTGATAATTTATATAGAAGTAGTATATTTACACAAATAATTAGTGATAAAAAATATAGAAAATATATAGAGGATGCTATTACTTATGGGATTATTAGATATGAAAAAGAGTTCAAAGAAGATTACTATGGAGTACCATTCTTAAAGTTATATGAACAGTATAAAATGATTGATATAGCATTACTTTCTAATTATAGAAAGATTCATTCTTCATTTAGGGGTAGTGGACTTTTAGCTAATGGGAATGAATATTTTCTGTTTATTGATTTGCATAAGGAAGAAGGAATAGATGAAAGAATAAACTATAAGGATAAATTTTTAAATCAAAATTATTTTCAGTGGCAATCTCCAAATTCTACACGACAGCTGACTGATAGAGGTAAGAATTTAATTCATAATAAAGATAGAAAAGTTAACTTACATTTATTTGTGAGAAAATATAAAGAAATAGATAAGAAGGCACAGCCATATATTTATATAGGTAAGGGTGACACTGTAGAATACAATGGGGAGAAACCTATAACAATGAAAATAAAACTTCATCAAGAGGTTCCTGTTAAAATATATAGAGAATTTATAAAAAAAGTAGAGATAATGAAATAGGGATATATTAATATATCTCTATTTCATTATCTCTTTTACAATAGGGATATCTGCAGGAGCCCATACTAAAGAGCTTAAGTTTTCCTTTCTAAGGTAAATTAATTTAGAGTGTTCATTAGGCGTAGGAAACTCTTTTATTAACGAACATTTTATACCAATTAAGTTTACTATAATTTTTTCATATTCATGAGTGTTTTCAGCAAATACAATGTCTGCTTTTACTTTACAACTTAATTCTTCTTGTATTTCTCTTTCTATTGCATCAAATAAAGATTCTCCTTCTTTAACTTTTCCACCTGGGAATTCCCAGTGATTTGGTAGAGACATATCTGGAGCTCTAAGAGCGCATAGAATTTCATTATTCTTATTTTCTATAATTGCAGCAACCACTTTTATTGTTTTTTTCAATGAAATCACCTCATAAAATAAAATACCATAATTAATAAATTTAAACAAATTTAAAATTATAAAGTTAATTATAGGGACGATAGTATATAAGCTTTGTGAGGGATTTACTTATTTGACCTAAATTCAGAATAGTATAATTGGATAGTAATCACATTAATATTTTTTATATTTATTGGTAAAGAATTTGATTACCATTAAATTTGAAAATTATTTAGAATTAAATTTAGTATGGCTTAAATAGTGTAATTGAAAATAGAGGCTGTATATATTTTTATTTATTGTACTTTTATAAATAGAAGATGACATTTTAGATAAATTAAAGATTGTATCTATTAATTATAAATTTTCTTATAATATATTTATTAAAGGGTAAATGTGTACAAGAGAAATGTATATCAATATATACATAAATGTTAAAATTAGTTGATAGAATTTAAATAATAAATTTAGTACGATAAATATAGGAGATATTAAAATATGCTTAATACAAATTTGAAAAGACTAAGAAAAATTCATCAGTATACGCAAGAGGATTTAGCTGAAAAACTTAATATATCTAGACAATCAGTAGCAAAATGGGAAAGTGGAGAATCCACTCCTGATATAGATAGTTGTATTAAACTTGCAAAATTGTACAATGTTAAACTAGATGATTTAGTCAATCATTCAGAAGAAAAAACAGGTATTATAATACCACCTAAAGGAAAATTTTTCTTTGGAGCTGTTATAGTTGGAGAAGGTGGTCAGATTGTTATTCCAAAAGAAGCAAGAGATATATTTAATATAAATACAGGAGATAAATTATTGATACTTGGAGATGAAGAAAGAGGACTAGGAATTGTTCATCAACATGATTTGGTAAATTTTATAGGTCATATGGGAGTAACAAATAACGAAGAATAATTTTAGAAAAATTATAAAAGGATGGATAAAATATGAGTAAAATAGTTTTTTTCAGCATTCCTGCATATGGTCATACTAATCCAACCATTGAAGTAGTTCGTGAATTAGTAGATAGAGGGAATGAAGTATTGTATTATTCTTTTAATGAATTTAAAGATAAAATTGAAGATACTGGAGCAAAATTTATTAGTTGTGATAAATATCTCCCAGAATTACGTCCTGAAGATGAGAAAAAAATTGGCAAGGATTTCTCTGGGTTAATTGAGATGATAGCAGACACTACAATATCTTTAGATGAAAAAGTATGTAGAGAACTTAAAGTTTTTAATCCAGATTGTATTGTATCAGACTCATTAAGCTTTTGGGGAAAGTTATTTGCACAAAAACTTAATATTCCATATATATGCTCTACAACAACTTTTGCATTTAATAAACATACAGCAAAAATGATGAAGCAAAGTTTTATGGAAGTTGTTCATATGTTTTTGGGGATGAGACGTATTAATAAAAAAATAAAGCTCTTACAAAGAAAAGGATATTATATAAAAAACTTTGTTTCTATGATTTCTAATGATAATGATACAAATACTATTGTATATACATCAAAAGAATTTCAGCCAATGTCAGAAACTTTTTCCAGTAAATATTCTTTTGTAGGGCCATCAGTATCAAAGTTGATTGTTAAGCTTAAAGATAAAAAGAGAAAACTTATATATATTTCACTTGGTACGATTAATAATAAAAATGTTAATTTTTATGAAAACTGTATAAAAGCATTTAAAGATTGTGATGTTGATATAATTATGTCTGTTGGTAGAGATACTGACATTAAAAGTTTAGGGAATATACCAAATAACTTTGAAGTTAAAAATAGTGTTGAACAGATTGCTATACTTCAAGAAGCTGATGTGTTTATCACTCATTGTGGTATGAATAGTGTGAATGAAAGTTTATATTATGGAGTACCTATGGTCTTATTTCCACAACATTCAGAGCAGAGAATGGTAGCTAATAGAGTTGCTTATTTAGGTGCAGGACTGATGTTAAAAGAAAATAGGTCAAAAAATATTAAAGATACTGTATTTAAAGTTATGAATGATAATGAATACAAAGAAGAGGCAATTAAACTATCAAAAAGCTTTTATAATGCAGGTGGTTCAAATAAGGCAGCTGATGTGATATTACAGCTTATAAAGTCATATTGCTGAATATATAAATTTAGAAGCTAATATGATACTTATTATGTTAATTGAAATATTGCAATAGATATTCTAAAACAAATACTTGTGAAATTTTTATAATAATGAAATAAAACTACATGGAAAGTAGGAAATATATATACTACTTAATAAAAATACTGACAGTAGGGCCTTTTAACCTACCAGTTAGGGCATGTATATTGATACTAAATACGATGGATGTTATATTCTAATAGAAAAATATAACATCTTTTTTTAGTGAATTATAATAGTTTTAAATAATAAAAGAAGGGGAATTAGCATGAGAAAATATAGAATTATTTTAGTAGTATTAATTATAGGTATTGTAGGTATAGCAGGAAGTGTTGTATATAATAACTATTTCAGACCATGGAAGGAGGCTGAGATATATATCAATAAATATATGGTAAAGCAAGGCATTTTGGAAGATGATATAAAGAGTATTACAAAAGAAAAAGCAAAGAAAGCAAGCTATAATGGAATACTGTATAGAGTAAATTATAAAGATGATTCACAATATGAATATCAATATTTTTATAGTGATGATTATTATGCCCTATATGTAAATAAAGTTATGTTACAAATTTATAATGTAGAAAACAATAAGCTTCTAAAAAGTAATGAAGAATTAAAAAGTGTTAAGTATCCACCAATTTATCTTAAAAAAGAATTGAATAAATAGTTGAGGATACAATGGAATGATTTCTTATGGTAATCAATTATTAATAAACATCTAATAAAAATATCCAAAGATTCACTTAATAGAGAAAGTATAATTTGTTACATATAAAAACATATATCTTCAGACTTTAAAAAATTAGATATAAAAATATACTACATTCTTTGAATGTATGTGCAGATATAAAGTTTATTGATGTGGAAAATAAAATTTAATTCTAAGTATATTATATTGAAAATATTTACAATCTCGACATATTATGCTACAATTATTTACAATAAATAAAATTTAATAAGCATTACCTCATCTAATAAAAAGATTGAGGTAGAGGTTGCATTTACTAAGATTAGTATTGAAGAGGTTGGAAACCAATGAAGCAATATAAAAGGAGTAAGTGCCGAAGTGCTAGTGTCCAAAGCTAGTGCTGGGACTGTATTTAATAGATACAGTACTGTCATCAAATTCATCCCGAATTTTGATGGAGAGCTATCTTAGATAAGATAAAGGGAAGATGTAGGTATATTGTATTTAGCACATTTAGCTCAACATGTATCCATGTTGAGCTTTTTTACATCTATACAAAATAGGATAGAAAAGGGATGCAATAATAAAATATTTTAATTTAAAAGTGGGGAGAATAAAAATGAGCAGTTTAAAAAAGAAGAGGTTTACTATGCCGCAGACACTTACTATAATATTCTTATTAATAGTAGTAATGGCAGTTCTTACTTGGATAGTACCAAGTGGAAATTTTGAAAGGGTAGATATAGACGGAAGGTCAGTTGTTGTAGCTGGAACTTATGAAAAAGCACCATCAAATCCACAAGGTATTACTGATGTATTTTCAGCTCCTATAAATGGATTTATAGATGCAGCTGAAGTAGTTGGATTTGTTTTAATAGTTGGAGGGGCTTTTGGAATAGTTAATAAAACAGGTGCAATAGAAGCCATTATAGCGCACACTGTAAATAAAATGAAGAAGTTTCAATTTTTAATAATACCTATATCTATGATTTTATTTGGTCTTGGTGGTACAACTTTTGGAATGAGTGAAGAAACATTACCTTTTTATATGATATTTATTCCACTTATGACCAGCATGGGATATGATTCATTAACCGCGGTGGCAACAGTATTTATAGGGGCAACAGCTGGATTTGGAGCGGCGACTACTAATCCTTTCTCTGTAGGAATAGCACAGGCATTGTCACAAATAGCACCAGGTTCTGGAATAGAGTTTAGAGTTGTTATGTTTATAATATATATGGCTATATCTATAGCATTTGTTATGATGTATGCTAATAAAGTAAAAAAAGACCCTAAAAAGTCTTTAGTACATGATATATCACTGAATCAAGAATCAATGGTTAATAGTGATACAAACATAAAAGAATTTACAAAAAGAGAAGCCATTGTAATAGCAATTTTCGTAATAGGTATGGGAATTATGATATTTGGTGTTTTAAAATTAGGATGGTATATAGCTGAAATTGCAATGATATTTACAGCCATAGGTATAATATCTGGAATAGCATCAGGGCTTAAGCAAGATGAAATAGTTAATTCATTTATAAGTGGAGCTGGAGATTTAATGACAGCAGGATTATGTATAGCATTTGCACGTGGAATTGTAATAATAGCAGAAAATGGATTTATAATAGATACAATTTTAAATTCTGCGGCAAATTTATTAAATGGATTACCAAAAACTATATTTATAAACTTAACTTTCTTAATAGAAGGATTAATAGCATTTTTAATACCATCAGCATCAGGGCTTGCATCACTTACAATACCTGTACTTGCACCACTTGGAGACTTAGTAGATGTATCTAGACAAATGATAGTTACAGCTTATCAATTTGGGATAGGTGTAACTAACTTAATAACACCTACATCAGGTGTTTTAATGGGAGCACTAGCAGTAGCTAATATTCCTTGGTCAAAGTGGGTTAGATTCATAGTTCCTCTAATGGTAGTATTAACAATTCTTGTAATGGTATTTTTGACAGTAGGATTATATCTAGGATTCTAATAGGAGGTAAGTTATGATAGAGAGTATAAAGAAAAGAGCTTATGAGATAGAGAATGAACTTGGAAAAGAAATTGAAGAAGTATGCGATTTTATATTCAACAACCCAGAGCTAGGAGATGAAGAATATATATCATCAAAATATTTAGTAGAGAAAATGAAGGAATATGGATTTGATACAACTTATCCATACTGTAATATGGATACTGCTTTTAGAGCAGAGCTAGGAGATAGTGATGGTCCTACTATAGCATTTTTAGCTGAGTATGATGCACTTCCTGGATATGGAGAAGATAAAGAGCCAGGTCATGCTTGTGGGCATAACTGGATTGCAGCATCTACACTAGGAGCTTGTATAGTATTAAGCAAGTTAAAAGAAAGTTTTAAAGGAAAAATTGTATTAATAGGAACACCAGCTGAAGAAACAACAGGAGGAAAATGTGACTTAGTTAAAGCAGGAGCTTTTGATGATATTGATGTAAGCTATCAGATGCATATAGAAGCTTTTAATAATATAAACTGCAAAGCTTTAGCAATAGACTCATTAGAGTTTAGCTTTGAAGGTGTATCAGCACATGCGGCTAGTCATCCTCATATGGGAGTTAATGCATTGGATGCAGTACAACTTACTTTTGCTGGAATAAATGCCCTAAGACAACATGTAAAATCAGATGTTAGAATACATGGTATAGTTTCAAATGGAGGAGAAGCTCCAAATATAGTTCCAGAAAAAGCTGCTTGTAAGTTTTTTGTAAGAGCTGCTGAAAGAAGTTATTTAGATGAAGTTACTAAAAAAGTTATAAACTGTGCAAAAGGTGCAGAGTTAATGACAGGAGCTAAGCTATCTTATAGATATTTTGAAAATTCTTTTGACAATATAATAAATAATAAAGTACTTCAAAATATAACAAAAAATAATTTGATTGAAGCAGGTATAACAGATATATTAGAGGGAAAAGATGGACCAGTGGGTTCTACAGATATAGGTAATGTAAGTCAAGTTTGCCCTACTATGTATACAGAAATAGCTTTAGATATAAATCCAATGGTATATGTTCATGAAAAAGAATTTCTAAATTATGCAAATTCTACAGAAGCTTATGATAAACTTCATAAAGCAGTAAAGGCAATGGTGGGTTGTGCATTAGAAATTTATTTAGAAGATGGACTACTTGATGATATTAAGAAAAATCACATAAATTAATTTAAAAATAAAACAAAGAGGTATTACTTGAAAATCGGTAATACCTCTTTTATTAATATTATAAAATCGTATATTAAAATAAGGAGTAGATAAATATGAAAATATTAATCTCTATAGATTCCTTTAAGGGGAGTTTATCCTCAATTGAAGCAGCAAATGCAATCAAAAAAGGGATATTAAAAGTTGAAAAAAATGCAAAAGTAAAGATACTACCACTTGCTGACGGTGGTGAAGGAACAGTAGATGCTTTAGTTCAAGGAATGAATGGGACAAAAGAAACTATAGAAGTTACTGGGCCAATAATTAAGAAAGTAAATGCGACATATGGATTATTAAAAGATACGAATACTGCAATAATAGAAATTGCTCAAGCATCAGGATTGACATTAGTCCCAACTGAACTTAGAAATCCTTTATACACTACAACTTATGGTATTGGAGAAATAATAAAGGAAGCAATAAATAAAGGCTGTAGAAATTTTATAGTAGGATTAGGTGGAAGTGCTACCAATGATGCAGGAGTAGGTATGCTTCAAGCTTTAGGGTTTGAGTTTTATGATAAGAATAATAAATTAGTAGATTTAGGTGGAAAAGTTTTAAATAAAATAAGACACATAAAAATAGATAATAGACTAAAAGAATTAGATGAATGTAACTTTAAAATAGCTTGTGATGTAAACAATCCACTGTTTGGAGAAAATGGAGCTGGATACATATATGGACCTCAAAAAGGTGCAACACGAGAAATAATTGAAGAGTTAGATAATGGGCTTAGAAATTTTTCTAATGTAGTTAAAAATGATTTGGATAAAGATATAGCCAATGTAAAAGGGGTAGGAGCAGCAGGTGGATTAGGATTTGCCTTTTTAGGATTCTTAAATTCAAAGTTAGAATCTGGCATAAAAATAATATTAGAAGAAATTAAATTAGAGGATGAGTTGAAAGATGTAGACTTTGTAATAACAGGAGAAGGTAGATTGGATAAGCAAACTGCTATGGGCAAGGCACCAATAGGAGTTGCAAAATTGGCTAAAAAATATGGGATAAAAGTAATAGGTTTGGCTGGAGCAATAACAGAAGATGCAGTTAAGTGTAATGAAGACGGAATAGATGCTTATTTTTCTATAGTAAATAGAGCTATGACAATAGAAGAGGCTATGGATAAAAAAACTGCTAGCGATAATATGACTGCTACCACAATACAAATATTTAATCTCATAACTAGTGTACAACAGTTAAGAAATAAGTCATATTAAAAATAAGATATGCTAGATAAAAAAGAAAGATATTACACATGAATTTAGATTTTTTCAGTGATATAGACTGTTTATTTTTATTACAGAATACTATAATAAATTGAAGTACAAAATTATTATATTATAAATTTACATATATAGACATTGACTAAATCTTAATTGTGTATAAAAATAAGTAGTTAAGAGGGAATATATTATTTATATAATATTTGATAAAATTAGATAGACAAACTTAGATATAAGGAGAGAAAAATATGATAATTGAGCTAAACAAAAGTAATTCTGAAAATCTAACTAAGACAGAACTTGAAATAATTAAATTTATAAATGAAAATGAGTCGATATTACCAGAATTATCTATAGTAGAGATTGCTCATGAAACATATTCATCTCCAGCAACTGTTTCAAGGGCAATTAGAAAATGTGGTTTAAATGGATTTAATGAACTAAGGTATAGATTAACAGTAAAAGATGAAAATGATGATATACAAAATATGGGGGATATAATAAATAAATCTTTTATTGAAGCACAAAGGGTTATAGAACAAATATCTTTAACTACATTAATTAATATAATAAAAGCTATAAACGAGTCTAGTAAGATATATATTTTAGCAAGAGGACTTACTGAATATGTAGCAAAAGAGTTTAGTCTTAAATTGCAACTGCTCGATTTCAATGTGGTCTTTATAAATGACCCTAATATAATGAAAATAAAATCTAAATCAATAAAAAAAGATGAGCTTATAATTATTTTTTCATTGAATGGAAATACTGTGGAACTTGTAGAGTCAGCACAAAATGCCAATTTAGGAGGAGCTAAAGTTATAACATGTTGTTGTAGTGAAAATGCAAAACTTATAAAGTATTCAGATTTATATATTGTAGGATATAAGCATGAGCATATATCAATTTCTGAATATGAAGTATCATCTAGGTTACCCTTGTATATTATATCTAGGATAATTATAGACTATATGGTTAGGTATAATAATTCTGAGAATTAAATTGAAGAGTCTATGAAAATCGATTTTCTATTTGTGAAAAGATTTTCATAGACTTTTTTATTATAATGAAAATATACACAACAGAAGCAAGGGGGAAGACAATGATATATACATTAACTACTAATCCAGCAATAGACATGAATATATCTACTAATGGTATAAAAAGCAAATTAGTAAATCGTACATCTAATGCTATATATTCTCCTAATGGAAAAGGTCTAAATGTATCATTTGTACTAGGTCATTATGGTATAGAATCCAAAATATTAGGTTTTTTTGGAGGATTTTCAGGAAGATATATAGTTGAGGAAAGTGAAAAAAGAGGGTTTGATGTATTACCCACTTGGGTAGAAGATACGACTCGTATAAATATATTTTTAAATGATGGGAGTGACGAGTTTAAATTTGTTAACTCTGGGTCATATGTAGATGAAAAACAAAAGCTAGATATGTTGGAGAAGATAGAGTCTCTAGAAGATATAAGTCATCTATCGATAAGTGGGAGTCTACCACCTGGAATTGATGATAATTACTATGAAGAGATATTTAAAATTTGTAAAAATAAAAATATAAAAATAATACTGGATATAAGTTCACCAAAACTAAAGGAATTACTACAATATAATCCATATTTGATAAAGCCAAATGATGAAGAAATAAAAGATATATTTGGAATTATTGTAAGAGATGAAGAAGATATTAAAGATGTACTTAAGCTATTACACTTGAAAGGTGCTCAAAATATCTTGCTAACTCTAGGGGAAAAGGGTTCTTATTTTTATAATGGAAAATCGATTTATTATGCTAGTACTCAACCGGTTACAGTTGTTAGTTCTGCTTGTGCTGGAGATTCTGCATTGGCTGCTTTTTTGAGTATATGGTTAGAAAATCAAGAAGATATTGAAAATGCATTAAAAAGGTCATCAGCAACAGGAGCAAGTGTAGCTGAAAGTAATGGTATAGGTAATTTGGAGAATGTAGAAGACTATATAAAAAATATAAAAGTTAGAAAGGTGGTATAAAAATGGGTAAGAGGATGATTCTAGGTGTAACAGGTTGCCCAACTGGGATAGCTCATACTTTTATGGCAGAAGAAGCATTAAAAAAAGCTGCCAAAGAATTAGGTTGCGATATAAAAGTTGAAACGAATGGAGCTATAGGAGTAGAAAATAAACTAACAACAAAAGATATTGAAATGGCAGATGCAATAATAGTGGCTTGTGATAAAAACGTCGATATGGATAGATTCAATGGAAAGCCAGTAATAGAAGTACCTGTCAAAGAAGGTATACACAAAGCTACTGAGCTTATACAAAAATGTATTGATGAGAAAGCCCCTATTAGAAAAGGAAGTACATCAAGTAGCAAACTTAAAGAAGAAGGTAATTTATCATTTGGTCAAAAGTTATATAAGGACTTAATGAATGGTGTATCTCATATGTTACCTTTAGTAGTAGCAGGTGGAGTACTAACTGCCATATCATTTTTGTGGGGTATTTACTCATTTGACCCAAATTCAGAACAGTATAATCAGATAGCAGCTACATTAAAATCTGTTGGTGGATATTCTATGAATTTGATGGTTCCTGTATTAGCAGCATTTATAGCTCAATCTATATCAGGAAGACCTGGTATGTTAGCGGGTCTTGTTGGAGGAATGATATCCTTTGACACAGGTTCAGGATTTTTAGGTGGAATTATAGCAGGATTTTTAGCAGGTTACTTAGTAAATTTATTTGTACATATATTAAGAAAATTACCAAGACAGTTAGAAGGTCTTAAATCAATTTTTATAATTCCTATAGTCAGTGTAGGTTTTGTCGGTGTAGTTATGTTATTGCTTGGAGGGCCATGTTCAGCACTTAACAATGCTATGATGAACTTCCTTTCAGGATTACAAAATTCAAGTCCTATAATATTAGGAATCGTAATAGGTTGTATGTCAGCATTTGATATGGGAGGTCCAGTAAATAAAGCAGCATATGTAACTGGAACAATGCTTCTAGGACAAGGAAACTATTTATTTATGGCAGGTGTATCTGCAGCTTGTATAACACCACCATTAGTAATAGCAATAGCATCTACTTTATTTAAAAACAGATTTACAGAAGAAGATAGAGCAGCAGGGTTAATTAACTATATACTAGGTAGTACTCATATAACAGAAGGAGCAATACCTTTTGCAGCAAAGAATCCATTAAAAGTGTTGCCAGTACTTATGATTGGTTCATCAATATCAGCAATTTTAACTTATATAATGAAAATAGAGGTACCAGCTCCACATGGAGGATTTTTGGTTCTAGGATTAGTCAATAAGCCACTTTTATGGGTAGGGTGTATATTGGTAGGTTCATTAGTAGGAGCCATACTTTATATGGTGGTTACACCTAAAGTAGTAAATAACAAAACTACTACAGAAAATTCAACTGAAATTAAAAATGAAAATAGACATAAAAGCACAGATAACATTACAAGATTGGAAAACGTATCTAATGGCATAACTTTATATGATGAAGAAACAGTAGTTTTAAATGTTAAGGGAAAAAAGAAAGCAGATGTAATTGATGAGATGGTTGAAATACTTGATAAATCAGGTGTTCTTTCAGATAAGAATAAATTTAAAGAAGAAATTTATAAGAGAGAAGAAATATCGTCTACAGGTTTTGGGATGGGGATAGCTATACCACATGCAAAGACAGATGCAGTAAAAATACCACGTGTAGCAGTAGGTGTATCAAAAGAAGGATTTGATTTTGAATCAGAGGATGGAAGTTTAGTAAATATTATATTTATGATAGCAGCAACAGATAGTGATGATAATTTACACTTAAAGACACTGTCTCAGCTATCTTCAAAGTTAATGCATGAAGAATTTTTAAATGAGTTACTAAACAGTAAAACAAGTAGAGAAATAGTATCGAAATTAAATAATGAAGAAATCAGTATAAGTATATAGGAGGATGAATTATGGCATTAGTGACAACTAAACAAATATTATTAGATGCACAAGAAGGACATTATGCAGTAGGTGCATTTAATGTAGAAAATATGGAGATGGTTATGGCAGTAATAGAGGCTGCTGAGGAACTTAAATCACCTGTAATACTACAAACAACACCTTCAACAATAAAGTATGCAGGGCTAGATTATTATTTAGCAAATGTAAAGGTAGCATCAGAAAAGGCAAGTATACCTGTAGCAATGCACTTAGACCACGGTTCAAGTTTTGAACTAGCTATGCAAGCACTTAGAGTTGGATATACTTCTATTATGATTGATGGTTCTCATGAAAGTTACGAAGACAATATTTCAATATCCAAATCTGTTGTAGATGCATGTATGCCTTCAGATATACCTGTTGAAGCTGAATTAGGTAAAGTTGGAGGTAAGGAAGACGACTTAGATGGTGGAGATGGTGGAGCATACACAGACCCACTAGAAGCAAAAGAGTTTGTAGAGAGAACAGGAGTATCATCTCTAGCAGTAGCAATAGGTACAGCACATGGTCTATATAAAGGAGAACCAAAGCTTGATTTAGATAGATTGTCTCAGATTAGAGAAGTGGTATCAGTTCCATTAGTGTTACATGGAGGGTCTGGAATACCAGATGAGATGATTAAAGAATCTATAAAAAGAGGAATTTGTAAGGTTAATTATGCAACAGAATTAAGGATTGCTTATAGTAATGGTGTTAAGGATGTACTTAATTCTGACCCAGAAGTGATTGACCCTAAGAAGTATGGTAAAAAAGGTTTAGATTCAGTTAAAGAGTTTGTGAAGAGTAGAATGGAAGTTTGTGGATGTGTGGGAAAAGCAGTAGGAACAGTAGAGTGTTAATAAAAGAAAATAATTTTATGAACATTTGAGATAAAGTTATATACAATTACAGAAAAATTAAAAAATAAAATAGAGAAGATTTAGTGTGTATTTATTTAACTAAATAACTAGTTCTTCAAGTATCTAGATAAATCTAGTTAAAAGATATTATACAAGTTTTAAAGTTACAATTGTATTAGAATATATAGAGGATTCTGTATATAAGTCAAATAATCTTAACAAGTATAAAGAATAAATTTATAGTTTAATAGTAGATTAAAATAAAAAATTGAATATGGATAATATAGAAATACAAAAAGAGATATTGAATGTTTCTGCAATATCTCTTTTTGAGTAATAAATTAGACAATTAAATTAATTTAAATACTATCTAATTAAATTGTTAATATTAAGGCCTAATAAAAAATATTATACAAAGATAAGTCTATGACTTTATTAATAAATCATATGTATAAATAACTCATTAAGACGAACTAGACGTATTTCTACTATATTGGCTTATAAAACCTTTAGGCATTTTACTTATAAAATATACAACCATGATACAAGATAAAGGCTTGTCCACTATATTGCTGAGAATTCTTGGAAAGAATGCAGCAGTAAATATCTTCTGCCCAGATTGAACTAAAAAACCAACCAATAAATCAGCACCACTTCCACTTAATCCCCCAAATAATAAAACTGAAATAGGAGTACCAATTAAAGGACAAACAACAGCTAAAATTATTCCTGTGATAAGAGCCTCTTTATAGCCAAACCCTTTTTTCTTAGAAATATAACCGACAATAAGACCAAGAGCAATATTTACAAGAGCAAAAGGAATATTTGTAGGTCCTGATATAACACCTAAAACTAAGTTTGTGCATCCACCAATAAGAGCACCCCAAAAAGGACCTAATACAACAGCCCCAAGTACAGTACCAACTGTATCTAAAAATAATAATGGTATGTTTATCATAGATATAAATATACCTAAGACAATGTTAATAACTATACACATTGAAGAAAACGTGATTTTTTTAGTATTCAATTATAATACCTCCTAAAAAATGTATACATTTATCATATTATAGATTATAAAAGATTACTAATTGTATATTTCTATATAGAATATTACGAATATAGAGCAAATAAATAATATAATTGGCGAAATATATAGTATTATTAAAGTTAAGAATAACTAAGGAGATTATTATGAAAAGAAGTAGAGAGATTGTAGTAGTATGTCATTGTATATTAAACTGTAATTCCAAAGTAGAGGGCTCATCAGAATTTAAAGGTGCACAAAATATAGCAGTAGATTTAATAAATAATGGATATGGAATAATTCAACTACCTTGCCCAGAGATAATTATGTATGGAATAAATAGATGGGGACATGTAAAAGAACAGTTTGATAATATGTTTTTTAGAGAACAGTGTAGACAAATGTTGGTACCTTATATAATGCAGTTTGATGAATACTTAAAAAATAATTACAATATAAAAAGTATTATTGCAATAGATGGTAGCCCAAGCTGTGGTTATAATAAGACATGTAGTTCTGAGAAGTGGTCTGGTGAATTATGCGGTTGCACTGATTTGAGAAACAAAATAAATGATGTACAAATGGTAGATGGTAAAGGAATTTTTATAGAAGAGTTGGAAAAATTACTTAATGAATACAATTTGAATATACCAATAGTTGGACTTGATGAATCTGAAGAGGGCAAATAAATATATTATGAATATATTTTTAGAAAGTATGATAACTATTTATGATTAAAAGAGTATTGAATATTTGTAGTGATATAAATGAATTTTTAGTAATTTTAAAATTAAAAGAACAAAACTCTTGAAGATACTAGTTTGTTAAAGCTAGTATCTTTTGTTTTTGTCATAAAATCCATAAATTATATTTAAAACATGTATTAATTAATTAAATTACTAACAAATTCAAATTATACCAATTACCATTATAGAAGGATTTAATACATGTGGGGCAGTACAAAAAAATTACTAAAAATATATGATTTGTTATACTTTCTAATCATGACAAACTAAAAAATATAAATTAAAAGAAATTTAAGACATTAAAAAGTATTATTTTTTATTAAATTGGAAAATTACGTTAAATTATGGAAAACGATTGACAAATAGAGTCAAATAAAGTATATTATTGGTAAGTTAGTTTAATGTACAAATAAATGACAAAATAAAATCATCTACATCAATTGATATATTAAAGTAGTTGACCTAACAGTACATTAAATATAACACTATATCATCTATTTAGGAGGGTGGCTGTGGTAAGAATATTTGAAGATTATATTGAAAAAAGATTTGACAATGAACTATTGCGAATAGAAGCATGGGGAAAAAATTCTTTACGTATCAGGTCATTTGTAGACCAAAATTTTGTTGATGAAAACTATGCTCTTAACGAAAAACCTAAGTTAAATAAAGACGATATTATAATTAATAAGAATGAAGATGGTAGTGTAATCATTAAAAATGGAAAGATAAAGGCTGTCTTAGACCATAGAGATAGAATCACTTTTTACAATGATAAAAATGAAATATTATTGAAAGAGTATATTCGATTAAGAGCTGTAAAACATGATGATGGTGGGGAAGATGTAGGTACAATAGAAATTACCAAAGACTTCAACTCTACTCTTAAATTAAAATCAAGAGAATATCGACCAAGTTATAATGGAGACTTTGAAGTGACTACTAGATTTGAGTCTGAGCCTTCTGAAAAAGTTTTTGGAATGGGACAATATCAACATAAATTTTTAGATTTAAAGAACACTGTGCTAGAATTGGCACAAAGAAATTCTCAAATATCAGTTCCTTTTTATATTTCTAGTTTAGGTTATGGATTTTTATGGAATAATCCAGGGATTGGAAAAGTATCTTTTGCCAAAAATATGACAGAATGGAAGATGTTTTCTACAAAATTTATAGACTATTGGATTACTTGTGGGGAAAGCCCAAAAGAGCTAAATAAAAATTATTCTCAAGTCACAGGAACTGTTCCTATGATGCCTGAAAACCTTTTGGGGCTATGGCAAAGTAAGTTAAGATATAGAACTTCAGAAGAAGTTTTAGATGTTGTGGAAGAATATTCTAAAAGGGGAATTAAACTTTCATCGATTGCAATTGACTATTTTCATTGGCCTAAACAAGGTGAATATAAATTTGACCTAGATTATTGGAAAAATCCCAAGGAATTAGTTAGGAAACTAAAAGAAGAGTATTCAGTAGAGCCAATGGTATCTGTATGGCCTACAGTTCAAAGTGATGCAGAAAACTACAATGATTATTTAGAAAATGGTTATTTAGTTAATGTTAATCGTGGTGTCAGAATGACAATGCAAATTCAAGGGAATACGGTATTTGTAGATATGACAAACAGAGATGCAAGAGACTATGTTTGGGATAGAATAGATAAAAATTATAAACAGCTTGGAATTAACTATTATTGGTTAGATGTAGCTGAACCTGGATATTCTGTTTATGATTTTGATAACTATAGATATAAAAAAGGAAATGTTTTAAGTTGTGGTAACATTTATCCTATTGATTATTTAAAAATGATTTATCATGGTTTACATGATGATACAGAGTCTGTTGTAACTCTTGTAAGAGGAGCTTGGGCAGGAGCTCAAAAATATGGAGCTTTAGTATGGTCTGGTGATATTGATTCTAGTTTTGAAGCTTTTAATAATCAAGTAAATACAGGATTAAATATGGGACTAGCAGGTATACCATGGTGGACGACAGATATTGGAGGTTTCCATGGAGGAAATCCTAAAGACCCAGAATTTAGAGAACTTATGGTAAGATGGTTCCAATATGCTACTTTTTCACCAATTTTAAGAATGCATGGAGATAGATTGCCTCATAGCAAACCATTATCAAATAAAGGTGGAGGTTCAATGGTAACAGGAGCTCCTAATGAAATATGGTCTTATGGTGAAGAAGTTGAAACAATTCTTACAAAGTTTATCAAAATTAGAGATAGTATAAAAACTTATTTATCAAAATTGATGAAAGAAGCTCATGAAGAAGGTACACCAGTTATGAGAACTTTATTTTATGAATTTCCTGAAGATGATAAAGCTTGGGAGATTGATAATACATATATGCTTGGAGATGAAATTTTGGTTGCTCCAATAATGAATTATAAAGATAGAGGTAGAAAAGTATATTTACCAAAAGGATATACATGGGAGAATATCTTTAGTGGGGTCAGTTATGAAGGTGGAAAAATTTATGAAATTGAATGCCCTCTTGAAGAAATTCCTATTTTCTTAAAGCAAAATTCTAAATATAACTTTGAAGAGTTAAAAAATATTTTAAGCGAGGTGAAATCATAATGGAACCACAATTATGGCAATTATTATTAATAGTAGTATATGGATTTTTTATAAACTATGAAAAAAATTCAACAATGTTTGGAACATATCAACCAGTAACAGCAGGTTTTATTACTGGTCTTATCTTAGGTGATATAAACACAGGTTTATATATCGGAGGGACACTACAATTATTATCATTAGGTATTAGTAACTTTGGTGGAGCATCAATACCTGATTATCAGACAGCAAGTATAGTAGCAACATTTATAACTATTACAACGAAGCAAGAAGCATCTGTAGGAATCTCTATAGGTATTCCAGTTGCTTTATTGATGGTACAGTTAGATGTTCTTAGAAATACTATTGGTATATGGCTAGTTCATAAAGCAGAAGATGGAGCTAGAAAAGGAAATTACAAAAATATAACATATATGCAAATGTTAGGAGTATTATTAACAGCAGCTACAACAGGTATTCCAGTTGCTTTATCTGTAATATTTGGACCTTCTTTAATTAACACAATTTTAAAATATACACCTGAATGGTTAACAGGTGGTTTAACAGTAGCTGGAGGATTACTTCCAGCAGTAGGAATAGGATTATTACTTAGATACCTTCCTGCTAAGGAGTATTTTAGTTATTTAGTAATTGGTTTTGTTTTAGCAGTATATATGAAAGTACCATTGTTAGGTGTAGCTTTAATTGGAGGAGCAATTGCACTTATAATTTACAAAAAGAATGTAGAAAATCAAGCACAACATTATACTGTGGCAGGAGGTATGGATGAAGATGAGTGATAATGTATCAGTAAATAAATCAAATGAAAAAGTTAAGAAAAGTGTTCTATGGCGTTGGTTTTTCACAAGTTCTGTTTCTTCAAATTATGAGAAGATGCAAGCTTTAGCATATTGTTATGCAGTACTACCATTTTTAAAAGTAGTATATAAAGATAACCCAGAAAAACTTCAAAAAGCTGTATTAAATCATTTACAGTTTTTCAATACTAATCCATGGGTTGCACCTTATATTTTGGGTATTAATGTAGCTATGGAGGAATTATCAAGTGAAGATACTGAAGAGGCTGTTACTTCAATTAAAACAGGATTGATGGGACCAGTGGCAGGTTTAGGAGATAGTTTATTTGTTGTTATTCCATGGACAATCTTTGGAGCAATAGCAGCTAACATGGCTATAGATGGAAGTCCATTTGGAATCTTATTATGGATTGCAGTGAGTGTAGCGTTAAAATTATTAAGTATACCACTATTTAATGCTGGATATACATCAGGTACTAAGCTAATATCTTCAATTGAAAAAAGTTTGAAGATTTTAACTGAGAGTACATCTATTTTAGGATTAATGGTGGTGGGAGCATTAATACCATCTGTAGTAAAAGCTAATGTTGCTTTGAATTTTCAACAAGGGGACTTTACAATGAAAGGTCAAGAAATATTAGACCAAATTATGCCTGGACTAGTTCCTGCAATTTTAGTTTTAGTTGTTTATTGGGCTCTTAAAAAGAACATAAAGCCTATATACTTAATTTTAGGTGTAATGGTTGTTTCAATAATTTTATATGCATTAGGTATTTTAAAATAAGGAAAGGGTGATATTAGATATGGAAATGAAAGGTATAAAAAATATTCGTATAGATGACCGTTTAATCCATGGTCAAGTTGCAACTATGTGGAGTAATAAGCTAGGTGTTACAAGATTAATGGTAGTAAATGATGCAGTAGCTAATAATTCTGTTCAAAAACAAGTTCTAAGAATGGCTACACCTGCTGGAATAGCATCATCTATAATTACAGAAGAGACTGCTATAAAAAATATTACTGCTGGAAAGTATGAAGGGCAAAATGTATTATTAATTGTTAAGTCTCCTGTTGACCTTATTCCATTTGTAGAAGCTGGATTAAAAATACACAATATAAATGTAGGAAATATGTCAAGTAGAAAAGATACAACAGTATTAAAACCTAATATCAGTGTTACAGAGGAAGAGAAAGAAGCATTTAAAAAACTTTTAGATGAAGGAATTGAAATAACAACTATAATGACACCTGATGACAAGAAAACTTATCTTGTAGATATTTTATAGATTTAGAGAGGTGTATTAAAATGAATAGTATTATTTTAATGAGTCATGGAAATATGGCTGAGGAAGTATTAAATTCTGCAAAAATGATAATAGGAAATTCTATAGATTATCCTACTGTAAATATGAAACAAGATGATGGAATTGAAGGAACAATAAAAAAACTTAAAAAGGCTTTGGAAGTATACAAGGAAAGTTCAGAAATAGTCATAATGGTAGATTTACTAGGTGGAACACCATGCAATGCAGCGTTATTAGAGGCTAGTAGTGATAACAGAATTAAGATTATTTCAGGGCTAAATTTAGGTATGGTTGTTGAATCAGCTTTTTCAGACGCAAAAGAATTAGCAGTAAAACTGGAGAAAATAGGTAAAGATAATATTTCTATTGTTGAGCCAACAGCAAGTTTATTATCTGATGATGAATAAATACAATATATATTAAGATTTAATTAATATATAACTTCTGAGAAAAGAATGCAAATAATTTTGTATTAACTACAGAATAAATTTGATTTTGGAATATACAATTTAAAGGGGTTATGGCTATATAGTCATAACCCTTATTTAAGATTATTTATATCCTTATAAAAATATAACATGTATGAAGATATTCTTAACTTTTTTGAATTTCATAATTACTATAACTAATATTTAATTAAGATGAATATTTTATTGATTTAATAATTTAGGTCAGTTTCTAAGACTTTGAATTCACTTATATAATCTTAAAGCTATTAAATAAAGTGACTTATGAAGTGATTCATCTGTTGTAAATGCTGATTTAGATGTAGTTGTATTTTTTAGCCTATTACAATCTTAGTAAAAGTAATAGATAGATTCAATTTGATATTAAAAAATGTAACTAGCTTAAATAAGCTAGTTCTCAGATTATTCAATATTATAATACAGCTATTTTATCATTTATTTCATTCATCAAAGTTAGGTTTTGTATATTTAAGAAGCTTTTAATATTGACAGCAGAGCCACCATATAGAGATGCCTCAGAACCTAACGATGAAATTTCTATATTTATGCCTTTGTTAAAAGAGCTAACTAGCATATCTTTTGTAATCTCTAATATTTCAGGTATATTTCTGATTATTTGGCTATTTAAATATATTATCTCAGGAGCATAAGTTGCAATAGCGTTGTTTATAGCTAGTGATAGATAACTACAAAACTCATGGATAACTTTTTTAGTATTCTCATTATCTTCATAGTATAGTTGTTTTACCATATCAGGGTCTATTTTAGGGATATTTTCTAAAGAACAAATTTGTTCAAACACTTTCTTCTCTGAGCAGTATTGTTCTAAACAACCACGATTTCCACAAGGACATAGTTTACCATTAGGCATGATAATAGTGTGACCAATTTCGCCACTCATGCCATTTCTACCACTATATAATTTATTGTTTATTATAATGCCTGAACCAAATCCACTATGAATACTAAGACTAAGTAGTGAATTATGTACAGTTGAAAAAGTACTCTCAGCTAAAGCTGTTAAGTTTGCTTCGTTTTCTATATGAATAGGGAAGTCGTATTTTTTACTTAGGATACCATATAAATCAATCTCATTGAGGTTATAATATGGAGTGAATAATATGTTATTTTCACAAGTAATCCCATGTATAGCTAAAGTAAGCCCTATTACATTATAAGGAGTATCTATTTTGGATATGTTATAGCTATCTATAATTTCATCTATTAATTGTATAACATTATCTTTATTTACTTGTATATCTATTAATTTCTTAGATTTTATAATAGTCCCATCTAAGTAAGATAGAGAAGAAAATATATAGTCATATCCAATATCCATACTTAAAGAAATCCCTGCACATTTGTTGAATACTAAAAGTATGGGCTTTCTTCCGCCACTATGAGTACTATTTCCAATTCCTATTTCATGAATCAGAGACTCATCGATAAGTTTTTTGGTAATAGCAGATATAGTTGCTTTATTTAATCCTATAGTAGAGGCTATACTTGCTCTAGAAATAGGACCATTCTTTATAATTTGTTCAAGTACCAATCTTTCATTCATTTCTCGAATAGTGTATTTATCAGTAACCAATTTGATATTCCTCCTTAAAATAATATTGTAATACTTTTTAGACAAAAATAAAAGGCTATTTTGCATTGACAAAGATAATTAAATATTTTATTATTAGTTCATAAGTTAGTTTAATATACTAACAAAAATAAAGCAAGTAAAATATGCCTAAAATATAAAAAATTTGAATTAGGAAAACGATAATTATTAAGTGATGTCTCAAGGAGGGATGAAGTTGGAGTATGTATTAGGTGTAGATATTGGTACATCAGGTACTAAGACAGTCTTATTTGATAAACTAGGAAATACTATAGAAAGTTGTACATATGAATATCCTCTTATACAAGAGAAAGCAGGTTGGGCAGAACAGGATGCAAATGATTGGTGGGAAGCTGTAGTTGAATCTATAAGACATGTAATTCAAAGTTCAGATATAAGCAGTGAATGTATAAAAGGAATTGGATTATCAGGACAGATGCATGGTTTAGTTATGCTAGATAAAGAAGGGAATACCCTAAGAAACTCTATAATATGGTGTGACCAACGTACAGTAAAAGAATGTGAAGAGATAACTGATTTGGTAGGTAAAGAAAGATTGATTGAAATAACTGCCAATCCAGCGCTTACAGGATTTACAGCATCAAAAATATTGTGGGTTAGAAATAATGAGCCTGACATTTATAAAAATACTAATAAAATACTTCTTCCAAAAGATTATATAAGATACAAATTAACAGGCGAATATGCTACAGAAGTATCAGATGCGAGTGGTATGCAGTTACTTGATATAAGAAAAAGAAATTGGAGTAATGAAGTACTAGACAAGTTAAATATAGATAAAAGTCTTTTAGGTAAAGTTTATGAATCTCAAGAGATTACAGGATATGTGACTAGGGAAGTAGCAAACTTAACAGGACTTAAAGAAGGAACAATAGTTGTAGGTGGAGCTGGAGACCAAGCAGCAGGAGCAATAGGAAATGGAATAGTTAAAGATGGAATAGTTTCATCTACTATTGGTACATCTGGTGTAGTCTTTGCATATACAAAGGAACCGAAAATTGATAAGGAAGGTAGAGTTCATACTTTTTGTCATGCAATACCAAATACATGGCATGTTATGGGAGTTACTCAAGGAGCTGGATTGTCACTAAAATGGTTTAAAGATAATTTCTGTCAAAGCGAGCTGGAAGTGTCAAACTCTTTAGGTAAAGATGTATATGAAATTATAAATAGTCAAGTAAGTCAAGTACCAACAGGATGTAATGGATTACTTTATCTACCATACATGATGGGGGAGAGAACTCCTCATCTCGACCCTTATGCAAGAGGAGTATTCTTTGGATTATCTCCAATACATTCTAAAAGAGAAATGGCAAGGGCAATTATGGAGGGCGTTTCATATAGTCTAAAAGATTGTATGGATATAATAGAAAAACTTAATATAGAAGTAAATGAAGTAAGAGCCTCAGGTGGAGGTGGAAAAAGTAAAGTATGGAGACAGATGCAAGCAGACCTGTTTAATCAAGATGTATATACTATAAACTCAAGTGAAGGGCCAGCACTAGGAGTTGCAATTCTTGCATTAGTAGGAGCTGGTATATACGAAAATGTCCAGAAAGCTTGTGAGACTATAATAAAAACTTCAACTAAATTAGAGCCAATAAATCAAAATGTAGATACATACAAGAGATATCATAGATTGTATAAAAAGATATATAAATCTTTAAAAGATGATTTTAAATTATTAGATGAAGTAGTTAATTTTAAAGATGAAGAATAAAAATATTTTAAGAATGAAAATAAAAGATAGTTTAAATTGAGAAAAATATTACATACATCATATGTGTAAAACATTAGGAGGATATGAAATGAGTGAAATATTTAAAGGAATAGGACAGATAAACTTTGAAGGAGCACAATCTAACAATGAGTTAGCATTTAGATACTACAATCCTGAACAAGTAGTAGGAAATAAGACTATGAAAGAGCACTTAAGATTTGCAATGAGTTACTGGCATACTTTATGCGGAGAAGGTAATGACCCATTTGGAGTAGGTACAGTGGAGAGACCTTGGAATAATATAACAGACCCAATTGAAATTGCAAAGATTAAAGTTGATGCAGGATTTGAATTTATGTCTAAAATGGGAATTGAGTATTTCTGTTTTCATGACAGAGATATAGCTCCAGAAGGCAAAAATTTAGAAGAAACAAACAAGATATTAGATGAAATAGTTGAATACATAAAAGTTAAGATGAAAGAAACAGGTATAAAGTTATTATGGGGAACTGCTAATATGTTTGGAAACCCAAGATTTGTTCATGGTGCATCTACAACATGTAATGCTAATGTTTACGCTTATGCAGCAGCTCAAGTTAAGAAAGCCATGGAAATAACTAAGTATTTGGGAGGAGAAAACTTTGTATTCTGGGGTGGAAGAGAGGGTTATGAAACTTTACTTAACACTAATACAGAGCTTGAAATGGACAACTTCGCAAGATTTCTACAAATGGCTGTAGATTATGCTAAAGAAATAGGATTTACTGGGCAGTTTTTAATAGAACCTAAACCAAAAGAGCCAACTAAACATCAATATGATTTTGATACTGCTACTGTTTTGGGATTTTTGAGAAAGTATAATCTAGATAAATACTTCAAAATGAATATAGAAGCAAACCATGCTACACTTGCAGGACATACTTTCCAGCATGAATTGAATATGGCAAGAATAAATGATGTTTTAGGAAGTATAGATGCGAATCAAGGAGACCTATTATTAGGGTGGGATACAGACCAGTTTCCAACAAATATATATGATGCAACACTTGCTATGTATGAAGTGTTAAAACAAGGGGGAATAGCTCCAGGAGGCTTCAATTTCGATTCTAAAGTAAGAAGAGCATCTTTTGAAGTGGAAGACTTATTCCTAGCATATATTGCAGGTATGGATACATTTGCAAAGGGATTATTAGTAGCTCATAAATTATTAGAAGATGAGGTATTTGAAAACTTTACTAAAGAAAGATATTCAAGCTTTAGTGAAGGTATAGGTAAAGACATAGTAGATGGTAAAGTTGGATTTAAAGAATTAGAAACTTATGCACTACAAATGCCAGTGATAAAGAATAAGTCTGGAAGACAAGAAATGCTAGAAGCTATACTTAATAGATATATATATGAAGTAGATACAATATCTAAGAAGTAGATATAATATATAAAATACAAAATCAAATTAAAATCATAATAAAATACCTATTTTGAAATAACAAATTCAAAATAGGTATTTTAAAATTTACTGCAACCAAAATGGCATATTTACAAATGGAGTAAACTTATCAAATAAGTCTAAATAATTTTGAGCTTTTTTAGGGTTATCACATTGAACTAGACCATTTTCAATAGCTTGAATAATTGAGAGTTCTTTTGTAATTAATTTTGCCCAAGTTTCTTTAGAAGAATTAATTGAAACATCAGCTTTTATGTCACTATCCTGATTATGTATTTCAACAATCCCTCTACGTAACTCTAGCTTAAATGTTTCATTAGTATCAGTCACACATGCCAGTAGTGTCATATGAACATCAGAACTTTTAGGACCATTTAATTTAACCTTAAAAGATTCAAACATAGCTTTGGATGTTAGACCTATAAATGAGTTTGAAAATGGAGGAAATCCAGCATTAGCTCCAACTTGATTTACTATCTGTTCAAAACATCCATCTAATGCCATAGCACTAGTCAAATACCAATTACGCCAAGTAGCATTTTCTGTTTGGTATCCAAGCATACGAATAGCAGTTGCTTTAAGTCTTCTAGTCTCCATATCATTATTATCTATACGTATAGGATAATTTAATATCTCTGTAGCCCATTCATAATCTTCTTCATCGATAGCTTTTTTAGCCTCAGCTAATATTATTTCACGACCACCCATAATTTTTACATATTTTTTAGCTGCATCTTTAGGATAAATAGGATTTAATTTACTTGCCTCACCATTAAACCAACCTATATACTGGTCATAAACAGCTTTGATTCCCTGCTTAAATGTTCCATAAAATTCACCTAGACGTTCTCTTTGAAATAGATGAGGAGGAAGTTTTCCTAACTCATTTATTGCATAATCAGGAGTATACCCCATATTTATAAGTCTAACAGCTTGGTCATGAGTATATTGTATAGCATCTCTATAATCTGTTAGAAGGGAATTACATTCATCTTTACCATGTAAGGGTCTCATATGAGTTCCAACTAAATAATGTGGTTGATATTCACGAATTTTATCAATCCCTGTGTACCATTTCTTGGCATCGCGGACAGTACCTCTAACAGTATATATATTAGGGAATATTTCACCTTGGACAGCATCTCCAACAAACATTATCTTCTCATTAGGTAAAAATATACACATAGCATCTTCTGTCTCAGCTTCACAGTGGAATAGTTCTAAATCAACTCCTGATATAGTTATCTGTAATCCATCTTCAACAGATGAAAATGTATTTGGTTCAATAAATTTATTAGAACCTTTTGATAAAACTGGTCCACATCCTAAATTAACATAACCATGTTCTCCTTTAGGAAGTATAGAGCCATACATCCAAACAGCTCTTCCCATTCTAATATCTAGTAGTTCTCCACTAGCTTGTGAGAAGTGTTTTATAAATGTTTCATCAACAATAACTAGAACTTCTTTACTTTGGCTTTGTTCTTGACTCACACAAACACTCATACCACCCCAATGGTCCCCATGATTATGAGATATTATCACAGCTTTAATAGGTTTATCAGTAATCTTACGAAAATGCTTCATGATTTCTTCCATCATTTCAATAGTCTCACCTGGGTCAATAATTATAATTCCATCAGTTCCTTCAATCATAACAGGATAAGATAATCCAAAACCAACTGCACTATATACATTTTCGCCTGTTTTATAAATTTTCTGTTCCATTGTTTTAGAATGCTCTGTTAATCTAGGATTAACAAATTTTGATTTTTCAGTATAAGCAAAATTACTCATGAATATAACTCCTTTTAAATATTAACAAATTTATTGGTTTACTCTAGTAACAACTGGAGGTAGCCATTTACCTAAAATGGCATCTTCACTTGGGCCATATAATCTTAGTGTCATGTAAAATTTATCTTTAGGTGCTGGTAGCCAGTTTGATATTTTATTTTTATCTTTAGGTGATTTATTTTGTATATATATGGTTAGTGAACCATCTTCATCGTAAAATAGTCCTTTTGTACGGTCTCCAATAGAGTAGCGGTCAATTTCATTATCTACTAAGAACGCATTTTTAAACAAATACATCGTTAATGACCAAAATTGGCTAACAGGAGGAAGTTCATTTTTATTGAACTTTATCTCATAATCAAAATTTCCATCTAAAAATTGACCAGTACTATCTTGGAAAGTGCTTGGGTATAAAGATTCTTCTGGTTGATTAGCTAAAGCACCTTTATGCCACACTACTGAACGTTGTAAATAATCTTCTCCATAATTACCAATACCTTTTCGAGCAACTCTCCAGAAGTTATGGGATTCTCCAAATGCTAAGCCACCTTCATTAATAAGTTTTTTCGCACTATTACAAGCTTCATTTAATATATCATCAGGAACTTCTTTTAGCTGTTTTGATGACAATATGTCTGTTCTAGTTTTTAAGGTTGGAATTAATAAAAGTATGCTATTAAGGGTTTCAAAAAATTCATGGTAATTTGAATTTTTATATATTGGCAAATCTTTGGTATCATAGTCATCATGATGTGTCTTGTTAGACATCTCGGAGAGTCTATGTATTCTAAACTTGTTTTGTATATCTTTAACTTCCTGAACATCATTTTTATCATTGATAAGAACCCTTAAAAATGCTAGTGCAAAAGGTGTATCACTTTTAATTACATTGGTATCTTTAGGTAAATCACCATTCCAATCTGGTCCAATAACAGTAAATTTATTTGATTTTGTCCCAGTTAATCTTCTACCAATATTAGTAATTGTTTCTGTAAATAAGTCTAATAACTGTATAGAGTAGTATCTATCATTGGTGTCTGGAACTTCTATTACTGCTGGTTGTTCACGTAAGTCTAGCCAAGCTCTTGAATATGTTGTATCATTGTTTGGTGCTGGTATAAATGATGTTTTTGGTGATGCTACAGTGGCAGTATGAGCAAATTCATTAAAACTTGTTGTCTTAGTCTTTGGGTTAATAATTTGTGTATAGAGTAATTCATACATACCTACTATTGGATATCCATAGATATAAGCATTTTTAACTGTTTCAAATAAATTAGTTTTGTTCATTTATAGTCTCTCCTTTAAAATAATCTTATTATATTCCACAGACATGTCATTATAACGAATAACATGACTGAATTATAAGCAATGATTAAATTACTTTTATTTATTTTTTTATTAATAGTTGTACCGAATATTCCACCTAAGATTGCAGCTGGAATTATATATAGTAACATCGATATTTCAAGTCCTGAAGGTATTGACTTTGAAATTAATAGAGTTATTATCTTTGAAGCTTGTGAGAATAGTATTAGTATTATTGAGTTAACAGATGCACTCTTTAAATTCATTGAGAAAAATAATGTCAGAGCAGTTATATTTATAGGGCCTCCACCTATTCCTAAAAAAGATGAAATCATTCCTAGAGTATATCCAAGTAAAACTGTAAATATACGATTCTTTATATGGAATTGTTTTTTGTTAGGTAGATTTATGTACACCAGTATAATTACTAATAAAGACAAAAGGAGTCCATTTTGAATTAGCTTTATAAACCTATCTTTGTTAATAAAATCAACTATAAATTCAAATATCTCAGTACCAATTAAACCACCTAAAATTGCACCTATTCCAAGTAGGACAGTCGTAGGTTTTTCAAATTTAGTTTTATATTTAATATGTTTAGTAACAGCAGAACAAGACATAGTAAATACTGCACATGTTGATAAAAAGTTTATAACTGAAGCATCTAGTTCAGTTACTGCATCTAGTACTGGTTTTATGATAATTCCGCCACCAAGACCAGAAATTGCACCTATAATAGAGGCTATAAATCCTACTATAAAAAATACCATATATATCTCTCCTATTCTGAAGTTTTATGTTGATTTCTTGATAGTAATTGTTCCCTAAAATAGTAAAATAATTTATCTATTTTTACAAATACTTTAGATATATGATAAAATGTAGTAATTATTTGACCCTTACATTTTGATTTGTTTGAAGTTATTTTGAGTTAAAATAAATTAAAAAAGATAAGAATAGTAATTTCTATTTACGATAAGAATATTAAGATATTAAAGATGCCTAACTAATATACGAATTATAATAAAGTTTAAATATTATTGTTAGAGATTTATGATGGTACTAATATATTAAAATATAAAATTTGAAAGTTGATGAGAACTATATGAAAAAGAAAATATTGTTTTTAGTAATTATTTTAACATTTATAATTTTATTAGGTAATTCTACTTATTCCCAAAAGAATCAACTATCTGAAGAAGAAAAGATGGATGATTTTAAACATGTATATAATGTTATAAAAACAGGATATCCTTATTTAAATGTAAATAAAAGAATTAATAATACTGATTGGTTAGAAAATAAGGACGAATATATAAAAAGAATAAAGAGTACTGAAAATGATGAAGAATTTATAGAAGAAATGTCATCCATATTATCTGAATTAAATAATAAACATACAGAGCTAATCGACAATAAAAAACGATATGAGCTTTTTAAGAAATCATATTCTAATAATGATTGGTACGATTTTCTTAATGATGAAAAAGTTGTGGATAGATACAATTCTATAAATCCTAAAATAAAAGCTCCAAAGGATATTTTTGAGAAAAAAGAATTAATTTTGGAAGATGTAATCAAAGGTAAAGTAGGATACATGTATCTACCATCTATGTCATCAAAGCATGGACCTATAGACAATGATTTAAAAGCAATTGAAGCATATATTAATACTCTAGAAAAACATAAAGCTTTAATTATCGATATAAGAGGAAATTCAGGAGGAAGTGATAGATATTGGCAAGGAATTGTATCTAAACTTATAAAAAATGATGTTAAAATAAATGGATATAGAATCTATAGAAATAATAATGAAATAGTAAAAAAATATACAAGTGTAAGAAATATAAAATTAGAACCTGTAGAAAACTTACCAACAAACATAAAGAAAAATGCACCAGAAGAGATTATGAAAGATTTTAGTGGTTTTGAAAATACTTCCTATACCATAAAATCGAAAAGTGACTTAAAGTTTAAAGGCAATATATATTTGCTTGTAGATAAAAAAATATATTCATCATCAGAGGCATTTGCTATGTTTTGTAAGGAAACTAAATTTGCTACTTTAGTAGGTGAAACTACTGGAGGAGATGGTGGATGTATAGACCCTGTATTGTTTAACTTAAAAAATAGTGGTCTGATAGTTAGAATGGCGAGTTGTATGTATTTAAATAAGAATGGAGTATGTGATGAAGAATTTAAAACTATTCCAGACTTTAAAGTGAGAGATTGTGATAGAACTAAGAATTTTGAAGATGATAATTGTATAAAAAAGGTACTAGAGCTTGAAAATATTAAGAATTAGAAAGCTTTTAAAAGTTATCTTGTTAGTTGAAATATTGAAATATAAAAATGTAAAAATACACTGTGAAAAGCAATTTGAAAAGATTTTAAATTTTTTCAAATTGCTTTTTTACTTAAGAGATTTTTCATTATAGTTGGACATGATTAAGCAATTTAATTTATAAGTTTAGTAAAGATATTATAATAAGTTACTAGAAAATGTTAGAATGAAATAAGATGGAATTAAATTGTATTAAAGTCTAATAGATAGCAATAAAATACAAAATAAATTTGACTTTTTGATATTTCTAAATTAATATATTGTTATTATCAAATGAAAGGTAAGTGTAATTATGGACGAAAAGTTTTATACAATAGACCAAGTTGCAGAGATTTTAGAAATGCATCATAAGACAATAAGAAAATTTATAAAAGATGAAAAATTAAAAGCTAATAAAGTTGGCAAACAATGGAGGATATCAAAAGAAGATTTAGATAGGTTTATGGATGTAAAGAGTGATGAGAATAATGGTTTAGAATTTAAATTGAATTCATATAAGGAACTAGGATGTATTCCAAAGGTTAATGTATCTACAGTAGTTGATATAAATAGTATCTCGAATAATGAATACTCACGTTTATCAAACTTACTTTTGGCACTTGTAAATAATCCGACCTCAATGTCAAGTGGCTCCACTATTAACTTGAAATATAATGAAAATGAAAATAGGCTTAGAGTTATGTTATGGGGAGATATAAAGTTTATTGAGGATATGTTAGGTTCTATATCCATATTAATAGAAAACATTTAAAACAGAAATGAGGAATAAAAATGAATTATAATATAAAAGAACAAAATGACAGAAAATATATTTTTTTAGAGAGTAAGTTTAATTCTGAAGGAGAAATAATGGATATTATATCTATATGTATGGAGCATGGTATAAATTATCTTATGCTTAGTAATAATTCACTTTCAGATGATTTTTTAAATCTAAAAACTGGATTAGCAGGTATTGCATTACAAAAATTTATGACTTATAGGATACAAGTTGTTGCAATTATTGATGATGAAAGCAGGATAAATAAGAGATTTTCAGAATTAATGCTAGAGCTAAATAAATCAAATAATTTTAGAGTAGTGAACAATTTTGAGAGTGCTAAAAAACATATCTCAAATATAAATTGATAATATAAAGTTATAGACTAAATACTTTAATAGCCTTTTTGCCTATGTTACGAAAGTGTAATGTTAACAGTTAAAATGTAATATTTGCTTAAGGATTTATTTATATAAAACCTTTAAAATAAACATATATTAAAAAATTAGCAACTGGAGGCTATTATTATGAAAGAAATATTAAAAATAAAAAATATATCAAAAGATTATGGGATAAAAGGATTTAGAACAAATGTATTAAAAAATATATCTCTTACAGTCAATGAAGGTGATTTTATAGCGATAATGGGTCCATCTGGTGCAGGGAAAACAACATTACTAAATCTTATGTCTACACTTGATAAACAAACTTCAGGAGAGATAATCCTAGATGGAATTAATATATCAAAAGTAAAAAATAATGAACTGTCAAAACTAAGAAGAGAAAAAATAGGATTTATATTTCAAGACTACAATTTATTAGATAACATGAAGTTAATGGATAACATAGCACTTCCTCTAGCATTAGGAAAAAAGAAAAGTAAGGAAATAGAAGCTAAGGTATTTTCTATAGCCAAAAAATTTGGATTAGAAAATCATTTAGATAAATATCCTTATCAGTTATCAGGAGGGCAAAAACAGAGAGGAGCAGCAGCTAGGTCATTAATTACAAACCCAGCAGTTATATTTGCAGATGAACCAACAGGTGCTTTAGACTCTAAGTCAGCATATGAGCTTTTAGAATCATTAGAAAGAATAAATAGAGAAAATAATGCTACTATTATAATGATTACACATGACCCTCTAACTGCAAGTTATTCTAATGAAGTATACATGATAAATGATGGGAATATAAAGTGCAAATTAAACAAAGGAAGTAACAGAAAAGAATTTTATAAAAAAATTATGGATATGTTGGCCTCTATGGGAGGTGACATGTAAGTGAGTATACTTGGAATTGCGTATAATAATTTTAAGAGTAATATAAGAACGTATCTAGCATTTTTTATATCTATGGTTTTTTCAGTAGTTGTACTAACTAATTTTGAATTATTAAGATATGGTGATGCTATAAATGTATTGCAAGGAGAAAATAAAAATTTTACATTATCAGTGTTAATAGCTGTAATAATGATACTATCAGTATTTTTATTTTTCTTCATCTGGTATGCAACAAATATATTTTTTAAAAATAGGTCAAAAGAAATTGGGATATTGTCTTTTATGGGGTTAGACTTATATACAATAGGAAGAATATATTTTGTAGAAAATATGCTTATAGGGGTAAGTTCTTGTATAACAGGAATAATTATAGGAATAATAACTTCTAGATTTTTTCAAGTAGTGATAATAAAGTTATCTGGATTTGATATAAAGGTATCTAATGGGCTTAGCATGGAAGCTATACTATATACTACTTTGATATTTATTTCTATATTTATAGTAATGGCTATAAAAGGTTTTATAACAATATGTAGAAGTAGCGTAATAAATCTAATTAATACATCTAAAAAGCAAGAAAAAATACCTAAAGTAGGAATAGGTATATATATTTTAGCTATAATATCAATTATAGTAATAGGATATGGTTATTACCTTTCTACTAATATAAGGACTGGAAATATAATGAGTGTAATACCTGTTATAGCTATAATAATAGTTGGGACTTATGGACTATTTAAATCAGTTGTTCCTGTTATATTTGATATTATAATAAAAAATAAAAAAATATTATTTAATGGAAACAATATAATTGCAATAAACAATATAAATTACAGATTAAATAAAAACTATAAAACTTATGCTATAATAGCAATAATTATAACCACTACAATATCTACTCTTGGAGCATCAGTTGCAATAAAATTTATACATCAAAATGCTCAAGAGCAAAGAAATGTATATACTGTCAGTATAGTTTCATTGGACAAAGATGAAGTGAATAAAACACAAATAGAGAATATAATAAAAGATACTAATAAGATAAAATATTCAGTAAACCCAGAGCTAACAATTTTAGAAAACACAGATAGTAAGAATGTTTATGACAAAACTAATGCTATAATGAAATATAGCGATTTTAGCAATATCCTTAAAGAAAATGGTCATGATGAAGAATTAAAAGAGTATGGTGATAAGCTAGTTAGAGGAGAGAATGTAATAGAGTTAAAAAGCCCTCAAACTATAGTAACAGTAGCTACAAAAGAAGCTCATGTAACCCTTGATGGACATTTATATAATATTTCAAAGGGAGAAGTAAAAGTTCCAGTGTTAGGCACAGGATTTAATCAAAGTATCATAGTAGTAAATGATGATACATATTTCAAATTAAGAAATAAAGGACAACAAGTATATTTTTATGGGGCAAAAGTATCTAAAGAAGAAAATAGCCAGGTGATGTTTAAAAATATTGAAAAGAATCTAAGTTTAAAAAATGGTTATATTCAAAATGGATATAAAGCTCAAAATGAAAGTCAATGGATGAAGTTTGCATATGTAGTGCTTGTATTTTTATTCTTAGTATTTGCACTTGTGGCTGGAAGTATAATTTACATGAAAATATATAGTGATGCATATGAAGATAAAGATAAATACAAGATTTTATTGAAAATAGGTACTACAGAAAAAGATATAAATAGAGCTATACTTAAAGAAGTAGCTATCTTTTATACTTTACCAATGTTAAGTGCAACAATATCTAGCTATTTTGCATTGAGGTTAGCAGGAGAATTACTGATGGCTAATTTATTTAGTATATATATACTAAGTTTAGTTATATGCTTGATAATATTTATAATATATGGAGCAGTATCTGTCAGTAAGTTTAAGCGTGTAGTATATAAAAACTAATTAATAAATTACTAAAAAGCGAGGAGATTCTTTTAATAAGAGTCTCTTTGTTGATTAACTAAAGAATTTGACCAATAAACCTATATAAAATATGTTATTATATTAATAATTTATAACATAATTAAATATTAAAATAATGGAGAGTACGCAAATGTATAGAATTTTATTAGTAGAAGACGATATTGATTTATCAAAAGAAATTGCTCTTGCATTGGATAAATGGGGATTTAATGTAGAATTAATTAATAACTTTGAAGCAGTTTTAGATGAATTTATAGACAAAAAACCAGATGTAGTACTTTTAGATGTAAACTTACCATTATATAATGGTTTTTACTGGTGTGAGAAAATTAGAGCTATTTCTAATGTACCAATAATATTTTTATCATCAAGAGATTCTGATATGGATTTAATAATGGGGATAAATAATGGAGCAGATGATTATATTACCAAACCATTTTCTATAGATATATTAGTTACCAAAATAAACGGTATAATAAGAAGAGTCTACAATTATAGTGACTCTAGTAGTATTATGTACTACGACGAGTTGATATTTGATGCAGGAAGAGGAATTATAAAGCACAAATACAAGGATGAAAGTTTAGAATTGACTAAAAATGAAATAAAAATTTTAACCTTATTATTAAAAAATAAGAATAGAGTTGTATCAAGGGAAAGTCTTATGATGACTCTATGGAATAATGATGAGTTTGTGACAGATAATGCACTTACTGTAAATATGAATAGATTGAGAAGTAAAGTTAAAGAGTTAGGTTTTGATGATTTTATAAAAACTAAGAAGGGCATAGGATATATAATACAATGATAGCGAAATATTTAAAAGGTAGGTCTAAGTATATTATCATCTGTTTAATTATAGTCAGTATAATAAATATATACTTATTTGCTATAGATGTATTTAAAAATAAATATGCAGAGTTGGTATATTTAGATTTTTTAGTACTCTTTATAACAATATTATTTTTTGTTGCGGATTATATCAGCTTTAGAAATAGTTATAAAAGTTTATATGGTTGTATAGAAGATAATGGTGAAATAGATGGTTATTTGGTTGAGGGACAATCTTTTGAAGAGAATCTAATGAGAGCTATTATAGAAAATCTAAAAATAAAAAATAACAATGATATAGAAATTTATAAACAATCTTTAAAAGAATTAGATGAGTACATGGCTAAGTGGGTTCATGAAATAAAGATTCCAATATCTTCTTTGAGTATAATTACAGATAGGTTAAGCAGTATAGAAGATAGTATAGATATTAAGAATCAAGTTGCTAAGATAAACTTTTTAGTTAACTCCATTTTATATAGTAGTAGAAGTAATACCATGTTTGAAGATGTATTTATAAATAAGGTTAAATTAGAAAAATTAGTAAAAATGGCTGTAAAAAATAACTCATTTTTGCTTATAAAAAATAACATTGAAGTTAGTTTAAATAAGCTAGACTATGATGTCTATACAGACTCTAAATGTATGTCATATATTTTAGACCAAATTATTAATAATGCCATAAAGTATTCTAAAAAAGCTGGTAAAATTGAGTTTGATTCAAGGGAGTTAGAAAATGGAGTAGTGTTATCTATAAAAGATTTTGGAATAGGCATAAGTGAAGAAGATATAGTTAGGATTTTTGATAAAGGTTTTACAGGTACAAATGGAAGAAATCAATTGTATAAGTCTACTGGAATGGGGTTATATTTTGTAAAGAAAATGATAGATAATTTGGGTCATGACATTGATGTATGTTCAAAAAATGGTTCGTATACAATTTTTAATATCTATTTTTATGATATATCAGATTATTTAAACCTAGATAGTTAGGTTATTATAAAGACTATAACAATATTAGAGATAAAAATATTTGTATAAATTTTATAAAGACTTTTATCTACTTTAAAATAAAAATATTACTGGAATAAAAAAATTCCAGTAATATTTTTATTTTAAACTTGTCCTTATATTTAAATAAATAATATTTATAGTATAATTAAAATATAATAAAGTTTATCATAATATAGTATTTTTATGAATACATTCTATATTTTTCCAAAAATTGTATTGAATATAAAAATTATAATAGATATAATATTAGGTGTAGATTGTATAAAATGTATACAAAATTAGCCTTAACTCTATTATTTACAATTCTATTTATTCTTGCCATTACTAATAATTGGATAGAGATAGCATTTGCTACATGATAATGGTGTTGAATATATTAATTAACATCATTTTATCAAGCTGACAGCAAAGGCACTGATTTTCTAGTTATATTGTATACAAACTATGTAAAAATATCGACTAGATTTTCCATGAAATTTGAACATTTCACGAAAGTATGAATGTAGAAACAGACATATTGACAATCCACCTTTTTAAATCCCAAATTAGCCTTATTAATGGTAAAGAATAGGAAGTGACTATATTTTATAAAGGAGAATATTGAGTATGAAGAAAATTAGAAAGTTATCTACCAAGTTATTGATTGCGACAATAATTTTAACCTCAGGTATGAGTATCACAGTTTATGGTATGACAGCCAAGGAAGTAACAGCAAAGACACCAAAAAGCTATGTCACAGGAACTAATAGCATATATGGCCCAAAGCTGTCACAAGCACAATTGAATTCAGTAGCACAAGCAACAGCAGATTTTATGAACAAGAAAATCACAAAGAATATGACCACAGATGCTAAGATTTTAGTTGCCTATAATCACATTAAAAATAACACAACATATGTTGACTGGAACGCAGCAGAGGGAGCCAATACTGCCTATACATTGGTTACTAAAAAAGGCGCATGCTCAGGAATGGCTAGGAGCATGAAGGCTTTGTGTGATGCGATGGGAATTGAATCTTATTATGTCCACAGTAAATCAAATGACCACCAGTGGAATCTTATACGTTTTGGTGATGGGCGTTTGTATCATGTAGATATTGATGCTAATAAGTCAGCAGGAAAGGACATTATATACAAGAGTCTTAGCCACCCATTACCATTTGATAAAACAGCATATCCAACAGTTGGAGCAGTAGTACAAACTCAAAAACCAGCACCACCTGGGAAGCACACTATGTTACCACATCAAGAAGGGGCAAAGGTTGTTGGAAAATTTGGAGATATAAAGGACAAACATGTAATGTATGAAGGTGTTCGATGTATTGTAATTAATTCATCAGTAAATACAGTTAAATTTATAGGTAGTAAATCAAATTTAAATCCATCAAATCTTACGATTGCTGTAATAGGATTTATGAACACACCATATGGGATGTTTGCATTAGCGCCAGAAGGTAAACCTGTTGAATATCCTTTTGAATATGATAAGCCTTTTTCTTTAGATTTTAGTGGTAGAAATCGTTCTGGTGCAGAATTAGCGAAGTACTGCAAAAAAAATGATGTGACTATTAAAATAGAAATTACCGATGAAAAAGCTAATATTGGACTTGGTCAAGTAATGTATATTCGATATGAATAATGATTAACTCATGACCGTAGAATAAATTATAAACATTGCGCCCTCTTATTGGGGGCGCATTTAACATTATATCTGATATTTTTTAGTTGGGTCAACTACTGTATTTCTCCTCTTTTTATTTATAAAAATTATTATCTCTAAGTTCCTGAGCATGTATACGATTAATTAAAAACTGTTTTAACTTAGTCAAGCATAAGAATAAAATAGCTCTATTCTCAAATTCTATTCTATTTACAGGTAAAGGTTGATTTTTCATACTTGACAATAATCTATCCGATTCCTCAAGAAGTAGATTTCCTGTTTCAGCTTCAAATTTGGTATAACCTATCTTATGTATGAAAGCAGATAGAATATGAGCTTGTGGTGGTGTAGAATTTAGTTGAGATACATAACCATACAAACTTTCTAAAATATCCCTTTGACTTTTTATAATATCCATGTGCTCTAAGAAGAATTTAGTGTCATTTAATAAAGTATTATTAATATTATCATAAGTTTCAGAAATACTTCTATCAATAAGTGAATTTAATGTATATAAATCTCTACTATATTCATTTTCTTTTTTAGGATTTACAATAATATCTGCAATGTCTATAAGTACAACGCTCACTTCTTCTTGTAACTTTTTTTGAACTTCATAGATTTTATGTATATTTGTTGGAATATACATGTTTATTATGACACCTATTCCAGTCCCTATTGCAAATATTCCAGCTTCGTTTAAAATCCACTTAATAGATGTTTCTCCTTGAATGAAGTAATGGGATGCGATGACTACACACATAGCAATGACATCTTGAATATTTAATAAAAAACAAATTGGTATAATTATAAATATAAATATTGAAAATGAAGTCAAATTATATCCTAAAATATTAAAACATAAGTAGGAAAAAAGAGTACATAAAAGAAAACCATAAAACTTTCCAATAAAGCCTTTAAGAGTTTCTTTTTTAGTGTTCTTTACTGTAAGTAGTACTATAACTCCAGCAACCATTGAGTATTCTAATTTTAATAGCCAAGCAATAAATATAGCAAGAGAGCATCCTAAAGATAACTTTATAACTTTAAGTAAATCGATATCGTTCAAATACAAGCCTCCTTTAAAATATAATAAAAATAATTTTATCATAAAACCAATTTTATTTGAAATGGAGTTAACAATATTTTATTTAAAAAATACTGTAAAAATCGATAAAAAGATAAGCAAATAGAAATACAAAGATATCTTTTTTAATGTAAAACATTGTAGAATACAAAATATTATAATGAATATAAAATAATTATATTCTATTGAGGAAATAATATTTTATATTACTATATATATTATCGAACAATATAACTATAAATATATCTATTATTATTAACATAAAATAAAATTATATAGTTAATGTGATTTTATAATTGATTTGGTATGGAGATTTTTTTCTTTTATGTTATACTATTTATGAACACAAAAGTAAAGATTAAAATACATCAATAAAGGTGTATTATAAGCTTTAAATAGCCATATTAATGAACATAATTATTGTTCATAATAGCAAATTGGAGGAGATAAACATGAAAATTACTGAAGGATATATGCCTTTTGAAGGTTTTAAAACCTATTATCGTATAGTAGGAGAAAACACTGAAGGGAAGAAACCATTAGTACTACTTCACGGAGGACCAGGTTCTACACACAACTATTTTGAAGTATTGGATAAGGTAGCTGAGAGTGGTAGACAAGTAATAATGTATGACCAAATTGGTTGTGGAAATTCATTTGTAGAAGGGCATCCTGAGTTATTTAATGCTGACACTTGGATAAAGGAGCTTATTGAACTGAGAAAGCATCTAGGACTTGAAGAAATTCATCTATTAGGTCAATCTTGGGGAGGTATGCAGGCTATTTGGTATGCTCTTGAGTATAAACCACAAGGTATCAAGTCATACATTCTTTCATCTACTCTTTCTTCTGCAAAGCTTTGGGAGAAAGAACAAAAAAGAAGAATCTCATATATGGATGAGGCTGACCAAAAAGCATTGCTTGATGCAGTAAATACTGGAGATTACTCTAGCAAGGAATATAATGATGCGCTAGAAAAATTTATGGAAATGTATTGTGCAGGTGAAGTAACAGAAGATTCTCCTGAATGCTTAAGAAGACCTAAAAAATCAGGTTCTGAAGCATATATTGTAGGATGGGGACAAAATGAATTTTCGCCTACAGGGACACTTTCTGGATATGAGTTTACAGATAGATTACATGAAATCAAGGAACCTTGCTTAGTAACTAGTGGAGCAATAGATTTATGTTCACCATACATTGCAAAAACTATGTATGATAGAATTCCTAATAGTAAGTGGGAGTTATTTGAGTATTCAAGACATATGCCATTTGTTGAAGAAAATGATAAATATATAGAAGTTTTAACTAAATGGCTAGATGCTAACGATTAAAAATAATGTGAATTTATATAAAAAAGAGGCTGGACATATTGTCTAGTCTTTTTTTATTATTAATAGAAGTATTAAAATCTTATCTAGATTTACAGATAATGGAATTAAATTTATGTATATGTATTTAATTTTACTGTATTTTAGAAATTTTTTTATATATTGGTATAATTATTCTGTTTAAATTTGCTTAAAAAGTATATTAATTATAATAAGAAACAATTATATAAATAGGAATAAATTATTATAATTAGTATAGAGATAAAAATAATTATAGAGAGAAAGGCATATTATGGAAAAATCAAGAGTTATTGAAATGATAAAAAATAATCCTAATATTATATCTACTTTAAATAATCCAACTGATGAAATGAAACTACTAGCTATCAAAGAAAATGGGCTTGTACTAGAATATATAAATAATCCAACTAGAGAGATGCAAGAGTTAGCAATAGATAATAATGTTAGGGCGATTAAATTTGTAGATAATCCAACTGAAGATATGATGATAAAAGCAGTAAATGAGGGGTGGAGTATACTAGACTATATCAAAAATCCGACTGATAGAGTTATTAAGATGGCTATAAATCAAGCTGGATGGGCTATTAAGTATGCTAAAAATCCAAGTGAAGAACTGCAATTATTAGCAGTAAGAAAAAATTATGATTCAATAAAATTTATAAAAGAGCCTTATGAAAGTGTACAAGAAGAGGCAGTTAGAATAAGTTATGATGCATTAAGATATATAGAATCACCTAGTTATAATGCAGAAATTATAGCTATAAAAAATAATGAAGCAGCTATTGGCTTTATAACTGATTTAGATAAGAATAAAATGTTAGATTTTTTGAAAGTTAACATTTTAGTGATTAAATATATTATAAAGAAAATATCTAAAGATGAATTAGAGGGAGTATTAAAAGACGTATTATCAAAGGAAAATGTTGAAGAAAAATATGTTAGAGATTTTTTAAACTGTAGTGTTATAGATAGGAATAGTGAAAATCTGCCAATAGATAAAATTATGTTTATTTATAAGTATGGAAGTAAGACAGCAAAAAAAATAGCTGTGGATGAGAAATTAAAGATTATGTAGGAGAGAGAAAAATGAATTTTATAGACACATTAAAAAGCGTTGACTTAATATTATCCACTGGAGAAGTTCCCTTAATAGTGGGAGAAAGTGGGATAGGAAAAACAGCTTTAGCAAAAAAACTTGCTGAAGAAAATAATTGGAGTTTAGTTGTTATTGATGGCAACCTACTTAAAGAGGGTGAAATAGGTGGTCTTCCAACTATAGAATCTTATGTAGGAGTTAATTCAAATGGATATAAGATTGAAAAGAAAACAACAGTATATGCTGTTCATAACAAATTAAGAGAAATTGATGAAGAGATATCTAAAGGTAAGAGTGTTCTTTTATTTATAGACGAGATAAATCGTTGTGAACATACAGTGCAACAAGAACTTATGAATTTAATTTTGAATAGAGAGATTAATGGATATAGGTTGCATGATGATGTAAAGATTTTAGCAGCAATGAACCCATCAAGTAAATATGGTTCAGACTTTGATTATCAAGTTGTGGATATGGATGCAGCCCAAGAAAATAGATTTGTTTGGCTGAATATGGAGAGTGAGCATACACAATGGTTAAAGTGGGCAGTTGATGAAGGAATTGAAAGAGAAGTTATAGAATTTATTTCTACTTTTCCAGAATATCTTCATAAGATAAATGAAGATGATGTAAGAGCAACTCCTAGAAGTTATGAAAGAGTATCTAAAATTTATAAAGTTTATAAAGAAAAAAACAATTCAATTCCTAGAGCAGTATTTTTAAATGTTATAAAAGGGAATATAGGTAAGGTTATTGCAGAAGAGTTTATAAGTTTTATTGAATCAGATTCTAAACCATTAATATCTTATGAAGATGTTTTTTTAGGAGAATCTATGGATGATTCTATTATAGAAAGAGTAAAAGATGAAAGTCATACAAGGCTTTATCTATCAGCTATGAATATCTTAAAAAACTTAGAATTAAATATTAAGAATGATAAATATGAATCAAATCAATATGTTAATAGATTTATTGAATTTTTAAAAGTATATCCTGTAGACTTAATGATAGGAATTATGAAGGATATTAGAAACAGTTATACTGAAGTGTATAAAAAAGCCATAGAAAATGAAGAGTTCGTAAAATCATATTTTGAATCTTATAGTCTAATAAGGGGATAATGTATGGAAAATTATTTTGATAAGCAAGCAAAAGAACTTTATAATAAAGCAAGTGAAATTATAAGTACTCATTCTATGCTAAAGGCAAATCGTGCGAATGAGAAATTTGATGTAGATATACCACAAGATTTTAAGTATGAGTTTTTTAATCTTATAGATAAAGTTAATTTAAGTCTTATGGAAGAAAAGGATAATTTTTATGGATATTTTTTGTTTCAGATGTCAAGAGAGATAAGATTTGATATAAGTAGCCCTACAGGTGTAAATTTTAAAGGAGCTAAATATGTTATATACTTTAATCCAATGGTTTTTTTAACACTTGATATAGAGCAAATGGAAACTACAATTAAACATGAAATTCATCACATACTATCTATGCATTTGGTGAGAGCTAAGGAATTAAAAGGAAAGTACAGTACATTAGCTATCAATATGGCAATGGACATAGTAGTAAATAAATTCTTAACTAATTTGCCACCATATGCAACTACTTTGGAATGGGTAAATTTAAAATATTCCTTAAAACTTGAGCCATATGAGCCTTTTGAATATTATGTAGAAAAAATCCAAACTGAATTAGATTTACTAGAAGAGGATGAAGATGGTGAAGAAGATGATAGTGATAAATATGGAAATATAGAAACTGAATATAGTCCAGAAAACACTCATAATATTTGGGAAGAATCTAATGATATAGATGAAAAAACTCTTAAAGAATTTACTGAAAAATTTATTAATAGTTCTCAAAAAGGTAAAATTCCTGCTTACTTAGAAAGTATGATATCATCAATTAAAAATAGTAAAGGTGAATTGCCATGGAACTTGTACCTTAATAGGATAATGGGTACAGTTGAAAGTAATAAAAAGAAGACTATAACAAGAAGAAATAGAAGACAACCAAATAGATTAGACCTGAGAGGGGAGCTTAGAAGTCATAAAGCAGAAATAGCAGTTGCTCTTGATATAAGTGGAAGTATCAGTGATGAAGAGTTTAAACAAGCGATTAAAGAAGTTCTCAATATTGTGAAAAACTATAGTCATGAAATTACGGTTATAGAATGTGATAACGAAATTAGACGTGTATACAAGGTGATAAACGAAAAGGACCTAAAAGATAGAATTAGTATAGGTGGAGGTACTAGATTTTCTCCAGTATTTGAATATGCCAATAATAAAAAGATTAATTTGTTAGTTTATTTTACTGATGGGAAAGGTGAAAGTAAACTACAAGTAGTACCTAAAGGGTACAAGATTTTATGGGTTATTTCTGGAAGGGGAGATGAACTTTCATTGAAAGAGTCTTATGGAGCAGTTAAGAAACTTACTAAAGTCGAAATAAAGAATGAAATATTAGAGATAAACGATGTAAGAAGTGATGGATATTCAATGAATAGTCAAGCTCCAATTTTATAAGTACTCATAAAATATAAACTATTTTAATTTATATTTGCGATGTAAATCTAAAAAAATACATTAACTAGTGGTTAATGTATTTTTTTATTTTAATAATATAAGTTTTATTCACATTAAAGTCCCAAAATATGTTAAAATATAATATATAGCAGATAGTTTTGGCAAGATGAATTCAGTTGCCAAAGCTATTTTTTATTAAGGATGGTGATGTTTTTTGTTTAAGGTTGATGATTATATAATGTATGGTATGACAGGAGTATGTAAAGTCCTGGATATAACAAACGAACAGATTACAAAAGGAATAAAAAAAGAGTATTATGTGTTAAGCCCTATTTACTCTAGTAACACAGTAATAAAAATTCCTGTAGATAATGAGAAAGTACCAATGAGAAAGTTACTTTCTAAAATTAATGTTATTTCATTAATAAATGATATTCCTAATATGGATACACTATGGATAGACAATGAAAAAACAAGAAGTGAGCAATTTAAAAAAATACTTAGAAATGGTAAATGTGAAGAGTTAATAAAACTAATAAGAAGTATATATGATAATAAAGAGTATGTAAAATCTATTGGTAAAAAAACACATCAAGCAGATGACAATATAATGAAAGAAGCCGAAAGATTATTGAATGAAGAATTTGCAACTATTTTAGATATCTCTCCTGATGAAGTTAGTTCATATATATCAAGTCATATACCTCAATAAAGTATTTTATAGTATCTTTTATTTAAAAATCATAATCTAATAAAATATAATTAAAAAATACGAGCAGAATATAATTTAGATTGTAAGTATTAAAACATAAAAAATATTGAATTTAAAATAATTATACATAATTTAAATATAGACTGTAATAAATTTGAAAAAATTAATATTCAACACAAAAGGTAAAATGAAGTATAAAATTAATTTTAAAATATACATTTATAAATATTTTTTTGTTGTTTTTAATCAATTTATAAAATTAGCTATTTGGATTTATAATATGATGGTTTATCTAGGTTGAAAACTGTATAATATTATCAAATATTTTTTTATTTTAAACAAATAAGATGGATACTATATTGAATAGAATCCATCTTATTTAAATTTCATTTATAGTTATTTATTTAGGAACTATTTTTTATATATGAAAATCTATTGTAATAGAGTGTTTTTGGATTAGGATATTTTTAAAAAAATATAATCGACAAAATAAGACCAAATATATGATGAAACTTATAATTAAGAAAATCACTGTATATTTACAGTATAACTTGAAAAATTATAGTTGTACAAAATTTGTTAATAATTTTATTAGAGTAATATGGAATGATTAAATAGTTTGTTTTTAAATAAACTTTTTCTTTTTTAGTTAAAGTGTAATTAAGATAATAAATAAATGTAATTATTTATAAATGCTTCAATATTGTTAAAAGAATATTTATTAGGCGTATTTAGTTAGATTACTTATAATATACTTGAAATAATTGTATTTATCTACATTTAGAAATTTAAGATAAGAAATCATTTTTAGAAGATAAAGTATATATAAGTTTGAAAATTTAAGAAATCTATTAAGTTAATTAAATATATAACAGTTATTTAATTAACGTAATAAATTTCTTAAATTCAATTTGGATTTTTTTATATCTTATTTACTGTAATTATTTTTAGAAAATATATCTATTTTGAAATGTATGATTTGCTTATTATATATTGAATACAAAAAGCTTATTTTAAGAAATAAATAAACTAATAAAAAGGTCAAAATTTCATTTCTAAAAAACATTCTAGAGGTTGATTTAACTTATATTTCCATACAAAATATTTTATATAATATACTTGACAAATATAATTTAAATTTTTCTAATTATTTACTGTCGATTAATCGATTTTTTCCTTGCATATAAGTATATATTTATGGTACGATTTACATGGTGAAATAAATAGGGGGAGGTGAAAAATAAATATTCGTGAAAAAGTTTTCAAATTGAGGCATTTTTGTGTGAAATACATTATAAATACATAACATAGCTTCGGTTAATATTATTAAAACGAATATGTTGATAATCACTTTAAAGTAACAGTTTTTATGTTTAGATTCACAGTGTTTAGTATAAGCTTAATTATAAGAAATAAATCTAATCTGTGAATAGATAGTAGTTTATTTGTTTAAGTTGAGAATTGGTTAGATGAAGTAATATATAGATTTAAAAAGTAAATAAAAACATTATTTTAATAAATATATGTTGCTTTATTTGAGACTCCTTTAAAAAAGCACTTAAATGTAATTATATAAGTCGCCACAAAAGGAGGAATTTAGTTTGTAAAATACTATCACGTAAAAAAATAAGAATTGCTATGGTGAAGATTTTTTCATGGTTTTAAGTAAGAATCTAATGATTTATAAATATATCTGAAAATAATGAATTTATATAATTTAACTTTATAATTAAAAAGCATATTAAATTTGTTCCATGAAAAGATAAACTCTACAAATAAAAACGCAATTATCTTAATAATTATTACAAATTGTTTTACAAAACAATGTCACCATATCTTTCATTAAAAAGAAAGAATCTGGATAAAACGTAAAAATATAAAAATACAATTAAGAAAGGATTTAAACTTATGAGCACAACAGTAAATAAGAAGGGTAAATTCCCTATAGGATTTTATATCTGTTCTACAACTTTCTCATTTGAAAGAGCAGCATATTATTCTGCTAAATTTTTAATTTATATATTCCTTACAACAGCTGTAATTCATGGTGGTCTTGGAATAGATAAGGGGCAAGCTGCTATAATGCAAGCTAACCTTGTTGCATTCACATATCTTGCACCAATCATTGGGGGATATATATCAGATAGATGGATAGGAGCTAGGTATACTATACCTATAGGTATGCTTATCATGGGAATAGGATATTATCTTGGTTCTATTGCAACTACAGTTTCTATGGTAAATGCAATGATAATATTAGTTTCAATTGGTACTGCATTCTTTAAAGGAAACGTATCAGCAGTAAATGGACAGCTTTTTGATAATCAAGAAGAGCTTGATACAGCATTCTCAGTACAGTATTCTTTTGTTAACATAGGTTCTTTTATTGGAACTACAGCAGTTGGGATACTTTATGCTAAGACATTTGCAAAAAATGGTGTGCTTGGATTCTCTCAATGTTTCTTCATAGCAGCTGTACTTTGTGTAATAGGTGCTATATGGTTCACATATGGATGGAGATTCCTTGGAAATGCAGGAAAGAGACCATTTAAAGAAGGTGTAGTTGCTGAAAAAGTTGAAGCAAAAGATAATTCGCCTCTTACAGGTATGGATAAGAAGAGAATTTGGGCTATTATACTTATTTCATTCTTCTCTGTAGTATTCTGGTTATTCTGGTACTTAACTTATCTTGCAGTTTATGATTATGGTGCAGCATTTGTAGACATGACTATAGGAGGGTTTGAAATTCCTCTTGCTTGGTTTGACTCATTAAATGCACTTGTATGTATAGTACTAGGTCCAGTTCTTGGAGCATTATGGTTCAAACTTGCTAGTAGACCACAAGGAGATATAAGTTTATTTAAAAAGACAGGTCTTGGATTAACATTCTTAGGTCTTGCATTCTTAATGCTTGTTGGAGCAGAACTTTCAAGAGGTGTTGGAGCTCCTGAAACTGCTAAAGCTAGTATAATATGGATAATCATGTTTGGTATACTTCTAAGTTTTGGAGAAATGTTATTCTCACCACTTGGTAACTCTTTCGTAAGTAAGTATGCACCTAAGAAACTTCTAGGTGTTCTTATGGGAGTATGGACATTTGCCACTTTCTTAGCTGGTCAAGGATATGGATATATATATGCATTCACTCTTAAATTTGATATGATTAAGGTATACACTGTAATTCCAGTAATACTATTTGTTGCAGCTATACTATTATTCTTATCTGATAAGACATTAAGTAAACTTGTTGAGGATGATAAATAATCAATAAATAATTATTATTTTATATAGATTAATCTACAGTAATCATATTGTATTAGGTTGATTTGTAACTAATTAATAATAAAAAGATTTGCTCTTAAGTATGATATTATTATATATATTAGAGTAAATTCATTAGAAAATAGATAAAAAAATACTAGTCTTAATTGACTAGTATTTTTTTTATTAAATTAGATAAAGGATTAATACATAATTTCTCCACTTAAAACAGTATAAGCACTTCCTCCAATTTTTACAGAAGATATATCATTATTTTCCTTTTCTATATTTACATATACTTTTCCAGGTCTGTTTATAAAATTACCTTCCTCACCAATAAAACTAGTTTTTTCTAAAATATTATGTTGTACTATATAAGATGATACACAAGCATTTCCAGTTCCACATACAGGGTCTTCTGTAACTCCAACATATGGTGCAATAGATCTTAAATGATAGTCACATTTTTTATCTATAGTCTCTATGCAAAATGGAGTTATACCAATTATGTTATTTTCACCACTAAATTTTTTGATTTCATTTAAGTCTGGAGAAATATTTTTTAAATCATCTAAAGATTTTAATCCAAATACAAGCCACCAAAGTCCAGTATTTACCTTCATAATTGGATATTCAAGAAGTCTATCTTCATTTACACCTATCATTTTAGCAAGTTCTTTTCTGTAGTTATCTAAATTTACAAATTCAGGAGAATTTTGCTCCATCATAAATATATTTTCATTATCTATTTCTTTAAGTTCTACGGATAGCACACCAGCTTTTGTTTCTTGATAAAATATATTTTTATTAGTATCAAGTTTTCCCTCTTCTAAAAGTGCATGAAAAGCTCCTACTGTTGCATGACCGCATAAATCAACTTCTAAGCCAGGTGTAAAGAATTGCACTTTGAAATCTGCTACATTTGATTTTGAAACGAATGCAGTTTCTGATAAGTTCATTTCTTTAGCCACATTTTGCTTGATTTCATCAGAAATATTGGATGCATCAGTAACTACACCAGCAGGATTTCCACCAAAAGGTACAGTTGTAAAAGCATCAACTTGTTTAATCTTAATTTTGTTCATTTTTGAAACCTCCCTTTGTTTTTTCTGAAATATAAATTTCATGTTTTATGTATTGAGTTCCAATATATAAAATATTAGAGTTTTTTGTCCAAATTGAAATAGCTTCACTTCCTTCAGATAAGTTTCCTGTCAATATTTCATTGTTATCTACAATTAAAATCATTCCTTTGTAAAGCTTTTTATTTTCAAGTGTAGTATCATTTCCTCCATGAATATGAACATTACTTAGACCTTCAAGCATTTTATTTTCTAAAAGTAGTATTTCAACATTAATATTTTTTTTACAAGCAACTAGAATGTCATTTTTTAGTTCAAGAATTTCTTCATAGGGGCAAGAAATTATAATCTCTTGACTTGCATTATTTATCATTTCTGTTGCTTTTTTTAAGATATTTTTATCACCTTTTATATTTAAAACATATTCTATATTCTTACCTTTATTTAATACCTGTAAGTTATCATTTAGTTTGTCTATAGAATTATTAAATTCTTCTTTTTTATTTTTTAATAATTCACTAGGATTTATAGGTACATATTTAATGGGGTCAGCTCCAACATTGATAATTATATTATTGTTTATTAGTCTTGTTATATTTTCATAGACTTTTGATTGTGGGACACCTGATAATTTGCTTATCTCGTATCCTGTTAAAGGATTTTCTTTTAATAATGCTATGTATATTTGAGATTCATATTTTGTAAATCCTATATTTTGTAACTCATTAACTATATCATCCATAGGTAAACTCCTTTTATGAAATATTGGTAACTACATAGGTAGTTATTAATTAGATTTTATAACTTAAATAGTGAAATGTCAACTATAATTAAGTGAAAAATAAAAGTTTATAGTATAAATATTTAACATTACAATTATACCTGGTGTAAGATTAAAATTATTAAAAATGAGTAGTTACAAAAAAGTGACTAATTGAACTGTTACATGGGTCGTAGTATATTAATATCAAGAAAACAATAAAGGAGATATATGTTATGTCAAAAATAATAAATAACAATGAATTTATAAACGAAGTAGAAAATAAAGATGGATTAGTGGTTGTAGATTTCTTCGCAACTTGGTGTGGACCTTGTAAGATGTTATCACCAGTATATGAAGCATTAGGAAATGAGATGGCTGAAAAAGCAAATTTTTTAAAAGTGGATATAGACCAAAGTATAGAATTAGCTCAAGAATTTGAAGTATCTACAGTACCAACTGTAATAATATTTAAAGATGGAAAACCTGTAGATAGATTAATAGGATTCATACCTAAAGATAATTTGAAAAAGAAAGTTGAATCATATATGTAATTAAAATAAATCTCATATGCAAACAAAAAACTCATCACAGTGAGTTTTTTTGTTTATATTTATATAATGATATATTATTTATATAAAAGAAAAAGGAAAGGTTATTAAAAATAAAAATTCAATGTAAAAAGGTGAATTCTAGTAGATGAATTCACCTTTTTACATTGAATATTATATAGATTTTGTATAAAAAATGTATCTCTTTTGATGATTAAAAGTATTTTGATATAGTTCATTTTTTATGTGGCAATAAGATTAATCTTTATCTATTGCTGAAAAAGAATAGAAAAATCTTATTTAAAAGCCAAAGTTTTAATAGCATATATAAATCTATCTATCTCATCAAAAGTATTGTACATTCCTAAACTTATCCTAACAAGACCTACAGGATTTTCCCTCATAAATCTGATGTATGCTTCTTTTGGGCTTATACCTAATAGTCTTTGTACATAAATATCTGCTCCTACTAATCCAGCTCCAGTTTCTATTCCAAAGTTATTAACTAGATATTTTGCGACATCTTTATAATACATATTACTTATATTGAAAGATATATTTGGGATAATTACATTGTTTGATTTATCTCCATATATTATCACGTTGGGTATTTTCTTCAATTCTTCTTTAGTATATAAAAATAATTCTCTTTCATATCTTGAAATTCTGCTTAGACCAATTTTATTTAAAGTATTTAGTGCTTTTCCCATTGCAAGAGTTCCAAAATATTCTGGATATCCTGCTTCAAAACGCTGTGGGATATTTGCATATATTATTTTGTCGTCGGATACAAACTTGGTAGAACCTGAGCCATATAGTGCAGGAGTAAATTTTTCAAAGAATGATTTAGGGCCTACTAGAGCACCTCCATTTAGTGGGGAATAGCATTTATGCCCACTAAAAACAATAAAATCTATATGCTCATCACATTCATATGGCATCATTGAAAAAGGTTTGTGCTGAATTACTTGAACAATATCTACTAATATCTTGGCACCATACTTATGAGCCATTCTTGCTATTTCATATATAGGAGTGGTTATACCTGTAACATTACTAGCACCTGTGACTGTAACAAGAGATACATTACCAGCATTATTTTTAAGCATATTTTCTAATTGACACAAATCAAGTTCTCCTTTTTCTGTAATTCCAACAACCTTTGTAGGAAAATTAACTTTAAAAGGCAGATAATTAGCCATATGCTCCATTGCTGTAGTAATAACAAGTTTATTTGAATTTTCTTTCTTAAAAAATTCTGCTAATAAGTTGATTCCCTCTGTAGCACTTTTCACATAAATAACAGAGTCTTTTTCTTTATCTCCATCAATAAGCTTGAGAATAGTATGTCGTACATTCTCATATTCTAAAGTATTTTTTTCTGAGATTATTCCTGGAGCATTGATATAAGTAAGCCAAGGAATCTCACAATTTAAATTATCTACCACGTTTTTTAAAACTAATGGAGTAGCAGAATTGTTAAAATATATTCTTTTAACAGTTTCACCATTTTTAGTTTTAACTTTAAGATTTGCACCTTCAATGTATTCTAATAAATCCATGAATGGCATAAAAAAACTCCTTATCTAATAAACTATTTTATTTTTTATTAAACAAGCTTAGGTTTTAATCAAGAGCTTGTTTAATATATGTTATGTTTTTAGAAGAGGTTTTGTTAATTACTCTTTATTAAGTAAATGTTTGATAATAGATATAACTTTGGATAGAATTGATTTCTATACTGATGAGTTATGGGGAATAAATAATGGAAAATTAATGTTTATAAAAAGTAGAGATAATGAAATAGATTAAACTATTAAATTACACGAAAATGAGCTACAGTTGGGGGAAACTGTAACTCATTCTATTTTGGGGGAGATAGGTTGAACTTATTGGTTATCCGTATCATGTTTTTAGTATAGTCACTTATTTAAATTTATATACATTTTTTTATAAATTTTACATAAAATGTTAAATATTCATTGAAGATAGTAATAGACATGAATAGTACGCTTATAAAAATAGTAAAGATGTAGCTAAATAAAAGAAATGAAAATGCATTGTAAATAATTAAAAAAAGTATTTTTAAAGTTATAGGAGATAAACAAGTACTATAATTTAACAGAAAAACAAAAAATATTATGCAAATAAAATTATAAAAAATATTATAAAAAATATAGTCTAATTTATGAAAATTAAAAGTTATATTATTTAATACATATATATTTGAGAAAATATTAGCAATACACTATAATCTGAATTTCAATAAAAGCATATATTTTTTAAATTAAAATACTTGAAAATACTGGAAAATAATTAAAAATTAGTTTTAGAAGATAAAATATAGAGTAATTTTAATTAATTGAATACACAAAAGAAATACTTGAATATATTTAAATAAAAAAACGATAAAATATGACAATTTAATTAAGGGAATTTAAAATATTTTGTTATTGTAGTATTATAGGGGAAAATGCAAAATATATTCGAAAATGAAATTTTAAATATTGACATTAAATTAAATATAATATACTATGTAATTGTGATGAGAGATTTTTTTTAGAGGGGATTTATAGTGAATATAAAAAAAATATTTAATAACAATGTAGTAGTAAGCTCCCTAGAAGATGGCACAGAAATAATTATTACTGGTGCTGGAGTTGGATTCAAGAAAAAAGTAGGAGATTTGATAGATGAAAATTTGATTTCTAAGAAATATTTTGTTCAAGATAATCAAAAAGACAAATACAATCAAATACTTAACAAGACCTCTATTGAATACTTTAAAATTTCAGAAGAAATTATAGAAAAGGCTAATGAAGTTTTAAATACTCAAGTGAATGATTCAATAATATTAGCCTTAACTAGTCACATAGAATTCGCTGTCCAAAGAGAAAAACAAGGTATAAAATTACCAAACTTAATATTGAATGAGACAAAACAACTTTATAGAGAAGAATTTGAATTTGGATTATGGGCAATTGATGAAATTGAAAAAAAGATAGGAATAAAATTGCCTGAAGATGAAGCTGGATACATAGCTATTCATATAATCAATGGGTTGGAGAATTCTCAGAAGGATGAAGGTATTAATATACTAGAGTTTTCAAAACAAGTTATTCAGATAATTGAAGAAGTACATGGGTTTAAATTAGATGTAAATTCACTAAATTACACTAGACTTATAACTCACTTAAAGTTTTTTGTTCAAAGGATTCTAAGAAAAGAAACTTATAAAGATAGTGACATTGAAGATATGTATAAGTTGGTGAATAAAAATTATAATAAACCTAAAATATGTACTGAGGAAATTGCAGCATTGGTATTAGACAGATTTGAATATAAGATTAGTAAAGAAGAAGAATTATATCTAATGATTCACATAAATAAAATAACAAACAGTGGTTGTTAGGATTGTAACTGATAAGCAGGCAAAACCTAAGTCATTGAACTTAACTATTAGATTAAGTTTTTTGATTTAGGCTTTTTTATTAAATACAGACAGTGAGTTTTAGGATTGTAACTGGTTAAGCAGGCAAAACCTAAATCATTGAACTTAACTATTAGATTAAGTTTTTTGATTTAGGTTTTTTTATTAAATACAAGCAGTGAGTTTTAGGATTGTAACTGGTTAAGCAGGCAAAACCTAAATCATTGAATTTAACTATTAGGTTAAGTTTTTTGATTTAGGTTTTTTTATTAAATATAGACAGTGAGTTTTAGGATTGTAACTGGTTGAGCAGGCAAAACCTAAATCATTGAACTTAATTATTGGATTGAGTTTTTTGATTTAGGTTTTTCTATAAATTTGATTATGTTTTTAGATAAAAATAGGAGGGTAAAATTATGAAAAAAAATAAGTTAGGTTTATGGAACTTCTTCCAAATGTTAGGAAAAACGTTTATGTTCCCAATAGCACTACTTAGTGTTTCAGGGATGATGTTAGGACTTGGTGCAGGTTTTACAGACCCTAAGATGATTGCCATGGTTCCGTTTTTAGGAAATGAATATGTCAACATGATTTTAAATTTCATGCTGACAATAGGATTATTTGCATTTAATAATTTGGGAGCATTATTTGCAATGGCAATTCCATTGGGATTATTAAAAAAAGAAAAAGAGTTTGGAGCTTTTTCAGGTCTAGTAGGATTTATAGCAATGCATATAGGTACGAATTTTTATTTAACAAGAGCTGATTTATTAGTACCAGTAGACCAAATGTCAACTAATGGTCAAGCTATGATTATGGGAATACAAACATATAATACAAGTGTTTTAGGTGGTATTGTAGCAGGTCTAATTGTTTATGCAATATATGATAAAGTTAGTAATTTAAAAATGCCAGAATCATTAGGATTCTACAGTGGGCCAAGACTAGTTCCAATTGTGAGTTTAATAGTTATGAGTATTGTCGGATTATTAATACCTATTGTTTGGCCACCATTTTTCAATGCATTCCAAAATTTAGGAAAATGGATTTCTTCAGCTGGGCCATTGGGATATTTCTCATACGCAGTGGCAGAAAGAGTTACAATTCCATTTGGATTAAATCATCTTGTAACATCTGTATTCCGTTTTACACCAATAGGTGGAACTGCTGTTATTGATGGAGAAACATACTTTGGTACATTGAATATGTTTATGGCATATGTAGAGAATAATCAGATTATACCTCTTGATTTAGCTGGTAAAATGGAACAAGGTAAATTAATGATTCAATATGGATTAGCTGGTGCTGCATTAGCTATATATCGTACAGCAAAACCAGAAAATAGAAAAGCACTTAAGGGGCTTTTAATATCAGGAGTGTTGACAGTTATTATAGGTGGTATAAGTGAGCCAATAGAATTCTTATTCTTATTTATCTCACCAGCATTATTTGCTTTCCATACATTTATGAATGGTTTAGCAAACATGGTACTTCCATACTTAGGTGTATTAATGGGATTCACAGGAGATTTAATTGCATTTATAAGTTTTGGTGTGTTAAGAGGAACAGCTACAGGATGGCCAATAGCAGTATTAGTAGCAGCTTTATACTTTGCAATATACTATTTTGTATTTAAGTGGGCAATTATTAAGTTTAATATAAAGACTCCAGGACGTGAGGATAAAGAGTTAAAAGTATCTGAAGGAAATGGTTCAGATTTTAAAAATTTATCTACATATAAAGGACAACAGATGATAGCTGCGTTAGGTGGACAATCTAATATATTATCATTAGACAATTGTGTAACTAGATTGCGTTTAAAATTAGAAGATGTATCATTGATAAATGAGGATGCAATTAAAGAAGCTGGTGGTATAGCAGTTGTTAAATTGGACGAGCACACAATACAAGTAATTATAGGAACTCAAGTGTACTCTTTAAGAAAGCAAATGGATAAGGCTATGGAAGGTCATTTGGAGGCATGTAATGATTAACTTTGATAAAAAAATAGACCGATTGGGTACATATTGTACCCAATGGGACTATGTAGAAGATAGATTTGGAAAAAAGGGATTACTTCCTTTTACAATATCAGATATGGATTTAGAGTTTCCATATGAAATAACAGAAGTTTTGCAGGAAAGATTGAATCATAGAGTTTTGGGATACAGTAGATGGAAACATGAGGATTTTAGAGATTCAGTTACGAATTGGTACACTAAAAGGTTTAATTGTAATATTGATGGTAATTGGATATATTATAGTCCTAGTGTAATGTACTCAATTAGTAAACTTATTGAGCTATTCAGTGATGAGGGAGATGGAATTTTGATAAATACTCCTGCATATAATGCTTTTTATGATGTTATAGCAAATAATAATCGTAATATTATAAAATCACCTCTTGTAAATGAAGATGGATTCTATTTGATTGATTTTGATGATTTCGAGAAAAAGTGCAAAGAATCTAAGATATTTATTTTATGTAATCCCCATAATCCAACTGGAAGAGTGTGGAGTGAGTTAGAACTTGCTAAGATGATAGGTATTTGTAAAGACAATAATGTAAAGATAATATCAGATGATATACATATGGATATTGTGTATGATAATAGAATGACTCCTATTTTAAAGGTTGCAGAAAGCTATTTAGATTCTATATTTATTTGTACATCAGCATCGAAGTCTTTTAATATACCAGCATTGACTGGGTCATATGTGATTATACCAAATGAGAGTACGAGAAATAAATTTGAAAATATCACTAGATATCGTGATTTTGTAAACTCACCTGCAATACTGGCAATACTAGCAACAATGGTTTGTTATAATGATTGTGAATATTGGTTGGATGAGTTATTAAAATATCTTAAAGATAATCTTGAATATACAATTAAGTATATAAAGGATAATTTAGAGCCATTAAAGTTGGTTATGCCAGAAGGTTGTTATTTTGCTTGGATAGATTTTTCTGACCTTAAGGTAAGTAGTGAGATATTTCAAAAGTTATTGATGGATATTGGAGAAGTAGCTATTATGTCAGGAAATGTATATGGTGAAGAAAGTGAGTTTTATTTACGATTAAACGTAGCCTGTTCAAGGGAGAAACTTGAAGATGGTTTAAATAGAATTAAAAAAACTATAGATTATATTGCAAAAAATATTTAATATAGAAAGGGAGATAGTTATGAGCTATTTAAAAACAATGGTTGATGTTATGACTACTGAAATGAATGCCATAAAATGTTTAATAGATGAAGCAGGTATTGAATATGAAAGTATAGTTAATGAAATTGCCAACTGTGAAGGTAAAGTAATTTTTATGGGTGTAGGTAAATCCGCACATATAGGTAAGAAATTGGCAGCTACATTTGCCAGTACTGGGACACCAAGCTTTTTTGTACATGCAACAGAGGCAGTACATGGAGATTTGGGAATGATTGAAAGCAAAGATATTACAATTCTAATCTCAAATAGTGGAAATTCTATGGAAGTAGTGAATTGTATAAAGTATGTTAAAGCAATTGGTTCTAAAACAATTGCATTTACTTCAAATAGAAATTCAGTATTGGCAACAGAGTGTGATTATGCTTTAATATATCCAGCAAAGGATGAAGCAGACCACTTAAATTTAGCACCAACAACATCATCTACGATTACTTTAGTTTTAGGAGATTCTATTGCATGTGCATTATCTAAAAATAGTAATTTTGATTCAGCTGATTTTTATAAATACCATCCAGGAGGAAGTCTAGGTGAGAAACTAAAAGCAGCTAATAATGGTTAAAAGTAAAGAAGGAGAGTATGTTTTATGTTCAAAATGTTTAAAAAGAAATTAATAAAGTCGCCCATCTCAGGGAAAGTAATAGAATTATCTAAAATTCCAGACGCTGTATTTTCTCAAAAACTTATGGGAGAAGGTGTAGCTATAGATTCTACAGGAGACATTGTTTATGCGCCACTTAATGGAAAAATAGCAGTAATAGCAGAAACTAAACATGCATTTGTAATAGAATTAGAAAATGGAATGGAGCTTCTTATTCATGTTGGTCTAGATACGGTAAATCTAAAAGGCGAAGGGTTTGAAGCGTTAGTAAGTGTGGGTGAACAGGTCAAAGAAGGAACACCAATGTTGAAGATTAACCGTTCTTTGATTGAATCAAAGGGTATATCACTTATTACTCCAGTTACAATAACTAATTATTCAGAGTACAATATGAATACATATAATGTAGGTAATAGTGTTGAAGGTGGAAAAGACACTATAATTGAGTTTAAATAAAAAACTAAAATATAGGATTAGTATCTATAAATTTATATTTTATAAGATTAATCACATAGGTTTGTTGGATAAAAAGAAATTCTTTAATTATTAATTGAGGAATTTCTTTTTTTATATTCTAATTTCAAATTAATAAATAAACGAATTTCATAAACAAAAAATGAAAATGTTGACTATATAAATAAACTTTAATATAATATATCTATGTAAAACATAAACTATAGAATGGAGATATACATATGAAAATTGAAAATCTTTCTATCAATGATATTAAACAAGGTTATGTATTTAATGATGAGTTAAATTGTTATATTTGCATTACATGTGCAAAAACATATGAAATGGGAGAAATATACAGAATAGGTGATAGATTCTTTGAAGCTTCAAAGGCTATTGAATTGCATATGGAATTAGAGCATAGTGATTATTTAGAAAAAATGATTAATGGTGATTCAAAATATAACACACTGACTGAAAATCAAAAACAATTATTTCAATTATTTATTAGTGATTTACCGGATAAGGAAATTGCAAAAAAGGTTGAAGTATCTACATCTACTATTCGTCATCAAAAATTTATGTTTAGAGAAAAAGCAAAACAGGCTAAACTGTATTTAGCATTATATGAGTCTGTATTTGAAGAAAAATCTAATAGAGGTAGTACTATAATACCAATCCATGAACATGCTAAAATGGTTGACGAAAGATATGTAGTAACTGAAGAGGAGAGAAAACACATTTTAGAGACTTCCTTTGAAAGCATGAATCCTCTAAAATTAAAAGTATTTTCCTCAAAGGAAAAGAAAAAAGTTGTAATTTTATCTAAGATTTTGGAAAAATTTGAGTATGGTAAGCAATATTCAGAAAAGGAAGTCAATCAGATTTTAAAATCTATATATAATGATTTTGCAACAATTAGAAGATATTTAATTGAATATGGTTTTATGAGTAGAAATAAAGAATGTACAAAGTACTGGTTAACATAATGCTAATGGCAAAGTCTACCAATATATAATATTATTTTTACTTTGTTAATTCTGGAAGGAGTTAAATATGAATAATGAATTGAAATGTATTTTACACAGTAAAGGTGTAGATATTGTTCGTTTTATTGATATATCTGAATTTCCAGCAAGTCAAACACATGGTTTTTCTAAAGCAATTTTATTTTGTATAGGATTATCAAAAAAATTCGTTACAGATATATATAATAACTTACCTACAGATAGTGATGACTTCCTAGAAAAAGAGGAGAAAGTAGAAGCGTTAGCTGATTGGATTTCAAAATATATTCAAGATAAAGGTTATAAAGCTTATTCTCAATCAGAAAAAAATAATCTAGAACATGGATATTCTGAAAAGGGTTATATTAATCCAACAATGCAATCAGGTATTAGTACTTTACCACATAAGACAATAGCAAATATTAGTGGTCTTGGATTTATGGGAAAAAATAATTTGTTTATAACTGAGGAATATGGTTGTGCTTTTAGCATGTGTACTGTGCTTACAGATGCTCCAATTTCTGTTGGAAGATATCCTTTAATAGATTCAAAGTGTTCAGATTGTAATATTTGTGTAGAAAACTGTCCTGCAAAAGCTATACATGGAAATGAGTGGGCTCTGCCAGGTAAAAGAGAGTCTCTTATTGATATTTCAAAGTGTTTTTGTGTATTGAAGTGTATGATGAGTTGTCCATGGTCATTAAAATATGCAAACCAGAAATAAGTCTACTAGATATTAAATAAATAAACCAATCGCCTTAATATATTAAGCATATAGATACTTATAATAATGAAATTAAACTTAATAGATATTTTCTATATAAGAAAAATGGTCACAATATGTCAACTTGACCATTTTTTTGATATAATTAAAAATACAAATAACTTAGTAACAAAGGAGGTAGAATTTGAATTTTTTAAAAAAATATCCTATACCTATTGCAAGTCTGATTTTATCAATATTTACTTTAGGTAACTTATTACAATCTTATAGTGAATCATTACGTAATGTAATTGGATTTATAGGATTTGTTTTATATGCAATTTACATAGTCAAAATAGTATTACTAAAAAAGGGTGTTAAAGAGCAATTAGAAAACCCCTTAATATCAAGTACATTTCCAACTATAACAATGGCAACGATGATATTTGCTACATATGTAAAACCATTATCTTTAGAATTAGGTATTGTAATTTGGAGCATCGGAGTCGTAGGTCATATTGTGTTGATAATCTTATTTAGTAAGAAATTCTTAGTTAAATTTTCAATAAAAGCAGTATTTCCATCTTGGTATATAGTCTATGTCGGGATAGTTGCAGCAAGTGTTACAGCACCAGCATTTAATCAGTTTTTAATAGGTAAAGTTGCTTTTTGGATAGGATTTATATCTTATATAGTTCTTATACCAGTAGTTTTAAAAAGAGTGTGGATAATCAAGGAAATGCCTGAACCATCTTTACCAAGTATAGCTATATTAGCTGCACCAGGGTCATTACTATTGTCTGGATATATTAATTCTTTTTCAGATAAGAATAGTGTAATATTATACTTGTTATTTATACTTTCGATTGTATTTTATATTATAGTTTTGGGGTATTTACCAAAATTATTAAGATTGCCTTTTTATCCAAGTTTTGCTGCATTTACATTCCCTATGGCAATAAGTGCAATGGGTATGAAACTAATGAATGGTTATCTAACTAAATCAGGCCATCCTGTAAGTTGGATTTTATATGTTTCTAAACTAGAAGAGATAATAGCTACAGTGATTATTTTGTATGTTTTAGTTTTATTTATTATATATCTTAGTAAATCAGAAACTACATCTAAAGCTAAATAAAAATTATTAAATATACGTATTTAGTAAAGATATTAATATCAATGGATGAAAGTGATATGAATTTTAGAAATTTAATTTAGCTTAATTTTATTGGAGGATAAACAAATGAAAACAAAAGAGGAATATGTAAAAGAGGTTAGAGCAATAGCAGAAGAATACTTTAGAAAAGGAGAGTTTTTTTGTTCTGAAGCAGTTCTTCAAACAATAAATGATGCTTTAGGACAACCTTTGAACCCCGAGATAACTAAGTTAGCATCAGGATTTCCAATAGGACTTGGAAAAGCACAATGTCTTTGTGGAGCAATATCTGGAGGTGAAATGGCTTTAGGTATTGTATATGGAAGAGTTCATGGTGAAACTATGAATCCAAAGATGTTTGAATATGCTAAGGATTTACATGATTATATTAAGAAAGAGTATGGTGCAACATGTTGTAGAGTTATTACAAAGAAGTGGGATGGTGATAACTTTATGTCTCCTGAAAGAAAAGAACACTGTATTAAAATAACAGGTCAAGTCACAGAGTGGGTTGCAAATAAACTTGTTGAAGATGAAAAACTTAAGATTAACTAGAATTATAGTAGCCTGTAAATTTTAAAAACTAAATTTACAGGCTTTAATTGTATAATTAATTTTTAATAATACAATTAACTCTAAATATATAAATAAAATTGTTCAAACAAATAAATAGTTATTTTATAATACTCAGCATAAGGACACCAGACATGATTAATATTATGCCAAGAAAAATAGAAAACCATTCTTTTTTATTTTTCTTCTCTTTAAAGAATATAATACCTCCTAAAGTGGCTACTATCACACAACTTTGGGAAATAGAAAAACTTATTGTAACCCCAAATGTATTAGTTGTTATAAACATACCTAAATTTGCTATTGACCATAGTACTCCAGTAATTAAATTAAATAAAACATTTTCCTTATATACAATTTCTTTAGAAAAATACTTCACAATAATAAATGAAGTTATCAACATACCCACAGATTGAGGTAATATAATTCTATATCCTTCGATTGAAAATATTTGATTAGTTACAACATATAATGCTAAAAATAAAGAAGATAATAATACAACTCCTACACATTTTAACATATTGTTGTCAGTAGATTTTTTTGTTTGATAGTTTGTAAGAAGTATGCCAAGTACTATACATAATATCGATGAAGAACCAATCAAGAACATTTTAGAACTAGTCCACTCATTAAATAAGAGTACAGCTAATAGTGTTGTAAAAGTCAATTGTGAACCATTTGAAATTGGCATTACTTTAGATACACTAGTAATTTGAATTGCTTTAAACTGCATTAGTTGTCCTAAACTCCAGAATATCCCAGAAATCATACTTACAAAGAATGAAAAAAATGTAATCTCAGGATGCATAACCAAAGTTATTATAGTGGAAAATATAAACGCACTTATAGATGTACCTAAAAGTTGTTCATAAGGAGAACTTTTTTTAAGATTCGCAACTATAGGCATCAATCCCCATCCCATTACAGGAAGCAAAGCAATAATTATTGTCAGCATTAGGTTATTTCCTTTCATATTAAATTTAGACAGTTTTTAATTTATCATCTAAAATTAAAGTATTCAATACATCAAAATTACCGTATTTAATAAGGAAATATTAGTAGTTTTTTAGAAAAACATTTTCCATTAAAATAAAAACAAAGGGAAGGAGTAAATTTGAAAATGTTAACTGATATGATTCAAAATCGTGAAATTAGAATAATAAAGTTTTTATTAAAAGAAGGTCATACAACTGTCAAAGAAATAGCAGATGATTTAGATGTCTCAGAAAAAACAGTTTCAAAATCTCTTAAAGAAGTAGAAGCAGTGCTCAAAAAGATAGGTCTTTCTTTAGTGAGAAAACCTAAAATAGGTGTTTATATTGATGGAGATTTGAAAAAAATACTTCCTTACCTAGATAATAAAGGAAGTCAAATTCCTACAACTAGAGAGGAGAGAGTAATATATATATATTCAATATTGTTGAAAAGTAATGATTATATCACTATACAACAAATCTCTGACGAATTATATATAAGTCGTGGAACTATTGAAAGAGATTTAGCTGAGGTTGAAAAATTGCTAAAAAATGAAGGAGTATCTATATATAAAAAACCTAGTAAAGGAATAAAATTGGATATAAGTGAAAGAGATAAAAGGCAACTTACTGCTAAGTTTATACATAAATTTTGGAGCAGAAACTGGTATATTAAGCAAGAACAGGAAAGCTTTTATCAGGCCTTTGAAAAAATACAAGCAGATGTAAATGGTATTTTTTCTGAAGATGATTTATCTATAATCATTGACATTCTTAGGAATTTCAGCAGAGAAAGAAATTTTGAGTTTTCTGATTATGAATTTCAGTCATTAGTTATCCATTTAGCCATAGCTGTAGAGAGGATTAGAAAAGGTGAGTATATAGAAGAAAGCTTGTATGTTGGTAATATTGAAAATAATCAAATGTCAAATACAACTTATTTAGCAAAACAATTAGAGCAAAAGTTTTCTATACTATTGCCAAAATCTGAAATTGGATATATAAATTTACATCTAGTAGCATCTGACCAACATAGAGATACTACTGAACTAAAAGATACGTCAGATAATCACTATGAGACAAATACAAATAATATCTCAAATCTTCGAGAAATTATTAAAAATACATTGTATGAGACAGCTTACGACAAAGATTTGATTGATGGACTAACTTCACATGTACATTCATCAATAAATAGATTGAAATACGGTCTTAGTATTAAAAATCCATATGTAAATACAATAAAGCAAAACTTTTCTTTATCATTTGAACAGGCTTTGGATTTAAAGAAGGTAATTGAATTTATATATGATATTAGGATAAATGATGATGAATGTGCTTATATAGCGCTACATTTTGAAGCTTTTAGGGAAAGAGTGAAAGAACTTCCACAAAATGTTAGAGTTGTTCTAGTATGTAGTACAGGTCTAGGTTCATCCAGATTATTATCTGCAAGGATAAAAAAATACTTTCCTATGATAAAAATTGAAAAGATACTTTCTGTACAAGAATTAGTATCTAGTAAAATTGATGCAGATTTGGTGATAAGTACTATTTATTTAGAGTTAGAGACGATTCCTACAATAATAGTTAGCCCTATTTTAAATGAAAGTGATATAAGAACATTGGAAAAAAATATACAAAATGTTTCAGGGAATACTTCTAAAAAATATAAATCTTTTAAAAACCTAATCTTTAAAGAAAATATTCTATTAAATATTGAAGCTTTAAATTATGAAGATGTAATTAAATGTATAACAGATAATTTGATAAAAAAAGGTTTTGCAAGAGATGGAATCGCTGAGAGTGCAATTGAGAGAGAAAGTTTATCTTACACCTCTTTTCAATCTATAGCTACACCTCATGCTAATCCTAGTTATATTAAAAAATCTAATATATCTATTGCAACTTTAAAAAATCCTATTACATGGGGAAATGAAAAGGTAGAAGTTATTTTCTTTATTTCATTAGAAAATGACAAAAACTTAGAGCTTGATGAAATATATGAAGTTTTTTATGACTTCATTGACAATAAAAAAAATATAGATGACATATTAAGTGCAACTTCACCAAAAGAAGTGTACGATTTGCTAATGGAGGAGAATATATAGTGAAAATATCAGATGTATTAAAAAAAGAGCAAATTGTTTTTAATCTTGCTACAACTACAAAAGAGGAAACAATAAAAGAATTGAGTAGCATATTTGTTAAAAATGGAATTGTAGATAACAAAGAAGAATATGTTAAGTCTGTTTTAGAAAGAGAAGAACATGCAACTACAGGTATTGGTAATGGGATTGCTATTCCTCATGGGAAAAGCAATGCTGTCAAGCAATCTTCTATAGTATTTGCAAGAACTAAAAATAAGATTGAGTGGGACGCTTTAGATGAAAAACCAGTAGATAGTATTTTCTTACTGGCTATAAGTGATATTGATAAGGATAGTAATCATCTTGTATTATTATCTAAATTGGCCACTAAGCTTATGGATGATGACAATGTGGATGCACTAAAATTAGCTAATTCAGAGCAAGAAATAATTAATATATTTAATGAAGGAGATATGTAGAGATGAAAAGAAAAATCATAGCAGTAACAGCATGTGCGACAGGAGTTGCACATACATATATGGCAGCACAAGCATTAAAGAAAGCTTCAAAAAAAATGGGACACCTTATAAAAGTTGAAACACAAGGAGCTACAGGGATAGATAATGAATTAACTGAAAAGGATGCACAAATTGCAGAAGTAGTAATATTTGCAGTAGACACTAAAGTTAGAAATGCTGAACGTTTTGAAGGGAAAGAAATATTAGAAGTACCAGTTAATGCACCTATAAAGGACGCAGAAAAAGTAATAAATGATGCACTAAAGTTAATTGACAATAAATAAGTGGAGGGAAATATAATGTTAAAAAAGATAGTCTCTGAGTTAAAAAAGCATGTCTTAACAGGAATTTCATATATGATTCCATTGGTAATTGCAGGTGCTATGATAATGGCAATATCTCGTGTGGGAGGTTCTTTCTATAACATACCAGATATATGGGATGCTAAATATGCAGAAAGTGCTAGTAGTATTGTTAGACTATTGCATGATTTAGATGGTTTTGGAGGCACTGCCTTAGGATTAATGTTTCCTGTAATTGCTGCATTTATAGGATTTTCTATAGCTGACAAATTAGCCATTGTACCAGGTCTTGTTGGAGGTATGATTGCTAAGGATATAGGAGCAGGATTTTTAGGAGCTTTAGCAGTTGGTTTAATAGCAGGATATACATGTTTATTTATTAAAAATCATGTTAAACTACCAAAATCAGCAGCTTCAATAGTACCAATATTCATAGTACCAGTATTTGGTACGTTAATCACTGTTGTATTAATCAATTATGTGATAGGTATTCCTTTTGCTACATTAAATACTGGATTAGAAAATTGGTTAAATGGATTATCAGGTACAAATCAGATATTAATGGCAGCTATTATTGGAGCTATGATGGCAGTTGACTTAGGTGGACCAGTTAATAAAGCAGCTTTAACAACATCACTTGCATTATTAACAAGTGGAATTTATGCACCTAATACTGCTGCAATGGTGGGAATTGTTATACCACCATTAGGATTGGGCCTTGCTACTATATTAGCAAAACAGAAGTATAATAAGCAGTTACGTGAAGCAGGTAAATCATCTCTTATAATGGGGCTAATTGGAGTAAGTGAAGGGGCTATTCCTTTTGCAGTAGAATCTCCATTAAAAGTAATACCTTCATGTGTAATTGGAACAGCAATTGCTTCAGCTATGGCAGTTGGTCTAGGTTCAGTAAATGCAACTCCAATTAGTGGATTTTACGGGTGGTTTACAGTAGAGAACTGGCCAATGTATATATTATCAATAGCAGTTGGAACAGCAATTGTGGCTGGTCTAGTTATAGTATTACGTGGAAATCCAGTAATTGAAGATGATGAATTTGAAGAAGATGATTTTGATGAAGCAGAGTGGGAATCTTAAAATTCAATATAAATCTTATGCTAGATAAGGTATTAAATATTAGTTTTGGATTTAAATATAAAAGACAAGGAACAGAGGAGATTAAATGATAAAAGCACATATTGTTAATCATACACACTGGGATAGAGAATGGTATTTTACTTCTGGGGATGCATTAGTACTTAGTGAACAACTATTTACAGATATAATTGATGAACTAGAACGTAATACAGATGTAAGTTTTGTACTTGATGGCCAACTTTCTATTTTGGATGACTATGTACAACTACATAGAGAAAAAATAGAAATCATCAAAAAACTAATAAAGGAAGATAGACTGCATATTGGACCATGGTTTACTCAAACAGATGCATTCTTTGCTAGAGGAGAGTCTATTTTAAGAAATTTAATGATTGGTATTTTTGAAAGTAAAAAATATGGTAAGTATATGAGAATTGGATATTTGCCAGATACATTTGGATTTAATGCACAAATGCCTGTCTTATTAAAACATGTAGGTCTTGACAATATATTCTTTTGGAGAGGGATACATCTTGGTAAACAGGTTCAATCACCATACTTTAAGTGGAAAAGTCTAAATGGTGAAAGTTATATATATGCTGTAAATATGCCACATGGATATGGAACAGGTATGCTTTTAGAACCTTCATCAAAGTATGTAAATGGACGTTTAGACCCTGCAATTGATTTTATCAAATCTTATAGTGATGTAGATGAAGTACTAATACCTTCAGGAAATGACCAATTGAATATAATTGGTGATTTTAAAAACAAAGTTAAAGAGATTAATGATATAGGAAAATATTCATATATAACAAGCTCATATCAAGCGTTTTTGAAGTATGTAAAATCTATAGAGTCACTAGAAAGTTATAGGGGTGAATTTAGAGAGCCAGTGCTTGCGAGAATACATAAATCAATTGGTTCTAGTAGAATAGATATAAAATTAGCCTGTGATAAACTAGAAAATAAGTTGATTAAAAGGATAGAACCACTATTAGTAATTGCCAAAAAGAGTAAGATTGAAATAAGCAATCAGTTATTGATAAATACATGGAAAAAACTTTTAGAAGGACAAGCACATGATAGTTTGGCTGGATGTGTAACTGATACTGTGACAGAGGATATTCTTCATCGTATAAGAGAAGCAAACGAAATATGTGATAGTATTGAAAATACTATTGTTAAAAAAATTTCGGAAGGGCTTAAATTATCTAAAAATGATATTTTAATATTTAATACAGAAGCTAAAAGTTTTAATGGATATAAAGAGATACAGGTTGTAAGTGATAGTAAAAATATTTGTTTTAAAGATAATTTAGATGCCACTATAATTGAAGAAACTTATGTTAAATCGAGAGAAAATATATTAGAAGAGACACCTGCTGGTAATATATTTATTGAAGAGCCAGGTTATTATATATTAAAAATAAGAATAAATATACAGCTTCCTGCACTTGGATATAAGGTTGTTAGTTTTGAATCAAGTGATAAGGAAATGTTGGTACTTAATGAATCTAATGATACATTTATATCTAATGATAATTATAAAATAATGTATGAAGATGGAAGCTTAAATTTACAGCTTAAAGATGGCACTTATATATCAAATTTTTTAACATTAAGAGACAGTGGAAATGCAGGAGATACTTATGATTTTTCTCCATTAAAAGATGATGAAGATATCAAACTTTCATTTAATAAAGTATCTACAGAAAAAGTTATAGGATATGAAAAAATAATGGTTGAAGGTATCACTTTACTACCACTTACATTAGAAGATAGGAAAAATAAAAACCTTAATGGAAAATTAAGTGTAAAAGCTAGTATTACTTTAGTAAAGGAAAGTCCATTAATAGAAGTAAAACTTTATGTTGATAATACAATACACAATCATAGATTACGTGTTCATCTAAAAACTGATATAAAGGATAACAAAAATATAGCATCATTACCATTTGGATATATAACAAGAGAAAATGGAGTTGTTGACAACTGGGAAAAAATTTATAATGAGATGCCTATAGATTTAGAGCCTTTAGAAAGTAATATTACACTAACAAATCAAAATAGAAGTTGTACTGTATTTACTAGAGGAATAAAAGAATATCAACATATCGAAGATGAAATTGCACTGACTTTACTTGCCACTACAGATGAATTAGGGAAGCCTGACTTATTATATAGACCAGGACGTGCTTCTGGTGATACGACTAAAAAAGGTCATATAAGAATTAAAACTGATAAAGCCCAAATTCTTAAAGAGGTAGAGTTTTCATTTGCAGTATACATGAATTCTAAACCATTTGATGAATTAGAAGTTGCAAGTTTAACTCACAATTATCTACAGGAATGTGTAAATTATCAATTACAGGACTACAATTTCTTTTTGTATCGTATAGATAATAAGATTCAAAAATCTATCATTGAAAAATCTGTAAGTAGAGAATTGGAAATAATATCTTTACCAGAGAACTATCTTGTGTCAGCATGTTACCTTTCTTACTATAGTAAAGAAAAATTTGTAATAAGATTGGAAAATCCAACTAGTAAGAAAATGATATTAGATGAACAAATATTTAAAAGTAGAAACGGGAAAATAGTAAATGCAATAGAAGAATTACAAGAACAACAAGTGTATGAAATAGCACCTTTTGATGTTATTTCAATATTATTAGATTTATAAGTGAAAAATAAGTTTATTATTTTAAAGTCTGACTGACAGCAATCGGTCAGACTTTTTAATTTGCATAAATTTGGGTAAATATTAATATATAAGTCTAGTATTTTGTATAAAGTTTGTTAAAGTAGAAAAATAGTTTAACAGGATAAGTTGTTTATACAAAGAACTATTATATTAGAGTAATTTTATATGCAGTTTAGAATCGACAAAATTTTAATGAAATGAATTAGGGTATATACTTCAATAACAATTATTCAATTTGATTTTATGCTAAGTTCTATGTAGTTACAAAAAAGTGACCAATTGTGATATGTATATAAAACTGATATATTAATTACATGAAACTTAAAATAATTTGTTTTAGGGAGATATACAATAAAAATTTTAATTAAATAAGGTTAGAAGTATACATAATACCTATAAACACATACTGTTATAACAATTTATTTAATATTAAAGAAAAGAGGAGAGTAAAATGTACAATATAGATGACATGATATATGATTGTCCAGTAGAGGCTTTATCTAGTATATTAGGTAAAAAATGGGTAGCTATAATAATATGGGAAATACAAAAAGATAAAAAAAGATTTGGAGAGTTACAAAGAGCTATACCAGAGTGTAGTAAGAAAATGCTAACTCAACAATTAGATTTTTTAATTGAACAAGAGATTATAGTTAAGAAAAAAAGGTTGGTTAATAATATTGTAGAGTCAACCTATTTTTTAAGTGAGTCAGGATTACTATTACTTCCTGTTATGGAAAAAATGATAATGTGGAGTAATAAAAACTTAAACTGTGATAAATAAATCTTAAAATTTTAATATTGGAAATAAAATAAGGAGGAATTTTAGCTTGCAAAATGTAAATTTATTTTTAGTATTTATAGAAGGTATGGTGTCGTTCTTTTCACCATGTATATTGCCAATTTTGCCTATTTATTTGAGTATATTATCAAATAGTAGTGTAGAGAGTTTAAAAGAAGGAAAGACAAATTTTATAAGAAGTTCTCTATTTAAAAATACTATATTCTTTGCTCTTGGAATCTCGACAACATTTTTTATATTAGGTTCATCAGTAAGAGTTTTGAGTATGTTCTTTAGTGAGAATAAAGATTTAATAATGTCCATTGGTGGGATTATAATTATTATCATGGGCTTATTTTACATGGGAATAATTAAATCTTCAATATTGAATAGAGAAAAAAGATTTAATGTAAAGTTTAAAGAAATGAAAGCAATAACAGCTTTTATATTAGGTTTTACGTTTAGTTTTGGGTGGACACCTTGTATTGGACCGATACTAGCATCTGTATTAGTAATGGTTTCAAGTTCAACCAATCACCTTAGTGCAAATCTTTTAATAGCAGTATATACTATTGGATTTATTTTGCCATTCATAATTACATCTATGTTTTATAGTAAACTTTTTAAAACTATAGACAAGATAAAATCCAACATGGAAATTATTAAAAAAATAGGTGGGCTTATACTTATAGTATCAGGAATATTAATGATGGTAAATGGATTTGGGAGTATAAGCAAACATTTTAATATCCCACAAAATAGTAAAATTGAAAGTAATCAGGAAGATAATAAACAAGCAAATTCTAATAATAAAGAAGATAGCTCTAGTGATACTGGTGGTCAAAAAGACTCTAATGATGGAAATAATGAATCAGGAGCTAAAGATGAAGAGAGAATAAAGTCTATTGATTTTACTCTAACAGACCAATATGGTAAGACACATAAATTAAGTGATTATGAAGGTAAAGTTGTGTTTTTGAATTTCTGGGCTACATGGTGTCCTCCATGTAAAGAAGAAATGCCTCACATAGAACAACTATACAAAGACTATAAGAAAAATAATGAAGATGTAGTAATTTTAGGTGTAGCTTCACCTAATTTGGGTAGAGAAGGTTCAAGAGAACATGTGATTAACTTCTTAAAAGAAGAAGGGTATACTTTCCCTGTTGCACTTGATGAAGATGGAGCATTAGCGTATCAATATGGAATTAATGCTTTTCCAACTACGTTTATAATTGATAAAGAAGGATATGTAACTCAGTATATTCCAGGAGCTATGGATAAAGAGACTATGGCATCTTTTATTGAGAATCAAAGAAATAAATAGATTAAAATGTTTAAATATAAGGATTCAAATCAATTTAAGGTTACAAAAAAGTGCCTAATTGTACTACCTAGATAATCTTGTTATAGTAAAAGTATAAATAATACAAGAAGGGGTTGAAAATTATATGAAAAAAACATTTGATGCAATAATAATGGGATTTGGAAAAGGTGGAAAAACATTAGCAGGAGATTTAGCAAATAAAGGCTTAAAAGTAGCTTTAATAGAAAAATCAAATAAGATGTATGGTGGAACATGTATAAATGTGGCATGTATACCAACTAAAAGTTTAGAGAACTCGGCAAACAGTGTAAAAGCGAAATATATAAGTTCTTGGGAAGAAGCTCAAGCTGAATATGAGAAAGCTATAGATAAAAAAGAAACTTTAATTACAAAACTTAGAGAAGTTAACTATAATAAATTAAATTCAAATGATAATGTAACTATATTCACAGGAATGGGAACTTTTATTGATGAAAATACAGTTCAAGTTAAAACTGAAAATGAAGTTTATGAGTTAGTGGCAGACAAGATATTTGTTAATACTGGTTCAAGACCATTTATACCTAATATTAAAGGTGTGGAAAATAAAAATGTAGTATATGATAGTGAGTCTCTTATGAATCTAAGGACTCTACCTAAAAAAATGACAATCATAGGAGCTGGCTTTATAGGTCTAGAGTTTGCAGGTATTTACAGTTCATTTGGAGCAGAAGTTACAATATTAAATTCTAATAATGGTATTTTACCAAATGAAGATACTGAGGATTCAGAAGAAATAATAAAACTACTTGAAAAGAGAAATGTAAAAATTATAAATAATACAAAGATAAAAGAAATTAAAGAAGTTTCTAACTTAGCTATAGTAGAGTATGAAATAGAAGGTAAATTACAGGAATTAACAAGCGATATGATACTTGTAGCCACAGGAAGAAAGGCAAATACTGAGGGGTTAGGACTAGAAAATGCAGGTATAGAATTAAATGAAAGGGGATTTATTAAAGTATCAGATACTCTTAAGACTAACAAAGAGCATATATGGGCTATAGGAGATATAAATGGAGGTCCACAATTTACTTATATTTCACTAGATGACTATCGTATAATTATTAATCAATTATTTGGAGATAAGACTAGAAGCAATAGTGATAGAAAAAATATACCAAATTCTATATTTATAAGTCCAGCATTTTCAAGAGTTGGTCTTAATGTTAAACAAGCTAAGGAAAAAGGATATGAAGTATTAGTAGCAAAGATGCCAGTCGAAGCGATTCCAAGAGCTAAGCAAATCGGTAAGACAGATGGTTTTATAAAGATTGTGATTGATAAAAAATCAAATAAGATACTTGGAGCTACTATGATATGTGAAGATTCAAGTGAGATTATCCACTTAATTCAATTAGCTATAGATTTAGAAGTAGAGTACACATATTTAAGAGACCGTGTTTATGCACATCCAACTATGACAGAAGCTCTTAATGATGTTCTATCTCCTAATATGATAAAAGAAGTATAATCATAAATTTAAATATATAAAGCCTAAAATTATCATTATAAATAGATTTTATAAAAAGGATACTATAATAAATTACTAATAGTATCCTTTTTGTATTGTAAAGTTATAAATGTACTATAGAAATTATTATTTTGTATTATAAACTGGAATTAAACGATATAATTTAAGTATTGGATAACTTAAATGGATAATATAATAGTATCAAAAATATTTTAAAAGAGTAAGTTTATCATACTTAAGATATTAGAGCAATGTTTAAAATAGGGAGGTGAAATCATATGAATAAAGTATCTAAAAGAGGGTTTGATGAGAATGATAAGAGATGGTTTTCAAGTAGTGAATTAGTAAGGCTTATAAAGGCTAAGGAAGAAATAGAATGGTTAATAAATAGAGATTATAAAATAGACCCAGTTGTTACTTTTGTTGGAGATAGGTATCAGTTTTCCATAAGACAAAGAGATGCACTAAAAAGGGCAGTATGCACTGAAGAAAAAAATATAATAAGACAGTCAAAAAAACTTTCTCTAGATAAAATCAAAGAAGGACTTATAAATATAGATGGTTTTAATTTAATAATAGCTATAGAAGTGGCATTATCTGGTGGAACTTTAGTAATAGGTAGTGATGGTAATATGAGAGACTTAGCAGGGCTTAGGGGGACATATAAGATTATAGATAAAACAGAAGAAGCCCTAAAGCTGATAGGAGAATTTTTAAATAAATACAATGCAAAAAAAATTAGATTTTATCTAGATTCTCCAGTTTCTAATTCAGGAAATTTAAAGTATAAGATACTGGAGTATGCTAAAATATGGGGAATTGAAACTGAGGTAGAGTTAGTAAAAAATGCAGATGTTGTATTAGAAAAATTAGATAGAGTAGTTAGTAGTGATGCAGTTATAGTTGATAAATGCATAAGCTATTTTAATATTGCTAGAGGTATAATTGAAGAATATATTAAGGATTGTAATATTGTGAATTTAAATAAATAGATAAATATAAGTGAGAAAAAACCAGTCTGTATATAGCAATATTATCAGTAATACAAGTAAAGTTTGAAAATAGGAGAACGAATACATATCGAATTTCATAAAATGTTGTAAAAAGACATATGAGAGGATGGTATGTGTGAAGTTAACTAAAATAAATATTAAAAAATATAGAACACCTATATATAAATATGCTTTAGTAAATGTAAATTTGAGGTCTGGCAAATCTACAAATTCAAGTATTATAACTGTAATACCTCAAGGAGCAAAAATGGAGGTATTAGATGAAGAAGATGAATGGATTAAAGTAATGTATAATTCTCAAGAAGGGTATGTATATAAGGACTTAGTATCAGTAAGCGAATATACTTGGAGTAACTTAAATTTAAGAGAAGACAAATCTACGACTTCAAATATAATTACAGTAATTCCCGAAAAATCTAGGGTCGAAGTTTTAGAAATAGATGGGGATTGGAGTAAAGTTGTATATGATGACAAAATAGGATATGTTTTTAATTATTTCTTATCAACTGATGGAAATAAACCTAATGAGTTAGATTATAAGTATTTTTATACTGATATGACTAAATTTGTTAACGAAAATAATATTAAAAGCACGAGTGATTATCTAATTGTGACAGACCTTAGAAATAAATATACTTATATTTTTAAGAAAGATAATGGAAGTTGGGGTCAACTTTATAAGTGGCAATGTACTATAGGGAAACCTGAAACTCCAACTATAACAGGGACATTTTATATAAGTGGAAGAAAACCTTCTTTTGGGACAGATGAATATTCGGTTAAGTACGCTACTAGAATTAAAGGTGGATATTATTATCATTCGGTATTATACGATTCGACAGGTAGCTATATAATAGATGGTAGACTTGGTGAAGCTCTTAGTCATGGTTGTATAAGATTGAATACAGAAAATGCAAAATGGATATACGATAATATACCAGATACAACAACAGTCATAATTCATTAATAAAATATTTGATTTGTTAATTAAGAGCTAAGATTCTTAATTAATAATAGTATATGTTAGTATTTTATAAGAATTACGATTTGAAAGATGTAGTAAGAGAGTGCCAATAATAAAATAATTGTATTTTGAGGCACTCCCTTATAAGTATATATAATTAATTTATGGGGTAGGTTGTTATAATTAAGATATTTTCATAAATAATTCTATAAGTTTATCCTTGTCAAAGAAAACAGGATTAGCTCCAGCACATGCATCTTTCATAGAGTTTTCTGCAAGTAACTCAAAATTAGGATTATCAACACCTACATCTTTTAAAGATTTTGGGATTCCTACTTCTTCAGAAAGAGCTTTTATTTTATTTATTACAAAGTCAACACACTCTTTATCTGACTTATTATGTACATCCATTCCAATAATCTCAGCGATTGGACGGAATTTAGAAGGAGCAGATTTAGCATTTTCTTCTTCAACTATTGGAAGTAGCATGGCATTACATACTCCATGAGGTAAATCATATAAACCTCCTAATTGATGGGCCATGGCATGTACATTACCAAGTCCTGCATTACTAAATGCAATTCCATTTAAGAAACAAGCGTAACACATTTGTTCTCTAGCTTCTATGTCATTACCATTTTTAACAGCTCTTGGAAGGTATTTAAATATCTGTTTTATAGAATATAAAGCTGTTGAATCTGTAACATCATAAGCTCCATTAGCCACTACAGCTTCTATAGCATGAGTTAAAGCATCCATACCAGTTGCTGCAGTTAAATTAGATGGTTTACTAATCATTAATTCTGGGTCATTTACTGTCATTGTAGCTAATGAATTGGTATCAACCATTATCATTTTTACATGTCTGTCTTCATCAGTTATAACATAGTTTATTGTAACTTCAGCAGAAGTACCAGCAGTAGTAGTTATGGCTACAATAGGAAGACATTTTTTAGAAGTTTTGTTGACACCTTCATAATCCCTAATATCTCCTCCATTAGTAGCTAATATAGAAATAGCCTTACCACAGTCTTGTGGAGAACCTCCTCCTATAGTGATAACAAAATCACAATTTTCTGACTTTAATATTTCAAGCCCTTTATTTACATTAGTTACAGTTGGATTTTGTTTAACTTCATCATAAACAACAAAATCTACACCTATCTGAGATAGAATATCTGTTACTTTTTTTACAGTACCGTTTGAAACTAGAAATTTATCACTAACAACAAATGCTTTTTTAGTTCCCAGTGATTTAATTGAATCTTTAGCTTCATTAAGGCATCCTTTTCCAAGTAAATTTATTGGTGGTACATAATAAATGCTCATAACTAAAATCTCCTTTTATTTTAAATTGATTTTTATATAAGAAATATATATCTAATAATCTTTCTTTAGCTTGTTTATCATATAATTATGCCTTAGATTAATACAGATATATGAGTTCTTATATAGGAACTTAATTCGTAAATACGATTATGATTAGAATTTAACATAGTATTTTTACCATGTCAACAAAAAAATAAAAACTATCATAAAAAAACAAAGCTACTGTAGTTAAATCAGTAGCTTTGTTTTTTATTGTATAAATCAAATAAATATGCCAGTTTAAAATAGAATCTTTAATTATTACAATTTTCAATATATCGTATCTGTGAAATATTAACTTAATTTATTATAATATCTTCATTGCGTTCTTCCATCATAGATTGAATATTTTTCTGAGCATTTAAAAGTAATTCTTTTATCAGTTCTATTTTTTCTTCATTAGCTCTAAATAATGGTAGTGTTACACTAACAGCAGCTCTTATACATCCATTTTTTCTTATTGGTACAGCAAGACATTTTAGATGTTGCATTGATTCTTCACATTCTGAAGCTATTTGTGTTTTTTTAACTTCAAGAAGTTGCTCATATAAAACATCAAAGTCTGTAATTGATTTTTCTGTAAAGCCTTTTAAACCATCTGGATATAAACTTATTAGTGTTTCCTTATCAAAATCACATAAAAGAGCTTTTCCAAGACCCGTACAATTAGCAGGTATTTTTTTACCAACATAAGAAATAAGTCTAATTGGTTCTGGCGAATCTACTTTACCAACATAAAGGACTTCATTGTTGTCAAGTATACCAAGCTGGCAAGTTTCAGAACAAGAATTAACTATATTAGTCATTTCTTCAATTACATAATTGAAAATAGTTCTTTTTTCAAAGAATGAAGAACCTAATGTGTAAGAACGTATCCCTATAGAGTATTTGGATGTATTCTTGTCAATAGTAATATATTTTCTAGCACTAAGTGTATGAACTATAGGAAAGATGCTACTTTTTGGAGCATTAATAGCATCTGCTATTTCTGTAAGAGTATATCCGTTTTCGGATTCAGCTAATGCTTCTAAAATATCTAATATCCTAGCTGTCGGGCGATGATTATCTGAAGTCATAAATTTCCCCCCTCTTTTTATTAATTTAAAGTATTAGAATATGTTGATTTTAGCACACTATGTGATATTTTACAATGTGGAAAATAAATATGTAAATTTGTACATGAAGAAGTTATTGATTTAAGGACTGATAGATATTTTTTAGAAGATTATAAATTAATAATTATATTAATTTCCAAAATATACCTAAAGAAAGTTGGTGATATTTAGTTATATAATTTAAGAGAATCTATTTAATAGCTATATTTTGTATAGATATATCAAAATATTATGAATTGTATCTTATAATTTGTGTGTCATTTCAATTATGTAAAAAATTTTGTATATTTTAGTAATCTATATTTTTTAGTGCTTTGTATTTTTGCATATAATGAAGCTATTTGATAATACATAATATATTGTCAGATAATTTGAAAAAATTTTGACAAAAATTTATTTTTTTTATTGACTCATAAATAGGAAAATGCTATCATTAACTCAAAGATTCGTAAATAAAAACTTAGTTCTTAAATACGAACCGAAACGGCCGTTAGAATTAAAGCTAAAAATTTAATAAGAGTAATTAAATATCATGTTTTAGGAGGAGTAACTTTATGATAATGGATTTTATTAAAAAAATTCCTGCAGGTATGATGATAGTTCCAATGTTTATAGCAGCTTTCATTAATACATTTTGCCCAGATATTGTGCAAATAGGTTCATTTACAACTGCAGTATTTTCAAGCGTTGGGTCTGCAACTATAATTGGAGTTCAGCTAGTGTGCTTGGGAACGCAACTTCAATTTAGAGAAATGCCAAAAGTTTTAAAAAGAGGCGGAATTCTTCTTGGTTCGAAATTTGCTATAGGTGCTTTAATAGGTATAGTTATAGGTAAACTATTTGGAATGGATGGAGTACTTGGTCTTACAACATTAGCTGTTATAAGTGCAGTTACAAATAGTAATGGTAGTATATATCTTTCATTGATGACTTCATATGGAGATGAAACAGATTGTGCAACTATGAGTTTACTTACTTTAAATGATGGACCATTTTTTACATTGATAGCTCTTGGGACTTCAGGTCTTGCAAATGTACCTTTGTTGTCTTTATTGGCTGCAATAGTACCAATACTTGTTGGTATGATAATAGGTAATTTTGATAAAAAAATGAAAGAATTTTTAGAGCCAGGATGTAACTTGCTTGTACCTTTTGTAGGATTTGCACTAGGTAGTAGCATAAATCTTGCAAGTATACTAAAAGGAGGCTTATCAGGAGTACTACTTGGATTAATATCTGTGTTTGTAGGAGGTATATTTATAGTATTCTGTGATAAATTTATAGGAAAACGTCCAGGATATGCAGGGTGGGCTGTAGCTACAACTGCTGGAAATGCGATTGCCGTACCTGCTGCTGTTGCATTAGTTGACCCATCATGGCAACCATATGTTGCAACAGCAACAACTCAAGTAGCAGCAGCAGTAGTTGTCACTGCAATATTAGTACCTCTTATAACTAGTTGGTGGGCTAAGAAGTATGGGTGTCCTAAGTTTCCAAAACAAAAAGAGGATGGAACGATAGTAGCTTAATATTACATAGTTTACTATTTAAATAGTAAACTCTCTAATTAGATTTTAGGATATTAATAAAACTATATTATTTACAAAGGAGAATAAGAATAATGATAAATGCAGTGATAATTGATGAAAAAGATAATGTTGCAGTAGCTATTGAAGCAATAGGTAAGAATAGCGAAATTAGTTTTAAATTAAAAGATAAAACAGTAAAAACAATTACAGCACTAGATGATATAACTATTTATCATAAATTGGCTATAAAAGACATGGCTGAAGGCGATAAGGTTACTAAGTATGGAGAACATATAGGAGAAGCAAATCAGGAAATAAAAATTGGTCAACATGTACATATCCATAATGTTAGAAGTGTTAGAGAAGATTTGGATGAACAAGCTATGGCTAATGTATAAAATAATTCTTTTAAGTTTATAGAAGTTAAATTCATTGTTTTTTACTATTTAATAATTGTCAAATATTATTTTAAATATTTGATTAGTAAGTGTAATAAAAAGTTATAATACATAAAAATTACAGAAGGTATATAGATTATTTTAGGAGGAAATCAGTATGAAATTTTATGGATATAAAAGACCCGATGGAAGAGTTGGTATAAGAAACCACATATTAGTATTACCTACTAGTGTTTGTGCATCAGATACAACTAGAATAATAGCATCTCAAGTTCAAGGAGCAGTTACTTTTAATAATCAAAATGGATGTTCACAAGTAAATTCAGACCAACAATTGACTATGGATGTCATGGCTGGATATGCAGCAAATCCAAATGTATATGGGGTAATAGTTGTATCTTTAGGATGTGAGAATTGTCAAAATGATTTGGTAGTTGATGCAATAAAAGAGAGAACAAACAAACCAATAAAAACTCTTGTAATACAAGAAGAACATGGGACTTTGAAAACTATAGAAAAGGCTGTTCGTTATGCTAGAGAAATGGCTCAAGAGGCATCTTTACTCAGAAAAGAAGAATTTCCAATATCTGAAATTATACTAGGAACTGAGTGTGGAGGGTCTGACCCAACAAGTGGATTAGCAGCAAATCCACTAATAGGTGAATTAAGTGATAGACTTGTTGATTTAGGAGCAACATCAATTTTAAGTGAAACTACTGAATTTATAGGAGCAGAGCATATATTAGCTAGAAGAGCAGTAAATGAAGAAGTAAAAGAAAAAATATTACATATAGTACATAGGTATGAAAATTCGTTAAAATTAGTTGGAGAAGAGGTTAGAGAAGGAAATCCATCTCCTGGAAATATAGCTGGTGGATTGACAAGCCTTGAAGAAAAATCACTAGGTTGTATACATAAAGGTGGTCATAGACCAATAAGTGAAGTATATGATTATGCTAAACAAATTGATAAAAAAGGTCTTGTTATAATGGATACACCTGGAAATGATGCTTCATCTGTTGCTGGTATGGTTGCAGGAGGGGCTCAAATAGTAGTATTTAGTACAGGTAGAGGAACTCCATCAGGAAATCCAATAGCTCCAGTGATAAAGATAACTGGAAACAAAATAACTTTTGAAAATATGGAAGATAATATGGACTTTGATGCCAGTCCAGTTATATATGGTCCACAAACAATGGAAGAATTGGCAGATGATTTATTAAACATGATTGTAGATGTAGCAAATGGAAAGCAATCAAAAGCAGAGTCTCTTGGATATACTGAAATGGCAATAGCTAGAGTATGTAACTATGTATAAGATTTAAGTAAAAGACTGAATATATATAGAATTTTAATAAAGGGTGAGATTATGAAGTTTGTCAGTTTTACTAAAGGAAAAAATGAATGTAAAAGGATAGGTTTTTTTTCTAAAGATGAATTATTTATTGTAGACATTAATTCCTTAAATATTAGCAAATCTTTTAAAGATTTAAATGATTTAATTCAAAATATATCTCAAGACGATATTATAAGGATAAAAAGTATTATAAAGGAAGATAGATTCCACAATTATGATGTTTTTAAAAGAGAAGAATGTATTATACATGTTCCGATAGAAAAACCTATACATGATATTTTATGTGTGGGAGTGAACTATAAAGACCATCTTGAAGAAACTCAAACTCACTTTGATAATAGTTTTGAAGAACCTCAAAAAACAGTTTATTTTACAAAACGTGTAACAAAAGCGATAGGTCCAGAAGATGAGATAGATGGTCATTTTAATATAAATAGTCAATTAGACTATGAAGTTGAACTTGGAGTAGTAATAGGTAAAACAGGTGTTAATATTAAAAAAGAAGAGGTCGAAGATTATATCTTTGGGTACACTGTTATAAATGATATTTCTGCTAGAAAGTTACAAAAAGAGCATGTTCAGTGGTTTAGAGGAAAGGGATTAGATACATTTACATCTTTAGGCCCATGTATCTTACATAAAAGTGAAATTTCTTTTCCTGTAAAACTTAAGGTATGTAGTAGAGTAAATGGTGAAGAAAGACAAAATTCTAATACAAGATTATTCATATCAGACATTTCAGACATAGTTTCAGAACTTTCAAAGGGGATGACTTTAGAGGCTGGAGATATTATAGCTACAGGTACACCTTCTGGAGTTGGTATGGGTTTTTCGCCCCCTAGATATATGAGTAGTGGAGATGTAATTGAATGTGAGGTTGAAAGTATTGGAATTTTAAGAAATTACATTAAATAAATGTTTTAATATAGGTAATGTTAAGGCAAAACCTGAATGTATTAAATGAACATATTAAAATAAATTTTAGGAGTTTAAATTATGAAAGCAGAATTTTTGACACCAGTGGTTACAATATTTGATGAAGAAGGAAATTTAGATAAAGAAGGAAATAAGAAAGTCTATGACCATCTTATAGATGGAGGTGTAGATGGTCTAGTTATAATGGGAAGTACTGGAGAGTTCTTTAATATGTCTATGGATATGCAAAAAGAACTTATAGATTTAGTAATTAGTTATGTTAATAAGAGAGTAAAAGTGTTTATAGGTACAAGTCGTATGAGTATAAAAGAGTCTATAGAGCTTTCAAATTATGCACATAATAGTGGAGCTGATGGAGTTATGATAATAAGCCCTTATTATTTCTCTCTTGATGATGACAGTATTGAGTTGTTTTATAGTGAAATAGCTAAAAATACAGAAGCTGAAATATATCTATATAATTATCCAGATAGAACTGGTTATGATTTGAGTCCAGAACTTACATTAAGACTTGTAAGAAAACATAAAAATATAGTTGGTTATAAGGATACAGTAACTTTAATGGGGCATACTAGAGATTTAATAAATACTATGAAAGCAGAGTTCCCAAATTTTAAGATATATAGTGGTTATGACGAAAACTTTATACATAATCTAATGTCTGGGGGAGCAGGTTGTATAGGAGGTTTATCAAATTTAATTCCAGAAGTTTGTTCAAAATGGGCAGAAGCTTATAATAATAGAGATATGGATAAGGTTATAGAAATTCAAAAATATATCAACAAAGCAATGGATTTTTATTTAATAACAAACCCATTTATACCAGCAATGAAAAAAGCTCTGAATATAAGGGGATTACAAGTAAGTGATTATATGACTGCCCCTTTTACAAAACCAAATGAAAATCAAGTATGTGAGATTAAAAAATTAATGAATGAATTAAATATATGTTAACTGCTTAATTAGATATATAGTAAAAAACAAAGAGTGTTTTAAAATGATTTTTATAGTCATTTTAGGCACTCTTTATTTTATATGTTAAATCAACCTTGCAAAGTTGCCAACAATAAACTACAATTATCTTAATAAAAATTAAATTAAATAATACTAGGGTACTAGATTAGTTTAATAGGGAAAGTGATGCAAGTTCACTACAGCCCCCGCTACTGTATACGGATACGAAATCAAAATCCACTGAGATTTTATATGAAAAATTTTGGGAAGGGTGATAGAGGAAAAGCCGTGAGTCAGGAGACCTGCCAAGTATTACATAGGTTCAATTTAGGGTGGAAATTGTAATTTATAATAAAATGAAATATCAATTCATTTTTTGTAAAATTGATATATAAACTTCTCCTTTCTAAATTAGGAGAAGTTTTTTATTTTATTAAAAGGTTATAATTATTAAAGATGACTTTAATATAATTCTAATGAGATATATTTTAGAAATATATGTTATTAAAATTTTTAACCACTTATAAAAATAAAATATTGGAGTGAAAGAGATGAAATTTAAAGTAAATGTTTTAAAGCAATTTTTTCTAAGTATTATGATAGTTCTTTTAGTAGGAGGTCTTATAGGATGTAGTAAAAATGATAAAGAGAATGCACAAGTTAGTAGTGGTAAGAAGTTAGAATTAAAATATGCAAGTGGATTTAGTGTTGAAGACTTAGAGGATGGAATTAAAAAAGTAACTGATGGAGATAAAAGAGAACTGATTTTAATCCCTAAAAAAATTGAAGTTCCTGAAAAGTATAAAAATGCTAATATAGTTAGAACACCTGTAGATAATGTATTAATAGCATCTACAACACAAGCCTGTTCTCTAAGAACAATAGGTGAGCTAGATAGCATAAAAGCAGTAACAACAGAGGAACAGTATTGGACTATCAAAGAAATTAAAGATTTGATGAAGGACGGAAAGATACATTATGTTGGTTCAAACTTAGCACCAGATTATGAAAAAATAGTAGACTTAAATCCTGATTTAACTATAGTTAGTAGTGGTCTATCAGAAGCTGATACAAAATTTATTGATAAACTAAAAGAATTAGGACTTAACTATGTTGTAGATAATGAATACAAAGAGCAAAACCCATTTGGAAGAATGGAATGGACAAGTTTAATAGCTGCGTTTTATGATAAAGAAGATATAGCCACTAGTGAATTAAATAAAACAGTACAAAAGATAGAAGAAGTAAGTAAAAAGATAAAAAACAAGAACAAGCCTAAGGTAGTATGGGCATCTGTATATGAAGGAAATGCTTATGTAGCACCTAAAGATTCATATGTAGATAATATGATAAGAATGGCAGGTGGAATAAATGCATGTGCTTCAATGGATTCAAATGAAGGAAGAGTGAGTATTGAACAACTACATGAAGTTGCAAAGGATGCAGATATATTTGTATACTCATCAAGCTCAGATTATGCACCAAACTTAGAGTCTATAAAATCTAGTGCACCTGTATTGGCTGATTTGGATGTTGTAAAAAATGGTAACTTGTGGGTATTTGCTCCAGATTATTATCAATCAGTAGATAAGACTGATGAATTAATAGTAGATTTAGTTGAGATGTTTCATCCAGGTACTACAGGTGAAAAAATTAAACATTATATAAATTATGATAAATAATATATAATACGACACTAAAAGATGAGTTTTATGGATTTTAGTTAATATAGATTTGTTAAGAGGGGTATATAAATGGATTTTATTAATAAAATGAGAATAAAGAATACTACAATATTTATAGGACTAATTATAGGCATGATACTTACTTTTTTAGTGTGTGTAGCATTTGGCTCTGTAAAAATTGAGTTTAAAGAAATAATAGATGTTGTATTAAGAGGTATGGATAATACAGAACATTATAAAATAATATACAACATAAGGATTCCAAGAGTACTTGCAACTATGGTGGGTGGAGCTTGTTTAGCAGTATCAGGAATTTTACTACAGATATTTTTTAAGAATCCAATAGTTGAACCATATATATTAGGTGTATCTTCAGGCTCTACTTTATCAGTAGCGCTTATGATTTTAGGTGGATATACATTAGGATTTGAAAATATAACTTCAATGAGTATATTTGTAGCAGCATTTATAGGAGCTTTGATTGTAATGTCTGTAGTCATTTTATTTGCAAGTAAGGTAAAGAATATAACGACTCTTTTAATAATAGGAATTATGACTGGATATGTATGTAGTGGTATAACTAATGTACTACAATCATTTGCAAATAGTGAAAAATTAAAAGAATTTACTGTTTGGTCGATGGGAAGTTTTTCTGGATTTACCTGGGAAAAAGTAGAGATACTTATACTGATTGGTATGTTAGGTCTTTTAATGAGTATCTTTATAATAAAACCTCTAAATGCTTTTTTATTAGGAGAAGAGTATGCTAAAAGTATTGGTATAAATATAAAATTTTTTAGATTTTTGGTAGTATTTATATCTAGTATACTAGCAGCAATAGTATCAGCATTTGCAGGTCCTATAGGATTTATTGGACTTGCAGTACCACAAATTTCAAAACTGATATTTAAGACATCAGATAATAGAGTGCTAATACCAGTGGTAATCTTTTTAGGAGGTATAGTTACAGCTCTTTGTGATTTGATATCAAGAGTAATTTTGTCACCAGTAGAGTTACCAATAAGTACAATAACATCTTTATTAGGAGCACCAATTGTAGTAATGCTATTGATGAAAAGGAAGGACAGGGCTTAGGTATGTTGAAAACTAATAATTTAAGTGTGGGATATAATAAAAAAGTAGTTGTGAGTGATATAAATATAGAGGTAAAAAATGGAGAAATATTATGCTTTTTAGGAAGTAATGGTGCTGGAAAAACTACTATATTAAGGTCTTTATCTAAACTTATAACACCAATAAAAGGGGATATATATCTAAATGACGTAGATATAAATCATATATCAAGAAAAGCATTATCGAAAAAAATGGCTTTAGTGCTTACAAATAGATTATTAGGTGATTTAATGACTGTACAAGATATAGTTAATATAGGAAGATATCCATATACAGGTTTTTTTGGTAGTCTATCTAAAAAAGATTTAATAATGGTAGATGAAGCATTAGAATCTGTAGATGCATTGCACTTAAAAAAAAGATATTTTGATGAACTAAGTGATGGAGAAAAACAAAAAGTATTAGTTGCAAGAGCTTTAGTTCAAGAGCCAGAAATCATTATATTGGATGAACCTACAACTCACTTAGATATAAAGCATAGGTTAGAGCTTATAAATATACTAAAAAAATTAAGTAAGGAAAAATCAATTTCAGTAATACTTTCATTGCATGAAATAGATATAGCATTAAAAAGTTGTGATAAAGTTGCTCTTATAAAGAATAATAAAGTCATAGCTTATGGTCAGCCTGAAGATGTAGTGGATGAAGATATTATAAATTCACTTTATGAATTGGATGATAAAAACTTTAATAGTCTATTAGGTTCAGTAGAGATTAGTAATAAATCTAAAAATGAAGTTTTTATAATTGGCGGAGGTGGTAAGGCTACACCAATTTATAGAGCTTTTACTAAAAAGGGTATAGGTTTATATTCTGGAATAATACATGAAAATGATGTTGATTATGAAATTGGTAGAACTATGGGCATAAAGATGTTTACAGAAAAGCCATTTGAACCAATAAGTGAGGAGAGTTTCGATTTGGCTATTAGAAATTTAAATGATTCTAAGATTATAATAGATACAGGATTTCGTGTAGGAGAAACAAATAAAAAAAACATAGACATTATAAAAGAGGCTTTAAAATTGGATAAAAAAGTGTATTCATTTAGAACAATAGATGAGAGTAAGAAGTATTATAATGAGCTGAGTAATAATATAGAATATATAGATAAAGTTTCAAAAATTATGGATAGTATCAGCATGAACAATTTTCTATAGATTGTAAGATAAATTTTAATTTTAAACTAGAAAATTTATAAAAGAGTATCTTAATAGTTTTAAATACTATGGATACTCTTTTTTTATTATTTATAAATAGCCAATGGCTTCCTCTCTAGTTAGAAAGAAGTGAATTCCTGTAGTTGATTCTTTCCATCTATTTTCATTAAATTCTTCAGCTATAATCGTTTCTCCTACTCTATATATAAAATTTTCATCAGCATATGCACGAGCACTTTTAAAAGATTCTTTGCCATCTATGCTTGTAATTGACAGTACTTTTGCTTTATCACATCGACAAGCATTTGATGTAGCAGAAACTCTTTTTGCATCACTTGGAATTAATAATTGTACCATTCTAAAATTAAAACACTTTTTATAGCCTATAAATGCTCCTGTCTCAGGACAGTATAACTTGAAAAAACGAGTATTTTCATCTGATACTACTCCATCTAAAGTGGCATATTCTAAGTTGGAGTTTTCTAAATTAGTTCCTCTTATATCTGAATTAGATAAATCACAAAATCTAAAATTAGCTCCACTTAGGTCTGCATTTTTTAAGATGGAATTTTTTAATGAACAATTTGAAAAATAAGAGTTACTAAAGCTAGAGTTTTCTAAATCTGCTTCTTCTAAGTTTAAATCAATAAGGTCAGACCATGAAAAATCAATATTACTTAAACAGTATCCCTTTAAATTCATATTTTCTAATTTTATTTCTCTTAAATCAGCTCTTTCTCCATCATTCTTGTCTTTAAGCCATAAATAATGTTTTTTAAGTATCTTTTCAAGTTCATATTTAGAAATATCTCTCATAAAAATCACCTTCATGAATTTATTTTTATACCTTCAGTAGTAAAATAGTTATATATATAATTATATAACAACAAATGGAAAACTCCTAACTATTATATAAAATATTAAGTATATAATAAGTATATAAAAATAAAAAATAAAAAGATTATAGGAATAGTATATAAATTAATTTTCTGTTAAATCCTTTAGAATTTCTTGAAAATAAAAATAATAGAAGTAATAGAATAATAAAAGTTTAGATATAAAAAAATTTGTGTATATACTATATGTAGTATATAATAGATAAAGCACTGACTATATGTAGTGCTTTTGTTTTTGAAAAATACTTATTATATTTAGATATCTATAAGTTATTTTAGGAATTTAAACTAGTAAATACTAAAAGAAATAATAATCAAATTAAATGAAATTATAGCACAAGATTATGTTAAAAGGACGGTAAATAATGAATTGGATAGAGCTTAACAATCAAGTGATAATTAAAAATGAACAAGGTAAATACCAATTAGAAAAAGACAAGGAAGCCTTAAGTAGTTACATAGAAGAATTTATAAAACCAAAGTTGAAAAAATTTAAAGACTTAGAAGAAAGATTAAAGTACTTAATAGATGAAGGTTATTATTCAGAAGAAGTAATAAATAAGTACAGTATGGATTTTATTAGAAAGGTATATAAGTTTATTGAGGAATATCAGTTTAAATTTCAATCATATATGAGTGCAAACAAGTTTTATCAAAATTACGCATTAAAAAGCAATGATGGAAAAGAAATATTAGAAACATATAATGAGAAAGTATTAATTGTAGCTTTGACATTAGGAAATGGTGATGAAAGTCTAGCTCTAAGTCTTACAGATAAAATAGTAAAACAAGAGTTTCAACCAGCTACTCCAACATTTTTAAATGCTGGAAGAAAAAGAGCTGGAGAGATGGTATCATGCTTCTTATTATCTGTAGAAGATAGTACAGAAGGCATATCATATGCTATATCTTCATCAAACCATTTATCAAAGATTGGTGGAGGAGTTGCACTAAACTTATCTAAACTTAGAGCATCAGGTGAATCAATTAAAGACATAGAAGGAGCAGCTGGAGGAGTTGTTGGTGTAGCAAAAATGTTGGAACAATCCTTTAGTTATTTCAATCAAATGGGAGCTAGACAAGGTTCTGGAGCAGTTTACCTTACTGTGTTTCATCCTGATTTTGAATTATTGATGGATACGAAAAAGATAAATGCTGATGAGAAAATAAGACTTGCTACATTATCACTAGGGGCAATAATACCTGATAAGTTTATGGAATTAGCAGAAAAAAATAAGATTGCATATGCATTTTATCCTCATACTGTATATAAGAAGTATGGAGTTTATCTTGATGAGATAGAAATGAATGAGTGGTATGAAAAGTTGGTTAATGATAAGGACATAAGAAAAAAAGAAATAAATCCTAGACAGATATTGACTAAAATAGCACAGATGCAACAAGAGAGTGGATACCCATATGTAGTATACATAGACACAGCAAATAAGGAACATACATTAAGAGATGTTGGAATGGTCAAGATGTCTAACTTGTGTTGTGAGATATTCCAATATCAGACACCTTCAAAAATAGAAGGTTATGGAGGTAAAAATGAATGGGGACAAGATATAAGTTGTAACCTTGGCTCTCTAAATATAGCTAATGTTATGGATAATAAAACTATAGAAAGTACAGTTGAGACAGCAATAAGAGCATTGTCATTTGTAGCAGATAGTACAGATATAAAACCAGTGCCAACGGTTAGTAATAGTAATAGTAAGTCTCATTCTATAGGATTAGGAGCTATGAATTTACATGGATATTTAGTAAGAGAAAATATTTTATATACCTCAGAGGAGGCCATAGATTTTTCTAATGTATTTTTTGCAATGATTAGATATTACTCAATTAAAGCATCGATGAAAATAGCTATAGAAAAAAATCAAACTTTTGAAGGTTTCAATAAATCAGAATATGCTAAAGGTAGAGAAAGCAAAGTACTATCAAAATACTATGAGCAATCTTATTTACCAAATTCAGATAAGGTAAAGGCATTATTTGAAGGTATCCATATACCAACTAAAGAAGATTGGGCAAGTTTGTTAGACGAAGTAAAAGAAAAAGGCATATATAATGCTTATTTGATGGCAATAGCACCAACTCAAAGTATTAGTTATGTGCAAAATGCTACATCAAGTATAATGCCAATTACTGAACCAGTAGAAGTAAGAACATATGGAGATTCTACTACAATATATCCAATGCCATTTTTAACAAATGATAATATGTTATATTATCAATCAGCATACAGGATGGATATGAGAAAAGTAATAGATTTAGTAGCAACAGTTCAAAACCATGTTGACCAAGGCATATCAACAACACTGTTTGTCACAGATGAAAAGACAACTAGAGACATAGCTAGACATTACATATATGCATATAAAAAAGGTCTGAAAAGTTTATATTACACAAGAACAAAGATGACAAGAGACACTCATGAGTGTTTAGTATGTTCAGTATAGGGAGAGAAATATATGACGTTTAATTTACATAAAATACATAATGCAGTTAACTGGAATAGAGAAGAAGATGGATTTACACAGGCTTTTTGGGAACAAAATGTAAAACAATTTTGGCTTCCTGAAGAAATATCTGTTTCTAAGGACATCAAGGTATGGAATGAACTAAGCGATAAGGAAAAGGAACTATATAAGAAAGTATTGGGTGGTTTAACATTATTGGATACAAAACAAGGGAATAATGGAATCCCATCTATGATGAGTTTAACAGAAAATCTACAAAGAAAGGCTGTCCTATCTTTTATGGGAACTATGGAAGAAATACATGCCAAAAGCTATTCTTCTATATTTATGACTTTACTTTCTAACTCAGAAATAGATGAGTTATTTGAGTGGATAGAAACAGAGCCAACTTTACAAAAAAAAGCTGACTTAGTTTTAGCTCAATATGAGAATACAACAAGTAAAAAAGGTTTGTATTTATCAATGGTTACAAGCGTATTTTTGGAGAGTTTCTTGTTTTATTCAGGGTTCTTTTATCCATTGTATTTATCTGGTCAAGGAAAGATGGTTGCTAGTGGAGAAATAATATCACTCATTCTTAGAGATGAGTCTTTACATGGTAAGTATATAGGATTGCTTGCACAAGAAATATACGACGAATTTGATGAAATTGAGAAAAATAAATTAGAAGAGAATATGTATTCTATACTTAATAGTCTTATGGATAATGAGGTAGAGTACACAAATGTTATATACAGAGAAAGTGGGCTTGAAAAAGAGGTTGTGAATTTTTTAAAATACAATGCAAATAGGGCTTTAGAAAATCTAGGGTTTGAGAAATTATATACTGTAGATGCTATTAATCCAATTGTATTAAATGGTCTTAGTACGGAAACTAAAACACATGATTTCTTTTCAACTAAGGGGAATGGATACCAAAAAGGAGTATATGAAGAATTAGAAGATGAAGATTTTATAATATAATTTATAAATTGTGACATACTGTTGTCACTTTTACCATGATAATATCAATGTATAAAATATATATACGGAGGTATTTTTTATGAAATATGAATGGAGAAAAAAAGAAAAAGAGTTATACTTACCTAAGGAGAATCCTATATTAGTTGAAGTACCAGAGCAAAAATTTATCATGTTAAGAGGTAGTGGAGACCCAAATGATAAAGAATTTACTGAAGCAATAGGAGTACTTTATTCTTTGGCATATGCAATAAAAACTATGCCTAAGAAGGGAATTGTGCCAGAAGGATATTTTGATTATACAGTTTTTCCTTTAGAAGCTATATGGGATAAAGGAGAAAAAAGCAAATACTCAGATATACTTATTAAAGAAGATTTAGTTTATACTATGATGATACGCCAGCCAGATTTTGTTACGCAGGACCTATTGGACAAAGCTATCAATATAGTAAAAAAGAAGAAGCCACATAATCTTCTTGAAAAAATTGGGTTTGAGTCTATTAATGAAGGATTGTGTGTGCAAATGCTTCATGTAGGTTCATATGATAATGAACCAGAAAGTTTTGACATTATGAGTGAATTTTGTAAAAGAAATAATCTTATAAGAAAATCTAATGTACATCGTGAAATTTATATAAGTGATGCTAGAAAAGTATCACCTGATTCATTAAAGACTATTTTGCGTTTTGAAGTAAAAAGAGAGTTATAAGCGTTATATTGTGGTATTATATTACTTTATTGTTATACTATAATAAAGTAATGAGGTGATTATATGAAAAGTAATAGATTGTTTGAAATTATTTATATCCTTTTAGATAAGAAAAAAGTAACTGCAACAGAATTAGCTGAACACTTTGAAGTATCTAGGAGAACTATTTGTAGAGATGTTGAAATACTGTCAGCTTCTGGTATTCCAATTTATACTGACAAAGGCAGAAATGGGGGTATAGGTATTTTAGATAATTTTACCTTTGATAAATCTATTTTGTCTGAGCAAGAACAGAAAGAAATTCTAGCCTCATTAGAAAGTTTAAATATTCTTAAATATCCAGAAATTGATTCTACATTATCAAAACTTAAACCTTTATTTTGTAAGTCAGATATAAACTGGATAACTGTTGATTTTTCTCATTGGGGTAGTAATGATATAGAGAAAGATAAATTTATAAAAATAAAATCAGCCATTTTAGATTGTAATATTATAACTTTTGAGTACATAAATACTTATGGAAAGGTAACAAAGCGTTGTGTAGAACCACTTATGCTTTGGTTTAAAGAGAAGTCATGGTATATCAAAGCCTATTGTCATCAAAAAAATGATTATAGAATTTTTAAGATTGTAAGGATGAGAAATATATGTGTTTGTGAACAGACATTTATAAGGAGTATACCAGTTGAAGTTGGAGAGATAAAAGAAGATGAGAATGAAAGTATTACTTTAAAGTTAAAAATTTCTAAAGATGTAGGCTATAGAGTGTATGATGAATTTGATATTGATAATATATTGTATGATAATGATGGAGATTTCATCGTAACAGTACAGTATCCAAAAAATGATTGGATTTATGGGTATATACTTTCTTTTGGAAAAAATATTGAAGTATTGGAGCCAATAGATGTTAGAAATAAAATTTTACAAATTATAGATGATGTTAAAATGAAATATTTATAAAGATTATAAAAAGTGAAGTCTGTTTAGACTTCACTTTTTTGTGTAGTTTTAAGATTCGATTTTATATCTTATAATACTTCAGAGTTTTTCTACTTTTGTTGATATTATTATCAAATATTAATACTAATTATGTACATATCATTATATAATATTTATAGATTATTATATAAGTAGATTACTAGCGTTATGTGTATATTAATATTTAAAATAGATTGAATGTACTATTTAATATTTTAATTTAAATAGCAAAAAATGTAGAGAAAAATTATTTTATTAAGAAAAATTTAATATATTGACAAAATTTAAGTGCTCATTTAAACTAGTAATTGATAATAATATTCAATATTAAATAATAGGAGGAGCTATGAATAAATATCTTCTAATAAATCCAGTGGCAGAAAGAATGTATGGGGAAAAGTTTCACCTTGTCAAAGAAAATTTGATAAAAAAGGGGTACATAATGGCAGAATGTGAGCCACAATTAGAATATGTAAAGAAGCAATATAAAGAGTATACAAAAAAGACTGAGAATACAATGTTAGATTGTAGATGTCCAGAGAGTATAAACCTTTTAAAAAGAAATAATTTGATAGATAGTTTTGAAATACCTATGATAGAACCAATACTAGTAAGAACTTGTAGGGTTTTATATGACAAATATATCAAGAGTGAAGATGATATGCTGATAGTAACCTCTCCATGTACACAATTAAGGGATTTTGCAAGTGAAAAATTTAAGGATAAGAGTAATGCTATATTTTATACATGGAAAGAATTTGCTGAAAAAGAAGGTATAAAATCACTTGGAAAGATAGATGAATCTCCTATTCCATTAGGATATTTCAAAGACTCTTTTGAAAAGGTTCTTGAAGTATCGACTGAAGAAGAAATCTTAAGCGAAATACAAAATATAAGAGATGGTTCTAAAGATAAGTATGATATAGTAGAAATGTTTTATTGTAAAGATGGGTGTAATAATGGAGATGGTTTGTAAATGGTCAATAAATTTAATAATAGGTTTTTAAGTCTAGTAAAAAGTGTTTTGATATTTTTTATAATTCTTTTATTATGGAAAATTACTAATTATCTTGGTATCTGGAGTGATTATATATTACCATCACCTGAAAAGGTGTATAGTACATTTTTAAATATGATAAGTGATGGTTCAATATTTATTAATGTATATGCAAGTATGAAAAGAGTTTTGATAGGATTTGCAATAAGTACTGCAATAGGTGTACCTCTAGGGATATTCTTTGGAATTCATAGTGGAGTATATGAATATTTTAAGTCGTTAATAAATTTTTTGAGAAATACACCTCCACTTGCCTTAATACCAATGCTTATACTATGGTTTGGCATAGGAGAAGAATCGAAAATTATAATTATAGTTTTGGCTTCTTTTTTCCCAATCTTTACAAGCACATTAAAGGGGATTAGGAATTGTGACTCAAAACTGATTGAAGTAGGTAGAGTATTTGAGTTTTCAAAGATTCAAATAATATTTAAAATAATTATACCTAATGCCATTCTTGATATTGCAGTTGGACTAAAGTTGGCTCTTGGATATAGTTTTAGAGCGATTATTGGGGCAGAGCTTGTAGCAGCTTCTTCAGGTCTTGGTTACTTGATATCTGATGGAAAGGAAATGTCTAGAACAGATGTTGTCATTGTAGGTATAATTGTAATTGGACTTTTAGGAATAATTACAGATTATATATTTTCAATTATTGTGAAAAAGGTAAGTAAGGGAAAGATGGTGGAAGCCTATGAATAATTTAGTATGTGATTCTGGGTACATAATCAGAAATCTATCTAAAAGTTATGAAGTCAACAATGAAGAACACATAGTTCTTAGTAATATTTCTTTGAACATAGATAAAAATCATATAACTGTAATTTTAGGTGAAAGTGGATGTGGAAAGACTACTTTACTTAGAGCAATTGCATCCCTTGAAGATATAAATAGTGGTGAGATTAGATTTGTTAAAGATAATAAAGAGTATAGACCTAATGTAGGATTTGTATTTCAAGAGAGTAGATTGATGCCTTGGTTAAGTGTAAGTGAAAATATAGCCTTACATAATCAAAGAAAAAACACTATTTTAAGTAAAGTATTTGGTAAATTCAAATATCACAGAAGCATTGCTAGTAAAGGTATAAATGATAATTCCATAGATTTAGAGACTAATGATAATTTAAATTACTTAAATAGACCTAATAAGAAAAATTGTATTGATGTAGAAAAATATCTTAAGATGATGAACTTGCAGAAATTTAAAAATTCTTATCCAAATGAGTTATCAGGAGGTATGGCGCAGAGAGTAAGTATAGCTAGAGCTCTTTCTTTCAATCCAGATATGTTGTTTATGGACGAACCTTTTTCGGCATTAGATTATTTTACAAGGATTGATATGCAAAATGAAGTTATAAGAATACATAAGTCAACTAATAAAGGTGTAATATTTGTAACTCACGATATCGATGAAGCATTAAAGATAGGCAAGAAAATAGTTGTTTTTACAAACAAAAGAAAAATAAAAGAATTTAATATAGAAGATGATTATGATAGAGATTTGACTTCAGACTATTATATTAAATTAAAAAAAGATATTTTAATGACAATGAAATTAAATAAAGACATGTAAAGAAATTAATAATATTTTAAGGAGTAAAGTAAATGAAATTAAAAAAACTATTGGTAGGTATAACGATATTAACGCTTGCAACAACATCTTTAGGTGGATGTGCTAAAAAAGATGATGGAGAAAAACTTTCAGAAATAAATTTAACTTATGTAAAATCACCATTAAATGTTCCTTCTATAATTCAAAAACAGGATGATTTATTTAGAAAGGAATTTAAAAAGGATAATATAAAAGTTAATTTCCATGAAATTACTACAGGACCAGAGCAGACACAGGCCTTAGCTGCTGGAGAAATAGACTTTTTACATGCATTGGGTGGTACATCAGCTTTGATAGCTGCATCTAATGGAGTGGAATTAAAGATACTGAACACTTATAGTAGGTCACCAAAAGGATTTATGATTTTAACTAACGATGGTTCAATAAAATCAGCAGCAGATTTGGCAGGTAAGAAGGTAGCAGGTCCAAAAGGAACTATACTACATCAAGTATTAATTGCAGCTCTTGATAAAGAAGGATTAAGTATGGATAATGTAGAGTTTATTAACATGGGTATCCCAGAAGCATCAGCAGCTCTTGCTGATGGCAGTGTTGATGCTGCATTGATTGCTGGACCAGCAGCCCTTAAAGCTATGAAGTCTGGAAGTAAACTTGTAGCAAATGGTGAAGGTTTAGTAGATGGGATAATAGTAACAGCTGTTAGTACAGATTTTGCAGAGAAACATCCAGAGATAGTTGAAAGATTTATGAAGGTTGAAGAAGAGACTTTAGAATATGTAAATAATAATTTTGATGAAGCTATGGAAAAAGTAGCTAAAGAAGTTGATTTAAGTGTTGAAGAAACTAAAGAGTTGTATGCTTGGTATGATTTTAGTTTAGATATAACAGATAAAGACATATCTTCACTTGAAGATACACAAAATTTCTTAATAAAAAATGGATTGCAAGAGAAAAAAGTAGACATAAAAGAATTAATATATGCTGCTAAGTAGAAATTATGCTAAAATAATATTAAATAGAAACTATAATAAAAGTTTAAGTTACCTTAATTAAGGTAACTTTTTCTATTTTATATTAATAATTATATTTATTTTTAGTAGGTTTAGTTAATGTTAAAATAGATATTGGGAGGAATATATGAGTCATAAAATATATATTGTGGAAGATGATATATCAATAAGTACATTACTTAAGGATTATATTGAGAAATATGGATTTGAAGTGGTTGTTGAAGAAAACTTTGATGATATAATGGTTACATTTGAAAAAATAAAGCCAGATTTAGTGCTATTGGATGTAAATTTACCTAAATTTGATGGTTTTTACTGGTGTAGATGTATTAGACAGCAGTCTAATCTACCTATAATTTTTATATCAGCTAGAGATGGGAACGTAGACCAGATTAGAGCTTTAGAAAGTGGAGCAGATGATTATATAACAAAGCCTTTTTATTATGATGTAGTAATGGCAAAGATAAAGAGTCATATAAGAAGAGTCTATGGTGAATATTCACCTAAAATAGAGGAAAGAATAGTTGAATTAGATGGATTGAAGTTTTATCCAGAGAGGTTGGAGTTAGAATTAGGTGGAAAAGTTCTAATTATTACTAAGAAAGAAGGGATATTGATTGAATGCCTCATTAGAAAATACCCAAAAGTAGTAAGTAGAGATTATCTGTTAGAAAAGATATGGGACGATATTGAATTTGTAGAAGAAAATACTCTAAATGTAAATGTTAGCAGGATAAGAAAAAGATTTGAGGAATTAGGTATAGATAATGCTGTTCAAACTGTACGAGGATTAGGATATAAATTAAATAAAAATTGGTAGGGAGAAAATATGAAATTATTTTTTAGAGATTGTAAGGGTTATATTTTTATATATTATATAGGAATATTTATGACAATTATTTATTGTAATCTTATGAAATTTATCAATTTGGGAGAGAGTTTATATATTCTTTTATTTAGCTCTTTTATATTATTGTGTTTTTTAATATATAAATACTATAAGCATAGAGAAGTATATACTCTATTCAAAAAAGGCATAAAATCTCTGGATGAATCATTCTTGTATTTAGGAAATTCTTTCTTGGGAAGAAATATATCAGCTATTTTAAAACAACAACATAAATTATATCAATCAATGATACAAGAACATAAAAAAGTACATAGTGAACATTTAACTTTCATCAATCAATGGATTCACCAGATGAAAACACCAATATCAGTTATAAGTCTTCAACTTCAAGAATATGAGGGAGAAGAAGTAACAGAAAACATAAGAGAAGAACTAGATAGGCTAAATAAAGGTCTAAATATGGCGATGCACTTTGCAAGGGCAGATAATTTCCAAAAAGATTTTGTGGTTGAGAAAGCTAAATTGAACGAAATTGTAGTTGGTATTGTAAATGAAGAAAAGAGGCTATTTATAAAAAATGAGATAATTCCGAAGATAAAAATAGACAAATTTACTTATGTTTATACAGATATAAAATGGATGAAATTTATAATAAACCAGTTGATTACAAATGGTGTGAAATATTCTAAAGGTTATAGTAACTACCTAAATATAAAAGCTGAAGAAAACAATAACTATGTAACACTAAGTATAATAGACGAGGGTGTTGGGATTGTTTCTAAAGATATAAAAAGAGTATTTGACCCGTTTTTTACAGGGGAAAACGGTCGTAAGTTTGGAGAATCTACAGGTATGGGACTTTATCTAGTAAAAAAAGTATGTGATGATTTAGGGCATAAAGTCAGCATAAAATCAGAGGTAGGAAAAGGCACAGAAGTTTCAATAATGTTTAATAAAGATAATATGAATAATTTTCTATAATAAATCTTTAATTGATTATGTTTTTTATTAATTTATATATTATTTGTTGAATGAGATAATTACAGTTAAAAAATCTAATTTTAATAGAGTTTACCTGCAAACCTTACATAGCTGTAAGGTTTGTGTAATGTTTGTAGATAGTTAAATTTTCTAATCTAAATTACAATTAGTATAAGAAATAACATAAAAAATAAATTTTGCAAAAAGGAAAGGATGTTTATTGATGAGTTTAGATATTATTTTCATATTAAAATCAGTTATGATAGCTATAGTAGAGGGGCTTACGGAATTTATCCCAGTTTCATCTACTGGTCATATGATATTGGTTGGTAGCTTGATAGATTTTAAAGGACAATTTGCTGAAATGTTTGAGGTTGTAATACAACTTGGAGCAATATTAGCAGTAGTAGTACTTTATTGGAAGAAAATAAAAGATAGTGTTATAGAATTTTTAAAATTTATATTTACTGGTGGAAAAGAAGGAAAAACTGGCTTTAAATTTGGAATGAATGTAATTATAGCATGTATTCCATTTGCGATTGTGGGGGTTCTATTTTATGACAACATAAAAGCCTTGTTTAATTTACAATCTGTAATTATAGGATTTATAGTTGGTGGGATTTTATTACTAGTGGTAGAGACTTTGTTTAGAAAAAAGAAACATTCTACTGATAATATAGACAAAATCACGCCAATACAAGCATTAAAAGTTGGAGTTTTACAAGTTTTATCTGCATGGCCAGGTATGTCAAGAAGTGCATCTACTATTATGGGTGGATGGATAGCAGGACTTAATTCTCCTATAGCAGCTGAATTTTCTTTCTTTTTAGCTGTGCCAGCTATGGTAGCTTCCTCAGGAAAGGATTTATTTGAATTTGATTATTCAATAATGACACCAACATTGTGGATTGCCTTGATAGTTGGATTTATAGTAGCTTTTATTGTATCAATAGTAGTTATGGAAAAATTTGTGGATTTTCTAAAGAAAAAATCAATGAGAGTATTTGCTATATATAGAATACTTATGGGAATATTGCTTGCTATATTAGCTTTTACAAACATAATTAGTGTATAGATTAAGATATATTTATTATTTACGAGAATTAGCTAACCAATATAAATAATAATTAACAAATAAATATATATGTTATTTCAAAAATTAGATTAGAAAGGATAGTTAATAATGAAAATTTTAACTGTAAATAATTTAAGTAAAGTATATGGCAAGAAAATAATTTTTAATGCATTAAATGATATAAATTTTAGTATAGATGATGGAGAATTTGTAGGAATTATGGGACCATCTGGCAGTGGGAAAACTACTCTTTTAAATATGATTTCTACTATTGATAAACCAACTACAGGAACTATGGAGCTAAAAGGTAAGAATCCACTACTATTAAAAGGTGAAGAACTTGCATTATTTAGAAGAAGAGAGTTAGGTTTTGTATTTCAAGATTTTAATTTATTAGATACCTTAACTATAGGTGAAAATATAGTATTACCATTGACATTAGATAAGGTTAGTGTAAAAGAACAAAATAATAGATTGGCTGAAGTATCTGGAATTTTAGGGATAAAAGATTTATTAGAAAAAAGAACTTTTGAAGTATCAGGTGGTCAAGCTCAGCGAACTGCTATTGCTAGAGCATTAATAAATAGACCATCAATACTTTTAGCAGATGAACCAACTGGTAATTTAGATTCAAAGTCATCAAAGACTGTTATGGAGTTATTTGAGAATATAAATAGAGAAAATAAGGTTACTACTATGATGGTAACTCATGACCCATTAGCTGCAAGTTATTGTAGTAGGATTTTATTTATAAAAGATGGAGCTATATATAATGAAATATATAAGGGAAGTAGTAGAGAGCAGTTTTATCAAGAGATAATGGATGTACTTACATTATTGGGGGGCGATAATTAATGAATATAAAACAATTTGCCATCAACAATATTTCAAGAAACATTAAAGCTTATGTAGGGTATTTAGCAAGTATCGTTATATCCTCTGTCCTACTATTTTCTTTTATCATGTTTACAAGTCATCCCGATTTAGAGATATCTCAATTTCCCGATTATCTAAAAGAGGGGCTTAAGATGAGTAAAATAATTGCATATTTATTTTTATTCTTCTTTGTATTTTATTCAGTGAGTATATTTCTTAAAAGTAGATATAAAGAATTTGGAATACTTTACATTACAGGTATATCAAAGCAACAGGTAATGAAGTTAATTTTTATAGAAAATATAATAATAAATATAGCATCTTCTGTAATTGGAGTAATAATAGGTTTAGTCTTTTCAAAGATATTTTTAGTGATTATGTCTACCTTTTTAGAATTATCACCATTGAAGTTCTATATACCAATAAATGCAATATTATCTACTTTATTTTACTTCATAATTTTAGCTATATTAACATCAGTATTTGCTTCTTTTATAGTTAAGGAAAATCAAGTATTGAGATTGCTTAAAGGTACAAAAACTCCAAAACCAGAGCCTAAAACATCACTAGTATTTGTTATATTAAGTATTTGTCTGTTTGTAATAGCATATTATAGTGCTGTTACATCAACTGACCAATATACAACATATCTACGCTTAGTTCCAGTTACATCTCTTACTATATTAGCAACCTATTTATTTTTTTCTCAATTTAGTGTTTTTTTTCTAAAAAAGCTAAAATTAAATAAGAGATTTTATAGAAAAAATACGAATATGCTTTGGATTTCAAATTTAATTTACAAAGTAAAGGATAATGCTAGGATATTCTTTTTGATAGCTATAACTTCTGCAGTAGCATTTACTGCTATAGGTACAGTTTATTCATTTTGGAAAGATGTAAAGCGTCAAATTAATTTAATATATCCTAACACAATGTATTATTCAACAATGACTTTGCATAATGATACTAACAAGCCTGATAGTAAAGAAAAAGATAAGGAAAGAATGAGATTTATAGAAAGCAAATTAAAAAAAGAAAATGTAGATTATACAAGAATTAATGGAGAATTTAAAACTGTATTTCCTAAGAAAAGCGATTTTAATGTGAGAATTATGAAAGAATCTAAGTATCTAGAAATCACAAAGACTATAGGAGTTAACCCTATAAGTTTTGAAGATAATGAATCTATATCATTGCTTTCATCAAACTTGCCAGGTGATAAGAAAGTTAAAGACAATGTGGTTATAGGTAATAAAAGTCTAAGGATAGTAAAACAAGTAGAAGAGTGTATTATGCCAGCATATTATGACAATATGTATGTGGTAAAAGATAATTTTTATGATAGTATAAAATCAAAATTTATAGTGGATAGATTTACTACATTTGAAGTAGCTGATTCAAGTAAAACTACAGAGATATGTAGACAATTTGAGAATAAATTTAATGATGAGTCTGGAATGCAACCATATTTATTCTTCTCTAAAGAATTAATGATAGAAAATGGTAAATTAACATATTCTACATTTATGTTTTTGGCAATATTTATAGGTATGATTTTCTTTGTTACTACAAGTAGCTTTTTATATAATAAGTTTTATATGGATTGTCAAGTAGACAAGAAAAAGTATGAGCAGTTAAATAAGTTAGGGATGACATATAATGAGATTAAAAAAGCTTCAACTATTGAGATTGGAATTGTGTTTTTATTGCCTTATGTAGTGGCAGTTATACATTCGATATTTGCACTTACTGCACTGAGAAATTCTTTTGATATAGAGGTAGCATCTTCAGCAGTTTTGGTAATGGGAAGTCTATTTTTAGTTCAAATAGTGTATTTCTTAATTGTGAGAAATAATTATTTAAAAGAGATAAGATTAAATTTAGTTAATTTTTAGGATATGCTATTAACTAATAAAAAGTATTTAAAATTGATTAATATTACTGGAATTATAAATATTTATTTTTTCAGTAATATTTTTTATTGTATTAATTATTAAGATTATATACTAATATGTCGTAATAAGTATCTAAATAGTAAAATATTCTACTTATATAAAATATAAGGAGGTTATATGTATATATGTGTAGAAATAAACAATATAAGATGTTAATTAATATTATTAGGAGGTGTTATTCATTAGTAAGTTAGTTAATACAATAAGAATGATGATATTAATTCAAAGTAGAGGAAGAATGAAGTGTAAAGAGCTAGCAGAAGAATTGGAAGTAAGTGAAAGGCAAATAAAAAGTTATAAGGAATACTTAGAACAAGCAGGTATATTTATAAATTCAACACCTGGGATTTATGGTGGATATGAAATTGATAAAAGTAATAGTATCTCACTAATTAAATTATTGGATAGTGAAGTTTCAATTCTAGACATGATAAATTCACAACTAGAGTACAATAATGATATTTACAAAAATGAATTTAATAGTATTGTAGAAAAAATAAAAGCAGTATTAAATACAGGAGAAAAAAGCGATACATATATGGATTATTTCACAGTACAAGCACAACGTAATTGTGATTATGAGTTTGAAAAAAATAAATGTAACGAAATAACTAGAGCGTATACGACAAAACGTAAGATTTGGATAGGATATTATTCGTTGAACTCAGGCAGTAGCGAAAGAATTGTTCATCCATACGGTTTATTTAATTATAAATCAGATACCTATATGGTAGCTTTTTGTGAAAAAAGGCTTAAGTTTATAGATTTTAAATTATGTAGAATTAAAAGTTATAAGGTTTTAGAAGAAAAATATAATGTAGATAGAAGTTTTAATTGGGATGAATACAGTAAAAATAGTATAGGAATTTATAAGGGAGAAGAAATTAATGTTGTTATAAAAATTAGCCATCCATTTTCAGTAATTATAAAGGAGAAAATTTGGGTTAATAATCAACAAATTATAGAGTATGACAATAATTCTATACTATTTAAAGCTAAAATGAGAGGTTATGAAGAGATAAAAAGTTGGATTTTGAGTATGGGAGCTTATGTTGAAGTTATAGAACCTATTAGACTTAGAGATGATATATTGTCAGAAATTGAAAAAATGAAAAAAATTTACTGATTTTTTTAAATAATTTATATTCAGACAGATATACTTCACGGTCTAGTGTTAATATATTAGTTGAGAGAGGTGATATTATGAAAATGAAAATTGAATTTAGTACCGATTGTATACCAATATCTTATAATTCACTTTTTATGAGTATTATAAAAGAAGCGATAAGAAAGTCTAATGAAGATTACTATAAAAATATGTACTACTATAATGAAAAAAATAATAAAAAAACTAAAAACTTCACATTTTCAGTTTATATAAAAAAATATAGTATTGAAGGTGACAATTTTATTATTAAAGATAAAGTTATATTAAATATAAGCACTCCAGATTTAGAGTTAGGTTTTCATATATATAATGGATTAATGACCTCTAAAAAGTGCTTATATAAAGAATATGAACTTACAAGGATTAGAATAGACTTATCAAGAGAAAAGAAGGTAACAAAAGAGATGGTACTATTTAATGCACTATCTCCAATTTGTATAAAGTCTAAAGAAGGAAAATTCTTGGAGGTAGATGATGATGGATATATAGAAGAGTTAAACTATATAACTAATGAAGTTATCAAAAACTATAGAGGAAATGGATTAAAAAGAAAGTTAGAGTTTGAAAATATAGGTCTTAAAAAGGTAGTTGTTAAAGAGCGTTTAAGAGAATTTAAAAAAATAACAGGCAAAGAGTATCAATATGTTAATGGTTACAAAGGTAAGTTTATATTAAAAGGTGATATTGATGACTTAAATCTTATCTACAACCTAGGAATAGGTTTTAGAAGAGCACAGGGATTTGGAGATGTAGATATTCTAGAATGGAGGTGAGACAAATGAAGTTAAGGGTTTATAGAGGAGACTGGTTCTTTAATATGGGTATAGTTGGATTTTTAAACATAATAAAGAAAGCAGAGAAGAAATCAGAAATATTTATTATGGAAGACTATATTGAATTTGATAGTTCCTTTCTTGAAAACTTTCATGAGTATTATTTCGATTACTTCATGGATGAATATGATGTATCAAAAAGGATTAGAAAGAGTGTTGATTACAATATAAATTTTATTAAGTCTAAGCCTGATAAAATCAAAGATGGAATTAAGAAAATTAAAGATAATATAAAACAGCAAAATGATAAGGTAAAAAAATTTGATGAAAATAATTCTAACTTGATAAAAGAAAAGCTAGACATTATGTCTAAGATAAAAAGTTATGATGAATTTGATTTATTAGAAACTTTAATTGATGAGATTATTGATATATTTCAAATAAAGTCAATAAATGACAGACTTACAGCCAATCTTTATAAATATGTAGTTCAAGATAATTATTTTGGACAAGTTAGTTTTTTTAATGTTGCTAAGGCTAAATTAGATTTAGATGGATTAAAACAAGTAATGTTTAATGACTATTTAAGACAAATCATATATTTAGGAGAATTAGAAGATTTATTAGAAGAGAATGACTATGATAAATTAAAAATCTATTTAAATGATAGATTAGATAGTATATCTAAAGATGTAAATGAAAAAAAAGTTAGTAAGTCTAGTATAAATACTATAGAAAAAATTATGAAGGAAATAAACAATAAATTTATAAAGAAAAATAAAAGTATTGAAGATATAAGATTGTATATGGATAGTTTAGAAGTCTGTGAAATGTGTGGCTCATATAAAGGGATATTAGATGAGTACTCAGAAAGTAATTTTGCCCCACTTGGAGTAAGTACTAATAATGCTAGAAATATGTTTTGGAATCAGGAATATACAACATCAATATGTGATGTTTGTAAGCTTATATTGTTCTGTACACCAGCAGGAGCTACTTATACAAGAAAAAATTATTTGTCTAATGAAGAAAATGAGTTTTATTTATTTGTTAATATGGATACTTCTATAAATGAGCTTTTTGAAAGAAACAACAATTTGAAAGTTCAAAAAAGTGAGTCTTCAGATTCAAAAGATGAGAATCCTTTTAATAAACTTATAAAAAGTATAGTAGAAGAAAATAAATTAAAAAGTGAATGGCAGCTTCATAACATACTTTTTGTAGAATTTAAAGCAAGTATAGACTCTAAAAAGTGTAATATAAACTACTTTAATATTCCTACTTATTTAGCCAAAATCTTTGCATATGAAAACACAAAAATACAAAATATATATGACTATAAGCTTAAATCAAATGTATTAGATTTACTTTTGAGAAATAGGGATCTGAAGCATCTAACTAATAATACTTTAAGAAATAAAGTTAAGAATGGTATGGAAAGTAAAAACAAATCAAATATATCAGGAATAGACTGTTTTAGAATAGTACAATTAAGAGCATTAATAAATAGCTATAAGAAGGGAGTATGTAAAATGAACAGTAAAAATTTGGAAGAAAATGATAAAAAACTAAGAGTAATTTATTATTTGGGTTGTGATGTACATGACCATTATGTCAATGAAAATTCTAAAAATAAAATAGATGGAGTAAGCTATAAACTTTTAAATTCAGTTAAAGTTGGAAATAAAAATGATTTTATGGATACAGTTATAAGAATTTTTATGTCAGCTAAAAAACAGATTCCAGAGTTTATTTTAGATATAGAGGTTGAAAAAGATTTAGACTTCGAATCTATAGGCCATGCTTTTATATCTGGATTAGTTTCTGGAAAATATGAAGGAAAAGGTAAACTGCCAAACGAAAAGGAGGAAAAATAAGATGAAAAGAGGATTAACATTTACAGTAATAGCACAGGCTCAAAGTTTAAACTATGGTGAAGGGATAGGTAATATATCAGAATTAAAAAAACTAAGTAGAGCTGATGGAAACATCTATACATTTGCATCTCGTCAGTGTTTAAGATATGACATAGTACGATTAGCTTCGGAGTTATTTAATTGGAATTTACAAGTTGTTGATAAAGGAAAAGGTACAGTTCAATTTAAAGATAATATAAGTATAAGAGAGTCAGAAGAAATGGATTTATTTGGATATATGAAAACAAATAAAAAAGATGAGAAGGATAAAAAAGGAGGTTCACTTACTAGAGAAGCTACTGTAAGATTAAGTAATGCAATTTCTCTTGAGCCATATAGAAGTGATATGGACTTTTTAAATAATAAAGGATTAGCAGATAGAATAGGAGAACACCCTAATCTTGCAAACATAGAACAACATTTAAGCTATTATACATATACAGTGACTATAGATTTATCTAAAATAGGTAAAGATGGAGATATAGAACTTGATAATAAAGATAAATGTAAACGAGTAGTAGAATTTTTAGAAATAATAAAAGTATTAAATAGAAATATTAGAGGTAGACAAGAAAATTTATCTCCTCTGTTTGTAGTAGGAGGAGTGTATGAAATAGCAAATCCATTCTTTTTAGGTAGAATAAAATTAAAAGGAGATAAAAATGGATTTAAAGTAAATAAGTCAGCAATAGAAGAAGTAGTTCAAGGTACTTTTTTAGGAAAGGGTCTAAAAGAATTTACTTATGTTGGAATGGTAGATGGAACATTTACAAATAAAGAAGAGTTTGAAGAGTTATTTGAAGATAAATTTTTAAGTGTAGATAAATTTTTTGGACAATTAGTTAAAGAAGTAAAGGAATATTATGGGGTGAATTAATATGAAAGTATTGAAATTAGATTTATTTCAAGAAACTGCATGCTATAAAAAACCATTTGCTATGAAAATTACAGAAACTTATCCACTACCACCATATTCTACAGTAAATGGATTACTTCACAAAATATTAAATGCTACAGAGTATATACCATTTAATATAAGTGTACAAGGAACATATGAAAGTATCTTTAATAATTATCAGACAACATATTTTTATAAAAAGGATAGTATTACATCTATGCCAATGAATAGTCATATGTTATTGAATGTAAATTTAATAATTCATATAGGAGGAGATTTTGAATTATTAAAAAAATTATATGATAATTTATTAAATTTTGATGAACATTTATCATTAGGTAGAAAAGAAGATTTAGTAAGAATTAATGATATTAGATTTGTAGAGGTTAATAAGTTTGAAGTAGACCCTGATATGCAATTAGATGATTATGAAAATTATATGTTAGCAGAATATAATATAAGAATACCTATATATATACCAAAGTCAAGTTTAGAAGATACAGATATAAATGGTATAAGTTATAGACTCAATAGTTATTATAAGAATGATTCTAAGAAAGACAAGAAAAGAGTTTGGAATAAGGTAGATAGTTATTATGTAGAGGATGGAAATACTTTAACAGTTGGAGAGATATTTTTAGATAATGAGATGGATTTACTATATTTTAATAATATAAGTTAGGTGATGAGTATGATATATGCTAAATCTAATCCAGTGGAAACACTGAGGGAACATACTGATGAGCTTTTAAAACAAATGAATGTGCTAAGAGAATGCTATGGAACAAATATAAATAGACTAAATTTTTTAGAGGGAGAGAGATTTTGGCAATTACTTGATTTTGTTATAGAATTTCATGATATTGGAAAATCATTTTCTCCATTTCAAAAATTAATAAGAAGTAAGATAGATATTGAAACAAATGAACCTAAAATAGTAACTCATCTAGAAAATAATGTAGGTCATAATTATCTTTCTCCTGCATTTATTGATTATAGTTATGTAGACAAGGAAAAAGATAGAGAACTGAGAGCGGTATTAAATCAAGTTATTGTATATCATCATGAAAGAGATATATTTATAGATAAAGATTTCAAAGTTTTAATACAAAAAATATTAGATGAGGATTTAATAAATAAAGTTTATGAATTACAACATGAATTTAAAGTTAGATATCCAATAAGAACCGAAAAATTAAGTAAAGTGTATATACAAAGTGTAATAAAAAGAATAGATAAAAATCACAAATACTATAATCTATATATCATGTTAAAAGGTATATTACATAGATTAGACCATAGTGCTTCTGCTCATGAGATTGTTGAGTGCAATAGTAACATGAATATAGGTGAATACACAGAAAAACATTTAGTAAAAGAGTTTGGTAGTTTAAGAGAAGTGCAGTCATTTGCTAAATCAAATAGAAATAAGAATATAATACTAATTGCATCTACAGGGATGGGAAAAACAGAAACTGCTTTAATTTGGATAGATAATGATAAGGCATTTTTCACACTGCCATTAAGAGTGAGTATAAATGCGTTATTTGATAGAGCTAAAAATATAGTTGGAGTAGGAGAATTAAATGATACATTCTTAGGTCTGTTACATTCAACAGCAATAGATTATCTAGAAGAAAGTAATCAGGAAAATTCAAATGAGATTGTAGATTTAGCAAAGTTATTATCTTGTAAACTGACATTTTCTACAATAGACCAAATATTCAAATTTCCTTTTTTGTATAGAGGGTATGAAAAAGTATATTCAACATTAGCATATTCAAAAGTAGTGATAGATGAGATACAAGCATATTCACCAGAAATAGCAGCTGTATTGGTAAAAGGTATAGAAATGATACATAAAATAGGTGGAAGATTTATGATAATGACAGCTACTATGCCAACTATATATAGAGATGAACTAAACAAAAGAGGTGTAATTGATAGTAACTTAGCTGATTTAACATGTAACACAGAAAAAATAAGACATTGTGTGTCTATTGTAGAAAATTCAATAGATGAAAATTTAGAACAAATAATACAAAGTGGAATGAATAAAAAGGTTCTTGTAATAGTAAACACAGTTAAAAGTGCCATAGAAAAATATGAATTAATAGAAGATATAGTTAAGTCAAAAGGAATAGATGTTAATGTAAATCTTTTACATTCTATGTATATACAAGAAGATAGAGCAAAGCTAGAAAAATATATAAAAGAATTTGCAGATAGTAATAGTAATGGTATTTGGATTACTACACAATTAGTGGAAGCATCCCTTGATATTGATTTTGATGAACTTCATACAGAAAATTCAATACTAGATAGTCTATTCCAAAGATTTGGTAGATGTTATAGAAGTCGAGAGTATAAAGAAATTAGCCCAAATATATTTATATATACAGAAAAAGTTACAGGAATAGGTAGCATTTATGATAAAGATATTGTAGAAAAAGGATTTGAACTATTGAAATCTTTTATAAATGGCAAAGAATGTTTGAAGATGGAAGAAAAATATAAGGTAGAAATGGTTAAGATGCTATACTCTAAAGAAAATTTAGAAGGTACAGACTTTAAAAAAAGATTTACTAGTGCTTTAAATATCTTAGATACTATAACACCATATAGTTTAGGCTCTAACGAGGCACAAAATATACTTAGAAATATTGAAGGATATACAGTAATACCAGTGGATATATATAATAAAATTGAAGAGACTTTAATAAAAGATTATGAAGAATTAGGACAAGAACTTACAGAAGCATATAGTAATGATGATAGAGAATTAATAAATGAAATAAAGTTTAAGAGAAAAAAGTCTAGAAGAGAGATAATTAAAAAAACTGTAAATTTACCAATATATAAAGCTAAACAAAATATAATGGACATACAGGTGAAAGGTCTTGAAGATTTAAAGATACTTTTATATAAATATGATATACATGAAAATGAGCATACAAAACAGATATTTGGCAAAGGTGTGCTTATAGGTAAAGAAATAGACCAATTTATTTGATTTTTATATTAACAATGTGGCTAAAATTTACTAAAGAAGGTGATTTTGTGCCAATAGATTTAGAACTATTAAAAGTTCAAGGAGTAAAGATAAATTATTATTATGTATGTAAAAGAAAACTATGGTTATTCTCTAAAGGAATAACTATGGAACAAAATAGTAATAGAGTATTGTCTGGAAAGATAGTACATGAAGATTCATATAAAAGAATGAAAAATAAAGAAGTGTTGATTGATGATATCTTGAAATTAGATATAATAAAGGACGAGTATGTAAAAGAAGTAAAAATAAGTTCAAAGATGAAAGAAGCAGATGAAATGCAGTTATACTATTACTTATACTATTTAAAAAATAGTATGGGGATAGAGAAAAAAGGAACTATAAATTATGTTAAGGAAAAGAAACAAGAAGAATTGATATTGACAGAGGAAAAAGAAAGAATTATTGAAAACACACTTATAAATATAAATGAAATAAACATGAAGTTATCTCCTCCCAAAATTGAAAAGAAATCTTATTGTACAAAATGTGCTTATTATGAATTTTGTTTCGTGAAGGAGGAGTAACAATGTATAGAGATTATTATATTATAAGTAATGGGAGTATAAAAAGAAAAGAAAATACGATTTACTATTATAATTTAGAAGGTGAGAAAAAAATATTACCAGTAGAACAAGTTGATGATATTCATATATATGGGGAAGTGGATTTAAACACAAAACTTATAAATTATATAAGCCAATATGGAGTTATGCTTCATTTCTATAATTACTATGGATATTATTCAGGTACATATTACCCAAGAAAGAAAAATGTATCAGGATTCAGTTTAGTATCTCAATCGGCTTGCTATTTAGATAAAAATGAAAGACTATACTTAGCAAAATCATTTGTGGAAAGTGCATCATATCATATTTTAAGAAATATGAGATATTACAAGGTTGATGAAAGCTTAATTGATACTATAAAAGATGAACTAAATAGTTTGAATGATGTCAAAGAAATATCAGAACTTATGGGTAAAGAAGGAAGAATAAGAAAAACATACTATAAATCATTTAATCAAATATTGAAAGATGACTTTGAGTTTTATAAGAGAGAAAAAAGACCTCCTAAAGACCCAGTAAATGCTCTTATGTCTTTTGGAAATAGTATAATGTATACAAATGTTTTAAGTGAAATATATAAGACACAACTTGACCCTACAATAAGCTTTTTACATGAACCATCAATAAAGAGATTTTCCTTAAGTTTAGACATTGCAGAAATTTTCAAGCCAATTATAATTGACACAATAATTTTTAGCTTGATTAATAACAAAAGAATTAATAAGAGTGATTTTGAATATCAGGACAAAATTTGTTATTTAAGTGAAAAAGGAAAGAAGAAATTTCTACAAGAATTTGAAAATAAGATGCAGACAACTATAAAACATAGAAATCTTAATAGAAAAGTTTCATATAGAATGTTTATAAGGTTAGAATGTTATAAATTAATTAAACATTTTATCAATGATGAAAAGTATAAAGTTTTAAAGGCATGGTGGTAAAGTATGTTTGTTATTGTTACTTATGATGTTGTTGAAGCAAGGTCATTAAACAGGGTTAGAAAAACACTTAAAAAATATCTAACTTGGACTCAGAATTCTGTTTTTGAAGGAGATATTACTGATGGGAAGTTACATAAATGTATTTCTGAAATAGAAAAGATTATTGATAATAGCGAAGATTCGATTTATGTTTATGAGATAAAAAATCCTAATTCAATTAAAAAGAAATGTTATGGTATTGATAAGTATTCTGATGAAATGTTTATATAGGTTTGCAGTGAGCGATATTTGTGCTAAAATAAGGCTTAACAGTTGGAATATAAGAGATTGAAGGGTACTGATAATTGTTATTAATTGCACTATTGCTCGCTCACTGCAAATTTTGATGTTTTTATTGAATTATGATTGCGTGAGTGTAGCATTTTCAGGCTATTCAATTGCATCTATTCTGGGGTTTTATATTAACTAAGTGGTATGTAAAGCCTAAATAAAAAAAATTCGTCTGCATGTAAAAATAGCGTTTTATATTAACTAAGTGGTATGTAAAGACTAAACACTGGAATTAAATTTCCAAAGCATATAGTGTTTTATATTAACTAAGTGGTATGTAAAGATACCAATATCTTTACATGTATTAGTTAGTGTATTGGTTTTATATTAACTAAGTGGTATGTAAAGATATTTATATTATATCACATTATATTATAAATTATAGTTTTATATTAACTAAGTGGTATGTAAAGCAGGATACGGAGTACTAGGCTTAATAGCTTTTATAAGGTTTTATATTAACTAAGTGGTATGTAAAGTAAAATTTGTTAAACCAAAAAACATCAATTTGATTAAGTTTTATATTAACTAAGTGGTATGTAAAGGGAAGCGAAGATATTGCACTAGGCTCTATTTCTTGTTTTATATTAACTAAGTGGTATGTAAAGGTTGACGAAAAAGGCAATTTACTATTTACATCTATTGTTTTATATTAACTAAGTGGTATGTAAAGCTAAAAAAATGTTGAATTTTTAGTGGAGTTATGTTAGGTTTTATATTAACTAAGTGGTATGTAAAGAAAGTTTCTGAAGGTGATTTAGTTGAAGAGGGAGAGGTTTTATATTAACTAAGTGGTATGTAAAGTTGCCCTACTTCGTCTACTGCTCCAGATTCAAGTTCGTTTTATATTAACTAAGTGGTATGTAAAGTAGAAAAACTCTTTAGAGCATGTGAGAGCGAAAATCGTTTTATATTAACTAAGTGGTATGTAAAGGAATACGAAGTATTCAAATTTAGTAATAATGGAAATTGTTTTATATTAACTAAGTGGTATGTAAAGGCGAACATAATGAGTTGGAAATATGAAAAAGAAAAATGTTTTATATTAACTAAGTGGTATGTAAAGGTAAATTATATACTACAATTATAGCACGATAATTTACGTTTTATATTAACCAAGTGATATGTAAAGAAAAAATCACACCTTTTTACGAATTTTTTTTGAAAACGTTTTATATTAACTAAGTGGTATGTAAAGGGACTAGAATATCCCGAGTTGAAAGAGTTTGTAAAAGTTTTATATTAACTAAGTGGTATGTAAAGTAAGGAGGCAAGCATGCAAGATATAAAATTACACAAGTTTTATATTAACTAAGTGGTATGTAAAGTTCAGCTTCTCATGAGTGTAATCATATCCAAATAACGTTTTATATTAACTAAATCATATCTAAATGAAGTAAACTTATACTATAAATAAAAATCAACATAAAAATGGGGTGAAATAAAATTTATGATAAGAAAATCAAATGATAAAGATATAAATAAAATCATGGAAATATGGAAAGAAAGCACAATCAAAGCACATAACTTTATAAATAAAGAATACTGGGAAAATAACTATAACACTGTCAAAAATGAATATATACCTATATCAGATACATTTGTATATGAGGATGGTCAAGAAATAAAAGGATTTATAAGCATAATAAATAAAAGCTTCATAGGAGCCTTATTTATAAATTCAAACTATCAAAACCTAGGTATAGGAAGTAAACTTTTAGACTATGCAACTAAAGAATACAAGAATCTAAGTCTAGCAGTATACAAAGACAATAAAAAGGCAGTTGTATTTTACAATAAAAAAGGATTTAATATAGTAAAAGAGCAAATAAATGAAGATTCAGGATTTAAAGAGTACATCATGGAATATAGTAAATAACATTAATATATTTATTATTCCAATAGGCATAATTTAAAGAATATTTTTTAGAGTTGTGAATTACATGTACTTAAGATATTAATAAACATAATGACAGGGGGAAAAATAATGAATAAAAGAGCATTTATATATTACACTAGAATAAGAGGATAGCGCACAAATTGTGGCTATTTTACAACAGCTTATAACACATTTTATATAATCTAGAAAAGTTATCTTATGCAAGTAGCCATAATTTCGTGCTATTTAAATTAAATAGTGAATTTAAGGAGATTATGGGAATGAAACAGAATATAAGTAATGTAAATAAAAAAAATATAGGTAAACTAAAAAAGATAGAAACAACTAGATTACTACTTAATGAAAATATAGAAGTATTTAAATGCCCACTTTGCAAAAAAAATATGGTTACTGTTGATAAAAATAGTGTCAAATGTGTGAATAAACACTGCTTTGATATATCTAAAAAAGGATATGTTAATTTATTAAATAGAAATACAAAAACTATTTATAATAAAGAACTATTTGAGTCAAGACATGAAATATATAATTCTAATGTGTATGATTATTTAATAGAAGAAATAAAATCTATAATTAAAAATTACACTTTAAATAAGTATAGTAACTATGTATTAGATGCAGGTTGTGGTGAAGGATATTTCTTAAATAAATTATATGAAGATGAAGAGATTAATAATGGATGTAAATTAATTGGAATTGACATAGCTAAAGAAGGGATTTCTATTGCTACAAGAGGAGAAAATGAAATTATATGGTGTATTTCAGATTTAGCAAATCTGCCACTTCAAGATAGTAAGCTTGATATAATATTAAATATACTTTCTCCTGCAAACTATAAGGAGTTTACGAGAGTTTTAAATAATGGTGGAATAGTAGTAAAGATTGTTCCAGAGTCAAATTATTTGAAAGAAATAAGAAAAAGTATACAGAAAAATGTAAAAAATAGTTATTATGATAATAAAAATATTGTAGATGTATTTAAGAAGCATCTTGATTTAATTTATGATAGTAGAATTAATTATAAGACCAATATCAATGTATTAAACTTAAGTAATTTAATTAAAATGACCCCTTTGACATCATCATTAGGTGAAGAAGAGATTTTAATGTTGTTAGAATCAGGTATATCTGATATAACAATCGATTTAAGAGTCATAGTTGGTGCTATAAAGAAATAAAAAGAATCCTTATAAGAGTTAGATAAAGTTTAATTATGGTTTTATAATAGAAAATTGCTATGAGGCCAGCTTAGTAAAGTTGGATTTCATAGCAATCTTAATTATCATAAAAATGTTTATTTTATATATTTTAAAAACTTATATAGTATCTAATAAAATATTCTTCTTATTTAAAACTATAAATTATTAAATCTTAAAATATTCTTTTTGAGACATGTTTATTTCAGAGTCACAATTTCCACAACAATAAGACGTTGAGATATCTTTAAATTCTTCGTTATTCTCATCAAACTCCATTTTTTTCTTTGCAAGAATACCAACCTTAGTTAAATTAGAACCACAATTATTACAGTTTTGGATTTTACATATACTATATAATTTGTCAGGTGTAATATTTTCTAATAGTTCTTCACAATTACAACATCTAATAGAAGCAATTTCACTAGATATTTCAACAGGTTCAGATTTATCAAAAGAGAATTTATATATTATGTCATTTGATACTTTATAACCAGTATCAAAAATATTCGAATTACAGTTTGGACACAAGTATTTTGGGATATATACATCTTTCTTTTCAAGAATATCACTACTAGTATGACAATCTAAATCATTTAAATCTGAACTTTCATCTATAGTTTCATACTTATTTAAATTTAGAAGATAATTATACATTCTTTTATCTTCATTCTGTTTTGCTGTATTTAAAAGATGACTCATTATATTAGGATATTCTTTATTTTTTGATGGTGCATTCAAATCTATATAATTATTCTTAATAGCAAAGGATAATATATTAAAGTAATTATACTTAACTGCAAAAAATAATAACATTTCATCAAATACTTTATCTATTACTTTATCAGAAATGCTTATCCAAAAATCTGGCGAATCTAAATAAACTTTCTTACTAAGTTCATCCAACTCTTCATCTATGTTATTTAAAGTATTTTCATTAATTTTCATATCATCACTTCCTTATTATTTTTATATAAAATAAAATCTCATATAAAAATATATCATATTATAATTTACAAGTATAGACAAAATAGGTTTGTTTCTAAATAAATTTTTCTAAATGACCATTAAAATATAAAGCATTAATCCACAGTTTACTTAAAAATAAAATGTAAACCTATAATATATTTTAAGTTGACAAAAAAACGTCTTTCTTTTATACTAAAACAAAGCTTTGATAGAAAACTTGTATATATACATATAAACTAAATTGAATAAGACATATGAAGGGAATTATAAAAATGAAAAATACTAAGGTAAATATTCAAGATTTAACTAAAATGTCAATATGTGTAGCATTGTTATGTATATCATCCTACATATATATACCATTGCCATTTACACCAGCAGGAGTAACAGCACAAACAATAATGATAAATTTAATAGCTTTGATTTTAACACCAAGACAAGCATTTAGCACAGTTGGCGTATATATAATGATAGGTTTAATTGGAATACCAGTATTTGGTGGAGGAACATCTGGGATTGGAAAATTGTTAAGTCCAACAGGAGGTTTTTATTTTGGATTTTTGTTTGCAGCATTAATTATTAGTTTATTAAAAGGAAAAAATAATGATATTAAACGATATATACTAATAACAATTTTTATTGGTATGCCAATTATATATTTTATGGGAACAGTATTTATGTGTTATTTTAATCAAATGACAGTAGAAGCAGCACTTTTTGCAGCTGTTGTACCATTTTTAATTGGAGATACAATAAAAGCAGTTATTGCATCCTTTTTAGGTATTAAATTAAATAATGTACTAAAAAGAAATCTATTATAAGGAGAGATTATAATATATGGAAGAAGTTTTTATATTAGGAGGACTTAGAAGTCATATAGGTCTAAAAAATGGGATATTTCAATTTGTTCAACCTGAATCATTAGGTGCAAGTGTATTAAAACATCTAATTGAAAAATATGAAATTGATAAGATTGATGAGATTATATGTGGAAATGCAGTTGGAACAGGTGGCAATATAGCAAGATTAATGACTTTAACAGCAGGTGTATCAAATGAAGTACCTGCTTTTACTGTAGATATGCAGTGTGCTTCTGCTATGATGAGCATAGACATAGCATTTTCAAAAATTAAATCTGGGCAGTGTGATTTAATTATTGCTGGTGGATTTGAAAGTAGCTCTCTGCAACCAATGCGTACATACCATAAAAATGATAAACGATATGATATAAAGAATCCTAATTATATAGTTGCTCAATTTTCACCTGATGATAATAGTGAAAATAGCATGTTAGAAGGTGCAGAAAGAGTAGCAAAATTGTATCAGATTAAGAAAACAGAATTAGATTTTTGGGTGAAAGAAAGCCACAAAAGAGCAAAGAAGGCGAGAGAAGATAAAGTACTTGAGGATATCATATATCCTATAGATAATAATACTTATGACGAAGGTATACGAGGCAAGATGAGCCAAAGATTATTAGACAGAGTTCCACCAATTTTGGGAAAAGAAACTATTACAAATGCAGCAAATTCATGTCTTATTAATGATGGAGCTTCATTTATTATATTGTGCTCTAAAAAATACATAGAAAATACAAAAAAGAAGCCTAAAGCAAAGATTGTCAATGCATGTACAATAGGAACAGATGCAAATTTAAGTCCAACATCTGCTATAAAGGCAATGGAAAAAATTTTAGAAATAGAAAAAATTAATTATCTAGATATATCTGCTGTTGAATTTAATGAAGCATTTGCAGTTATAGATGTACTATTTCAAAGAAAATATCCAGAATTGATTGATAGATACAATGTATTTGGTGGAGCTTTAGCATATGGACATCCATATGGTGCTTCAGGTGCAATTATTGCATTACATCTTTTAAAGGCATTAGAAAAGACTAATGGTAGATATGGGATTTGTTCTATAGCTGCAGCTGGTGGATTGGGTTCAGCCTTATTAATTGAAAGGGTGTAGATTATGAACTACTATGAACTTCTAAAAATAAAAAGAGATAGTCATAAAAATAAAGATTTTTTAATTATAGATGGGGAAAAACATACTTATGAAAATATGTTAAGTTATAGTGAGGAGCTTGGAAAACAAATTTCTATAGGAGATAATACACCTATTTTAATATATTCTAAAAGTATAATGTTTCAGTTAGTGAGTTTTTTCGCAATTAATTATTCAAAAAATGTACCTATTATTTGTCATTATAATCTTTCTAAAAAAGTATTGAATGATATTCTAATAAAAAATAATATTTCAATAGTTATATCTGATGAGCCTATGGACAACATTAATTTATTTGATGATAATGAAAAAGTAAAGAAAACTAATTTTTCTATATTTAATCCTAAATTTAATATATATATGTATCAATATAATACTCCTATAAACTATATAGATAAAGATATTTGCATGGGTGTTTTGTCTTCAGGTTCTACAAGTGTTCCAAAAGTATTGTATAGAACATATGAGAGTTGGGTTGGATTCTTTCATATTCAAAATGATATTTTTAATATATCTAAGGAATCAATTTTATTTATTAATGGAACATTGAGTTTTACAGGAAATCTAAATTCTTTAATATCAGTATTATATGAAGGTGGAAGTGTTGTAATAAATTCAGGTATGAATTGTAAGGCATGGATAAAAGCAATAAAACAATATAATATAACGAATATATATCTCATACCTACAAAGCTACAACTCTTAGTTAAACATTTAAAAGAAGAGATACTCAATGTTGTAAGTATTTTCACTGGCTCTCAATTATTGTTTGAAAATACTGCAAAAAGTTTAAAGTACTATATGCCAAAATCTGAAATTATTTTATATTATGGAGCAAGTGAATTAAACTACATTACATATTTATGTTATGATGAATTGATTAAGAAACCTTTAAGTGTAGGAAGACCATTTCCTAAAATAGATGTATATGTTAGAGATGGAAAGATTTTTGTAAATACAAAATATGCAGTATATGATGCAACAAGACCTTATTCTGTTAATGATGTTGGATATTTTGATGATGATGGATATTTAATTTTTGAAGGAAGAAATGATGATATTGTAAATATTGGAGGATTTAAAGTTAGCTCTACTAAGGTTGAAAATGAAGTGAAAAAAATTCCTCAAATTGAGAACGCAGTTGTATTACCATATTCAGACTCCATAAGAGGAAGTCAAATTGCATTATTTGTAACAATTATAGATAAAATTACAAAGAAAGATTTATTAATTAAAATGAGAGAGAATCTAATAAAAAATGAAATACCAAGAAAAGTTATCTTTTTAAATTCATTTCCATATACCTCTTCTGAAAAGATAGATAGATTAGCATTATTAAAAATATTATAGATATAATATTTAGTAATTTTAGTGAACCAATATATTGATAAAAACATATTGTATATAGTAAAGGAGGCTTACAATATGTCAAATCAATACGATATAACTGTTATCGGGGGAGACCTGCGACAAGTGTACATGGTAAAAAAACTAATTAATAAAGGGTATTCTGTAGTCACTTATGGAATATCAAATGAAATAATAAATGGAATCGTTGGAAAAGCAACTTCACTAGCTGAGGCACTATCCAAAAGTTCCATTATTTTATGTCCAATTCCATTTACAAAGAATCAAGTTAACATTGAAAATACGGATGGTTGTCTAGATGCTACTATTGATAACTTGCTAATTAATTTATCTCCTAATCAAATATTATTTGGAGGTAATATACCAACTAAAGTTTGTAAATTTTGTGAGCAACACTCTATTCAGATTTATGATTTTATGAAAATGAATGATGTTGCTATTTTAAATGCAGTTGCTACAGCTGAAGGCGCTATAGCAGAAGCTATTAAAAGAAGTATAATTAATATACATCAAAGTAACTGCTTAGTATTAGGTTTTGGAAGATGTGCACAAATACTTGCAAAAAAATTATACTCTTTAGATGCAAATGTATGTGTTGGAGCAAGGAGTAATGATGCAAGAAGTACGGCTAATGCATTTGGATATTCTAGTATTTCTTTGAATCAACTTGATGAAAAACTTTTACAGTTTGATTATATTTTTAATACTATACCAGAATGTGTTTTAACAAAAGAAAGACTGGAAAAAGTATCACAAGAAGTAACTATTATTGATATAGCTTCTTCTCCTGGTGGAGTGGATTATTCTGTTACGAAAGATACAGGTATTAATGCGACTCTTTGTCCTGGGCTTCCTGGTAAATACTCACCAAAAACATCTGGTGAAATTCTTGTTAATGCTATAGAAAATATTATAAATGAAAGAAGGGATTAGAAATGAGACTTGAAGGACTTACAATTGGAGTAGGATTTACTGGTTCGTTTTGTACTTATGATAAAATATTTATAGAGTTAGAGAATTTGGTTAAAGAGGGAGCAAATGTACACACTATATTTTCAGATGTATCACAAAATATTGATTGTAGATTTGGAAATTCTGAAGAGTTTATGAAAAAAGCATATGAACTTACAGGTAATAAGCCTATAGTTACAATTGAAGAGGCAGAGCCATTTGGACCTAAAGGGATTGCTGATATTATAATAATAGCACCTTGTACTGGAAATACTGCTGCAAAATTAGCTAATGGGATTACAGATTCACCAGTATTGATGGCAGCTAAAGGTCATCTTCGTAATGATAAACCATTAGTAATATCAATATCAACGAACGATGCTCTGAGTTTCAACTTCAAAAACATTGGTATTCTCCTTAATTCTAAAAATATATATTTTGTACCTTTTGGTCAAGATAACTGTAAAGCAAAGCCTAATTCTATGATAGCACATACTGAGTTAATAGTTCCAACTATAGAACTTGCTCTAGAAAATAAGCAATTGCAACCAGTTATAAAAAGTCCACACCAATAAATTAGTGATGTGATATATGTATTGTATGTAATATTAATAAAAGTCCAGCAATATTATTTGCTGGACTTTTATCTATAATATATTAAAAGTATTTATCTAATTTAATTTATAAACTGGAATTTATATTACTTTGCTTCTTTGAATATCAAGTTAACTGTACTTGATACAAAACAAGCAGACATAATTAAGATAAATACTGATAGTCCTCTAATAAACAAATTGTCCACATAATAGGTTGCTACTGCAATACCTCCAAGAGCTAAAATTGTACTCATAATTAAAGATAAAATGCTAATTACTTTTAATTTTTTCATCCTTATTCCTCCTATGAACTCTAAGTTTATCTATACTGTATTAACTATATCTTATTTTATATCACATAAGAATTGTGAATGTATATGTTTAATTATACTATATTAAAAAATTCTCCGTATATATTTTTATTTATAAGAAAAATGTCGTGTTAAAATAATAACGTTATCATTAAGTTTTGAGATGGATTTTTCTATAATCTACATAAAAAATAAAGTGATATATGATGAAAATAAGTATTCTTAAAGTAGAGTATTAGCGGGACAAGTGAGATTATTTTAAATAAAAATAAAATGTTAAAAAAATAACTTGAAAATAGAAAAAGAAGGTGTTATACTGTTAATAAATTAACAGTTAAGTAAAAAATACTATTCTAGGAGGTTGTCAAAATGGCCAATAAAGAACAGGATATAATAGAAAATATAAAGGGAGATGAGGTTATGTCAATTAATGTAGGTGTTGTAAATAATGTTGAAACTTTAGTTAAAAAGTTAGCAAAAATTAGAGAGGCTCAAAAAATATTTGCCACATATACTCAAGAGCAAGTAGATAAGATTTTTTTAGCAGCATCTTTAGCAGCTAATAAGCAAAGAGTTCCTCTAGCTATAATGGCACAAAAAGAAACTGGTATGGGGATTGCAGAAGATAAAGTCATAAAGAATCATTATGCTTCAGAGTATATATATAATGCATATAAAGAAACTAGAACTTGTGGTGTAATAGAGAAAGATGAGGCATTTGGCATGACTAAAATTGCTGAACCAATAGGTGTTATTGCAGCTGTTGTACCTACAACTAATCCAACTTCTACTGCTATATTTAAAGCACTTTTGGCACTTAAGACTAGAAATGGGATAATTTTCTCTCCACATCCAAGAGCAAAGAATTCTACTATAGAAGCTGCAAAGGTAGTTCTTGAGGCGGCTGTTTTAGCTGGAGCTCCTGAAGGTATAATAGGATGGATAGACGAACCTTCTTTAGAATTAACTACAACTGTTATGAAAGAAGTGGATTTAACTCTTGCTACAGGGGGACCTGGAATGGTTAAATCAGCATATTCATCTGGGAAGCCAGCTATTGGAGTTGGAGCAGGTAATACACCAGCAATAATTGATGATAGTGCAGATATAAAAACTGCTGTAAATTCAATTCTTGTGTCTAAAACTTTTGACAATGGTATGATATGTGCTTCTGAACAATCAGTTATAGTATTAGAAAATGTATATAATGAAGTTAAAAAAGAATTTGAAGAGCGTGGCGCTTATTTATTAAATAAAGATGAAACAGAAAAAATGAGAAATGTAATTTTGATAAATGGAGGATTAAACTCTAAAATAGTTGGACAGACAGCTTGTACAATAGCAAAACTTGCAGGTTTTGAAGTTCCAGAAGATGCTAAAGTTTTAATAGGTGAAGTAGAGTATGTTGAGTTAGAAGAGGCTTTTGCTCATGAGAAACTTTCACCAGTACTTGCAATGTATAGAGCAAATGATTTTGATGATGCAGTTAGAAAAGCAGAAAAATTAGTAGAAGATGGAGGATTTGGTCATACATCTTCACTATATATTGATGATGTAAATCAAAGGGAAAAACTTGATAAATTTACTTCTGCTATGAAAACTTGTAGAATTTTAATTAATACTCCTTCTTCTCAAGGTGGTATAGGTGACTTATATAATTTTAAACTAGCTCCTTCTCTTACTTTAGGATGTGGGTCTTGGGGTGGAAATTCAGTATCTGAAAATGTAGGAGTTAAGCACTTACTTAATATTAAGACAGTAGCTGAGAGGAGAGAAAATATGCTTTGGTTTAGAGCACCAGAAAAAGTTTATTTCAAAAAGGGTTGTTTAGGAGTTGCATTAAAAGAACTTAAAGATGTAATGAATAAAAAGAGAGCTTTTATTGTAACAGATACATTCCTTTACAATAATGGATATACTAAAGCAGTGACTGACTTATTAGATGAAATGAATATTAAACATACTACATTCTTTGAAGTAGAGCCAGACCCAACTTTGGAATGTGCCAAGATAGGTGCTAAAGCAATGAGAGAATTTAACCCAGATGTAATAATATCTATAGGTGGAGGAAGTGCAATGGATGCAGGAAAGATAATGTGGACATTGTATGAACATCCAGAAGTAGATTTCCAAGACCTAGCTATGAGATTTATGGATATAAGAAAAAGAGTATATACATTCCCTAAAATGGGTGAGAAGGCCAATTTCGTAGCAATACCAACATCAGCAGGTACTGGCTCAGAAGTAACACCATTCGCTGTTATAACTGACCAAGATACAGGGGTAAAATATCCACTAGCTGATTATGAATTAATGCCAAATATGGCTATAGTTGACTCTGATATGATGATGAATATGCCAAAAAGCTTAACTTCTGCTTCTGGTATAGATGCTTTGACTCATGCATTAGAAGCATATGTATCTATGCTTGCAACTGATTATACAAATGGTATTGCACTACAAGCTATTAAGAGTATATTTGAATATCTTCCACGTGCATATGATAATGGAGCAAAAGACCCAGAAGCTAGAGAAAAAATGGCAAATGCTTCAACAATGGCAGGTATGGCTTTTGCAAATGCATTTTTAGGGGTTTGTCACTCTATGGCTCATAAATTAGGTGCTTTCCATCATGTACCACATGGTGTTGCAAATGCTCTTTTAATAACAGAGGTTATGAAATTTAATTCTTCAGATGCACCAAAGAAAATGGGAGCATTTTCTCAATATAAATACCCAGAGGCGTTGAAAAGATATGCTGAAATAGCTTCATTCTTAGGTTTAAAAGGAAATTCTGATGAAGAGAAATTCAAAAGCTTACTAATAGCTATTGAAGAATTAAAATCTAAAGTTGGTATTCCTAAAACTATAAAAGACTTTGGTGTTGAAGAATCTAAGTTTATGGATTCAATAGATGAAATGGTAATTCAAGCATTTGATGACCAGTGTACAGGAGCAAATCCAAGATATCCTCTTATGAATGAAATAAAAAATATGTATTTAAACTCATATTATGGAAAATAAATTAATAAAAAATAGATAAAATAAAGTCCCTTATGCATAAGATAAAAATTTACTGTATAGGGGATTTTTATTTTAAAAAATGAATAGTTTTTATTCTTTAATTCAAAATTTAATTAAATAATGTTATTATAATAATTAAGGATGTTTTATATAATAATTATATTGGTTTTAGACATTATATTTGGGTATATGTGTATATAACATAAATGATAAATTTGTATTAAAAAGATATGTTAGCTATATAAGGTATTGACTAATTAGGGGAGGAGTCAAATGACAAAAAGGAATAAGAATATTACATTAATTATAATTCTTTTATTGACCTCAATATTTCTGATAATGGGGTATCTATATATAGAAGATACAAAAAATCTTCTTATATCAGAGGCAGAGGTACATATAAAAGAAGTTGCAACACAAGGTTCTCAATTAGCGCAAAAACAAATTGAAAAAGATTTAGATGTTTTAAATATTTTTTCAAATTATTATACTTCAAATCCAGACATATCTAATGAAGAAAAAATGAAAAAACTTTTAGAGGAAATGGAAAATCAAAAATTTTATACTATGGCAATTGTTGACATGGAGGGTAATGCAGAAAATACTAAGGGTAATAAGTTTTCAGTTAAGGATAGAGAATTTTTTAAAAATTCAATCAAAGGTAAGGAATACGTTTCAAGCCCATATGTTGATGAAGTAGATAAATCTGTAAAAAAAGTTACTATCTCAGTACCAATATTAAATAATAATAAAGTGGTTGGAGTTTTATATTGTACTTATGATGTTAATACTCTAATGAAACTTATAAATGTATCTTTTTATGAAAATAACAGTATATCTTACGTTGTAAAAAATGATGGTACAGTCATACTTCATCCTCAACAAGATAGACTATCAGAAAATATTTATAAATTGTTAAAACAGGATAATGATATTAAAGATGTAAATAAGTTAAAAAAAGAGTTACAAGAAAACCAAACAGGTGCGACAATCTTGGAGATGTCAGGAGAAAAAAGATACCTAGGATATGCCACTATGGATAATGGAAATGAGAAAAATAACTATATAAAGGATTGGAATTTGATTTTTTCAGTTCCAGAAAGTGTTATATTTAAGAATTCAGAGCAGATTATCAAGAGAGCTTTATATGCAGTGTTATTAATTATATTTATATTTATTACAATAATTTTCTACATAATGTACATAAAAAATTCTAATGAAAAAGAAGTCTTGAGTTTGGCCTATGAAGATAAGATTACTCATATAGGAAATCAAAATAAGTTTTATAAGGAGTGTAGTAGATATCTTTTAAATAAACCATCTTTAAACTATATTATAGTATATTTTGACATTAACAATTTTAAGATGATTAATGATACTTTTGGATATGGATTTGGTGATAATCTGTTAATTACAATAGCAAAAGCTTTGAAAGAAGAACTAACAGAAGGTGAAATATATGCAAGACTTTCAAGTGATTATTTTTCAATTTTCTGTGATTATAAAAAAGGAAGAGATAAAGTTATAAGAAAACTTGATAATATACGAGATAATATTGAAAGGAATCTAAATACCGTATTTGAGATTTCTCTGTGTGTAGGGATTTACTTTGTAGAAGAAGGAGAAGTAGATATTCAAAAGGCTGTAAATAAGGCAAATATGGCTAGGTCTGTTGCCAAAGGTAAAAATGTAAATTATGCTATTTACAATGAGGATGTTAGAAATAAGCTTAGTGAAGAATCAATTATTTTAGATGACATAAAAACAGCCCTAGTAAAAAATCAATTTGAAGTATATTATCAACCTAAGTTTTCACTTGTAAATGGTGAAATGATAGGAAGTGAGGCACTAATAAGATGGAATCATCCAGAATATGGATTTATAAGCCCAGCAATATTTATACCTATAGCAGAGAAAAGTCAATTGATTTTAAAAATTGGAAGGTTTGTGTTTGAAAGAGTATGCATAGACCTATCTGACTGGAAGAAACAAGGTAAAAATATAGTTCCAGTTTCAGTAAATTTATCTAGAGTTGAGTTATACCAACCAGATATAGTGAAATTCATCAATGATACTATACAAAAGTATAATATAAATTCAGATTTAATTGAATTGGAGATAACAGAAACTGTAGCTATGAATGAATTAAATATTTTAAAGAATGTCTTAAATGAGTTAAGAAAGTATGGATTTTTTATTTCTATGGATGACTTTGGAACAGGCTATTCTTCTATCAGCTGTTTAAGGGATATGCCAATTGATGTACTTAAATTAGATAGATCTTTTCTTGATGGTATTGAAAATGATAAGAGAAGCCGTAATATAGCAAAATCTATAGTATCTCTAGCTAAATCACTAGACTTAATTGTAATTATAGAGGGTGTTGAGACTAAGGAACAAGCTGAGTTAATGAAGCAATTTGGATGTGATTTAGTTCAAGGATTTTATTTTGCAAGACCAATGCCAGGTATAAATTTTATAAATTTACTAAAAGATTAGGATTTAATCTTTATATAAAGCACTAGTTATAAATACTTGAGTTTAATAAATTCTTGTTAAATAATTAGTGTTTTTTTGATTTTTAGTCATATATTGACTGTATGTAAAGGAAAAATAATCGCCTTTTACAAAAATTGTATTAAAAATAAATTATTTTGTTAATAAACATGTCATTAACAAAGGAATAGTACTATAATGTATAGATGATAAAAACTTTAATAAAAATTTAGTGTATAGGAGTTGTTTGAGTATGATAGATGTAAGTATTGATAAAAAACTTAAGGAAAGATGGCCTAATGCTAAGTTAGGATGTATCCAAGCAAAAGTAGCAGTAAGTAAGAGCTCAGAAAAATTGATTAGTGAGATAAACGCATTTTGTGATATTTTAAATCAAAGTCTAAAAGTTGAAGATATTACAAAATTGGATAAGATTAAAGATGCAAGAAACGCTTATAAAGAACTTGGTAAAAATCCAAGTAGATATAGAACATCTTCAGAAGCATTAGTTAGAAGAATTATTCAAGGGAAAGGTCTTTACACAATAAATAATATAGTTGAAATAAATAATCTAATATCAATAAAATCATTGTATCCAGTAGGTACATATAATGTAAGTAAATTACATTCACCAGTATGCTTTACTGTAGGAGATGAAGGAGAGCAGTATAAAGGTATTGGAAAGGAATTGATAAATATAGAAAATCTTCCGATATTATCTGATTCACTAGGTAAATTTGGAAGTCCGACTAGTGACTCTGAGAGAGCAATGATAACAGAGGATGCAAATGAAATATTGATTTGTATATTTTCTTTTAGCCAAGAATCGGATATTGAAGAATATTTTGACTATGCTAAGGAATTACTTAAAGAATATGCAGATGGAAAAGATATAGAAACTAAAATAATTAAATAGAATGTATATAACAACGTTATGTTAGATTGAAATATAATCTTTAAAATAAGTAGTTATTAGTTACAAAAACAGATAGATATCCCCATGATTCTTAAAAGTATGGTAATATATTAATATAGCAGAGCCTAATATTTAAGGGATTTTGAAAGGAGGTATTTACAATAACTACTTTATTTAAAATATAAAATAGTATCATGAAAATAACTCTATATTTAAAAATGTAAATAATACTACAGTAATTTGGGTATATAAAATAAGGCAAATATGATTTTGTTTAAAAAGCAATAAAGTACATAGGTAATTATAATGTAAGGAAGGATTTAATTATGATTGATGGAAAAGAGGTAAAACAAGAAAGTGGGCAAAAAAATCTGAAGTTTAAGATAGGTATAGTAGTCGGTGTTTTAGTTGTAGCTTATATAGGAATGGCAATCTTTTTTAGAAGTCATTTTTATTTTGGAACAACTATTAATGGAGTTAAAGCTTCAGGAAAAACAGTTGAGCAAGTAAATGATTTATTAGCATCAAGTACTAGTTCTTATACCTTAAATTTAGAGGAAAGAGATAATAAGAAAGAACAAATAAAAGCAAAAGATATTGATTTAAAGTTTACATCAGATGATAAAGTCCAAAAGATAAAAGATAGCCAGAGTGCATTTGGATGGATTGTTGGGATATTTAAATCTAAAGAGTATAATAATATGGTAACTCTTTCATATAATAAAGATTTACTAGAAAAGAAATTTAATGCTCTAGCTTGCTTTGATAGTAAAAAAGTTGTAGAACCTAAGAGTGCTTACCCTAAGTATGATAGTACTAAAAATGCTTATACTATAGTTCCAGAGGTACTTGGAAACAAGGTAAAAAAAGATGACTTTTATAAGTTAGTACAAAAATCAATTAATTCTGGAGAGACTTCTATTTCTTTAGACGAAAATAAGGTGTATGAAGCACCAAACAATACAAAGGATTCAGAAAAATTGAAAGAAGCTATTAAGACATTAGATAAGTATGTCGGTGTAGTTGTTACATATGATTTTAGTGACCGTAAGGAAACTTTAGATGGTGTTGAGATTAATAAATGGTTAAAGGTAGATTCAGAAAAGAATTATGAGATAAGCTTTGATAATGCTGCTATGGTTGAATATACGAGAGGACTAAGCAAAAAATATAGTACTTTTGGAGATTCAAGACCATTTAAAACTGCAACAGGTAAAGACATTACAATTTCAGGTGGAATTTATGGTTGGTTGATAGACAAAAACAAAGAAGCTGAAGCATTGGTTGATGTTGTAAAAGCTGGTAAAAATGTTACAAGAGAACCTATTTACATACAAAAAGCTGTATCTCGTAATAAAGATGATATTGGAAATACATATGTAGAGATTAGTCTTTCTAACCAACATATGTGGTTCTTTAAAAATGGAGAGATGCTTGTATCAACAGATGTTGTAACAGGGGATTTAGGTAGAGGATTTGCCACACCATCAGGTATATACCCTCTTAATTATAAGGCTAGAAATGTTTCATTAACTGGGCAAGGTTACAGTTCACCTGTAAGCTATTGGCTTCCATTCAATGGAAATATAGGAATTCATGATGCTACTTGGAGAAGTTCTTTTGGTGGAGGTATATATAGATCTTCAGGTTCGCATGGATGTGTAAATACGCCTTTTTCTAAAGCAAAGAAGATATATGAAAATATAGAGCCAGGTACACCAATTATTTTATATTAGTGAATATATATGATTATAAGCATTAAGTGAAGTCATCTTAGTTTTTTAAGATGGCTTCATTTTTATATAGAGGTTATTAAAAGGAGGAATATATAATGAATGAAAAGTTAATTAGGATTTTAGAAGAAGCTAGGAAAGATGAGAAGTTCAAAATAGAGCTTATAAAAACAAGAGAACAACGTGATGTTATGGATTCGTTTTGCAAAGTTGTTACATCTAGAGGTTACAATATAACAGTAGGGGAACTTTTTTCTATAGGAGAAGAATATACATCAAATCTATTGAAAAGTGTAAATGGAGGAGCAGCATATCCTATTGAAGATTGGAGTGATTGGTACGAGGATTTTTTTATAATGTTGTCGAATATATAAAATAACTGTATATATTATCAATTTTAAATTAATATAACTAGTTAAAATAAAAATATCAAATATAAGTGTAAATTTTATCAATCTTAGAAAATATTAATTTATATCTAAGTAAATACAAAAAATTAAATTAAAAATAAGGTGACAAAAATCGATATAGCTCAATGATTTATAAAACTTAGATGAAATAATGTGAGATATTTCTAAAAATTCAAAAAAAACAATTAGTTTCAATACTATAAGTGTTGAAAAAACTGATAAAAATATTTTATATGTAATAAATAAAATTATATATAGAAAAATATTGAAATAAAAATTAAAAATGTCGATAAAACGTTAATTTTAAAACAGAATAACGCTATTGACAAACCATATCGCTTTAAATTATAATTATTGAAAATAATGGTATTAAAAAATCATACTCATGTCATAGTCTAAAAGTAAGTCAAAAAAGGATGTAAATCTAAGTAAATGCTACTCTAAAATATGTTTTATTAAGAGATAAACGTTAAAAAATATTAATTATTATATAAAAATGCTGTTTATACTTTAACAATGAGGTAGTAATCTAATTAGAATAAAAAAATCTAATTGGTTATATACATAGTAAAAAGGTAAGAGAGGTGATTTGGATGGCTTTTGAAATAATAAAAAGCATTGTTGAGGCAGAGCAGACAGCAGACAGTATCAAAGTAAAAGCTGTTACTGATGCAGAGTCTATCAGAGCTGATGCTGTAAACAAATGTGAAAGCATCTTTGCTGATGTAAAAAAGCAAGCAAAGCTTATGGAAGAAACTCTTATTGAGAAGGCAGTCACCGACAGTAAGGTGGAGGTTGATAAAATCTTAGCTAATGCTAAAAGTGAATGTCTGAAAATTGAAAAAACTGCTAAAGAAAGAAAAAGTAAGGCGATTGAAGCGGTTATTGGAAAGGTAGTGAGATAATATGGCAATAGTTAATATGAACAAAATATCTATTGTTGGCTTAGAAGCTCAAAAAAGCCAGATTTTAAAGCTACTTATGAACCGTGGGTTTGTTCAGATTGATGATAGTGCCTTTCTTACTGAGGAGGAGGAGTTAAAAAATTATCTTGTAAAAGATAGTGAAGAATCAGAAGTTATAATGTTAGAGCAAAAGATGTCTCATGTAAATCAAGCAATTAACATTGTTTCTTCACTAGTGAAACAAAAGAAAGCCATGTTTGCACCAAAAAGAGAGTTTAACAGAATTGATAGCGAAAAAGAAGAACAAATTTACGCTGAAGCTTTAGAGTTAAACACTCTACATAAGGAGATAGGTACAATAAGGACTAACATAAATCTATTGAATAACAATAAAAATATGTTAGAACCATGGGTGAATTTTGATATTCCTCTTGAAAATATGGAAACTAAGTATACAAAAACTATACTTGGGACTGTGCCTACAAGTGCAAATGTTGATGCCTTAAGAGTAAAATTAGAAGATGAAATACCAGAAAGTGTTCTTGGAATTATTAATTCCGACAAGTTAATGAACTATGTTTATTTAATTACTTTGAAAGAAACTTTTGATAATGCTTTAGAGGTTCTAAAAGAATTTAATTTTTCAGTAGTTGCATTGCCAAATGAAGAAGGTACACCATCACAAGCTATTAAGAAATATAATGAAATGATAATTAGACAGGAAAACGTTTCTAAGAATAAGACAGAAGAAATTAAAAGCCATGCAGATAATATGCACATGCTTGAAAATCTATATGATTTTTACACTATAGAAAGAGACCAAAAAAAGATTATAGAGAGGCTTGTCAAAACAAAAACAACATTCTGCCTTAACGGTTGGCTACCAAGCAAAAGAGCAGATGAGCTAATTAAAGAAATTACAGAAAAGTTTGACTGTTGTGTTCAAACAGAGGAAGGAGATAAAGAAGAAGGTTTCCCAATTCTGCTTGAAAACAATAAAGTTGTAACACCTTTTGAAAGTGTAACAAATATGTACAGCTGTCCAAGCACAAAAGATATTGACCCAAATACAATTATGACTTTCTTTTATGTTGTATTCTTTGGAATGATGCTAAGTGATGCTGCATATGGGATGATAATTGCACTAGCATGTGGATTTATTGTATACAAATCAAAAATGCAAAAAGGTGAAGGAAATTTAATTAAACTTATTGGTATTTGTGGAGTTTCAACTACTATATGGGGTCTTATATTCGGGGGTATTTTGGGGGATTTAATTCCTATAAAAGCTCTAATCAATCCTTTAGAGGATGTTATGGTACTTATGGGAATGTCATTACTGTTCGGTATTATCCATATATATGTAGGTTTGGGAATTAAAGCATATACATTAATAAGAGATGGCAAGGTAATAGATGCAATTTTTGATATAGGTTTTTGGTATTTATGTATAACAGGGGTATGTCTACTTATAATACCTTTTGTTGCAGGCGATATAGGTGTATTTTCTGAAGTAGGAAAATATTTGGCAATTATAGGTGCTTTAGGTCTTGTCCTTACTCAAGGAAGAAGCTTTAAAGGTGTTCCTGTTAAGCTTTTCAAAGGATTCTCAAGCCTTTATGGTATAACAAGTTATTTTGCTGATATATTATCTTATACAAGAATTATGGCACTTTGTCTAACAACAGGAGTTATAGGGCAGGTTATCAATCTTTTAGGGGCTATAGCTGGTCCAATATTTGCAGTTGTAATTGGTGTTGTAGGACACACAATAAACCTTCTTATAAATGCACTAGGTGCATATGTTCATACAAGTAGGTTACAGTATGTAGAATTTTTCAACAAGTTTTATGAAGGCGGAGGAGTTCCTTTTGTTCCGTTTAAGTATAAAACAAAATATACAAGCATTAATAAAAAGGAGATGTAAATATGGAATTTTTAAACGCGTTAGGAAATGGTCAATTTTTGGCAATATCAGGAGCTGCTATAGCAGCATTATTTGCAGGTATGGGTTCTGCTAAAGGTACTTCAATAGCAGGTCAAGCCGCAGCAGGTGTTGTAACAGAAGACCCTAGTAAATTTGGTCAACTTCTAGTTTTACAACTTCTTCCTGGTACACAAGGTCTATATGGATTTATCATAGCTTTCCTTATTTTATCAAAAGCAGGGATTATTGGGGGAGATGCAATACCAACATCAGCTCAAGGTTTACAACTTCTTATGGCAGGACTTCCAATTGGTTTAGTTGGTTTAGTGTCAGGTATTGCACAAGGTAAGGCAGCAGCAGCAGGGGTTGGAATAGTTGCTAAAAGACCTGAGGAACTTGGTAAGGCTATAACATTTGCAGCGATAGTTGAAACATATGCTCTTTTAGGACTACTTGTTTCTTTCTTAGCTTACAATGGAATTGCAATTGGTTAATTATAGATTATAATTCATAAGTAAAAAAAATGAAAAGGAGGAAGCACTCCTATGGGTAATGAACAAAAAATGATTGACAGAATTATAGCTGATGCCAAACAAGAAGCACAAGAAATATTGGATAAAGCTAAGAGTGAGGCAGATTCAAAAATAAATTCAGCTACTGAAAAAGCTGAAAAGGAAATGGCTTCCTATACAAAGCTTGCAGAGGCAGAAGCAGAAAAAGCAGCTTCTAAGGAAATATCAGGAGCTTATATGGAGGCTAAGAAACAAATATTATCAAAAAAACAAGAGATTTTAGAAGAAGTAATTTTAGAAGCTAAAAATAAACTTTTAAATCTTAAAGATAGTGAATATGAAGAGATTATATTAAATATGATTGAAAAATCAAACTGCACAGAAGACTCACAGATAGTATTATCTAAAAAAGATAAAAAAGCATTGAAAGATGTGTTATCAAAAAAAGGCATTAAAGTATCTGATGAAATCAGAGATATTACTGGAGGCTTTATAGTTAAAAAAGGCGACATTGAGTATAATTATTCATTTGAAGCCATAATTGCAGTAGAACATGAAGATATTGAGCAAATTGCAGCAGAAATTTTGTTTAATTAAGGAGGGGTTAAAAAATGGCAGAAGAAAAAACTTATCCCTATGCCGTGGCACGAATAAGAGTGCTTGAAAAACAGCTTCTTAACAGACAAATGTTTATTCAAATGGCAGAAGCCAAAAGCCCTGAAGATTCTTTAAGAATTATAGCTGAAGCAGGTTATGTGGATACATCGAATAATAATATCCATAATTTTGAGAATATTTTGACTCAAGAATTATCAAAGACATATGAAATTCTTAAAGGTCTAGCTCCTGAAGAAAAATTTGTTGATGTATTTCTTTATAAAAATGACTATCACAACTTAAAAGTGCTGATTAAAGAAGAAATTTCTGGTGTAGATGGTGAAAAATATTTGATTGATGGAGGTACAATTCCTCTTATTAAGCTTAGAGAATCTTTAGCAAATCGTAATTTTAGTGATTTACCTAATATAATGGCAGCAGCCATAGTAGAGGCATTTGATGTTTATAGTAAGACACAAAATGGTCAGATGGTCGATATTGCTTTAGATAAAGCGACTTTTTCTAGTATGAAAGAGACTGCTAAAGAAAGTCAAAACAAATTTGTAATAGATTATGTTATGAAAGTTTGTGATTTAACAAATCTAAAAAGTTTTATAAGAGTTAAAAATATGAAGAAAGATTTTCACATGTTTATGAATGTGTTTGTTTCAGGTGGCTCACTTGATAAGGAAAAATTCTTAGAAGCTTTTTCTTCAGACACTCCAGCATCATGTTTTAAGTCTACTTCTTACTCTGATATCTGTAAAAATGGTATGAGTAATGGATTCACTGTATTTGAAAAACTCTGTGATGACTATCTTATGGAATATGTTAGAGAAGCAAAATTTAAACCTCTTACATTAGAGCCATTAATTGCTTATTTATATGCTAAAGAATCAGAGATAAAAACAATAAGAATTATTTTGACTAGTAAGCTTAATAATATAGACGCAGATACTATAAAAGAAAGGCTAAGGGATGCTTATGTATAAGGTAGGAGTAGTTGGAGATAAAGATAGCATCATGGGATTTTTAGCTCTTGGAATAGATATCTTCCCAGCCTATGATAGTGACGAAATTAAAAAAAGTATACATAAGTTGGTTGAAGATGAGTATGCGATAATTTATATTACAGAACAGGCATCATTGCTTGCAAAAGAATCAATAGCAAAATACAAGGACTACCAACTTCCTGCTATTATAGTTATTCCAGGTATTGGAGGAAGTATGGGATTAGGTATGAATGAAGTAAGAGAATCTAGTAAACGTGCTATAGGTGCAGATATATTATTTAAAGAATAAATGGAAGTTGAATAAAAGACAATCTCAAATTTTATTAGTGCTAAAAGTACGTATTGATAAAATATAGGAGGGAGTATTTAAATTTTGATAAAGTATATGATTGCAGGTGAGAGAATATGAAAACAGGCACAATTGTAAAGGTGTCAGGACCGCTTGTTGTAGCGGAGGGCATGAGAGATGCGAATATGTTTGACGTCGTAAGAGTTTCAGATAAACATCTTATAGGCGAGATTATAGAAATGCATGGAGATAAAGCTTCTATACAGGTTTATGAGGAGACTTCTGGTCTAGGACCAGGAGAGGAAGTTGTTTCTCTTGGAATGCCTATGAGTGTTGAGCTTGGACCAGGTCTTATTTCAACTATTTATGATGGTATTCAACGTCCACTTGAAAAAATGTATGATATTTCAGGTACTAATATAACTAAAGGTGTTGAGGTATCTTCACTTGATAGAGAAGTTAAGTGGGAATTTAAACCTAAAAAAGCTGTAGGCGATAAAGTTGTATCTGGTGATATAATTGGTGGAGTTCAAGAAACAGCTGTAGTGGAATGTAAAATTATGGTTCCTTATGGAGTTAATGGTACTATAAAAGAAATATATTCTGGAGAATTTACTGTTGAAGATACAGTTTGTGTTATTACAGATGAAAAAGGTAACGATATAGCTGTAACTATGATGCAAAAATGGCCAGTTAGAAAAGAAAGACCATATAGAGAAAAGAAAACACCAGATTCACTTCTTGTTACAGGTCAAAGAGTTATAGATACATTTTTCCCAATCACAAAAGGTGGGGTAGCAGCTATACCAGGTCCTTTTGGAAGTGGAAAAACTGTTACACAACATCAGCTTGCTAAATGGGCAGATGCAGATATAGTTGTATATATAGGTTGTGGTGAACGTGGAAATGAAATGACTGATGTTCTTCTTGAGTTCCCTGAATTAAAAGACCCAAGAACAGGCGAGTCACTTATGCAAAGAACTGTGCTTATAGCAAATACATCAGACATGCCAGTTGCCGCACGTGAAGCTTCTATATACACTGGTATTACAATAGCTGAATACTTTAGAGATATGGGATATAGTGTTGCACTTATGGCAGACTCTACATCAAGATGGGCTGAGGCTCTTAGAGAGATGAGTGGTCGTCTAGAGGAGATGCCTGGTGAAGAAGGTTATCCTGCATACTTAGGTTCACGTCTTGCTCAATTCTATGAGAGAGCAGGAAAGGTAAATTGTCTAGGTATGGATGATAGAGAAGGAACACTTACAGCAATTGGTGCAGTTTCTCCTCCTGGTGGAGATACATCAGAACCTGTCAGCCAAGCAACACTTCGTATAGTAAAGGTATTCTGGGGGCTTGATGCCTCTTTGGCATATAAGCGTCATTTCCCAGCAATCAACTGGTTAACAAGTTATTCACTCTATCAGGAAAAAGTTGATGTATGGACAGATAAAAATGTAAATGATAATTTCTCAGCTCAAAGAGCTCAAGCTATGAAACTTTTACAAGTTGAATCTGAACTTCAAGAAATAGTTCAATTAGTTGGTGTGGATTCACTTTCAGATGGAGATAGATTGATATTAGAAGTTACTCGTTCTATAAGAGAAGACTTCCTTCATCAAAACTCTTTCCACGAAGTTGATACTTACACATCACTTCATAAACAATATAGAATGATGGGACTTATATTAAAATTCTATAAGTTAGCACAAGATGCCATCAAGCAAAATGTTACTATAAATGATATTATCAAGCTTTCAGTTCTTGAAAAGATTGGTCGTGCTAAGTATGTAGAAGAAGACAGTATAGATGCTACTTACGATTCAATTGAAGAGGAAATAGACAATGAGCTTGCAGACCTTATTAAAAAGAGGGGGGCTGAAGAACTATGATAAAGGAATATAAGTCAATACAAGAGGTGGCCGGTCCTCTTATGTTAATAAACGGTGTAGAAGGTGTAAAATTTGATGAACTTGGAGAGATTGAGCTTTCAAATGGAGAGATTCGTCGTTGTAAAGTTCTAGAGGTAAATGAAGATACTGCACTTGTTCAGCTTTTTGAAAGTTCAACAGGTATAAACCTTGCTGAAAGTAAAGTTCGTTTTTTAGGAAAGAGTCTTGATTTTGGAGTTTCACCAGATATATTAGGTCGTGTCTTTAGTGGAATGGGTAAACCTATTGATGGAGGCCCAGAAATTATACCAGATAAAAGACTTGATATAAATGGAGCTCCAATAAATCCAGCAGCACGTGATTATCCAGCAGAATTTATACAGACTGGTGTATCTGCGATAGATGGACTTAATACACTGGTTAGGGGGCAAAAGCTTCCTATATTCTCAGCAGCAGGTTTGCCACATGCTAACCTTGCTGTTCAAATTGCAAGACAGGCAAAAGTACGTGGAACTGATTCTAAGTTCGCCGTTGTGTTTGCTGCAGTTGGTATAACTTTTGAAGATGCAGATTTCTTTATAAGTGACTTTAAAGCAACTGGTGCTATTGACCGTTCTGTAGTATTTGTAAACCTTGCAAATGACCCAGCTGTAGAGCGTGTATCTACACCTAGAATGGCACTTACAGCAGCTGAATATCTTGCTTTTGACCAGGGCATGCATGTACTTGTTATAATAACAGATATTACAAACTACGCAGAAGCATTACGTGAAGTTTCAGCAGCTAAAAAAGAAGTACCAGGACGTCGTGGATATCCAGGTTATCTTTATACTGACCTTGCTACAATGTATGAAAGAGCAGGAAAAATGAAAGGGCATGAAGGTTCTATAACTATGATTCCTATACTTACAATGCCTGAGGAAGATAAAACACATCCAATTCCTGACCTTACAGGATACATTACAGAAGGACAGATTATACTTAGCCGTGAACTTTATAAAAAAGATATACAGCCTCCTATAGATGTTTTACCATCACTTTCTCGTCTAAAAGATAAGGGGATTGGTAAAGGTAAAACTCGTGAGGACCATGCAGATACAATGAACCAACTTTTTGCCGCTTATTCAAGAGGTAAAGATGCAAAAGAACTTATGGCAATACTTGGTGAATCTGCACTTTCTGAGATTGATTTAATGTATGCAAAGTTTGCAGATGAATTTGAGAAAGAATATGTTTCACAAGGATTTAGAACTGACAGAACTATTGAGCAAACATTAGAAATTGGATGGAAGCTTCTTAGTATGTTACCAAAGAGTGAACTTAAACGTATTCGTGATGAATATTTTGAAAAATATATGCCTAAGGAGTGATATCTGTGGCTAGATTAAATGTAAATCCAACACGTATGGAAATGACTAGACTTAAGAAACTCCTTAAAACTGCTACAAGAGGTCATAAGCTTCTTAAAGATAAGCTTGATGAACTTATGAAACAATTTCTTGATATTGTAAGAGAAAATAAGCGATTACGTGAAGAAGCAGAAAATGCTCTTGATGGTGCTTATAAAAATTTTATAATTGCAAGAGCAGTTATGAGTCAGGAGTATCTAGGTTCAGCACTTATGATGCCAAAGCAATCTGTTTCAGTAGATGTCTCTACGAAAAATATAATGAGTGTTGATGTTCCTGTGTTTGACTTTAAAACTGAAAACAATCAAAGTGATATTTATCCTTATGGACTTGCCTTTACATCAGGTGAATTAGATTCTGCTATGGAAGCATTCTCAGCTGCTATGGAGCCACTTTTAAGACTTGCAGAAAGTGAGAAAAGTGCACAACTTCTTGCTCAAGAGATAGAAAAGACACGTAGACGTGTTAATGCTCTTGAGAATGTAATGATACCAAATTACATGGAGACTATTAAGTATATTGCTATGAAGCTTGAGGAAAATGAAAGAGCAAGTACTACTAGACTTATGAAGGTTAAGGATATGGTGCTTAAAAAAGCACTTGAAGAAAAGAAGAAAAATAATTTGGTTGTGTAATTAAATACTTATAAAAGTAAGTCTAACATTCTAGTTTATAGGAGTTAGGCTTATTTTTTATGCTCAAATTAAAAATATAGATACCATAAAATAAAATATTGTTTAAAAGCATACTAGAATTAATCAAAAATAACATATTTAACAAAAATTTCTAAAAATTAACGAACTGTTAATTTACACTTAACTTTATATTAACAAATTAGGTGTATTATATAAACATAAGCAAAAACAATAAAAAACAATTAAAAAAATATAAAAACACATAAAATACATAAAGGGGGAAGATATGAAAGAATTTATATTTACTTGTCTGTGTATTGTAGTAATTACATTTATGACAAGTTGCATATCAACAACACCACAAACTACTCAAGGAAAAGGAAATAATAAACTTACAATATATGCAGCATTAGAGGAAGAGCAAATAGCTTACTATATGGAAGGTTTTAGAGAAGAGTATCCAAATATAGATGTAGAGATAGTTATGGATTCTCATGGAGTAATAGCTTCAAAATTATTAGCAGAAAAAGATAATCCGCAAGCTGATGTTATATGGGGATTGTCAGCAATGAACATGATAGAGTTAAAAGAAGATGGAGCTCTTGAAGTGTATAAGCCAAAAAATTATGATAAGGTTGATAAAAAATTCAAAGATACTGGAGAAGATGTATCCTGGGTAGGAATGAGTGTACCAGAAACAGCTATAGTAGTTAATTATAAAGAGCTTGAAAAATTAGGTATTGATGTTCCAAAAAGTTATAAAGATTTGATAAAACCAGAATATAAAGGGTTAATAACAATGCCAAATCCAGCATCATCTGGAACAGGGTATCTTACAGTATCAGGACTTATTCAAATGATGGGCGAAAAAGATGCTTACGATTATATGGATAAATTACATAAAAATATAGCTACATATACACACTCAGGCTCAAAGCCTGCTAAACTAGCTGGTTCTGGAGAATATCCAATAGGTATTACACTTGGATATAGAGCTACACAACAATTATCTAGTGGTGAACCTATAGAAGTAGTATTTCCAAAAGAGGGTTCAGGTTGGGATTTAGAAGCAAATGCTTTAGTTAAAAAAGAGAATATAAAAAAAGAAGCAAAAATATTTCTAGACTGGGCAATGAGTGATTCAGCTATGAATAGATATGCACACGAAGTAGCAGTTACTTCTATAAAGACAAATAATCCAGTTCCAAAGGGTTATTCTAAACAACCATTTGAACAGCTAATAAAGGAAGTAGATTTAAACTCTGCTGCAAAAAATAGAGGTATGGTATTAAAAACTTGGGAATCAAAGTATGGTTCAAAATCTGAAAGTAAGTAAAATTTAAATGAATAGTTTAGAAGAGATAATTTTAGAAGAAAAAAATTTAAAATAAAAATATAATTAGATAAGGGGAGATAAGATATGAGTTACTTAAAAATAAATAATGTGTTTAAAAATTATGACCAAAAAAGGGTTTTAAATAATATTAGTTTGGATATTGAAGAAGGTGAATTTTTATGTTTACTTGGGCCTAGTGGATGTGGTAAGACTACATTACTTAGAATAATAGCTGGTCTTGAAGAAGTAAATAGTGGAGCTATAATTCTCCAAGATAAAGATATTACAGATTTAGAACCGTCAAAGAGAGGTTTTGGAATAGTGTTTCAATCATATGCTTTGTTTCCAAATATGACTGCATATAACAATATAGCCTTTCCGCTTAAAGAAAGAAAAGTTTCAAAAGAAAAAATAGATAATAAAGTTAAGGAAGTTCTTGAAATAGTGGGATTAACTCATGAAGCTCATAAATATCCTAAAGCGTTATCAGGTGGGCAACAACAAAGAATTGCAATAGCGAGAGCATTAGCGCTTGAACCAAAGTTTTTGCTTTTAGATGAGCCAATGTCTGCATTAGATGCAAAGGTTAGACACAAGCTTAGAATGGATATTAAAAGGCTACAAAAAGAACTTAATATAACAACAATAATGGTAACACATGACCAAGAAGAAGCTATAACAATGGCAGATAAAATCGCTATTTTAAACGGAGGAGATATAATGCAGATAGGAACTCCAGAGGAAATATATCAAAATCCTCAAAATCTATTTACAGCTCAATTTATAGGAGATACAAACTGCTTTGATAATGGAGATTCTATATTAACTGTAAGACCTGAATATGTTCAAATAGAGAAATCAACAAAAGAAAATTATCAAGGAATAATATCTAACATAGAGTTCAGAGGAAATCTCCTAAGAGTAGAAATAAAAGATAAATTAAATGAAAATTTCATGATAAGTGATGTTTCTATAAAAGAATGGGTTAATTTAAATTTAGCAGAAGGTGACCTTGTAAAGATAAATATAGATGAAAAATACTATTTAAAGTATCCAAAAGTTAAAGGAGCATAAGTATATGAATAATAATGCTATGAGTTCTAAGGGTATAAGTCTTAAATCAAAAATGAATCTAGATATAAAAAAGTGCATGCTTACAGTATTGGTTATGTCTTTAGTAATATTCTTACTGGCACCTATAATATATCTATTTGTGCAGGCATTTTTAGATAAAGATGGAGTCTTTGTTGGATTGCAAAACTTCCAAGAATACTTAGCTTCTGAAGCTCTGTTGAATTCGCTGAAAAATACAGTATTTGTATCTATTATATCAACTGTAATATCATTAACACTTGCATTAGTATATGCGTATGCACTAACGAGGACAAAGATTAAATTTAAGGGATTTTTTAAGTCATTAGCAATGTTTCCTATGTTTGCTCCAACAATGATGCACGCAATAGGCTTAGTATATTTGTTTGGGAATCAAGGGGTTGTAACTAATTTACTTGGAATACATGTTCCAATATATGGAGCAGTAGGAATAATATTAGCACAAATTATATATGTATTTCCTCAATCATTTCAAATACTTTATATATCATTAAGTTCAACGGATTATAGATTATATGAAGCTAGTAACACTATGGGTATAAGTAAAATAAGAGAATTTATAAGTATAACAATTCCTAGTATAAAGTACTCTTTGATAAGTTCTGCATTTGTATCATTTACATTATGCTTTACAGACTTTGGAGCTCCAAAAGTAATTGGAGGAGAGTTTAATGTATTATCAATAGATGTGTATAAGCAGATTATAGGACAACAAAATATGCCAATGGGTGCTACTGTATCAATTTTACTTTTAATACCTGCAATAATATCATTTATGGTAACTAAAAAAATTGAAAAGAATCAAAATTCGTATATAAATTCAAAGTCAATTCCATATAAAATTAAATCTAATAAATTAAGAGATAGTATTTTTGGTGGGATTGTAGGATTTATTGCATTTGGTATAATAGCTGTAATGTTAACTGTAATCTTATCATCCTTAATATCTGTTTGGCCATATGATTTAAGACTCACACTAGAACACTTTTCTATGAAAAATAGTATTGATGGAATTACACCATTTATAAATTCAATAAAAATGTCACTATTAACAGCTATTCTTGGTACAAGCTTTGTTTTCTTATTTGCATATCTAAATGAAAAAACAGAAAAAGCTCCGTATTTAAAATCATTTGGATATTTTTTAAGTACATTACCTATGGCATTGCCAGGGTTGGTTTTAGGTATATCTTATGTACTATTTTTTAATAAGTTAGAGTTTAATTTTATGGATACAATATACATTAAAAACTTATTCAATGGATTATATGGAACAGTGCTTATAATGGTTATATGTAATGTAGTACATTTCTTTTCAGTAGCTTTTATAACTGCTACTACAGCCATTAAGAAAGTAGATAAGGAATTAGATATGGTGGCTAAGTCGATGGGGATAAACAGTGCATCAATTCTTAAAAATGTAACTATACCACTTTGTTTGCCAGCAGTTTTAGAAAATTTTATGTATTTTTTCTTAAACTCTATGGTGACCATATCAGCTTTAGTATTTATATATACTGCAAGTTCAAAAGTGGCTGCAATATCAATTGTACAATTGGATGATAAAGGTAGCACTGCACAGGCTGCAGCATTGGCAGTATTAATACTAATTACAAACATATTAGTGAAAGTAATACATGAGTTCATAAAAAATCGTTTGGAAAAAAGGACAAATCTTAACTAAATAAATTCTTAAAAAAATACAAATTAAAAAAGTCTATTCTTGTTATTTATGGAATAGACTTTTTAAGCTTAGAATTAATGTTAATAACGTGTTTTAAATTTCCTTTTATTATCGTACATTTGAGAATCTGCACGATGATATGTATCAAACAAAGAAACATCTAATTTATCATCAAAAACAGCATATCCAATAGACATTGATAACTTTAACTCGTTAGTCGAGTTTTCTTCAATTATTTTTAAATTGATATTATTTATAATAGTATTTATCTCTTCATGAGATGAATTTTTTAGAATGACTATGTATTCATCTCCACCAACACGATAAACTACATGTTTTTTAGCTATAACATCTCTTATAATTTTACTTGCATGCTTAATGTATAAATCTCCTGTCTGATGACCAAATTTATCATTGATTTTTTTTAAGCCATCTAAGTCTATTGATATGATAGATATTAGCTTTTTTATACTTAAATTGTTCAAATTATTCATGTCTATTTCGAAGGCATTTCTATTTTTTAAACCTGTTAAGTAATCTGTATTAGCAAAATCAGTATATGTAGGGTTTGATATACGCTTAAATAGAACTACTGCAACCAATGCTGATATTAGACAAGTTAATAATGCTATAAGTGGTGTAACTATGCTTATAAATTTAAATGTATTGTATTGATGGTTTGCTTCAAATTCAATTCCTATTACCCCAACAACTTCACCATCATTATTGTGAATAGGAAAGTATGATATGAATATGTATCCCCAGGATGTTGCTTTAATTTTTTTAGGGAGCAATATATTATTATCCAGCGCTTTGTTAAGGTCACCCCAAATTTCTTTTTCTATTAAATCACCAGCGTTTCTAAAATCACTCCTAGATGAATCTAAGCCATCAACAACATACACTAATGAGCCATCTTTTGTTTTTTTAGCAGTATATAGATACATGACTCCAGTGGTATTTTTTATAGATTCTAATAAGGTCTTAGAACTTTTATAAGAGTTTTTTGATTGGTCTTCTTTAGAGTTAATTTCAGTAAATGTATCTTTATCAATATTTTTTTCTGCATACTCATATATGCGTCTAGACCTTTCACTCAAAGTATATATCATATCATTGTAAGTCAATTGATAGTTAAAAAAATACACGCACGAAGAAGATATTATTACAATAATTGCAGTAAGTATTGAAACCTGCATATCAACTCTATTAAATTTTTTATTTATTTTCATAGCTTAGTTGTTTTGTGAAAAGAGCTTCCCACAATCTCCTCATAATTAATATATATCTATAAATTTCACCATAATATATCTATATATTACCAAATTTATATAAAAATTACAACGAATAAACAAGCCTATAACCTTAAAATATAAAGCTTTATAGAATTATAATATATTTTAATAAATATTTTAATATTACTTATATTATAAATATTTTATTTATAAATATTTGCTATTATATCACATATTATATCAATTCTTTTAAAAGGTGTAATAATGTAATAACCATCTACATAGGGTTCAATTTCTTTTGCTATTTGAGTAGATATATTAATAGCAAGCTTGGTAGACTCTTCTTTTGATGTATCTTTGTACAGGTCTATAATATTTTGAGAAACAGTAATCCCTGAAATCTCATTATTCATAAAGCAAGCATTTCTATAGCTTACAACAGGTATTATTCCTCCAAGTATCTTTGCAGGAAGTATTTCTTTAGCTTTTTTTAGGTTTATTAAAGCTTGCTCTGTTAAAACTGGCTGAGTTAAAAACATAGTAACTCCATTTTCTATTTTAATCTTAGCATGTTTAAGTTGAGAATCGAAGTTTATTGCATTTATATTTAATGCTCCAAGTATATTAAAAGGTGTATTAAATGTATTTTCATTCAATGTTTTTATGTAATTTGCTAATATTGAGGAATTAAAGCTAAACATAGCTTTTATTTCATCTCTTTCAGCAGATGGTATAGGGTCTCCAGTTACTACAAGTACATTATCTATATTTTCAATATTAAGTCCTAAAAGGAGAGCTTTAGTTGCATTAATATTCCTATCTCTACATGTCATATGAGGTATAGGGGTAATATCTAATTCTCTTTTTATTTTGCAAGCTAATAAACTACTATCAACTCTTGCCCTAGCTATTGGACAATCTGCAATTGTAATTGCATCGACTCCGTGGTCTTTTAATTTTTTGGCACTACTCATAAAAAATTCAATATCTGTATCAATTGGAGGGTCTAATTCAACTGCTATAATTTTTTTACCTACTTCAAGTTTTTCCAAAAGTTTATTTTTTGATATTGGTTTGGTTTTTTCCTTTGAAGAAATAACTTTTTCTATAGCAGATTCACCTCTATGTGAAGAATTTATTATATCAACAGTCTTTTTTATAAATTCTGGTGTTGTACCACAACATCCACCTAATATATGAACTCCTTGGTTTAGTATTTCCAACATTTGTTCTGAAAAATAGTCTGAATTATCTTCAAAAAAAGTACGGTTATTGATGATAGTAGGATAGCCTGCGTTAGGCATAATGGAAACTATACTGTCATTAATATCAATTGTCTTTATAAAATGCAATAGATGATGTGGTCCAGAGATACAATTAAATCCTAATGCGTCTATGTTTTTATTCTTTGAAATAGATTCGAATATTTTTGCACCACTTTTTCCAAGCCTAGTAAATCCCTCAGGATTAACTGCAAATTCTGTTAATATAAATGAATTTGGTTGTTTTTTCTTTATATAACTTGAGATTTCTGGTAGATATTCATCATTACTAAATGTTTCAAATATAAAGTTTGTTGCACCAAGCTCTAAAAATATATCTACTATTTTTTTATAGTCAGATAGTAAATCTCTGTCATTTAAAGCAGGTATTGGACCTATGTCAGCAAATACAAATACATCTGTATTTTTTGTTGCCTCTAATGCAATTTCATATCCACTTTTGATAATATCTTTGACAGTTTTAAAATCACATTCTAGGAGTATTTCATTGGCAGCAAAGGTATTTGTTTTAATAGCTTTACACCCAGCTCTTATATATTCTCTATGAATAGATAAAATTGTAGATGCATCATTGATATTAGCCATTTCACAGTTGAAAGCGTTATTCTTTAGTTTAGAATAGTATGTTCCCATAGCACCATCAAAAACTAAGATAGAGTCTTTTATATATTCATTTATGTTCATTGATTCACCTCATAAGAATTTAAAATATTTTAAATATTAGTATATCAACCCCAAAAAAGCTTGTCAATCTTTGGAAAATATAGAATAAATAATTCTAATTAATTACAAGTTTATTATTTATTGAACTATATCCACTTAATTGATGTTAAGATAAGAATTATAATAGTAATTGAGGAAATAATTATATTTATACTTATGAGTATATAGCAATTATATTTATGATAGAGAGTTTAACTAAATAAGTTGATAAATCTAGCTGTATAAATAAATTTAAAATTTTATAATCTATAAGAGGTGGGAAATGAAAGATAGACTTGATTTAACAGAAGGAAGAATTACAGAAAAATTACTTAAACTATCACTTCCAATAATGGGGACTTCATTTATACAAATGGGATACAACATGATAGATATGATATGGGTTGGTAAAGCTGGAAGTAAGGCAGTAGCAGCGGTTGGAACGGCTGGATTTTTTCCATGGCTTGCAATGGCATTTATTATGATTTCTAAGGTGGGTGGAGAAGTAAAAGTAGCACAAAGTATAGGAGAAAACAATATAAGTGCCACCAAATCATATATAAAATCAGCAATAGAAATAAATATTATGTTAGCAATAATATATACAATATCTTTAATAGTGCTTAATAAACAGCTGATAGGTTTTTTTAAATTGGGAGATTTAGAAGTTATTACTATGTCTAGACAATATTTGATAATAGTAGCCTTAGGTATGGTATTTTATTTTATAAACCCAGTGTTTACTGCAATTTTCAATGGTCTTGGAAATAGCAAAACTCCTTTTTGCATTAATACAGTAGGATTAATAACTAATATTATACTTGACCCTATATTAATTTTTGGATGGGGTCCTGCTCCAAGACTTGGTGTAGCAGGAGCTGCTATAGCAACTGTATTTGCACAGATAGTAGTTACAATGTGTTTTTTATATATAGTTCTTAAGAGTAAAGAAGAATATTTTAGAATAAAAATATTTAGAAAAATAGAACTTAGATATTATAAAGTGTTGTATAAATTAGGTTTTCCCGTAGCGATACAGAATGGAATGTTCACAGTATTTTCAATGTTGCTAGGAGTAATCGTAGCATCATGGGGACCTGTTGCTGTTGCTGTTCAAAAAGTGGGCTCACAGATAGAAGCAATATCGTGGATGACTGCTGAAGGATTAGCAGTTGCATTAGGAAGTTTCGTTGGACAAAACTATGGTGCTAAAAAGTACTCTAGAATAAACAAGGGTTGTAAAATAGGTATAATTGTGTCTTCTATACTTGGAATAATAACTACTTTAGTACTAGTATTTGCAGGAGAGAGTATATTTTCTGTTTTTATAGATGAAAGTGAAGCTATAGAAAAAGGGGCAACTTATCTTAAAATCCTAGGATATTCTCAGTTTTTTATGTGCTTAGAGATAATTACAACGGGAGCTTTCAAAGGATTAGGGAGAACCTATATACCTTCTACTATAGTTACTATATTGACTGGTGCAAGAGTACCATTAGCTTACCTTATATCCAGACCAGAAATATTAGGTTTAGATGGTGTATGGTGGAGTATAACTTTATCAAGTATCTTAAAAGGGACACTAATGATAAGTTTATTTATATATTTACTTAAAGTTGGAAAGTTGTATAAGATGTCTGAATAAAATTAAAATTATCTTAAATGTATAGACATTTTCTTTGTTTGTATATAAAATTATCTTATTATGTAAAAGATTTAACTAATAAGGAGTGAATTAAATGAAAGAGCCAATTTATAAAGTTATAGAAAATCATGTTAGAGAATTAATAAATTCAGATAGTTTGAAGAAAGGGGATTTAATCCCCTCTGAAAAACAGCTAAGTGAGGAGTTTAATGTGACTAGAATGACTGTAAGGTCTGCACTAAATAACTTAGTAAAAGAAGGATATATAGCCAGACAAAGAGGTGTAGGAAGTATAGTTCTTGCAAATAATATATATGATAATATATCATCTGTCAGTGGATTTACTAAAGAGATGGAAAGTAAAGGATATAAAGTATCTAACATATTGGTATCTCTTGAGATAGTTCAGGCAGATGAAGAATTATCAAGTAGATTGAATATAAGTCTGGAAGAAAATGTATGGGAAATAAAAAGAGTAAGATTAGCAAATGATGCAAGAGTTTCATATATGATTACTTATATGCCAGTTAAGCTATTTCCAAATTTAAATAAGATGCATTGTGAAAATTCTCTTTATAATTTTGTTGAAGAAGTGTGTGGATACAAGATAGCTATGTCAGAGAGAGAAGTACAAGCTGTAATATCAAATGAAGAATGTATGGTCAACTTGAAGTTAGAAGAACCAGAGGCACTTTTATATATAAATCAAATCTGCAAGTTACAAAATAGTGAGGTTTTTGAATACTCACACACATATCATCATGGATATACTTTAACTTTGAGTGCTGTTGTCGAATAAAATTTAAATAAAATGAAAAAGTTTTCTTGAAATGTATATACATTTGATATATAATAATATCAAGAATTAAATGTATATACATTTAAAAATAAGATATATACATTGGAATAATAATTAATAAAAAAGCATACTTTAAATGTATAATTTAAAGAAATTATGACTTAAAAAATATTTAATAAATCTAATTTGGAGGGAAAAAAATGATAAAAATAATGTTAGCTTGTTCAGCAGGAATGTCAACTAGTTTGTTAGTTACGAAAATGGAGGATGCTGCAAAGGAAAACGATATAGAGGCGAAAATATGGGCTATATCAGAAGTAAACTTAAAAAATGAAATAGAAAATTGTGATGTCTTACTTTTAGGACCTCAAGTTAGATATGTATTAGGAAAAGCAACTGAAATGGCAAAACCACATAATATTCCAGTAGAAGTTATAAATATGATGGATTATGGAAGATGTAATGGAAAAGCTGTATTAGATAGAGCCATAGAATTAAATAATTCGAAATAAAGTTGTACTGGAGGATGTAAATATGGAAAAATTCATGTCATTTATGGATAAATATATAGTGCCTGTAGCTGCTAAAATAGGAGCTCAAAGGCACTTAGTAGCAGTAAGGGATGCATTTATAGCTATGATACCTATAACTATGGTAGGTGCATTAGGAACATTAATAAACAACTTGCCACTAAAAGCATATAAGAACTTAATGGCAAGTATATTTGGAGAAAACTGGACTACATTTGGAGGCGACCTTTGGTGGGGAGCAATAGGTACTATGGCAGTATTTTTAGTAATAGGTGTTGCCTATTTCTTAGCCAAATCTTATGAAAGTGATGGGTTACAGGCTGGACTTATAGCACTATCTATCTTTTTTATAATGGCTCCACAAATTGGTAAAATAGTTCCTGAAGGAGGAACTACAGCAGTTGAAGGATGGGGAATGATACAACAAACTTACTTAGGTACAGCAGCATTGTTCTCTTCTATATTAATAGGATTATTATCAACTGAGATATTTGTAAGATTATCTAAAGTAAAAAAATTAACTATAAAAATGCCAGATGGAGTTCCACCAGCAGTTTCAAGGTCATTTGCAAAGTTAATACCAGGAATGTTAACTATAATGATATTTACAGTAATAGGACTATTTATAAAGATGTTTTCAAATGGAAGTTTCTTAACAGATATTTTAAATACTTATTTAGGAGCACCACTATCAAATGTAGCTGATAGTCTAGGTTCTACAATGCTTATTGCATTTATAATTCATATACTTTGGACTGTTGGTCTTCATGGTGCAAATATAGCACTTCCTTTTACAGAAACTATACTTATGAAGTTAGGTGGAGAAAATGCCGCTTTAGCCCAAGCAGGAGCAACTGAAGGATACCATGTACTTGCAGGTTCATTCTTTGATGCATTTGTATATTTAGGTGGTTCTGGAATGGTATTAGGATTAATTATAGCTTTAATAATAGCAGGAAGAAGACGTAAAGAAATGATAGTATTAGGTGGGCCACCAGCAATATTTAATATAGGAGAACCATTAATATTTGGACTTCCAATAGTTTTAAATCCTATATTTATGATTCCATTTGTACTTGCACCAGTAATATGTAGTGCTGTATCATACTTAGCAATAGATTTTGGATTAGTAGCACCAGTAATTTTACCTAAAATACCTTGGGTAACACCTCCTATACTAGGTGGGGCAATGGCTACAGGCGATTGGACTGGTGGAGCTTTAGCACTATTTAATTTAATATTGTCAATATTAATATATATTCCATTCGTCATAGCATCTGAAAAAATGGAGGCTAAGAAACTAAAAAATTAACAACTAGGTAATTTTATATGCATAATTAATTTATCAAGTTGTATAGAATACACTAAATTATAGGTAAGGATGGTATAATGAGATGAAAAATGGACTAAAAATAGTTACAATCGGAGGAGGTTCAAGTTATACTCCTGAGCTTGTAGAGGGTTTTATAAATAGATATGAAGAGCTACCTGTAAAGGAATTGTGGCTTGTAGATATAGAGGATGGAAAAGAAAAATTAGAGATAGTAGGAAATTTAGCTAAAAGAATGGTAAAAAAAGCTGGAATAGATATGAAAATAAATCTTACATTAGATAGAAGAGAAGCTCTAAAAGATGCAGATTTCGTGACAACACAACTTAGAGTAGGTCTTTTAGATGCAAGAATTAAAGATGAAACTATTCCTTTATCTCATGGAGTTATGGGTCAAGAAACTAATGGTGCTGGAGGGCTATTCAAAGCCCTTCGCACAATACCAATTATATTTGATATAATAAAAGATGTGGAAGAATTATGTCCAAATGCATGGATGGTGAACTTTACAAATCCAACAGGAATAATAACAGAAGCTGTATTCAAATATACTAACTTTAAAAAATATATAGGTTTATGTAATGTTCCAATTCATCTAAAAAACGATGTTGCCAAACTATTTAATGTAAAAAGTGATAGAATAAGTATGGATTTTGCAGGTCTTAATCATATGGTTTATGGTTTAAATGTATTTTTAGATGGAGAAGATGTTACAAAAGAAGCAATAGATAAGTTTGTTAAAGCAGATATAAGTATGCAAAACATAAAGGCAATTGACTTTAATTCAGAATTTATAAAATCTCTAGGTGCAATACCTTGTCCATATCATAGATATTATTATAAAACTAAAGAAATGCTTGAAGATGAGTTGAGGGAGTTTAAAGAAGGAAAAGCCAGAGGTCAAGTAGTTAAAGAATTAGAGGAGCAACTATTTGATTTGTATAAAGATGAAAAACTAGATATAAAACCACCTCAGCTTGAAAAAAGAGGGGGAGCTTATTATAGTGATGCAGCTTGTAATTTGATAAGCTCTATATACAATGATAAAAAAGATATTCAAGTAGTTAATACATTAAACAATGGTGCTATAAGAGACTTTAAAGACGAGCAAGCTGTAGAAGTCAGCAGTGTAATAACAAAAAATGGTCCAAAACCACTAAGTATGGGATACTTACCAGATTCTGTACATGGGTTAGTAAGTCAAATTAAGTCATTTGAAGTATTGGCAGCTAAAGCAGCTGTATATGGAGATTATGAATCTGCCCTTTTGGCACTTTGTATAAATCCATTGATTCCTTCAGATGATTTGGCGAAAACTATATTAGATGAAATGTTAGAAGCTCATAAGGATTATCTTCCTAGATTTAATAGATAATCTATAGAAAGTAGGTTGTGGTATGACTAAAATTATAATAAATGCAGATGACTTTGGCTATTGTGAAGCTGTGAATTATGGTATAATATCAGCTCATAATAATGGAATAGTGAAGTCTACTTCTATGATGGCGAATATGCCTGGAGTAGAACATGGAGTAAAATTACTTAAAGAAAATAAGTCTTTAAATTGTGGCGTTCACATGACTTTAAGCTGTGGTAGACCATTATTATCTGACTTAAAAACTATTGTTGACAAAGAAGGTTTTTTTATTAGAAGAATTACAGACGAAATTATTAAAAATATGGATTGTGATGAGATTTATAGAGAACTTTGTGCTCAAATAGATAAAGTAAAAGAACTTGGAATAGAAATATCTCATCTGGATAGTCACCATCATATCCATACTTTAGTAAGTTTAAAGCCAGTGATAGAGAAGATTGTAAATAAGTATGACCTTCCAATAAGAGGCGGATTTGAATATAATTTAGAGTATTCAAAGGTAGTTCCATTAATTGATAGTTTTTATAAGGAAAATGTAAGTGAAGAGTTTTTTATAAAAAATATAGACAAAATAATGAAGTATGATGTAGTGGATATTATGTCTCACCCAGCTTTTTTAGATGATTATATTTTAAATTCTACATCTTATGCAATTGATAGAACAAAAGAGCATAAGATACTTACATCTAAAGGAGTCAAAGAATTTTTAGAAAAGAATGGATTAGTCATATCAAGCTATAGAGATATTTAGGAGGTAGAATATATGGATGAAAAAATGATAGAAATATCTTTTGGAATAATTGGATTTGCAGGGGATGCAAAAGGATTGGCATTTGAAGCTATAAAAGAAGCGAAGAGTGGGAATATAGACAAAGCTAGAGAATGTATTGAAAAGTCAAAAGAATCAATTCATAAAGCTCATAAATTCCAAACAGAACTAATACAAAATGAAGCTAGTGGTAATAAAACTGATATAAGTGTTATACTTATTCATGCACAAGACCATTTAATGACGTCTATGAATTTTCAGCAATTAGCAGAAGAATTTATAGATGTATATGAAAGATTAGAAAATAAGTAATTTAAAGCATTTATCATAAAAAGAGTATCTGTAATGATTTATTATAATTATTACAGATACTCTTTTTATTAAAATAGAATTTACTAATCTATTATGCTTTTATCCATGTTTTAAAATTTAGACTTCTCATAATTATAAGGTATACTAGTGCCAACAACTACATCTTCAATTTTTTCAATAATAAGCCAATCATCCATATTTTAAACCCTTCTTACTAAAGATTTCTTTATAAATTGTATTTTATCATTGTTTAACTGAAAAGTCATTCTGTCTATATAAAAATTCAAGTTTTAAATTATTGTTTAATATGAGAAAACCTTATCTGTAGTATATATAATTAAGATTAATTAGGAATTTTTATCCTTTTACAAAATAATATTGACTAAAAATAGAAAAATGCTATAATAAATATGTGCTTATGATAATCAATATCATATAAATATAATAAACAAGTAGGAGAAAAAATCATGAAAAAAATAAAATCACTTGCAATATTTATATCTATTATAACTACGCTAGTACTTGTTACAGCATGTTCAGATAAGAATGCAGAGAATGAAGATAAATCAGATACAAGGGTTGTACAATCTGTTAAAGGAGAGGTTAAGATACCATCAAATCCTAAAAAAATAGTTGATATATCAGGAAGTAGTGAAGAACTATTATTAGTAGGCCATAAACCTGTTGCAACAGCAAATGTAGACTCATATGAAACTGATAAATTACCAAGTTACATAAGAGAAGAACTTAAAGATGTAAAAATAGTTGGACACTCAATGATGGATACTATGGATATGGAAGCTATATTGGAAGTAAATCCTGATTTAATAATAATGAGTCAAAGACAAGAGAAAATATATGACCAATTAAAAGAAATAGCACCTGTAGTAATGATGAAAGATTATGCAAATGACTGGAGAAGTAAGTTAACTGATGTTTCAAAGTTATTTGATAAAGAAGAGGATGCTAAAAACTGGTTACAGAAGTATGATGAAAAGGCTACAAAATTGGGTAAAGAAGTTACGGAGAAAAATGGAGAAAAAACTTACTTACCAGTATTAGCTAGTTCAGGTCAATTTATGGTATTTAGTGATGGTGGAATAGGAACTTTAATCAATGATGATATGAAGCTAGCTAGACCTAAGAACATGCCTAAACAAGATGGAATAACATTGCCAATGGTAAGTATGGAAGGTCTAACAGATATAGATGCAGACCATATAGTTGTAATTGCCACAGAAGCAGATAAAAAAGATTTAGAAAATAGTGCCATCTGGGCTCAAATAAGAGCAGTAAAAGATGGAAATGTAACAATACTTGACGCAGCGCCATTTTTTAGTCAATCATATAATCCAATCGGAAAAGAGTTATTATTAGAATCAGTTAAAAATGAATTAACAAAGTAATTCTTAACTTAGTAGGTGTGAGATAATGATATTCATTTTTCACACCTATTTTTAATAAAACTTAGAAAATATTTAATAGATATTATTATACTAACAATTAAAAGGGAGAAGGAGGTAGGATAATTGACTAAGCTTAATAAAAAAAATTTAACTTATTTGCTGATATTAATAAGTCTAGTTGTACTTGTGCTTGGAATTGTATTATCCATAGCTATTGGGGCAAAAGATATGAATCTGTCAACTGTTATAGATAGTTTAATAAAAATGGAAGATGGGATAAATATGAGAATAGTAAAGGATGTTAGACTTCCAAGAGCAATAGCAGCAGCACTTGTTGGAGGCTTTTTAGCAGTTTCTGGGGCAATAATGCAGGGGATAACAAGAAATCCTATAGCGGAACCTTCTGTTATAGGTATTACACAAGGGGCTACATTTGCAATTGCGATATCACTAGTGCTTCAAAAAACACTTCCTCAGCTTATACATGGAAATCTTAGTGTAATGATGTTTGCATTTATTGGAGCAAGTATAAGTGGATTATTTATATATTTTATAAGTTCTAAGTCAAGAGGAAGAGTTAATAATGTAAAATTAGCTCTTGCAGGAGTAGCACTTGGGACACTGCTAATTTCTTTAGCATCAGCGATATCTATGTATTTTAATCTATCTCAACAATTGAGCTTCTGGATATCAGGAGGTCTTGTAGGAGTGAATTGGGAAGGTGTAAAGTTATTATTTATAGCTGGTGGTATTGGATTTATATTAGCTATGGTTATGGCTCCAAGAATAACTATATTAAGCCTTGGGGAAGAAGTAGCAATAGGATTAGGTCAAAAAACTAACACTGTTAGATTCATATGTATAATACTCGTAATATTAATGACTGGAGCATCTGTTTCAGTTTCTGGTAATATTATTTTTATAGGTCTTATAGTCCCTCAAATAGCTAAAGGAATAGTAGGTTCAGATTATAAGTATATAATACCAAGTTCTTTAGTTCTAGGAGCTGTATTGCTTGTATATACAGATATATTAAGTAGGATTATAAATCCTCCATATGAGACACCAGTAGGTTCTATAACAGCACTTATAGGAGTGCCAATATTTATATACCTTGTTAGAAAGGGGGAAAAATAAGTACTATGAAAAATATTATGAAAAACAATTCAAAAACATTGCTTGTTGTATCCATTTTAGTGGTGCTTATTTTTATCACTTTTCTAGTGAGCTTAAACATAGGTTCATTTTCTATAGAACCAATGGATGTTATAAAGACTTTTTTAGGGCAAGGTCAGCGTAATCATGAAATTGCAATATTTAAATTGAGATTACCAAGAATAGTAATAGCTCTTTTGGTTGGTTCAGCATTATCAACAGCAGGTGTAATACTTCAAGGTGTTACAAAGAATGATTTAGCAGACTCTGGTATTTTGGGGATAAACTCAGGTGCTGCATTATTTGTAGTCGTTTATATATACCTTATGAATGGGAATGTTTATGAAGGAATGAGTAATCTTACCGTATTTACAATGCCAGTTGTTGCACTTGTAGGAGCTTTATTTGGAGCTTTTCTTATATATTCTCTTGCATGGAAAGGTGGTATAAATTCTTCAAGATTACTACTTATTGGTATAGGTATAAACATAGCTTTCACATCGATTTTGACGATATTCCAATTGAAGTTTACAACACAAGAATTTAATAGAGTCATGGCATGGACATCAGGTAGTATTTGGGGAACTAGTTGGAAATATGTGATAGCTGTACTTCCGTTTATAGTAGTTTTTATGGGTATAACTATATATAAAGCAAAGTATATAGATGTTTTAAACTTGGGTGACGAAGTATCTACGAGTCTTGGTGTAGAAGTAGAAAAACAGAGAAGAAGACTTATAATATATGCAGTAATTTTATCGGGTGTATCTACAGCAGTAGCGGGTAGTATTTCATTTTTAGGTTTAATAGCTCCACATATAGGTAGAAAAATAATAGGACCAAAACATAAAAGATTAATACCAGTATCAGCACTTATAGGGACATTATTACTTTTAGTTGCAGATACGATATCTAGAAATATTCTGGCACCTATAGAGATACCAGTGGGTATAGTGGTTTCTATAATAGGAGTGCCATACTTTATTTATTTAATGTTGGCAAATGATTAAGAAAGGGTGTTGTTATGAACTGTATAAATACTAAGAATTTAAATATATCATATGGAAATACAGATATTGTAAAGAATTTAAATTTGAATATACCAAAAGGAAAAATAACTACTATAATAGGGGCTAATGGTTGTGGAAAATCAACAATACTTAAAACTATAGGAAGAATTATTAGCCCTAAGAGTGGAAGTATATATATAAATGGAAAGGACATCCATAAAAAGAAATCCAAAGAAATAGCAAAAGATATGGCTGTACTTCCACAAAATCCTCAGGCTCCTAGTGGTCTTACTGTTTCAGAGTTAATTTCTTATGGAAGATTTCCTCATAAGAGTGGGTTTGGTAATTCTAGCAAAGAGGACAGAGATATTGTAAATTGGAGTTTAGAAGTTACTGGAATTTCAGATTTTAAAGATAGAAATATAGAAGATTTATCAGGAGGGCAAAGACAAAGGGCATGGATAGCTATGGCTTTAGCACAAGAGACTGATATATTACTACTAGATGAGCCTACAACATATTTAGACTTAGCTCATCAGTTAGAGATACTAAAATTATTAGATGAATTAAATAAAAAACAAGGAAGAACTATTGTCATGGTAATACATGAACTTAATAATGCAGCGAGATTTGCTGACCACATGATAGGTATTAAGAAAGGTAAAATAGTTTGTGAAGGTGATGCACATGATGTTATGACGAAAGATAATCTAAAAGAATTATTTAACATTGATGCAGAGATAGCAACAGACCCAAGAACAAACAAACCAATTTGTATAACTTATGACATGGTATAAATGGTGACAACATGGAAAATCAAGAAGCATTAAGACATGAAAAAATATGGATTTTATTATTTAGATATTCGATACCTGCAATAATAGCAATGATGGTAACTTCACTTTATAATGTAGTAGATAGAGCATTTATTGGCTCTATGGAAGGCATTGGTTCCATAGCTATTGCAGGTCTTGGTGTAACTATGCCAGTATTCACACTAATAATAGCTTTTGGGATGCTAATATCGGTAGGTGCTAGTACAAGATTGTCTATCAAGCTAGGTGAAAGAAATAAAGAAGAAGCAGAAAAGATATTAGGTAATGCTTTGACATTATCTATAATTATATCTTTAATAATAACTGTATTAGGGTTAGTTTTTTTAGAAGATATACTTTTTATTTTGGGTGCAAGTAAAGATTCAATCTCTTATGCAAAAGACTATATGAGTGTTATATTGGTTGGAAGTATATTTAATCTAGTTGCATTTTCTCTTAATAATGCAATTAGGGCAGAAGGTAATCCAAAATTAGCAGCAAGGACAATGATTGTAGGTTGTGTACTAAATTTAATATTAGACCCTATATTCATATTTGTGTTTGATTTAGGTATAAAAGGAGCAGCTATAGCAACAGTACTCTGTCAAGTTGTAGTATGCATTTGGGTAACACAGTACTTTATAAGAGGGAAGTCTAATTTAAAACTAAAAAAGTGTAATTTAAAGTTGGATAAAGATATAGTGAAAAATGTATTTGCAATAGGTATGACACCTTTTGCTATGGAAGTAGCTATAAGCATAACTCATATGTTTACAAATAATTCTCTAAAGGCTTATGGTGGAGATTTGGCTATTGGAGCTATGACAGCACTTACATCTATTTTATTGATGTTTATGATGCCTGTGTTTGGTTTGAATCAAGGTATGCAAACTATAATATCATACAATTATGGTGCAAAACAATATGAGCGTGCAAAGAAAACTTTAATACTATCTATTATAGTATCAATTGTTATATTATCATTTGGATTTTTAGTAGTACAAGTTTTTCCAGAAGTATTTGTAGGTATATTTAATAAAGATTCAGATTTAATGGAAATAGCTGTAAGAGGTATAAATATAAATCTAATTACATTGCCTATAATGGGAATTTCCATTGTAGGGCCTGTATATTTCCAATGTATAAGTAAGGTTAAACATTCTATGTTTTTAACTCTTTTAAGACAATTTATTTTATTTATACCATTAATTATTGTACTTCCAATTCAGTTCAATTTGGATGGGGTTTGGTTAGCACAGCCAATTGCAGATTTTATTGCTATGATAATTGTATTGTTATTCTTAAAAAGGGAATTTAAAACAAGTCAAGTATAGATATATGAAAAAGTAAAAGGTCTATCTAGAAATAATTTTGATTATTGAGAGATAGACCTTTTTATATATTTCAAATTTTATGTTGAAGAATAGTATCCTGTATATTTATAGAGGGAGTATATCTATATAAAGATATTTTATTATTATATTTATCAGATATTAAAATGTAGAAGCAATTCTATAAATACCAAATTCTCTATGACCAAGACTTTCAGCTTTAGTATATTTACCATTACAGACTTCTACTATTTCGTTGAATATTTCTTGACCTATATCTGCTATTTTAGCACCATCTGTTATTATTCTACCCGCATTTATATCTATATTGTCTGGCATTTTGTTGTATGTACCACTATTTCCAGTGATTTTAATAACTGGAGAAATTGGGCTTCCTGTTGGAGTACCTCTACCAGTTGAAAAGATTACGATTTGCGCACCACCTGCTACCATACCAGTAATAGAATCTATGTCTTGTCCTGGTGTATCCATAAAATACAGACCTTTTTTATCAGAAGGTACAATATCGGCGTATTCAAGAGCACCTTTGAATGGTTTGTTACCCGCTTTATACATACATCCAAGTGATTTTTCTTCAATTGTTGAAAGTCCGCCAGCTTTATTACCTGGAGTAGGTTGACCACTACGTAAATCTTCTCCCATGGCAATTGCTCTCTTTTCTACATCACTTACAAATTTAAGAAACTTATCTTTCATTTTTTCATCTTCAAAACGAGTAGCTAATAAATGTTCTGCACCAATTACTTCTGTAGTCTCACTTAGTATACTGCTTCCACCCTCATCTACAAGAAGGTTTGAAGCGACTCCAATTGAAGGATTTGAAGCTATTCCACTTGTTGGGTCAGAACCACCACATTCAAGTGCTAATGTAATTTCGCTCATATCGAACTCAACCCTTACTTCTTTTGATACTTCACGAGACATTTGACCTATTATTTCAGCTCCTTTAGAGACTGTTTTTAATGTTCCACCACATTCTTGTATAACAACATAATCTACTTTTTTTCCTGTTGTAGCTATCTCAGAAGCTAAGTCTTTTGCTTGAATACCATCACAACCAAGACCAACTACTAAAACTGCGGCAACATTAGGATTTTTCCCAAAGCCTATCAATGTTTTTGCTGTAAGTTCTATATCAGAACCAATTTGACAACATCCATGTTGATGAGGTATAGCTATTGCTCCAGGTACAAGTGATGCTATTCTTGTAGCTGTCTCACTTGAACATACAGATGTTGGAATAACTAAAATATGATTACGAATACCAAATTGTCCATTTTCTCTTAAATAACCCATTAATTTCATTTTAATTACCTCCTATTTTTTGTCTCCACGACCACGTGTACTTTCAATATTATGTACATGAACATAATCACCAGTTTTTATGTCAACTGTTGCGATTCCTATAACTTCACCATATTTATAGACAACATCGCCTTTTTTTACATCCTCTGTAGCCATCTTGTGAAAAACAGGGATATCATCATTTACTATGTAAGATTCTCCATCAATTGAAACTTTTTCACCTTTAACTAAAGGTCTAACACATGTAACTAGATTATCTTTTTCATTTGCATGAATAATTGCATTCATTACTTTTACCTCCTTAAATATTAATTTACTTCAATGTTTTTATTTGCTTTAAAAATAGCTTTTTTCCTTTTTTCTCTCTTATCTAAATAAGAAACCAACATTGGACAACATATTGCTGTAACAATGATAGCAGCAGCAACCTGCACTGTTGAAACGGCTGCAATTGTCGCTAGAGTAGGGTCTATAGCAGCTAAAGCTTCAGGAGTACCAGCTGCATTACCAGCTGTTGTACCAGTAGCTGCACCTACTGCTGGATGCTCTGCACGTATAAGTTTCATTACAAAATATCCACCCATACCAGTTATTAGAGTAACTCCTAAACCAAGACCAACCCCAGGTAATCCAGCAGTTATAATTTGATTAAAGTTTAATGCTGCTCCTAAAGGAAAAGCAAAGAAAGGAATTAATAATGTTGTACCAGGTGCAAGGAATTCTCGTATATCTTCATCAAGATTTCCAAGTATAAATCCAAGTAATATTGGTATAAGTGCTGCAAATAGTGCTACTATAGGTACATTTGCAAGCCCAGTCACTCCAAAAGCAAGCATTGTGAAAAAAGGACCATCATTTAGTGATAATATAGATATTGCTCCAACATCTGTAGAGTCTCCATATTCCCCTGCAAGTGCAGCAAATAGACCTCCATTTGAATTAGTCATGGTAGCAACTATGGCAAGAGGTGTAATACCAAGTATACCTTTAGGTCCTATAAATTTACTGACAATAATACCTAATACTGCACCAATTACGAATTTTGTTGCTGTAAGTGCTATTCCTTTAGTCAATGGTTTACCAGCTTGTCTAATGTTAATTTGAGCTCCATTACATAGACAAAATAGAGCAAGTATACTCATTGCACCAGTTTTAAATAAGGATGTTGTGAATCCTCCAATTTCTAGAGCTTGTGGACATACTGTATTAAATAGTGCTCCCAATAACAGGGGACATACCATAAGTCCTCCTGGCATCTTTTTCACTGATTTCAAGATGTGCATTTAGTATCACTCCTTTTTATTTTTATATAAGTATCTAAAAGCAATTACTATGCCAATATATAGATTTTATGTTTTAAGTTATTATGATTATTTTTGCTGATTGCTTGAAGTGCTGTAGAATACTTAGAACTAAAAGTATAATTGTGTAAATCTTAACATTGAAAATAATTATTTCATTATGCAATAATATTTCTCAGTGAAAACAAATAAACGTCTTATGTATTAAAATTAAACATAAAACGTTTCGATATATTAAGTATGTATTATTTTTAAACATCACTTTCAATTTCTTTTAACTTTCTCCATAGAGTAGAGCGAGTTATTTTTAGAATTTCACAAGTCTTTGTAGTGTTTCTATTGTTTTCGTTGTAAATTTTATAGATATATTTTTTTTCTAGTGTCTTTAAATCTAAGTTATTACATTCAAAATTATTATTTATATTATCTATATTGCTCGTATTATCTATATTATTTATATACTCGCTGTTATATTTTTCTAACAAAATCGAGTCAAATGATTCTACAATAACAGCTCTTTCCATCATTCCTTCTAATTCTCTTATATTTCCTTCATATTCTCGTTCGAGAAGTACTTGCTTAATATTTGGAGTGATAATTAAAGGGGTTTTGTTGTATTTGATTGAGTATTTATGTATAAAAAATTCTGATAGTTTTAATATATCTTCTTTTCTTTCTTTTAATGAAGGGAGATATAGTGTTAAGATATTTATTCTAAAATAAAGGTCTTGTCTAAATAAACCATCACGCATCATATTTTTTAAGTCTTTATTAGAAGCACAAATAATTTTTACATCTATAGGAATGACTTTATCACCACCAATTCTCATAACTTGTTTTTCCTGTAAGACTCTCAATAGTCGTCCTTGAAGTTCAAGAGGAATTTCACTTATTTCATCGAGAAAAATTGTACCCTCATGTGCTAGTTCAAATACACCTGCTTTGCCTTTTTTTCTCGCACCTGTAAATGAACCTTCCTCATAACCAAAAAATTCACTTTCTATTAAAGATGGAGGTATAGCAGCACAATTTACAGCTACAAAAGGTGCATTTTTACGTTTACTATAGTTGTGTATGCTTTGACAAAACAGCTCTTTACCAACACCTGATTCTCCAGTGATAATCATAGGGGTGTCATAACAGGCATATTTCTTTGCAATTTCTATGCAATTTTTCGTTTTTTCACTAGCATGAATTATGTCATCGAAAGTGTATTTAGCAGAGAGACCTTTATTTAATAGACTTCTTCTTATTGTATGCTCAAAAGAACTTATCTCCTTGCTATCTTGAAAGGTAGAAACAGCTCCTTGGATTTGACCATCGACGATGATTGGAACTCTATTTGTTATGATTTTTGTACTTCCTATATTTTGTATTTCACCAATTTGTGGCTCCATAGTTTCAACTACTTGAGGAAGGACTGTATTTGGGATTACATCTATAATGTTATGATAAAGTGCATTCTCTTTTTTTATACCAAATATTTTTTCTGCACTCTTATTAAATAATGTGATTATAAAATTTTTGTCAACAGTTATTATGCCATCATGTACAAAATCTGTCATAGCTTCTATCTGTAATCTTCTTTTTTGTTCATCTTTGGTTGCATCAAGTATTTGTTCTGCTTGTTGAATGGCTCTAAGTATATTTTCTTCCCTAGATTCGATTAATATCCCCTTGCAATTGAGTCTTTTAACAATATGTGCAACAGTAGTATCTCCTATGTATGTGTTGATACCTTTTTTTCTGTATTTCTCTATAGCATCATAAATCTCTTCTTCTTTTTCAATTTCAATCATAGTTATTTTCTTATTTAATATTTCTTCTATGATGTCAAAACCATAGATTACATTATTAAATCCAATTATTCCAAATGGCTCATTAGAGTTTTTTACTTCTTTATAGCTTTCTATGATATCATAAGCATCTACTTTAATCTCAACTATAGGTATGTTGTAAGTAGCTTTTAGCATATTGTAAGTACCACCTCGGCTTATGATGATTCTAGTTCCATGATTAATACTTTTTTCCGCAAGAGGTATCCCTTCTTTTAGATTACCAAATACAACATCAATATTTGTATAATTGTATTTTTTAACTATATGAATTGATTTTTCATAGGTTCCTTTAGTGGGAGCAATAACGAGTATTTCTTTCATAATAATTCCTCCATTTTTCATCAAATAAACTTAAATATTATACTGTGACTAAAATTTATCAGTTATATTTTAATATTTTACTTTATATTTAATTATAAATAAAGTGTTTTTAAAAAGAGCATTATAAAAGACTGTATAAAAGTTAGATTTTAGAATTCTAAAACTTCTTTTTTGTACAGTCTTTTAATGTGTAATATCTATTTATCAAATCTATTTACTCTAAATAATTTCATATTTTTATTTTCTTTACCAAGATACAATTCACTCAACATTATACCACCCAATATTGCAAAGAGTATTCCATTGGCTCCATAACCTAGGCAATACCATAGATTGTGGTTTTTGTTATCTGGTCCAATAAACCCTAAATTGTCTAAAGTAGAAGCAAAGCAACCACAATATTTATATTCAATCTGTATATCCTTTATATCCTTAAACATGCTTTTCAATCTTTGTTCTAAAATATCATACTTTTTATTAGCTAAAGTTTCATTTTCTATATCATCAAAGCTTACATCCTCGCCACCTATAATTAATCTATTATCTTTTGTAGTTCTTAGATAATTATATGGGTCGCAGTTATCTCTAATTAGAATATTGTTTTTCCAAGAATCTATGTTTTTAATTGGCTTTGTTGCTATATTAAAAGTATTTGACTTAGTTGCAAAGTTTCTTTTGGTAAATAAACTTGTATTGTATCCTGTAGCTACAATTAGTTTTTTTCCATGAACTTTATAACCATAAGATACTTCAGCAGTTACTTTATCATTTGCGAAATCTACTTTTTTTACTTCTGTATTTTCATATACCTGAAGACCATTTTTTAGACTTACATCGATTAAATGATGACTGTATTTATATGGGTCCAATTCTCGTCCTCCGTTTTTTGCTATTAATCCTGATTTCAAATCAAAACTAAAAGGGTTTGTAGATTCATCAATATATTCAACATCAAATCCATTTTCTTTTCTTAAATTATATTCTTCTTTTATAGCCTTAATTTCAAGCTTATTAGCAGTGTAAAGTAGAGTATCTCTTTTAGCATAATCACACTTATTTCCATATAGTTCTATAAATTCATCTAATTCTTCAAGTGCTGATACACAAAGATTGTATGCTTTTATTGCATCAGTTAAAGTCATAACTTCTGTTAAGTCTATCAAATTGTCATCTAATTCGTATTGCAAAAGAGAAGTGGTTACACTAGTGCTTCCATGTGCAATCCTTCCTTTTTCTAGAATGACTGATTTTATATTGTTTTTAGCTAGATAGTAAGCACAAATGCATCCAGTAACACCGCCACCAACAATTATAACATCAGTATCAATATCATCAGTAAGATATGGAAATTGTTTTGGTATTTTGTTTATATTGGTAAAAATAGGCTTTCCTTTTACATATTCTTGATTCATATATTTCACTCCTAACATTTATTATGTATGAGTGTATTATTTTCTATAGCAAATAATATTATACATTTTAATTATCTAGATATATGGGTATGTATAAATAAAAATGTGATAACATTTTAGAGTAAAACATATGTATAATATATTCATAAGTACTTTGTTTTAAGTAATAGTGGTATATAATGTTTTTAATAAGAAAAGAGATTTAATAAAAATCAATTAAAAATTTAAAGTAGGAGGTAAATTTATGCTTTCAAAAGATATAGCTTCAAAGGTATTAGAAAAGTGTCTAATTACTGGAGGAGATTTTGCTGAGATTTTTGAAGAAGACACTCTAAATAATTCTATCAGTTTAATAGATAATAAAGTAGAAAATGCAATAGGTGGAAGAAATTATGGTATAGGAATAAGAATATTTAAAGGTTTAAAGAGTATATATGCTTATACAAGTGACAATTCTCTAAGTAGTCTGTTGGATGTAGCATATAAAGCTGCTGTTGCTTTAGGCAAATTAGAAGATGGTAAAAGTATAATATTAAATGACAGTATTAAAATAAATAACATACATAATATAAAAATTTATCCAAATTCAATAGATAATAGAGATAAAGTAAATGTAATGAAGGTTGCATATAAGAGTGCAAAAGCGTTTAGTAGTGATATATCTCAAGTAAGTGTTAGTTATTCAGATAAAGACCAAAAAATATTAATTGCAAATACTGAAGGGATATATGTTGAGGATAGAAGAATAAGAACGAGACTTGGAATAAGTTCAGTTGCATCTAAAGGCAATGAAAATCAAACTGGATTTGAAGGACCAGGAGGTTGTAAAGGATTTGAGATATTTGAAGAAATAGACCCAGAATACTATGCGAAAGAATCAGCTAGAGTAGCACATACTATGTTGCATGCTAAAAATTGCCCAGCAGGTAATATGATGGTAGCAATCGATAATGGATTTGGAGGGGTAATTTTCCATGAAGCTTGTGGACATTCTCTGGAAGCTACATCAGTTGCAAAAGGAAACTCTGTATTTGCAGATAAATTAGGTCAACAGATTGCTTCTACAAAGATTACAGCTATAGATGATGGAACAATACCAAATTACTGGGGCTCTATGAATATAGATGATGAAGGAAATCCAGCTCAGAAAAATATACTAATTGAAAATGGGATATTAAAGTCTTATATGATAGATAAACTTAATGGTAGACGAATGGGAATGAATCCTACAGGAAGTTCTCGTAGACAAAACTATAAATTTGCTCCAACTTCAAGAATGACCAATACTTATATTGCTGCTGGAGAAGATAAACCAGAAGATATTATAAAGTCAATACCAGATGGACTTTATGCTAAAAAAATGGGTGGTGGCTCTGTAAACCCTGTAACAGGAGAGTTTAATTTTGCAGTTTCAGAGGGATACTTGATAAAAAATGGAGAAATACAAGAGCCAGTTAGAGGAGCTAGTTTGATTGGAAAAGGTAGTGATGTACTTATGAATATAGATATGGTTGGGGATAACTTAGAACAAGCTCAGGGGATGTGTGGTTCATCCTCAGGAAGTATACCAACTAATGTAGGTCAGCCTATGATAAGAGTAAAAGAAATTACTGTAGGTGGAAGATAGGAGGGATAAGTATGGAACTTAAAAGTTTTAAAGATATATTATTTAAAAAAGCTCTAAGCGAAGGTTTTGAAGAGTGTGAGGTATACTATTATACAGGAGAAAATCTAAGTATAAATATATATGAAGGCGAAGTTGAGAAATACAATCTTGATAAGTCTTTTGGTTTGTCTTTTAGAGGAAAAATAAATGGAAAGATAGGTTACTCTTATACAGAAATTTTAGATGATAAAGCTGTTGATATGTTGATAAAAAATGTAAAAGATGGAGTAAATACTATTGAAAATGAAGATGTACAATTTATATATGAAGGTGATAAACAATATAATGAGGTAAAAACTTATTCTAAAGAGCTAGAAAATTTAGAAGCAGATAAGTTGATTGATTTAGCCTTACAAATGGAAAGAGAAACTAAAGCTTATTCAAACAAGGTAATAAATTTATCTAGATGTACTCTATCTTATTCTGTATCAAGTAATGGTATATATAATACTAAAGGTCTTGATTTAAGCAATAAGACTAATATGCTTATAGGATTTGTAGTTCCCATTATACAAGACAATGAACAAAAATATGATGGAGTAGGGTATAATATAGCAACTTCTATTGAAGAAATAAAGCCTTATGAGATAGCAAAACTTGGTGTTGAAGATGCTTTATCTAAGGTAGGGGGTAAGAGTATCCCATCAGGTAAATATAAAACTATATTGTTTAATGAAGCTATGGTATCTTTGCTTAGCACATTTTCTGGAATATTTAATGCAGATTCAGCTCAAAAAGGATTATCTTTATTGAAAGATAGAGAAGGAGATATGATAGCATCTCCTATAGTTACAATAGTTGATGACCCACTTTTAGAAAATGGTATGGCATCTACTCCTTTTGATGATGAGGGTGTAGCTACATTTAAAAAAGAAGTCATTTCAAATGGAAAGCTTATAACTTTACTTCATAATTTAAAGACGGCTAATAAGGCAAGTGTAAAGACTACAGGAAATGGAATAAAATCTTCATATTCATCACCTATAGGTATACATCCAACTAATTTCTATATAGAGAAAGGGGATAAATCTCTAGATGAAATTATGAATTATATAGGTGAAGGTTTGATGGTTACTAGTTTTGCAGGTCTTCATTCAGGTGCAAATTCAGTAACAGGAGATTTTTCTTTAGCAGCTAAAGGTTTTTATATTAAAGAAGGTAAAAAAGTATTTCCAGTAGAGCAAATTACAGTAGCAGGAAACTATTTTGACTTGTTGAAAGATATTGAAGTTATAGGGGATGATTTGGAATTTCCAATGAGTAGTATAGGTTCACCTTCAGTTGTTATTAAAGAACTATCAGTAGCAGGTAAGGATGAATAATTAAAAATAATTGTATAAGTAAAAAGCCATATTAAATAGAATAATTTTAGATGAAAAGGTTCATGTAGGTCTATTTAAAAAAGCAATAGAAAAGTATTGTAGATAAACTCAAAAGTTTAGTTATTCATCATTTTATTCATATATATAAAATTACTATCATACATTTTCTTGAAGGGAGTTGCTATTGATATGTATTATGTATATGTAAATGATATAAATATAGCAGTTTATGATTTAAATCCGAGTGCTAAAAAAACAGTACTTTTTATACATGGTTGGCCATTAGGACATAAGATATTTGAATATCAAACTAACATACTGCCAAAACTCGGATATAGAACAGTTTCAATTGATTTAAGGGGTTTTGGTAAATCTAGTGCAACATCAGGAGGATATACTTATAGCCAATTAGCAGATGACATTTATAAGGTAGTACATGCTATTGGATTAAAAGATTTTACTCTTGTTGGTTTTTCAATGGGAGGAGCAATTGTACTTAGATATATGAGCCTGTTTCATGGATATGGAGTATCAAAGTTGGCATTGTTTGCTGCTGCTGCACCATCATTTGTACAAAGGCCTCCAGAGTTTCCATATGGCATGACACGTGAAGATGTTAATAAACTGATAGCTCAGGCATGTACTGATAGACCAGCAATGGTAAGCCATTTTGGAGAAAAAGTATTTGCATCAAATCCACCTGAAAGCTTTAGAAGGTGGTTTGACGATATTGGTTTTAGAGCATCAGGCATTGGTACAATTGCAACAGCAGTATCTTTAAGAGATGAAGAATTATTTAACGATTTAAAATGTGTAAGAGTGCCAACAGGTATCTTTCATGGAAAACTAGACCAGGTATGCCCATATGAGTTTGCAGTTTTTATGAATGAAAAAATAGAAAATTCAACTTTGTATACTTTTGAGTATAGTGGCCATGCTATATTCTATGATGAACTCAAACTATTTAATCAGGAATTTTTACAGTTTTTAGAGGGATAGAAATATTTTAGAATATTTAAAATAAAGTAATATTATATAAAGTGGTATAGATGAAGTCTTATGTCACTTCATATACTATAGACAAATGGGGTTTTAGAACTACCACTAGTTCTGAGACCCTATTATTATATGTTCCTAAAGTTAAGTGTTATGTATATTATTTAGAAAAAATTTCTTTATAAATAATATTAATAAATATATAATCGGAAATAAAAATATATACTTATCTGAATAAAGTATGTGCTTACTCATTTATTTGTATACCCTTGTATAGGACTGATATAGCTGCTGATATAAGTATTATACCCATAAAAGCAGGAGAAGCATGACCAAATAATACATAGATTTGACCTCCAATAATAGGTCCAATTATTCTTGCTAAAGATTGAATTGACTGGATACCTCCTTGAATTCTTCCTTGTTCACTAGAATCTACAGATTTGGATACCATGCCATTAAATGAAGGTCCAAAGATTGAATCACCAAAGCCAAATATAAACATTCCAATAATAAAAAGAGGATAGAATGAGAATAAAGCTGATGTGGCTATAAAACAGTAACCTGTAATCTCTGAAACCATTCCTAGAATTACTATTTGTACATCACTAAATTTTAACAAAAGTTTTGGCATTATAAAGCCTTGTGAGATTATATCTTGTATACCCATAATTGAAAACATAAGTCCAATTAGTGTAGGTCCCCAACTAAAAGTATCTAATGTAAATTGAGAGAAGATAGCCTGCAAAGAGCCATTGGGTATCCAAAGTAAAAATCCTGATATAAGCAACCTTTTTAATGTCTTTATTGAAAGTACATTCGTGAGTTGCGTGAATGGGTTCAATCTCACCAATGTAATCTTCTTAAGTCTATTAGTTTTGTCAAGGCTCTCAGGCATATAAAAGAATCCATAGATAAAATTTAATAAAGTAATTGTAGCACCAAAATACATAGGTACAGAATAACCAAATCTTGCAAGTAATCCACCAATAGTGGGCCCTATAGCAGCACCTGCACCTGCAACTGCACTAACCCATCCAAAGTATTTTGTTCGTTGTTCTATAGGAGTGATATCTGCAAAATATGCGAAAATAGTACTTATACTACCTCCTGTTAGACCTTCTATTATACGTCCAACAAATAGTATCCATAGAGCTCCTCCTATACCAAAGACTAAGTATCCAATTGCAGAGCCTAAGAAGCATATTAAGAGTAAAGGGCGTCGACCATATCTGTCACTCAAAGCTCCAAGCCCAGGAGCAGCAAAAAATACACAGAATGCATAAATGGATGTAAGTAGAGTAACAACTATAGCTTGATTTTGGGGATTAGTTATATAAGGCTGTACTAAGAATGGCACAACAGGATTTATAATACTGAAGCCTATTCCACAAAGAAACACAGACATAAGACCAAATGTTAAAGCCTTTTTATTTAGAGTTTGTTCTGTGTTTTGTTTATTGTTTGATTTAAATTTGAACATTTAAATTCTCCTTTCAAAAGTTGGTTTTGATTCCCTGGAAACATATTTATCGTATCATCGTTTTGTTTCTTTGTCAACAAAAAGTGAAAATAAAAAAGCAACCTGTTCTCATTAGAGTCTGGTTGCCTGTAATTTTATTCATTTGAATTTATTCTGATTTAATATCTATATCAAGTTTTTTAATCTCTGCGTCCAAATGCTTATTATATTTTTCTACAAGGTTAATCATACTGTTAAGTTGTTCTTCTGTTACATCTTCAAATACAGTTTTATCTCTTTCTTGAAATTCTCTATGAAGTTCCTCATGAACCTTATTAATTGCTTTTCCTTGCTTAGTAAGCCTAAAATAGATTTCTTTTTTATTATCCTGTTTTTGATAACTTTCAATATAGCCTTTTTTCATGAGTTTTTTAGTTACTTTACTCATAGCTCCTCTAGTCATATAAAAAGATTCTGCAAGTTTTGTTACGTTGGAATCTGTATTTTTTGCAATGTATTCTATACAATGTACCTCAGAAGGTTTATAATCCTTAAGAGCTTCTTCCATCTTAGACTTATTAAGCCAAGCCAGTTTGTTAAATAAGTTCCTAAAGCCTGTTATGACTTGTTCTTCTTTATTCATGAACCGTCCTCCAATTCGTTGATGCATTAACAATATTATATTAAATTTTTGTTATTATTTCAACAACGTCAAAATAATCATACTAGAAATTAAATGATATATAAAAAAGACAGCATACACAGGCTTTTTGTAGAAAATAATACCAAATGATATAAAATATGATTTTTAAGATTTAAAACTTTTTTAAAAAGTGCTACAATAGACCAAATTATTAGTTTCTATATTCACTAAACAGGAGGTGATGGTATGAAAAAACATAATATTTTATTTATATCAACAGATGACAAAATAAATATAGATACATCAAAACAGTTAGAAAATATATTTGGAGAATTTTGTAATATAGATAACTTGGTCTATATAGATAGAATTGATATTGAAGTATTAAAGTATGAGCTTATAGTATGTTCAGATAATGAGATAAAAGAACATATACACAATAATATCGATAAAAATATACCTATTGTAATAATACATCGTACAATAAACATTGAAAATATAAACCAGATAATAAGTATAGAAAATGATTCTGAAGTTATGGTCATAGATGATTATAAAGAGTCAGCAGATGAAACAACCAAGATAATTAGAAAACTAGGCCTAATTCATATTAATCTAATACCATATTATCCAGGATGCAATAAGTCTAAATATGAAATTGGGATTATTACAGGAAGTAGAAATAATGTACCACAAAATGTGAAGCAAATAATTGATATAGGGGATAAAATAATCGATATAAATACAGTCATAGAAATCTTTACAAAGCTGAACATATCTATAGATAAGTTACATATTATTAAAGAAAAATATAATGAAGATACAGTAAGTGGATATAGGTATTATACAACTATGAATAAAACTATGAAGAGTTTTTTGGAGATTATTGATGAAGGTATTGCTTCTATTGATAAGCTAGGAAAGTTTATATATTGCAATAAAGTATTTTCTAATCTAGTTGGGATAGAACAAAATGAGATTATATCTAATAATTTTATGGATTTATTTAGTGATAAAATTATTAAAAAAATATTTTTTCAAGAGGATGAAGTTAGTGATGAAGTAGTGAGTCTAAATAACAAAAAACTCATAATTAATAAAGTAAATGTGTATGAAAATAATGAACGTATAAAAAGTATTATAAGTATTAAAGATATAAGTGCAATTCAGATACTTGAGGATAAGATTCAAAATAAATTTCAGACAAAAGGCTTTGTATCAAAGTACACATTTGATAATGTTGTAGGCGAAAGTAAAATAATAAAAGAAAAGATTAATATTGCAAGAAAAATAGCATCTACAGATTTTTCTGTGTTGATACTTGGTGAAAATGGAACAGGAAAGGAAATATTTGCTCAAGCAATACACAATGAATCTCTAAGAAAAGATAAGCCCTTTGTTGCAGTAAATCTATCTTCTTTATCAGATACACTTATTGAAAGCGAACTTTTTGGTTATGAAGAGGGAAGTTTTACAGGAGCTATAAAAGGTGGAAAAATAGGGATATTTGAAAGAGCACATACAGGAACAATTTTTTTGGATGAGATAGGTGACGTCTCTCTAGATGTACAACAAAGATTGTTAAGAGTCTTACAAGAAAAAGAAGTCATGAGAATGGGAGGAAGTAAAATTATACCTGTGGATGTTAGAATTATAGCTGCAACAAATAAGGATTTAAAGAAAAAAATCAAAGAAGGTTCTTTTAGAGAAGATTTGTATTATAGGATTAATGTATTGCATATAGAAATACCTAGGCTTAGAGAACGTAAGGAAGATATACCTCTTATAAGTAAGTATTTCTTGAATGAAATAAATAGTAATAAGTGTTTTACAGAAAAGTCGATGCAGGTATTAAAACTGTATGAGTGGCCAGGTAATGTAAGAGAACTTAAAAATTTGATTTATTATATAGACACCATAGTGGAGGAAGATAGGGTAGACTATGAGCATTTGCCAGAACAATTTAAATTTGAAAATAACAATACTCTAGTTAATGAAAATTTTGATTCAATTATACTAGATTTTAAACAATCAAATTTCTTTAGTGAGAGTATTTGTATATTGATGAGTATAGAAAATTGGAATAATAAAAATATATCCTTAGGAAGAAATAAATTACAAGAAATTTTAAAAGAAAGAAGTATAACATTAAGTGTAGACCAAATTAGAAAAAGAATAGATAAGTTAAAAAATCATGGATTACTATCATCTGGAGTAAAAAAACAAGGGAGCTTTATAACTGATGAAGGAAAGAACTTTATATCATATGTAAAATTTAAGGGGGAAATATAGGGGATTAAAAATGAAAAATCCCCTAAAAATCCCCTAAGATAATCTTAGATAAATAAAATTATTTCAAATATTGAGATAATTTAAAAAATATTGAATTAAAAATAAAAAATATTATTTCGAATAAACAGTAGTAAATCGTCATTTTACTACCGTTTTTATTTTTTGAAAAATTTAATGTGCAATTAAAACTTATATTTTGGCATATCAATTGCTATATAGTGAAAATATAAAAAAATTGTAAAATTTGGAGGATGTTGTTATGAAGTCAGCTTATAAAGGATACGAAGCTTATAGTTATTTAGAAAAGGGAAAAGATATCTCATCTATTGAGATGTGTAAAGGAGATAAGAGAGTAGAAGAGTATCTTATCGAGTTAGATGATGTTCAAGAAGCTAAAGTTAAAAGTATAGTAGATGAAAAAGTATTTATATCTCTACATGAACATCCAGTTTTATTCCCAGAACATTTAGAAAGAGATATATTTGAATACAACAGAGAAGGAAAACAAAGATGTGCCTATGAAGCATTGTCGAGAGGATATTATGATGCTATATTTGATAATTTAATGGATGGTGTGTGCACAATAACATCAAATGCTGGATGGAAATGGGATGATATACTAATTGATTTAGGTATGAGGTTATGTGATTTAGCACACCAAGATTTTGTTATAAAGTGTGAAAAAGTGGAAGACATATATAGAGCTAAAAGTGAAGGTAAAGTGGCATTGATACCAACACTAGAAGGAGCAGCACCAATAGAGAATGAACTTGATAGAATAGATATATTATATGGATTTGGTATAAGGTTAATGGGTATCACATACAGTGAATCCAATGCATTAGGCTCTGGATTAAAAGAAGAGAAAGATGGAGGTCTTACGAATTTTGGTAGAAAAGCTATTGAAAGAATGAATAAGATTGGTATGGCAATAGATTGTTCTCATGTTGGAGTACAAACAACACTTGATGTTATAGAGTATAGTAAAGACCCAATAATATTAAGTCATGTTGGAGCAAGAGGCTTATGGGATACGAAAAGATTGACTCCAGACGAAGTGTTAATAGCATGTGCTAAAAAAGGAGGAGTTATAGGTGTAGAAGCAGCACCTCATACTACGATAACTGAGAAAAATAAAGAACATTCAATAGATTCATTTATGGAGCATTTTGAGTATATCAAAAACTTAGTAGGAATAGACCATGTAGCATTTGGTCCAGATACAGTATATGGTGACCATGTAAAATTACACTCAGTATTAGCTGCTAAATTTGATATAAAAAAGATAACAGGTACAAAAGAACATCCTAAAGTAGAATATGTAAAAGGGCTTGAGAATCCAACTGAGACTTCAAAAAATATTGTTAGATATTTAGTAAAAAATGGGTACAGTGATGAGGAAATAGAAAAGGTACTAGGAGGAAATATACTTAGAGTGTTAAAGCAGGTGTGGAAATAAGTAAACAGAGTAGAAGTATTAATAAAAGTTGAGGATTTATAGGGAGGTTTTATAAATGGATTATTTAAAATTAGCTAATCATCCACTCTTGTGGATAGCAAGTACAGTAGCAGTATCAATAGTAGTGGTACAATCCCTTATATTTGCTATAAAGTCTTGTAAAGTTGGTAAAACAATGGGAATAACAGATAAACAAATAAAATCAGCTGTTAAAAGTAGTGCTATTTCAGCTATAGGACCTTCAATGACTATATTTGCTGGAATGGTATCGCTTATAGTTACAATGGGTGGACCTATAGCATGGATGAGATTATCGTTTATAGGTTCTGTAATTTTTGAATCTATGTCAGCAGGGTTTGGAACAGATGCGCTAGGTATAACTTTGGGTTCTCCTGAAATGACAGAATTGGCATTTACAAATGCAGTTTGGACTATGATACTTGGTTCTTTAGGATGGATAATATTCACGTTACTGTTTGGGCATAAATTGGATAAGATAACTAATGTTATATCTAGTGGAAAGAAATCATTTATACCAATAATATCTTTAGGAGCGATGCTAGGTTCATTTGCATATTTAAATGCTGATAGGGTGTTACGTTTTGATAATGGAACAATTGCATGTATAAGTGGGATGGCTATAATGATAATATTATGTATGATTGAAAAAAAGAAAAATATAAAATGGTTAAGAGAGTGGGGGCTTACAATATCAATGTTCAGTGGAATGATAATAGCTTCAGTAATATAAAGGGGGAAGTTTTATGAGTAAAGTAAAATCTATATACAATGAAGAGTACTTACCTTTTATGATAAGGTATGGAAGATTGACATTATCTTTAGGTATTATAGCAGCTTTGGTTCCTGGAATAATTTTGAGTTTTGGATTTGGTATTATGCCTCCAATATCAGCATTATTGGCAAGTACAATGGCAATTGTTAGCATGAGTGCTCCAAACTACATAATAGAGCCAGTTTCTTATTCGCCAATTTTAGGTATACCAGGAACTTATATGAGTTTTCTTTCTGGAAATATATCTAATATGAGACTACCATGTTCAATAGCAGCTCAAAAGGCAGCAGAAGTTGAATCAGGAACAGAAGAAGGTTCAATAATATCTACAATAGGTATAGCTGTATCTATTTTAGTGAATATAAGTATATTAACTATAGGAGTAATTCTAGGAGGAAGTGTATTATCTAAGATTCCAGCTGAAGTAGTAGAAAAACTAAATTTAATATTACCAGCTTTATTTGGGTCAGTATTTGGACAAGTATTTTTACAAGATAAAAAATTAGGTATAGTAGCAATTGTAATATCTGTATTAACGATTACACTATCAAAGCAAGGTATAATACCACAATCTTTAGTAGTTCTTATATGTGTATTTGGGACTATATTAATTGCAAGAGCTATGTATAAAGATAAACTTAGTGATTAATAACATTTAAATGATAATAAATTCTTAAATATTATAATTCAGTTTTAATGTACAAAAAGTTACAGAAAAAATTACTTAAAAGTACAGTTTTAGGGAGGGAATATCTTGATATACGATTTAATCTTAAAAAATGGATTTATAGTAGATGGTACTGGAGAGGTTGGTTTTTATGGAGATATAGCAATTAAAGACAATTTAATAGTTAAAATAGATTCTGGGATAAATGAAGAAACAAACAAAATAATTAATTGTCATGGAAAAGTTATAACTCCTGGATTTATTGACCCTCATGTTCATGAAGAGATAGTAGCAATACTAGATGGCAAATTTGAAAAATTCCTAAAACAAGGAGTTACAACAACTATAAATGGTAATTGTGGGCATTCTATAACACCATATTCTTCTGAAAATGTATATGAGTATATGTATAAAAACGGCTTATTACTTGAAGAAGAGAAAAAATATCTTATAGATAAAAATAAATATTGGAATAACTTTACAGAATATTGTGACCTTATATCTAAAAGTGGCATTTCTATTAATATGGGATTTTTATTGGGTCATGGAACTATAAGATGGAGTGTTATGGGAGGTTCTAAAGATAGACCACCTACAGAAGAAGAAAAAAAAGAAATTACAAATATAATAAATGATGGTATGAAAAGTGGGGCTTTTGGAATATCTACTGGATTGGCATATATTCCAAGTAAGTATGCTGATATCAATGAACTGGTTGATATCGCAAAGTTAATTAAAGAGCATGATGGTATATATACATCTCATATTAGAGATTATATAGGAAGATATAATGCAGTAAAAGAAACTATAGAGGTTGGTCAAAAAAGTGGGGCTAGAGTACAAGTATCTCACTTAAGCCCCGTTGAAATAGAAGCCTTTAATGAGATATTAAGAGCTAGATACAATGGCGTTGATATAATGGTTGATACAGTACCAAGAAGTTCTGGTCATTGTATGAAGAAGAAAAGAGTGATTCAATTTATTATGGCAATATCATCTAGCTTATTTGAGTTAGGTATGGATGGAGTAATGGATGCTCTTAAAAATGAAGAAGGAAGGGCACTTATATTAAAAGAGGCATTTATACTTGGAGATAGAGGAAGTATAATACTTCTAAACACTAAAGATACTGATATGGAAAAAAAATCAATACGTGAAATAGCCATTCAAAAATGTGTGGATGAAGATACATTATTACTTGATTTACTTTTATATGGAGATGAAGAGCTTATCTTTTGTTTAGGTGGGATGTATAGAGCTGATTTCCCAGATAAATTACATGATAATAAAATAATTGACAATCCATTTGTTATGGTTGGCTCAGATTGTTTGTTTAGTGTAGGTGGAGATATGTCATGGTTTGAACTACAAAGAAGAGGAGCATTTCCAATTTTCTTCAATATGTATAGAAAATCAGGTGTAAGACTAGAAGAAATTGTAAGAAGAGTTACTTCATTACCAGCTAGACAATTTAAAATAAAAGATAGAGGCATCCTTGAAGAAGGAAAAATAGCTGATATAGTTGTTATTGATATAGAAAACTATAGTTATCCTAGGTCAGAAGAAGTCGATTTCTCAAAACCGCAATTATTAGCTAAAGGTGTTGAATATGTAATTGTAAATGGTAAAATCGCATTGGAGGAGGGGAAGGTCACTGATACTCAATGTGGTGAAGTATTAAAAAAATAAATTCTTGAAAATAATAGGAATTTATAAATAAAATAAGTATCCAATAAGTAAAGACGAAGTGTGAAATTTATTTAAATAAAAATCATATTTCGTTTTTACTTTTAGTAATAAAATTTAATTTATTTTAATAATAGTGAAGATGAATATAAAAAAGATACAAAAAATATTTTCATTATACAATGAAAAATTAATATTTTTAATCGTTAAATTATGTAGAAAAATTAGATAAATAAATAATTATATCGCTTTGGAAAAAATGTTTTATAAACAAAAAATGATAAAATTATAACGGCTATATAAAAACTACATTAAAGGAATAATTATATATTTTACGACTTAAAGGTCATAGAAACAATTGAAATTATGTTGTATATATTAAAATAATATAACATATAGTTAGAATTTTAGAGATATATTTATTAGTCATTAGTATATGTAAAATGTAGTATTTATTATAGTATGACAGTTGTTTGATGGAGAATAATTCTAACTGGTTAAGAAGGAGGCTTGGTGAGTATTATATATTATGTTTATTGTAGGAATATAACATGTAAAGTTGCATTAGATTGAGTTGAAATTGTTTATATATATCTTATAAAGTTGATTGGAAATGATAAAAAAATAACTATAATTTAAGAATTAAAGAATTTTAATACTGACTTTATTCTACAAAATAAGTATTATTTTTATTTTAAGAAATTCGCATAAAGACGAAAATAAATTGTCAGAATAATCTTGACAGTCTAAAATCGTGACTGTATAATACAATTAAAAATTGGATTAATTACCTAGTTTACAGAAAATAAAAATAATGCTAAGGCAAACGTTTTATTTTTTAGTAAGTAATCCTCCGCCACTCCTTAAATTAGAGCTTTTCTAATTTCAAAATGTATAACTAAAACTTCATAATTTAACTGTGCAATATTTATTAGGCTCTAACTTTTAAGGTTACTAATAATTTATTACATAGCTCCATACATTTGGCGGCAATGGCGGGAGCGATAAGGGGTAAGATATGGAAAATTACAAGTATGGATTTAACGACAAGCCAAAGCTTCTAACAGCAATACCGCTTAGTATGCAACATGTTTTTTCTGCTTTTGCGGGTACTATGTCTGGTGCTATTTTAGTAGCTGTTGGCATGGGTCTCTCACTAAGTGAGACTGCATTTTTGATTCAATGTTCGATGTTGATTGCAGGAGTGAGCACCATACTGCAATCTATGGGGATTGGGCCAATAGGGTCACGGTTACCAATTGTTACTGGTGGTAGTTTCACCTTTGTAGCACCATTAATTGCCTTAAGTACGAATAATGATGTCGGTATTGCTGGAGCTTTTGGGGCAGTACTTGTAGGAAGTTTAGTCTTAACTTTAGTAGGACCATATGCAGTAAAATATTTGCATAAATATTTTACACCTACAGTTACAGGAAGTGTTGTTTTAGCAGTTGGGTTATCACTTATGAGTTCTTCATTTGACTATGCAGTATCATTTGATGTTCATAGCCCTGATGTAGTTGCTAATTTTTCTTTGGCTATATTTACACTGTTATTGACACTAATTTTAAATCAATTTGGAAAAGGTTTTCTGAAAGTGGCATCCATAATAATTTCAATAGTGATAGGGTATATAGTAGCAGTGATATTTGGTATGGTTGACTTTTCTAGTATGGCACAAGCAAATTGGTTTGCGATGCCAAGACCTGTATTTTGGGGACTGGAGTTTAACTTAGGGGCTATTGTAACCATATGTACGATTCATATTGTGACAGTTATGGAGATAATAGGAGACACTACAGGTGTTGTCAGCTCTGTTGAAAATCGATTACCTACACAAAAAGAATTGATGAGAGCAGTAAGAGCAGATGGAGTTGGAAGTTGCTTTGCAGCTTTGTTCAACGGGCTTCCAGTTATATCAGGTAGCCCAAACATAGGCATAATCTGTATGACAGGTGTTGCAAGTAGGTATATAGTAGCACTTGGAGGAGTAATAATAGGGATTTTAGCATTTTTTCCAAAGTTTGCACAAATATTAGCTTTAACGCCAAATCCAGTTATTGGAGGAACATTAGTTATGATGTTTGGAACAATTGCATCATCAGGTATTAAAGTTATTGGTATGGGTAAAATGACAAATCGTAACATAACAATTTTAGCAGTTTCATTAGGTATTGGTATGGGTGGTTATTTTAATCAAGCTGCATTAGCATTTTTACCAAGTATAGTAGTCACTTTAATGACTGGTATATCTGGAACAGCTTTATTATCTCTAATACTAAATATCATATTACCTAAGGAAAAGGAAGATGTAGTTGAGAGTGAAGTAAGTTGTAAAGCTTAGAGAACGTAATTCTAAAGGATATCCAAGAAGGAGCGCCTTGCTTCTATTTTTTTTACCAAAAATAGGATTGAACTTTGAAGGAAACCCAATAGCTTATAAATACAATCTGAAAGGATATCCAAGAAGGAGCGCCTTGCTTCTATTTTTTTTACCCAAAAACCTTAAAAACTTGAATAATCAAAAGATATGATACTCATTTTAATAAAAGTATAATCTGAAAGGATATCCAAGAGGAGCGCCTTGCTCCTCTTTTTTTATCAATAATTAGAGGATTTTGTGTAAAAAAGAGTTGAAAAAAGAGCTTAAATAATACAGACAAAGTAATTAAATTTAAAATTTCATAGAGATATACATAATTAAATTCTGTAGGTGGAAGGTGAAGGTTATGGAGGTTATTGAACTTGATATAAATGGCAGAGTGAGAGAGGTAGCCATAGAAAATAAGTGGACTTTACTTTATGTCTTAAGAGAAAAATTAAATCTAACTGGAAGTAAATGTGGATGTAGTACAGGTGATTGTGGAGCTTGTAAAATAATTTTAAATGGAGAAGCAGTGAATTCATGTCTGATTTTAGCAAAAAACGCAGTGGGTAAAAAAATCATGACAATTGAAGGGTTATCAGATGGAATCAATATACATCCAATCCAACAAGCCTTTATTGATTGTGGAGCTGTACAATGTGGATATTGTACTCCAGGTATGATAATGTCAGCAAAAGCTTTGTTGGATAAAAATCCAAATCCTTCTGAAATGGATGTTAGAAAGTCCATAGATAATAATCTTTGTAGATGTACAGGATATGTAAAAATTGTCGAGGCTATACTTTTATCAGCAAAAAGAATGGGAGGTGTAGCATTTGAGTAGTGAACTGAATGTTATAGGTGAAAGAGTTCCAATAAGGGATGCTGTGCTTAAAGCTACTGGTCAACTTAAATACACTGCAGATATGAAAATCCCCAATATGCTATATGCTAAGGTATTATTTAGCCCTGTGGCACATGCAAAAATTAAGAGAATAGACACATCAAAAGCAGAAAAATTAGAAGGAGTAAAAGCTATAGCTACATATAAAAATTCACCAAGAATAGCTTTTAACAGCGCAATGAGGTTTTATGAACATGAATTGCCTGAAGTTGAATACATTTTTGATGATATTGTTCGTTTTGTGGGGGATAAGGTCGCAGCTGTTGCAGCCGAAGATTTAAAAACAGCTGAAAAAGCACTGAAACTTATTGAAGTCGAGTATGAAGAATTGCCTTCAGTATTCGACCCAGAAGAAGCAATAAAAGAAAATGCATATCCAATACATAAAGATGGTAATAAACTTACAGAAAATGTGCAGGAATGTGGAAATGTAGAAGAAGCTATGAAAAAAGCTGATTACATCTTTGAAGATAAATATAAACTTCCAGCTATACATCATGGAGCTATAGAAACTCATGTTGCTATTGCAGACTATGATTATAGTGGAAAACTTACAGTCTATAGTCCCAATCAAAATACTTTTGCTTTTAGAGTAATATTATCTAAAATATTTGAATTGCCAATGAATAAAGTAAGATTGGTAAGCCCAGCTATTGGTGGCGCTTTTGGAGGAAAATTGGAAATTACTATTGAGCCAATAGTAGCTTTACTGGCAAAGTTATCAGGCAGACCAGTAAAACTAGAGCTTAATAGGAGAGAAACTATGGCTTCAACAAGAACTAGACATGGTGCAGTTGTATATCTAAAAACAGGTGCTATGAAAGATGGGCAAATTATAGCGCAAGATATGAAAGTTATTACAAATACAGGAGCATACACATCAAGTGCTCTAAATGTAATAGGAGCTATGAGTCATAAAGTATTTAAATCATATAAGATTGAAAATATGAGATATACTGGGATACCAGTGTATACGAATACTCCAATTGCAGGAGCTATGAGAGGATATGGTTCTCCACAAGCTTTCTTTGCTCAACAATCACAACTAAATAAGATTGCGAAGAAACTCAACATGGATATTTTAGATTTACAACTTAAGAACTTAGTTGAGCCTGATGGAATAGACCAGAGATTTAAAAGTCCTCATGGAAATCCAAGACCAATAGACTGTATAAAGAAAGGAATGGAAATGTTTGAATGGAAAAAACAAATTAAACAGCAAAATAGTTCAAGCGGGAGATTCTTAATCGGCATAGGTATGGCAGTTGGTTCACATGGAAATGGATGCTTTGGGGCACATAGAGACATGACAGCTTTGATGCTTAAGATGAATGAAGATGGTTCAGCTGTATTATATACAGGTACTCATGATATGGGAAATGCATCTGTAAGTGTTCAAGTGCAGATTATATCTGAAATACTTGGAATAAGCCAAGAAAAAATAGAGTGTATACAAGCAGATACAGAAGCATCACCATGGAATCTAGGTGACTATGCAAGTAGAGGAGTATTCGTATCTGGAAATGCAGCTTTAAAAGTTGCTAACTCAGTAAAAAAACAACTATTAAAAGAAGCATCACAACTTCTAGAAGAGGATGAAGAATGGATAGAATTAAAAAATGACAGAGTTTATTCTATTAAAAATACTGATAAAAATGCTACATTGTGTGATGTTATGATACATGCACAAAAAGTAAATTTAAGGGAAATTATTGGAGTTGAGACATTTTCTTCAGACACTGGTGCAAGTTCATATGGTGCACATTTTGCTAAAGTTGAAGTTGATACAAAATTAGGAGATGTAAAGGTACTTGAATATGTAGCAGTACATGATGTAGGAAAAGCACTAAATCCAATGTCTATAGAAGGTCAGATTGAAGGGGCAATTCAGATGGGAATAGGATATGCTTTGACGGAGGAACTTGAATTTGATGATAGAGGAAGAATAAAGACTAATTCATTTCGCTCATACCATATGATAAAAGCAAGTGAAATGCCTAAGGTAAAAGTAGGCATGATAGAATGTGGAGAACCTGGTGGTCCGTTTGGAGCTAAGAGTATAGGAGAATGTTCAGTAGTACCTTCAGCACCAGCAGTGTCAAATGCTGTGGCTAATGCACTAAAGTGTGACTTTTATAGTTTGCCATTAAAGAAAAATACTTTATTAGAAAATATAAGTATTTAATCTTGTCTTATAAAAAATAAGAAACCATTTAAGATGTTTTAGAGATTGTAGTAAGACACTTTTTTCTAGCTGTAAATATAAATTATGTGAATGTAAAGGGTGTGGTGGTTGTGGATTTAAGATTTAGAGATAAGGTTGTTGTGATAACAGGAGCGGGTCAAGGATTAGGGGCAGGTTTTGCTTTAGATTTTGGTATAGAAGGGGCAATTGTAGTTTTGATTGGAAGAACTAAAAGTAAGTTGGATAATATTGCAGATAAAATCATCAAATCTGGTGGTAGAGCATTCGTTTCAGTTTGTGATGTAAGTAAATCCAAAGAAGTAGATAATTGCTTTAAGAACTTAATAGAAAAGTTTGGGACTGTAGATATCTTGATTAATAATGTTGCAATTCATAAATCATGTCCAGTAATTAATACTACAGTTGAAGAGTGGAATTCTCAAATAAATACAAATTTGAATGGAACTTTCTATTGTACGAAAGCTGTTCTAAAAGCAATGATAGATAAAAGATATGGAAAAATAATAAACATTAGTTCCACAGCAGCAAAGCACTTTTTCCCAGGGTTTGGTGCATATTCAGCTTCTAAAGGAGGTGTGGTAAGTTTTACTCAAACTTTATCTGAAGAAGTAAAAGAATATGGAATTAATGTAAATGCAATATATCTAGGAATGACAAATACAGAATATACAAGAAAACGATTTGACTCTGATGATGCAGTTACAATACCACTTGAAGAAATGTTGCAAGTAGAAGAAGTATCAAAGGTCGTAACTTTTTTAGCATCTGATGAAGCTAGTCCAATAATGGGAGCTGCGATTGATGTCTGTGGAAAAAAAGCATAAATAAAATATATTGAGAGGTATGAAAATGATAAGTTTAAATAAAAAGGCGATGGTAGTAGTAAGAGAAATATTGGAAGATGCAGAATCATTAGGGTGTGAAGTCATCAAGACAGATTGTGGAGCAACCATAATTGATATGGGTTTAAATTGTAGTGGAAGTTGGAAAGCAGGTGTTTTATTTACTAGAGTTTCTATAGGTGATTTGGGGATAGTAACATTGGGAGATTTTAAACTAAATGAAGAATACTCTTTTTCATCTGTTGAAGTATTCATAGATAAGCCTTTAATTGCATGTATGGGTTCACAGATTGCTGGATGGAAACTCGGCGAAGGAGAGTTTGCGACTATAGGGTCAGGTCCAGCAAGGGCTTTAGCAAGAGTTAAATCAGATTGGTATTTTGAAATGACTCCATACAAAGATGATTATCATGAGGCAGTCTTGTGCATTCAAGATATAAAATATCCTGATGAAAAAACTATTTTAGAAGTTGCAAATGCTTGTAAAGTAAAACCAGAAGACACATATATATTGATTTCACCTAGTACGTGTATTGTAGCATCAATGCAAGTATCAGCAAGAATCATTGAGCAAGTATGCCATAAAATGTTTGAAAAAAACTTTGATGCAGGTCAAATTGTACTTGCAAGAGGAAAAGCACCAATAGCACCAATAGTAAAAGACGAAATTAAGACTATGGGAAGAATCAATGATGCATTAATTTATGGTAGTGAAACTGAGTTTTGGGTAGATTCAACTGACACTGCTATTGCAAAAACTATACATCAATTGGCGGGGAAAACGTCATCTCCAAATTATGGAGAATTATTTGAGGATGTATTTGAAAAAGCAGGAAGAGATTTTTTCTATGTAGACCATGATGTACATTCGATTGGCAAAATACAGATACACAATATAAATACTGGAAAATCATTTTCATCAGGAGAGATAAATTATTCAGCTCTTGAAAGAAGTTTCTTAAAATAAATGATTTAAATTCTATTAATTTAGGGGGAGACAAAATGGTGTTAGATAAAACAAGATTAGAAAAATTATACCGTGATATGGTTATGATTCGAAGATTTGAAGAAGTAATAGAAGAGTATGCTGCAAATGGTACCATACCAGGATTTGTTCATTTAAGTATAGGTCAGGAGGCTTGTCAAGCAGGTATAGTAGATGCACTTAGAAAAACAGATTATAAATTTCCAGACCATAGAGGGCATGGGACTATAGCACTTTGTGGAACCGACCCAAAACTTGTAATGGCTGAAATATTTGCTAAAGCTACAGGTATAAATGGTGGCAGAGGTGGTTCAATGCATATAAATGATATTGAATGTAGAAATATGGGATTCAATGGAATACAAGGTTCTACTATGGTAACTTGCTTAGGCACAGCTTTTGCATCTGTATATAAAGAAACTGACGATGTAACAGCAGTATTTTTAGGAGATGGTACTTTAGGAGAAGGTACTTGTCATGAAAGTCTTAATATGTCAGCTACATGGAAACTACCAATAATATACTGTTTGCTTAATAATCAGTATGCTATATCTACACACTATACAGATTCTCATCCTCAAAAAGAACTAAAAACATGGGGGGAAGGATACGAGATTCCAAGTTATAGAGTGGATGGGAATGATGTAGAAGCAGTAATTGAGATAGTAGAAAAAGCAGCAGATAGAGCAAGAAAAGGTGAAGGTCCAACATTAATAGAGTTTCTTACTTATCGTTGGCAAGGTCATTTTGCAGGAGACCCAGCAGCATATAGACCTGAAGAGGAAGTTAAGTATTGGAAAGACAGAGACCCAATAAAACTAACTAGAAAAGTACTTATTGAGAGAGAAGGTATGTCAGAAGATGTACTTAAAGATATTGAAGAAGAAATAGAGGCTGATGTTCAAGAAATGCTAAGATTCTCATTGGAGAGTCCATCACCAGATATTAAAGATGCAGTTACACACACATATGTTGATAGAGAGGTGGAAATAAGATAATGGGAAGAAAACTTTCGTATGGAATGGCAATAAATGAAGCACTTCATCAAGCCATGGAAAATGATGATAGAGTTTTTATATTAGGTGAAGATGTTGCTAAGATGGGTGGAGATTTTGGAATTACTAAAGGGATAATGGCTAAATGGCCAAATAGAATCAAGGATACAGCTTTATCAGAGTCAGCTATATTAGGATTATCAAACGGAGCAGCTCTTTGTGGATTAAGACCTGTACCTGAGATAATGTTTGCAGATTTTTTAGGTGTTTGTTTTGACCAACTTGTAAATAATGCAGCAAAACTTAACTTTATGTTTCAAGGGAAAGCTCATTGTCCAATTACTGTCCGTGCAGTGCAGGGAGCTGGTATACGTTGTGCATATCATCACTCAGTTTGTGCAGAATCATGGTTTATGAATACTCCTGGACTTGTAGTGGTTTCACCAACAACACCTTATGAAGCTAAGGGAATGCTATTATCAGCTATAAAGAACGATAATCCAGTATTGTTTTTGGAACATAAAATGCTATATAACGTTAAGGGTGAAGTACCAGTTGAACCATATGAGATACCTTTATATGAAGCTGAGATTGAGAGAGTTGGCAGTGATGTTACAATAGTGGCTACACAAATGATGTTAGGTCTAGCACATAAAGCAGCAAATGAACTTCAAAAAGAAGGAATTAGTGTAGAGATAATCGACCTTAGAACTGTTTTTCCTTATGACAAAAAAACTATAGTAGAATCAGTAGCAAAAACTAGCAGATTAGTTATTGCTCAAGAAGGACCAAGAGTAGGAGGATGGGCAGCTGAAATATCTGCAATGATAAATGAAGATGTATTTGAGTATCTAAGTGCACCAATAAAAAGAGTTACATCAATTGATGCTCCAGTGGCATATGCACCAGTTTTAGAGGATTTTGTTTTGCCAAAACTAGAAAACCTAATTAAAGCCTGTAGAGAAGTTATGCAATATTAATCAAGGGGGGATAAGTCATGATTACAGAGGTTAAAATGCCAAAGTTTGGTCTTTCTATGGAAGATGGGACAATTGGTACATGGTTGATTGAAGAAGGTACCATTGTAAATAAAGGCGATGAACTTTTAGAAATTGAAACTGATAAGATAACTAATACAGTTGAAGCAACAGAAGATGGAGTACTAAGAAAAATACTGTTTGAAGAGGGAGAAGTTGTAAATTGTGGAGAAATAATCTGTATAATTGCAGATGCAAATGAAGATATTAGTGGACTTAATCCAACAGTTAAAACAAATATAGAGAAAGAAGAAGATACTCCAAGCTTAGAGCAGATAATAGAGGTAAAAAATTTGGAGATAGAAAAGAGAATAACTCCAAGAGCTAAAAAAATAGCTGAAGAAAAAGGCATTGACTATTCAAACATAGAAGGTACAGGAATACATGGAGCAATAACAATTGATGATTTGAAAAACTTCATGAATAAAAATCTAGAAGAAAAGGTAATTGAAACTAATCAAAGTGAAGTAGTTGAAAAAGGAGTACGGCAAGATGCTACATCTATTCCTCAAATTAAGAGCGCTAAGACAACTATAAGGGAAAATGATGTGGTAACTAAAATGACTCAAATGCAAAATATAATAGCAAAAAAAATGCACGAAAGTTTGTTGACAACAGCTCAAACTACGATTGCTACTGAACTAGAAATTACAAATCTAACTAAAGTATATAAAAGTTTAAAAGAAAAATATAAAAATGCAGGTATTAAACTGAGTTATACAGCTCTTATAATAAAAGCTGTAGCTCAAGCTCTTGAAAATCATCCTAAACTTAGAACACAAGTGTTTGATGAAAATCATTTTAAAATAAATGATGAGATTAATGTAGGTGTGGCTGTAGACATTCCAAACGGATTAGTAGTACCTGTAATAAAGAATGCAAACTTGAAAGACTTAAGAACAATATGTATAGAACTAAGTGATTTAAGTGAAAAGGCTAAAAATAATCAATTAAATCAAGATGAGATGAGTAATGGAACTATTACTATAACCAATTTAGGTATGTTTGGAATAACATACTTTACTCCAGTATTAAATACACCAGAAAGTGCAATTTTAGGGATTGGAAGTATAATAGAAAAAGTTCTTGTTAAAGAGGGTGCATTTTATGCTGGTTCTGTAATGAATATGAGCTTGACCCATGACCATCGAGTGATAGATGGAGCTCCTGGAGCACGCTTTCTTCAAGAAGTTACTCAAAATCTCTTAGATTTTAGATGGATGTAAAATAATATTATAAGCACCACAGTAATCGACAGATAGTTTGTTATGCGTTTCTCGAAAGATTTTTTCTCTCCAAACTATCTGTCAAAATTAAAGTATGGCAGAAAATTATATGGAGGTTACTGCATGAGAAAAGTAGATTTGATAATTAAAAACGCTTATCTAATTTCAATGAATACGGAGAGGGAAATATTAAAAGATGCTTGTATAATAATTGAAAAGAGCAAGATAATTGATATAGGAAAAACTAATTTGTTAGAAAAATATATTTCAGAAAAAACTATAGATGCTAAAGGTAAAGTGGTTTTTCCTGGATTCATAAGTACTCATTCTCATCTATTTCAGACTTTATTAAAGGGATTAGGAAGAGATAAATTATTACTAGACTGGCTTGATAGTTCAGTTAGAAGAGCTATCCATAAGATAGATGATGAATGTTGCTATTATGCAGCATTAACAGGGTGTATAGAAGCAATTAAGACAGGTACAACTACTATACTTGATTATATGTATTGTCATGGAAAAGAAGGTCTTGATGATAGCATAATACGAGCATTTGAAGACTTAGGAATAAGAGGAATACTGGGAAGAGGATTTACGGATACAAGTAAATTTCCTGAGGAATTTGGTTGCACTTATCATGATACAGAGCAAAAATTCTTTGATGATGTCAGAAGATTAAATAAAAAATATAAAAACCATTCAAGAATTGGTATGGCATTGGCACCTGGAATTATATGGGACAACACTGAAGATGGCTATAAAGAGATAAGAAAGATAGCTGATGAGCTTAATATACCAATAACAATGCATTTACTTGAAACTGAAGATGATGATAAATATTGTTTAGACGATAGAGGTATGAAAACTGTACCATATCTTGAAAAAATGGGGATTTTAGGCCCTGATTTTATTGCAGTTCATTGTATACATATGTCAGATGAAGACATAGAGTTATTTAAAAAATATGATGTCAAGATATCTCACAATCCTGTATCTAATATGGTTCTAGCAGCAGGAGTTGCACCAATTCCAAGGTTTATAGAAGAGGGATTAACTATAAGTCTGGCATGCGATGGTTCGGCTAGTAATGATACTCAAAATATGCTAGAAGTAATGAAGATGACTACATTATTACAAAAGGTTACTCATAGAGATGCAAAACTCTTACCTTCATCAAGTGTACTTGAAATGGCAACCTTAGGGGGAGCAAAATCTATAAATAAATTAGATTCACTAGGTTCAATAGAGGTAGGAAAAAATGCCGATATTGTAATTTATAACCCATATAAAAGTTCAATTTCTATACCAATTCATGACCCGATTAGTTCACTAATATATTCCTCTACTTCAAATAATATAGAAACTTCTATTATAGATGGAAAAGTGGTTATGGAGAATAATCAGATAACTACTATAGATGAAGAAAAGGTACTATATAAAACTCAACAAATAGCAAGTAAATTAATAGCTGATATTGGTCTAGGTAATGTACAGTGGGGAAAAAGAATTTATGGATTGTAAAACAATTAAGAGAGGATGGTAAGAGTATGAATAATCTTGAATTTTTCAGTATACCAAGAGGTAATTTAAAAATAGATGTATTAAATAGAAATGAAAAGATATTAAGTACAATAAAATCAAATTCTAAAGAAGATGTATGTATACCAGATGTTATAGAGTATTATACGGAATTATTTTTTCCTCAGGCAAGTGAAAAAAGACCATATACATTTTCTTCTATGGTTTTATCTTCTGATGGAAAGATGGCATATGAAGATAATAAGGCAGGCCCCTTGATTGGGAAAAATAATTTTATAGACCCAGATGGTGCTCTAGCAGATTTTTGGGTTTTAAATGTATTAAGAGCATGTTCAGATGCTGTGATTATTGGAGCTAGAACTTTACAAAATGAACCAGGAATAACATGTCATGTATTTGACGAAAGTCTGACACAACAAAGAAAAGATTGTTTAAATAAAAAATATCAACCATGTGGGGTAGTAGTTTCTTTTGATGCTACAGATATTCCATTTAATCACTATACATTTAATGTTGATAAAAGCCAAGAATATAAAATGGTTATAGCTACATCTCCAAACGGCTGGGAGTATATAAAAGAAAACTCTCCTCTAAAACATGTGTGTATAGGAAGTTTTAGTTCAATTGAGGATGTTGATGATTGTACATTTGAAGAATTATATAAAGATTTTGATGTTTTTCCTGTGATTATAACTGGAAAAGATAGTACGCCAGATTCTGAGGTATTGCTTTATGTACTTAAAAATTTAGGTATAGAAAAAGTGTGTGTAGAATCTCCTTCATATTGCACACATTTGATAGAAAATAAGTTATTGGATGAATATTTCATAAATTATTCGATGGTATTTGTAGGTGGAAGAATGACTCCAGGTTGTACAATAGCTTATAGCCATTTAGAGCATCCACATTCAGAATTATTGACAATAGGAATTCATAGAAATAATTTTATTTTTACACGTCAAAAACTTCATTATGATATTAAAAATCAAATAGATTTAACAGGATATAAATATTGATAACAAAATTTTGGACATAGTGAATTAATATTTATGATTTAAAAGGAGGAATAGTGAAGATGAACACTGATTTAATTGTAATTGGTGGTGGACCAGGAGGATATGTTGCGGCAATTAGAGGAACTCAACTTGGATTAAATGTTGTAATTATAGAAAAAAATGAACTTGGAGGTACTTGCTTAAATACAGGTTGTATCCCCACAAAGACATTATTTAAGGATGCACAAGTTTTAAATTATTTTAATCATGCTGAAGAATATGGTATAAAAGTTGAAAAATATGAACTAGACTTAGAAAAAGTACAATCAAGAAAGAAAAAGGTGGTAAAAACTTTAACCAGTGGCGTAAAAGGACTTTTAAAGGCTAATAAAGTAGTAATAGAAAAAGGTGAAGCAAAACTAATAAGTAGAGATTCTGTAGAAGTCAAATTGGAGGATGGGTCTAAGAAAATAATTAAAGGTAGAAATATTTTAATTGCATCTGGTTCAAAATCTTCTAAGCCACCAATAAAAGGAGCTAATTTAGAAGGTGTAATAACAAGTAAAGAAGCCTTAGAAATGAATAATTTGCCTAAGAAAATTGTAATCGTTGGAGGTGGAGTTATAGGAATTGAGTTTGCAGGAATCTTAAACGAATTTGGTTCAGATGTGACTATTGTTGAGTTTTTGGATACTATAATTCCTATGGTTGATAAAGAGGTATCCTCTAGATTAAGTAAATTACTGAATAAAAGAGGAATTAAAATAATAATTTCATCAAAAGTAGAAGAAATATATAAGAATGGTGAAGGATTAGTTGCAGAGATAAGTAAGAATGGAGAAAAAACAAAAATAGCCTGTGACAATATACTTATATCAACAGGAAGGGAACTTGATGTAGATGGGTTAAACCTAGAAGGTATAGGCATAAGATATGATAAAAAAGGAATAAAAGTTGATGAAAATTATTGTACTTCTGTACCAGGAATATATGCAATTGGAGATGTGATTGGAGGAGTGATGCTTGCACATGTTGCATCTGAAGAGGGGAAAGTTGCTGTTGAACGAATGGTAGGAGAGAAAACGAGTGTAGATTATAATTTAGTGCCAAATTCAATTTTTACTTTTCCAGAGGTGTCTACAGTTGGATTATCTGAAGAAGAAGTTAAGGATAAAAATTTAGATTATGTTGTCAGTAAATTTCAGTTTTCTGGAAATGGGAAGGCGCTTACAATGAATGATTCAGAAGGCATGGTTAAGATAATTGCTTCAAAGGATAAAACTACAATATATGGCGTTCATATTATAGGACCTAATGCTAGCGATTTAATACATGAGGCTGTGGTTGCAATGAAAGCTATGTTGACAGTTGAAGAAGTTGCAAGTATTATGCATGGACATCCAACTTTATCAGAAGCTTTTTTAGAAGCATCCATGGGAATATTAGATAAATCAATACACATGCCACCTGTGAGAAAATGATGTTGTAATAAATAAATGTAAGAATAAGAAGTGGTTATATATAGGTAAATTAAGTTGAAAATAGTTGTATAGAAAAAATAGTCAAATATTAAAGAAGGAAGTATATAATATGAAATTAAAAGTATTTGAAAAGCCTTTGTTTGTTGAAGAACTAACTTTCAGGGTAAATATCAACTTAATAGAAAAATACTTACAATTAGATTATGAAATTTGGGTTAAGGGTTTAGAATTATTAGAGGGATTTGCTGGTTCTGAGATATGGATTAGTGAAAGTAATCTAGGAGAAATAACATCAATAGTATATTGGACTGATTATAAGTATTATAAAAATATTGATAAAAATTGGCTCTATGCTAGAAAGAAAAAAATGTCTGAACTGATGGGTGAGGGAAATTTAGAGTTTATAAGGGCAGAACACGAAATCAATAAAAGGTACAAACTTGGAGAGTACAAAGAATAAGATTGAGTACCACTAAAAACTATACATAGATAATATTGTGGTCAAAATAAATATCGTTCAAGTTAGCTGATATGATGGGAGCTACAACGATTGTTACTATTGGAGCTATGAATAGAGAGGTTACAGATAAAGAATTAGAGTCTGCTACAATGGGAAATGCATTAACATATATAATAGTATCTATATTTAGTTCAATACCAACTATACCTTCATGCATAATAGGAGGTGTTACTTTAGCCGATGGATTTATAATAGGTTCTCCTAGAATTTATTTGTTGATATATAATTTAAATAACCCCTTTTAATGTTTATTAGATAGCCTATCATAAATATTAAAAGGGGTTATTTGGTATATAAAAATTATTTGTAATAAAGTAAGATATATTAATAAATATGATAGAATATATATTATAAATTAAATTTTAGAAATATAAGGGGGGAACTTTGAGTTCTTATAGATTTCTTATATTATAAGAACCAATACTTTATGCGGGATTTATTAAATGTAACACTTATAGCAATACTTGTTTTGATAAATGCTTTTTTTGTAGCTTGTGAATTTGCTATGGTAAAGCTTCGTAGTTCTAGGATAGATACTATGATAGCTGAAGGCAATGATAATGCAATAAGATGTAAAACAATAAAAGACAATTTAAACTCCTATCTTTCAGCATGTCAACTTGGAATAACACTCTGTTCACTTGCATTAGGTTGGATGGGAGAATCTACAGTTAAAGAGTTAATTTTACCAATAATAAGTATCTTTAATCTTAGTGAAAGTATTATATATACCATATCAATTTCTATTTCATTTTTAATTATAACAATGGTAGAAGTTGTAATAGGAGAATTGGTTCCTAAAGCTTTAGCACTTTATAATACGGAAAAAATAATGTTAAGTACATCTTTTTTATTAATAGGATTTTACAAGTTAACATATCCAGTAATATATTTTTTCAACCTAAGTACTGATTTATTTCTTAAACCATTTGGATATTCACAAGCTGATGAGGTTGATGAGCCACATACAGGTGATGAAATAAGGTTATTAGTGGAAGAAAGTTATAGAAGTGGTCTTATAGATGAATCAGAACAAAGATTTGTTGATAATATTTTTGAATTTGAGGAAAAGAAAATTAGAGAAATAATGGTGCCTAGAACTGATATGGTATGTATATATGAAAGTGATTCAGAAGAAAAGATATTATCTACTTTAAAAGAAGAAGGTGTCACAAGATATCCAGTATGTAGAAAAAATAAAGATGATATATTAGGTTTTGTACATATAAGAGATTTATATAATCAAAAAATAAATGAAAATAAAATTGAACTGAAACAAATATTGAGAGATATTATATACATATCTGAAAACTTAACTATAGATAAGGCTCTTGAGAGAATAAGAAAAGAGAAGCTTCAACTTGCCATAGTAGTTGATGAATATGGTGGTACATCTGGAGTGGTTACAATAGAGGATATACTAGAAGAGATAGTTGGAGAAATTCAAGATGAATTTGATAAAGAAGAGACTCATATTAAGAAAATAGGAGCAGGTTCTTATTTGGTTGATGGAACTGAGTCGATTAACTATATTAACAAGTATTTTGGGCTTGATATAGAACATGATGGGTTTGACAGTATAGGTGGATGGATATCCTATATGCTAGGTTCAAATATTAAAGTAAATCAAAGTGTGACTTTTGAAAACTATAATTTTACAATATTAGAATTGGATAAATTGAGGGTTGTAAAATTAATCATAAAAAGTGTAATATAATTATATCAAAAAATATTGGAGGAATTGTATGCAAAAAGTAGAAGGAATTATTTTTGATATGGATGGAGTTTTGTTTGATTCAGAGAGAATATCTCTTGAATTTTGGATAGAGACATTTGAAAAGTATGGATATACTATGACTAAAGAAATATACACATCAGTTATGGGAAGAAATCGTAAGGGTATAATAGAAGGTCTTACAAATATATACGATAGTTCTGTTCCAATAATAGATTTGTACGATGAAAAAACTAAAAACATGATTGAATTTATGGATAGAGAAGGAGCACCTATTAAATTAGGAGTTAATGAATTAATCTCATTCTTAAAGGAAAGTGGATATAAAATGGCTGTTGCAACATCTACAAAAAGAGAAAGAGCAGTAAAGAGGTTAGCCAAAGCAAATTTAAAAGAGTACTTTGATGCTATAGTATGTGGGGATGATGTTGTAAACTCTAAGCCAAATCCAGAAATATTCTTAAAAGCAGCAAAAAAAATAAATATAGAACCACAAAATTGTATTGTTATAGAGGATTCCCCTATGGGTGTGGAAGCTGCATATAATGGTGGTATAAGATGTATAAATGTACCAGATTTAAAAGAACCAGACGAACAGATTAAAGCACAATCACATAAGATACTTGAAAACTTATTAGAGGTTAGAGAATACCTAAAAAGTTTGAATTCTAAAACATGTAATAACCTATAATATAAAATATTAGATTAAATAAATTAAATATAATTTCTTCGATTTAGAATAAATCCGTGAATATGAGAAAAAATAATTATAAACAACTAGGAGGAATATTCATGGATAATGCAGGTTCTCTATTATATTTTTTATTTAATTTTTTCTTGTATGGTTTTATAGGTTGGATAATTGAAAACTTATACAGTTATTATACACAAGGACATTTTCAAGAGGATGGATTTTTAAATGGACCATTTAAACCAATGTATGCAATTGCAATGTCGATTATAATCGAGGTCTCAAGATTTATTGACCCAAATAATATATTTGCATTGCTTTTATTATGTTTAGTGGTACCAACAACAGTAGAATACATTACAGGTATACTTATGAAAATATATTTTAATAAGGTATATTGGGATTATTCTGATTACAAGTACAATAGTAGAGGAATAGTATGTTTAAAGTTTTCTATGTACTGGACTATACTGACTTTTATTGGGGTAAGATATTTTCAAGTATATATAATTGACAATTTGTATCGACTTATAATGCCTTATTGGCCAATTCTTGCAACTGTACTATTGGTAGCACTGTTTGTAGATGAAATTTTTACTATAAAACTATTGAGAGGAAATAGAGATATAGTGGAAAGGTAATTTTAAAAGTATAGGTTAAACTTAGATTGTAGTAGAAAGAAAGCTATGTTAAAATGATGAAATCATTTAAAATTAGCTTTCTTTTTTATTTGATGAATTTATTTGAGAATATTATAATAGGTTATAAAGTTTTCTATTTAAATCAAAATAAAATATAGAAAATAGGGAGTGATTTATAATGAGTAAAGTAAGATTTGGTATTATTGGGACAAGTAATATAGCAAAAACATTTCTAAGAGCTGCTTTTAGGATTAAAGAATTTGAATTGGTTGCTGTATATTCAAGGGATTTAGAAAGAGCTAAGGAATTTGGAGAGCCATATGGAGTAAGTATTTTTTTTGATGATTTAGAAAAAATGGCTAAATCAAGTGATATAGATGCTATATATATAGCTTCTCCAAATGCTATACATTCAAAACAAGCTCTTACTTGTTTAAAATACAAAAAACATGTACTTTGTGAGAAATCATTAGCATCTAATTTAAAAGAAGTAAAACTGATGATAGAAACAGCTAGAGACAATAATGTACTTCTTATGGAAGCGATGAGAATTACATGTGTTCCAAACTTTAAGGCAGTTAAAGAAAACTTATATAAAATAGGAAAGATAAGAAGATACTTTGGAAGTTATTGTCAATATTCTTCAAGATATGATAAGTATAAGAATGGAATTATAGAAAATGCTTTTAAAAAAGAGTTATCGAATGGTGCATTGATGGACATAGGAGTGTATTGTATACATCCAATGGTAAATCTATTTGGAGCTCCAAAATCAGTAAAGGCAACTTCTCATATACTTCAAACTGGAGTTGATGGAGAAGGCTCAGCTATATTTAAATACGATGATATGGATGCAATAATTCAGTATTCAAAAATAGCTGATTCTTATATACCATCTGAGATACAAGGAGAAGAGGGAAGTATAATAATTGAAAAACTGAATCTATTTGAAAAAGCTATTATAAAGTATAGAGATGGAAGAGAAGAAGATATATCTATTTTAAAAGAAAAAGAAGAGGAAAAACCTAGAGAAATAGAAGGCATGTACTATGAACTTGTTGAGTTTATAAGTCTTATAAATAACAATAAAATAGAGTCTAAAATAAACTCTTATGAAAACTCAATAATTGCAATGGAACTTATGGATGAGATAAGAAGACAATGTAATATTGTTTATCCAGCTGATAGTATGTAATTTATATTGTAAAGTATTGATAGTATATAAAAGTGTGAGGAGATGTATATGTATAATATAAAGTGGGCTGTATTGGGACCTGGGACTATTGCTTCAGAGTTTGCACAAGCTATGAATGAGTTAAATTATAGCATGTATGCAGTTGCTTCAAGAAGTATTGAAAGAGCTGGGAACTTTGCAAACAAGTTTGGGATAGAAAAAGTGTATGATGATTATGATAAAATGTTAAAGAATGAGGATATAGATGTAGTGTATATATCTACTCCACATTGTAACCATTATGAATATATAATGAAAAGCTTAGAAAATGGAAAACATGTTTTTTGTGAAAAAGCTATAACGGTAAATGGAAGTCAACTAAGAGAGATTGTAACCTTAGCTAATGAAAAAAATTTGATAGTGGCAGAGGCAATGACTATTTATTACATGCCTTTATATAAAAAATTAAAAAACATAGTAGAGTCTGGAAGTTTGGGAAAAATTAAAATGATACAAGTATCTTTTGGAAGTTGTAAAGAGTATGATGTTAATAATCGATTTTTTAGTCAAGATTTAGCTGGAGGGGCATTACTTGATATTGGTACATATGCACTTTCATTTACTAGATACTTTATGTCAACTCAACCAAATGAGATTTTAACAACTGTTAAAAACTTTGAAACGGGTGTAGATGAACAATCTGGAATAATTTTAAAAAATTCTAATGATGAGATGGCTGTAATATCATTAACTATGAGGGCGAAGATGCCTAAAAAAGGTGTTGTTGCAGGTGAATTAGGATTTATAACTGTAGAAAATTTCCCAAGAGCATCGAAAGCAACAATAACTTATACAGATGATGGAAGAGTTGAAAATATAGAATGTGGATATACAGAAAAAGCTTTAAAATATGAAATTGAATATATTAATAATTGTATCTTGAATAAAATAAAAGCTGATACTATAGAATTGTCTATAGATGTTATGAACTTAATGGATGAGATAAGAAAACAATGGGGATTAAGGTATACTTTTGAGTAAATTTAATTTTAGATTAGGTTAAAATGTATACATATTTAAGTATTAAAATGTCAAATTATAAGTATAAAAAAGTACTAAGAAGAGACTCTCTCTTAGTACTTTTTTTCTGTTTTTTTTACAATTTTGTAACAGTATCAAAAAAAGTTTTGGCGATTTTATTACAATTTTGTAGTTGAATATATACATCAAAACTAATATTATTAATAATAACATAAATTTGAATATTTTTAGAGGAGAGAAAATATGAGAAAATTGATATACTTTATTACTCCGTTTATAATAGGCGTAGTATTTTTATTTGGGCTAGACAAATTTCTTGATTCTAAAACTGATGAACTTTTGAGGGAGAAAAATCTACTTCCAATTATGGATGATACTTTAAGTGATATAAAGGACAAAGGTGTTACAGCAAATAATCATTTTTTAAGAGAAAAGGATATTATGATTTTGGGGTCATCAGAACTTGGTAATTCAACAAAACAACATCCGAAGTACTATTTTAATACGGATAGGAGTAAAAACAAGGTGTTTGCAATTGGGAGAGCCTATACTCAGACATTACAAGATGCTGCAATATTAGGAAGTATGAATCCTAATATTGATAATAAGAAAGTTGTCTTGTTAGTTTCTATGCAATGGTTTATGGAGAAAGATGGGGTAACAAGCCATCATTATCAATCTAGATTTTCACCAATACAATTTTATAGATTTTTAGATAATCCAAAGATATCTAGAGAAAATAAGATTGAATATGCAAAAAAATCAAGCAAACTATTGTGGGGAAGTGACGAGTATAAAGCAGAGGCACTATATGCAAAGCTATATGAACCTAAGACCTTGTCAGAAAAAGCTGAGAAGGTGATTTTAGAGCCTTATTTTCAAGGAAGAAAGTATTGTATAGCTCTTAAAGAAAAAGGGATACTTTATAAAAAATTAATTAGGCTAGATGAAAGAAGAAAAGGAAAAAGAAAAGGGCCAATAAATTGGTCACATGAGAGAAAGAAAGCTATTGAAGATGCTAAAAAAAGAGTTGGTAAAAATCCACTAAATATTGATAAATATTATTATCAAATGCATTTTAAGGATGGTATAGAACAATTTAAAGGAAGAGACAAAGACGTAGATTTGTTAACTTCTAAAGAGTTTGACAGTTATAAACTTATGCTAAATGTCTGTACTGACTTAGATATTAAGCCAGTTGTTGTACTAATCCCAAGTATGGGTAAATTCTATGATTTGACTGGTATATCTGAAAAAGAAAGAGACCAATACTATGATAAAGCACAAAAAATAGCAGAAAGTAAGGGTTTTGAAGTTCTAAATCTTAAAGATAAAGGGTCAGATAAATATTATTTAAGAGATGTAATGCATCTTGGTACGAAAGGATGGGTAGATGTCTGTGAGAGATTATTTAAAATATTTAAAGAGCAATAAAGAATTGGTAACTAGTATTTGTTTAACTATGGTTATAATATTGGCGATAGGAGTACTAACATTTACTCCATTTAAAGAATTGCCATTTATTTATAACGGATTTTAAAGGAGCATTTTTATATGAAAATTATTGAAGGAATAAAAAAATATTCAAATACAGATAGAATAGCACTAATGTGTAATGGAAATAAACTTTCTTATAAAGATTTAAATCAATATTCAGATGCTATATCAGTTTTTCTAAAAGATGTATACAAAGAAGAAGATACTCCAATAGTGATTTATGGAAATAAAGAAAATATGATAATGGCGTGTATGATAGGAGCTTTAAAATCAGGTAGAGCATATGTACCTCTTGACATTAGTTTTCCAATAGATAGAGTTTTTGAAGTTACTAAAGAGATAAAACCAAAGGTATTATTTAATTTTAGTGATGAAAAAGATTTTGGAGATATCAATGTAATTGATATGAACAAGCTAAATGACATAATAAATGAATATCAAGGAAAATCATTACATAAAGAAAACTGGGTAAAAGATGATGAAAATGCATATATACTATTTACTTCCGGAAGTACAGGAAAGCCAAAAGGGGTTCAAATAAGTTCAAACAATTTAGATAGCTTTTCGGATTGGATAAGTCCATATCTAAATATAGATGGAAGTGAAAAAGTAATAATGAATCAAGCAGCGTATTCTTTTGACCTTTCAGTTACAACTATATATCCTGGTCTTATTCATGGAGCGACATTATTTTCAATATCAAAAGATGTATTAGCAGATTATAAAGAGCTATTTAGACAGTTTAGCATGTCAGATATAGCTATATGGGTGTCAACTCCTTCTTTTGCAGGTGTATGTGTAACAGAAAAAGAATTTAATAGTAAAATGCTTCCTAAACTTGAGTCAATGATATTCATAGGAGAAGCACTTTCAAAAAATCTTACTAAGGAACTTATGAGTAGGTTCCCAAATACAAGAGTCATCAATGGATATGGACCAACTGAAGCTACTGTTGGTGTAAGTGTAAATGATATGACTAAAGAAGCCATAGATGATGAAAAAAGTCTTCCAGTTGGATATCCTATGTCAAACTGTAAAATAAAAATACTTGGTGAAGATGGAAATGAGCTTGAAGAAAATGAAAAAGGTGAGATTATAATAATTGGACCATCAGTTTCTAAAGGTTACTTTAATAATAAAGAAAAAACTGACGAAGTATTCTTCTATGATGAAATAGATGGTGTAAAATGGAGAGCTTATAAAACTGGAGATATGGGATATCTTCTAGATGGAAATATATACTATTGTGGGAGAAAAGATTTTCAAATAAAATTAAATGGATTTAGAATTGAAATAGAAGATATAGAGAATAACTTAAGAAAAGTACATAATGTAAAAAATGCAGTAGTTTTACCAATATATAAGGATGAGAAAATTGCTTACTTAAAAGGTATTGTTGAGTTAAATGAAAAGAATGATTTAAGTAACATTAAAAATGGGATGATAATAAAAAAGGAATTGGGAAAATATATACCTTCATATATGATTCCAAGAAATATTTCAATAATCTCTAAGTTTCCAACAAATATCAATGGTAAAATAGACAGAAAGAAACTTATGGAGGAAATTTAATGATTTTTTCACAGTATGGAGATTATTTTTATCTTTATATATTATTATTAACATCAATACCAGCAGTGATTTTAGGTCTAATGGGTAAGAATATAAAGTATTATGGTATGTTGGCAAGTTTATTTATGATATTTTTAATTGTAGGGATGGATGTCCAACTAAAATACCTAGTAATATTTATTATTCTTGAAGTTATAATAGTTAAAGGATATGAATATGTAAGAAGAAAAACTAAAAATAAATACATATATTGGGGATTCTTGTTTGCATCAATGCTCCCAATAATAATAAATAAAATATCTCCAGTTACTTCTTTTGGGATAATTGGATTTATTGGAATATCATACTTAAATTTCAGAACTATACAAATGGTTATTGAAATTTATGATGGAGCTATAAAAGAAGTTAAAATTTCAAAGATGCTTTATTTTATGCTATTTTTTCCAACATTAAGTTCTGGTCCTATTGATAGGTCAAGACGTTTTGAGCAAGATTTGGAAAAACAAATATCTAGAAAAGAGTATCTAGAAGAATACTTACTGCCTGGAATAAAAAATATTGTTATGGGTGTAGGTTATAAGTTTGTTATAGCATTTTTGATAAATACATATTGGGTATCAAGAATACCTAAAGATATGAGTTTTATAAATATTTTAAGTTACATGTATGCATACAGTTTATACTTATTCTTTGATTTTGCAGGGTATAGTTTGTTTGCTATAGGTGCAGGATACATATTTGGAATACAAGTACCAATAAACTTTGATAAGCCATTTATGAGTAAAGATATGAAGGAATTCTGGACAAGATGGCATATAAGTCTTTCAAGATGGTTTGGAGATTATATTTTTTCAAGATTTGTTATGTCATCAATGAGAAAGAAAAGATTTAAGAAAAGAACTACTGCTGCTCATGTAGCTCAGATGATAACCATGATAACGATGGGATTTTGGCATGGATTAACATGGTATTATGTTGCTTATGGAGTATATCAAGGGCTGGCACTTGTTTTGACTGATATATATCAGAGAAAATCTAAGTTTTATAAAAAACATAAAAAAGAGAAATGGTTCGAGAGAGTTCAAATTTTCATTACATTCCACATTGTATGTTTTGGATTACTGATATTCTCAGGTTATTTAGCTTAATTTTAAGGAGGCAGATTTATGCAAGAAACAGTTATAGAAATATTTGAAGATGTATTAGGGACTGATGAGATAAGAGAAGATTTAGACCTTAACTTATTTGAGACAGAGCTTTTAGACTCATTAGCTATAATTGAAGTTTTACTTGAAATTGAAAATAGACTAGGAATAGAACTTCAGCCAACTGATTTAGAGAGAAAAGATATGTCTACTGTAAATAATTTAGTAAAATTCTTGGAAACAAGAAAATAAATTAATAATTAAGTTTTAAATATTAATTTATAAAATAAAGTTTTATAAAGTCCATCTGATATTAATATTTGATGGACTTTTTTTATTATAATATACATTATTTTAAATTGAACTTTAATTGAATGAAAATGTTTATCATGGAATAATAATTTTGTAAAGGTAGGTATCATTGTAATATTATAGGAGCAAAATATACATATTTAGGAGGAAAAGTGATGTCTTTAAATTCAATAGATAGAAAAAAAGAAATACTTAAATTATTAGATTCAAAAGGTAAAGTAAATACAAAAGAGTTAGTAAAAAAACTAGAGGTATCATCAGAAACAATAAGAAGGTATTTAGAAGAGTTAGAAAATGAAAATAAATTGAAAAAGGTTTATGGTGGTGCTATAAAAATAAATTATGGGGTGATTGAACCAGCTCATATAAAGAGAAATAGTACTAATTTGGATAAAAAACAGAGTATTGCTAAATATGCATCTAAATTTGTGAATGATAATGAATCAATTGTCATAGATGAAGGTACTACTAATTTACAAATTGTGGATTATATAGTATCTGTAAAAAATTTAAAGGTTATTACAAATTCTTATCCTGTACTATCAAAGTTGATTTCCTATGAAAGTCAAGGTTTATTTGATGGGGAAGTTATATTTATTGGGGGAAAAGTAAATTTAAAGCATCAAAGAACAGCATGTCAAATGTCAATAGAGACTATGAGAAACTTATATGTGGATAAAGCCTTTATATCTAGCGAAGGTATACTTGATAGCTTTGGAATTAGCAGTATAGACCAAAATAAAGCATTATTATCAAGAGAATATATAAAAAATTCAAAAGAGAGTTTTATATTGTGTGATAGTTCCAAAATTGGAATTGTCAGTATGTATAAGATAGCAGATTTAGAAGAATTGGATTTTGTGATTTGTGACACAGAACCTCCAAATGAATGGAGAGATAAATTAAATGAAATAAACATAACATGGATAGAAGCAAAATAAATACAATAAAATTATAAAATGTAACTAGCTCATAGATTTATATGAAAAAGGAAATTTCAACTTATAATTTGGAGTTTTGTGAAGTTTTTATATAGAATAGTAAAAACAAGTATAACCAAGTAAAAACAACTAAAAACATAAATTTAATATACATTTAACCTGAATATGATGTATAATTAACATGTAAAAGTTATACTTTAAAAGTAAAAACAATTAAAAACACAAAAATTCTAAAAGAATCTATGGAGGCTATAAATATGAAAAAGATATATGGAGAAAAAATAAAGGCAGTAGTATTTGATTGGGCTGGAACAACAGTTGATTATGGATGTTTTGCACCTCTTAATGTATTTATAGAGATATTTAAAAGAAGAGGTATAGATGTAACAATGGAAGAAGCAAGAAAACCTATGGGAAAATTAAAGATAGACCATATAAGAGAAATGTGTGAAATGGATAGAATAAAAAACCTTTGGTCAGAAAAATTTGGCAAAGCACCAACTGAAGAAGACGTAAATAAGCTTTATGCTGAATTTGAGCCAATGTTATTTGAAACATTAGAAGAATATACAACTCCAATTCCTCATGTTGTTGAAACTGTTGAGAAATTAAGAAAGAATGGATTAAAAATAGGTTCTACAACAGGTTATACAAGAGAAATGATGAACATAGTCGAACCAAATGCAGCAAAAAAAGGATACTCACCAGATTTTCTTGTAACTCCATCAGAAGTATCTCAAGGAAGACCATATCCTTGGATGTGCTATAAAAATGCTGAAGCTCTAGGGGTATCTCCTATGAGTTCTATGGTAAAAGTGGGAGATACAATCAGTGATGTAAAAGAAGGCGTAAATGCAGGAATGTGGAGTGTTGCTGTAATAAAAGGTTCAAGTGAGTTAGGACTTACACAAGAAGAAGTGGATAACATGGATAAAGAAGAACTAAAAGCTAAGATGGATGCAGTTTCAAAGAAATTTAAAGAAGCAGGTGCACATTTTGTAATAGAGACTATGGCTCAATTAGAAGATGTCTTAGTGAAAATAGAAAATGAAACTATTAAGTCAGACTTTGTACCAGAAAATGATTACATATTGCTTACACCAGGACCACTATCTACTACTAAATCAGTAAGAGCATCTATGCTAAAAGACTGGTGTACTTGGGATGTTGAATATAATGACTTAGTGCAGGATGTTAGAAGAAGATTAGTGTCTCTAGGAACAAAAAATACAGATAAGTACACAAGTGTATTAATGCAAGGAAGTGGAACTTTCTCAGTAGAGGCTACAATAGGAAGTACTATTCCAGAAGATGGTAAACTTCTTGTAATTGCAAATGGGGCATACGGAAAGAGAATGAAAGATATATGTAATTATTTAAATATAGAATTTATTGATTGTACATTTAAAGATGTAGAGGCAGTTGATTTAAATGTAGTAGAAAATTTATTGAAAGAAAATAAAGATATAACGCATATATCAATGGTTCACTGTGAAACTACTACAGGTAGATTAAATCCTATACAAGAAGTAGGAAAACTTGCAAAAGAATATAATAAGATTTATATAGTTGATGCTATGAGTAGTTTTGGAGGAATTGAGATTGATGTTGAAGACTTTAATATAGATTTTCTAGTTAGTAGTTCTAATAAATGTATACAAGGAGTACCTGGATTTGGTTTTATAATAGCTAACAAAGAAGAATTAGCTAAATGTAAAGGTATAGCTAAGTCATTGTCTCTTGATGTGTATGCACAATGGGATACTATGGAGAAGAATAATGGTAAATGGAGATTTACTTCACCTACACATGTTGTAAGAGCTTTTTATCAAGCATTATTGGAGTTAGAAGAAGAAGGTTCTGTTGAAAAAAGATATGCTAGATATAAAGAAAATCAGTTTACAATAGCATCAAGATTAAAATCTTTAGGTTTTGACACTTTGGTAAATGATGGTGCTCAATCACCTGTAATAACAACTTTTTTATATCCTAAAAATGCAAAATTTGAATTTATGGAATTTTATACGTATTTAAAAGAGAATGGATTTGTTATTTATCCAGGAAAATTGACTGATATAGACACGTTTAGAATAGGTAGTATAGGAGAAGTTTATCCAACTGATATGGAGAGATTGGCTGATGTAATCGAAAAATTCATCAATATGTAGAATAGGATGAATTGTAAATTATTGTAGAGTTTAGAGAATAATATTTTAGAGGTTTATATAACAAATATATATAAAGATTGAATAATAGGGATGTATTTCACTTAAATCATAAATCTAAACAATTTAGATTTATAGTTTGAATAGAGTGTTTTCCCTATTATTTTTTTATTATTTATATAAATTAAAATAGAACTTAAATGAAGGTTGTTTTACTGAACATAATTATTATGCTTGACAACGTAACAATGTTTTGTTATATTAGTTTCAAGGATAAAATACATTAAGGAAAGGATATCATTATGAATGAAGGATTAAGTTCACTAAACTTTAATGGAGTTGGAAAGTGTAAAGGTGGAATTTTTGATAGTGTTAATGTAGCAGGAACAGGAAAAATAGAAGGAAATATAAAATGTAGTAAATTTGATTCTTCTGGTTCAGCAAAAGTGCTTGGAACAACAGAATGTAATGAATTTTTTACATCAGGTCTAAGTAAAGTAGAAGGAAATATATTGGCATCAAAAGTGGAGATATCTGGACTTCTTAGATGTACAGGAGATATTAATTCTATTGAAATTGATACGGGCGGAATTATTAATGTCGAAGGAAATATAAAGTCGGATATTATTCATGGAAAAGGATATTTAAAGGCCAATGAGAATATAGATTGTGAAAATATCAATTTAAGTGGAATTTTAAATTGTAACGGATTTTTAAATTGTGAAGAAATTAATATTAGTTTGAATGGAATTTCTAATTTTAATGAAGTTGGAGCAAGTAGGATAAATATAAAAAAAGGTCATGGAGACTATTGTAAAAAGTTTCGTATGTTGGAGAAAAAGCCTATAAACTTTGAAAAAGTATCTTCAAATTTAATAGGTTTAGGTCTATTATCAATTAGAACATATACAGAAAGTAAGTTATTTGCAAATATTATAGAGGCAGATGAAATAAGCTTAGAAAATAGTGAAATCAAGGTTGTAAGAGGCAAAAATATTAAAGTAGGTAAAGGTTGCTATATAGAAAGTTTGGAGTACAGTGAAAGTATAGAGATTGATGAAGATTCAATAGTTGCTGAAATAAAGAATATAAATGAGACAGTAAACTTAAAGAAAGATAAGTAATAAATGGTTTTAAAAATAAAATTTAAAATGAGGTAATAATATGGAAAAAGGGTCTATAAAAATACTTGGAGAAGGATTTATAAGTAGCGGGGAATATGAAAGCATAAAAATTATGGGAAGTGCTAAATCAAAAGGAAATATAACAAGTGATGAAGTAAAAGTGTTTGGAGATTCAAAGTTTGAAGGTGATATAAATATAAAAAACTTTGTTGTAAATGGAAAAACTGTTATAAGAGGTAATCTTAAAGCTGAACGTGTAAGGGTGAATGGTCAACTTAGTATAGATGGAGATGCAGAAATAGATGACTTGGTTATAACTGCTCAACAGAAAGTTGATGGTAAACTGAAATGTAATAATGTTACAATAAAAGGACAATTAAGTGTAAATGAAAATATGTATGCACAAGATATAAAAATATATGGTGAAATGAGAAATAAAGCAAATATAGAATGTGAAGATATAAAGGTATATGGAGCTATAAAATGTGATGGTCTTTTAAATGGAGAAAATATATATGTTTATTCAGGAGGAGGCTCTTATTGTAAGGAGATAGGTGCAACTAATATACAAATAGGAAGAAGTAAAAATGCTTTTCAATTGATTAAGATTATCAATATTTTTTCTGGAAAATTTAAATGTGATTTGATAGAGGGAGATACTATTGAATTAGAGGATGCATCAATAAAAGATATACGTGGGAAAAATATATCTTTAGTAGATAATTGTGATGTTGGAAATATTGAATACAGTGATAATTTATCAGTTTCAGATAATTCTACTGTAAAAAACAGTATAAAGGTGGGCTAGAGAAACTATGGAAGAATTAATATCTAAGAAAGATTTACTGAGCAAAACTAATATATCTTATGGGCAATTATATAGATGGAAGAGAAAGAATATTATACCAGAGGAATGGTTTATAAAAAAATCAGCTTTTACAGGTCAAGAGACTTTCTTTCCAAGAGATAAAATACTAGAGAGAATAGAACTAATATTATCTATGAAAGAAGAGACTTCTCTTGATGATATTGCAAATATGTTTATGAAAAAAGATACTAATAAAGAGTTTGATATTGATTTTATTCTCAGTAAAGAAGTCATATGTAATTATACAAAAGAAATATTTCAAAACTTATATAAGAAAGAGCAGAATATAGGTAAAAAAGAACTACTTATATTGAATATAATAGAGAAATTTTTAGTTAAATCAACAATAACCTTTGAAGAATTAAAATTAATAGTGAACATAATAGAAGAAAATTTTACAGCAATATACAATGAAAATGGTAAAATTTATTTATTTAGAAAGTTTGGAGTTCCATTTGTAGTGGGATGTTTAGATTATAAAAAAGTAAGGTTTGAAAAAGATGTAGTTAAAATTATTGAAATCGATTTGATGAAAGAAATAAATGATATTAGTATAAGATTATCATAGTAGGTTATCCTATCTAATTATCTCATATAAATTTAGACGATGTATTATAGTTTTGAAGGAATAATAAAATGAACCATAAAGGATTACTATAAATGTTCAAAGTATATTTTATATCTATAGTAATATTTATGGTTCATTTTATTGTTATCAAGATAATATGGTATTTATAAAAATGTTTGCTATAAATATCATAGATTATTTAAATACAATGATTCTCTTGGTCTATTCAAATAATGAGTTTTTAAAATCTAAGAAATATCCTTGTGGATGAAGACATACAGGACAAGCTTTTGGTGCTTCTTTACCAACATGTATATGTCCACAATTTGTACATATCCATTGAATATCTTCATTTCTTCTGAATAAAGTACCTTCTTCTAAGTCAGTAGCATATCTACCAAATCTATCACCATGAACTTTTTCTATTTCAGCTATGTTTTCAAATAATTTAGCTATAGATTCAAATCCTTCTTCACGTGCTGTTTTACCAAAATTCTTATATACATCATCCCATTCTTGAAGCTCATTATGTTGTGCAGCTTTAAGATGTTGTGCTGTTTTGTCGTATAAATCTACAGGATATGCTCCTGATATACTTATGTTTTCACCAGAAAATTCTTTTAATTTAGTAAAAAATTGTTTTGCATGTGATTTTTCTTGGTCAGCAGTATAATTAAATAAAGATTCTATTATATACAACCCTTCTTTTTTTGCTACAGATGCAGAAATATTGTATCTATTTCTAGCTTGACTCTCTCCTGCGAAAGCTCTTAATAAATTTTCTTTAGTTTTACTATCTTTTAAATTCATATTCTACCTCTCTATCACAATAAATTTTTACAATATTTAATTCTTTTTATTTATTATTCCAATAGAAGATATAATTATGCTAAGTTTAGTCAGCATTTTTAAAATTGTCATTGATTTTTTTTAAAATTCTAAGAAATTCTTGTTTTTCATTTTCTGTAATATTATGGTATGCAGTGTCTTTTACTTGTGTTGAGATACAGTCAAAAGTATCCTCTATAAGTAATGCCTTTTTTGTAAGTTTTATATATGTAATACGCTTGTCATTGGCACATTTTTGTCTTTCTATATATCCTAGATTTATGAGTTTATTAACCAACACTGTGACAGTGGACTTATCCTTTCCTATTTTAGTTGCAATTTCCTTCATTGTAAGTATTCCATTGTTTTCATAAAGTGCAGTTAAAATATTTCCATGAGTAGGTATTAATTCATCTAGACCATTTTGACTAAGTTTATTTTCAATGAATTTAACCATATTAGCCTTTGTTTTACTTATGAAATGTATAATATATTTATCTTCCATAAATTAATCTCCAATCCTTAATTTATTTAAATTAGTTTGACATAAAACTATTTATAAACTATAATTAGTTTAACATAAAACTAATTGTATTGGGAGGAAATTTATGAATAAAAAATTTAAATCATTATATATTACAGAAGAAGAAGGCAGTTTTAAGAGAAATATAATTGAAAGAGAAATAGATTCATTACCAGAAGGAGAAGTTATAATAAAGGTAAAATTTTCTTCTCTAAATTACAAAGATGCACTTTCTGCAAATGGAAATAAAGGTGTTACTAGAAAATATCCACACACACCAGGAATTGACGCATCTGGGATAGTAGAATATAGTAGTTGTGATGATTTTAAGGTTGGAGATGAAGTTTTAGTAACAGGTTATGATTTAGGTATGAATACTTCTGGTGGTTTTTCAGAATATATAAGAGTTCCTTCTAGCTGGGTAGTGAGACTTCCAAAAGACCTTTCATTGAAAGAAGCAATGGATTATGGTACAGCAGGATTTACAGCAGCTTTATCTGTATATAAATTTATAAACTCTGTAGATAAAGATATGGGAGATGTATTAGTTACTGGTGGTACTGGAGGAGTTGCAGTAATTGCAGCTAAAATATTGATTAAATTAGGTTATTCAGTTGTAGTTTCAACAGGAAAATTAGAAGAACAGAAAGATGTATTATTAAATTTAGGTGTTAAAGATGTTATACATAGGTCAGAAGTGGATGATAACTCAGGTAGACCTCTACTTAGACCAAGATGGGCTGGAGTAATAGATACAGTAGGAGGTAATACTTTATCAACAGCAATAAAGACAACTAATTATTGTGGAGCAGTGACAACTTGTGGTAATGCAGGTGGAATTGAGTTTACAAGTTCAGTGTATCCATTTATCTTAAAGGGAGTTACTTTATATGGTATAGATTCTGTAGAATGCCCAATGAATGTAAGATTAAAGATATGGGGTTTATTATCTAATGAATGGAAATTAGATGATTTAGATGATATGGTAAATGTAGTATCATTAGAGGAATTAAATAATAGTATAGATTTAATAATGGCAGGAAAGCATGTAGGAAGAACAGTAGTTGATTTAGAAAAAATGTAGATAGCCAAATTAAATTTATAAATATAATTTTAGAATATTAAGAAAAAATGAGATACCTTAAAGTTATTTAGGAGTATCTCATTTTGATTTTTATGTAAAGGATTATTCATGAACAATTAATTCAAACACATCAGGTCTTGAATAATGACCTTCTGAGTCAAAATCTAATCTACTAAGAACTATCTTTTCTAGGTCTAAATCAGCTATTAACATTTCTTCTTTATTGAAAATAGGACCTGCTACATATTTCCCAAAAGGGTCAACTATACAGCTTCCTCCTGGACACATAATTTCTGGTTCTACATCTAATTCTTTATAGTAATTAAGGTCAGTTGGATACATATTTTTTTCAACATATTGATTACATCCAATAACATAACATCTTCCTTCTAAAGCAATATGTTTCATAGTTGATTGCCATTCTTCTCTTGAGTCTGCAGTAGGAGCTATATAAAGTTTTACTCCTTTAGCATAAAGAGCTGTTCTAGCTAATGGCATATAGTTTTCCCAACAAATCAAGCCCCCCATTTTTCCATATGGAGTATCAACTACTGTAAGAGTACTTCCATCTCCTTCGCCCCAAATACATCTTTCTGTTCCTGTAGGTTTAAGTTTTCTGTGTTTACCAATAAGTTTACCTTCTGGAGAGAAAAATAAGTTTGTACAATAAAGAGTACAGTTTATATCATTACCATCTCTTTCTGTTATACCCATTGATAAGTATACTCCTGCTTCTTGAGCTGCTTTTCCTAATAAATCTGTTGTAGCGCTAGGAACTGGCACAGAATTATCATAGTATCTTTTCCAATCTTCTCTACCTTCCATCGTTCTACTTCCAACAACAAATCCAAATGAAAGACCTCTTGGATATGCAGGTATGAATGCTTCTGGAAAAACTACAATATTTGCCCCTTTTTTACCAGCTTCTTTAATTAATCCCAATGCTTTTTCAACTGTTTTTTCTAAGTCCATTATAATTGGTGATGCCTGAACAACAGCTATTCTTACGTTTTTATTTTCTTTGTTCATAAAAAACCTCCTGAGAATATTTAAATTTATTGATTTGAACAGACTACATCAAATGATTTTGATAAGTAAAGTATTTATATTCTGAATAATGATGTAACTGTATACTTAAAATGATACATCATGATTTGAAAAATTACAATTGTGCAAAAACAATCAAGTTCAAATATTTAATTTCACTATTTCACAACCCCTTTTTTAGCTATATATAGCTCATTAAATTGTTTTATTTATAATGAATAGTATTTATTTCTTAGCGAACAATAATTAAAAACAAAAATTTTGAATGAATAAAGTCTAAAGAAACAAATTTAATACAACATAATATAATTAAAAAGAAAATAATAAAGAAAATTTATAAAAATAGACAACCTAAGGAGAATTTTATGAAAGAAAAAATTTATTACAATGGAAATATCATCACAATGGAAGATTCAATATGTGGAGATGCTATTCTTATAAAAGATAAAATAATAAAAAAGATAGGGACAAAAGAAGAAATACTTGCTTTAAAAAATAAAGATACAGAAATTATAGATTTAAAAGGTAAGACATTGATGCCTTCTTTTATTGATTCACATAGCCATTTGATAGCTTTTGCTACTACGCTAAAATTAATTCCTTTAGAAGATGCAACTAGCTTTAAAGATATAGTAAAAAAAATACAGGATTTCAAAGAGAAAAATAACATAAAAAAAGGTGAATGGATAATTGGATTTTTATATGATAATAATTTCTTAGAAGAAAATAGGCATCCAGATAAAGATGTACTTGATAGTGCATCTTCAGAAAATCCAATACTAATTTCACATGCTTCTGGTCACATGGGAGTTGCAAACACTCTAGGATTAAAGCAACTTGGTGTTACTCATGAAACACAGGACCCTGAAGGTGGACATATTGGTAGAGTAGAAGGAAGTAAAGAACCAAATGGATACTTAGAGGAAAATGCATTTTTTAATGTATCATCTAAAATAAAACAACCATCACCAGATGAGATTTTTAAATCAATTGAAAAAGCACAGGACATATATCTAAGTTATGGTATTACAACAGCTCAAGAAGGTTTAATGGCAGAGAATCAGTTTAATCTTTTAAAAGCAATGGCAGGTAAAAAGAAATTAAAGATGGATATTGTAGGATATGTGGATTTGAAAAAAAGTAAGTCTATAGCAGATGCAAATAGAGATTTTGTAAAGAAATATACAGATAGATTTAAAATAGGTGGATATAAGATATTTTTAGATGGTTCTCCACAAGGTAAGACAGCTTGGTTAACCAGACCATATGAAAATTCAGATGATGATTATTGTGGATATCCTATATATAAAAATGAAGAAGTAGAGGAATTTATAAATACTTCACTAAAAGAAAAAATGCAACTTTTAACTCATTGTAATGGAGATGCAGCAGCAGACCAGTTGATAGATTCATTTGAAAAAGTTTTAAACTTAGAAGAAAAAAATAATAAAAATGATGCAAGACCAGTTATGATACATGCTCAAACAGTAAGAGAAGACCAAATCGATGATATGAAGAAAATAAGTATGATACCTTCATACTTTGTGGCTCACACATACTATTGGGGTGATATTCATATCAAAAACCTTGGAGAAGATAGAGCATTTAAGATTAGCCCACTTAAGACAACTATAGAAAAAGGTTTAACTTACACTCTACATCAGGATACACCAGTAATAGCTCCTAATATGTTTGAAACAGTATGGTGTGCTGTTAATAGAATTACGAAAAGAGGTGTGCAAATAGGAAAAAATGAAAAAATAAGTCCATTAGAAGCTTTAAAGGGCGTTACTATAAATGCAGCATATCAATATTTTGAAGAAGATAAAAAAGGTTCAATTAAAGAAGGTAAATTAGCTAATTTGATAATAATAGATGAAAACCCACTTACAATTGACCCTATGAAAATAAAAGATATTAAAGTATTAAAGACTATAAGAGAAGGAGAAGTATTATATTCTTTAAAATAGATGTAAATTATGTGAGATTGTTACCATATAAAAATAGACTTAATTAATAAATAGGTAGAACTAAATAAGATTGTAGTTAAATCAACAATTTATTATGTTGAAGATTTATCAGTATAATCTTATTAATTCTACCTTCTTAAATAAATATGAATTTATTGAGTTATCTATGTAGTATGTGAGATAATTAAGTAGATAATAGTCTATGAAACAATTATGTATATTACTTTACTTTCAATTTCATTAGGATTTCCCCATTTATGTCTCATGCCAAATGGAATTTTGACACTATCCCCTTCGTTTAGTTGGAATACATCATCTTCCAAGTTAAGTTGAACACTTCCTTTAAGAACATATGCTACTTCATCTCCATCATGTCCATTTTTTTCTTTACAATAAGATTTAGGAGCTAAGTTCATAATTGCAAACTCAAATTCATTAAATGGATTGCTTGATAACATTTCATATAAAATATCTTGTGAGTCTGGCAGAATTAATATTCTCCTTTGATTATTTCTAACAATTAGCTCCAGATTATCTATAGAAGGAATAAAAAAATTGACTAATGGTACATTTAAAGCATTTGAAATTGATTTTAAAAAACTTATGGATGGATTTACACTTCCTTTTTCTATTTGGCTTATTAATGAAGGTGTAACTTTAATTAATTTAGACAAGTCTTTTATACTGAGATTCTGTTTTTTTCTACATAAAGTCAATTTCTTACCTATATTTGAATTGTTCATTTAAATCCTCCTATTAAAATAAATGATTTATAAAGAATTATATCATAAGGTAAAAAAATTTATATGAAAGCGAATAATTACATAAGATTGATAAAGAAAAAGTCAAAATAGATAATTGATTAGCAAAATCGATATAATTATAATGAAGTTAATTATAGAGATAGTAATCAAAAATTAAATTATATTAATTTAATTAAATATAATTTGACAATATATAAAAAAGTGAGTAAAATATAACTAAATAAATGAAATAAAAAATATTTCTTAACCTCAGACAGAAAATATATTATCAAAATTATTTGAGATTAAGAGAGAATGTCCAATCTTAAGTACTGAGGAGGAAAAAATGCTTGATATAAAAAGAATAAGAGAAAATTTAGATTGTATAAAAAAAGCTATGGAAAGAAGGGGTGAGAAAGCCTTTAGTCTTGATGAAGTAGTTAAGTTAGATGATGAAAGAAGAAAAATTCTTCAAGAAGTTGAAGTCATGAAAAATGAATTAAATACAGCATCTAAAAATATGCCAAATCTTATAAAAGAAGGTAAAGATGTAGAAAATGAAAAGGCTAAGTTAAAAGATTTATCTGATAAGATTAAAGTTATAGACCAAAAGCTCAAGGAAGTAGAAGATAAGATGGAATATTTGTTAATGAGAATACCAAATGTACCCCATCCAGAAGTGCCACAAGGTGAAACTGATGAAGATAATGTTGAAGTAAGAACTTGGGGAGATACTACTAATTTTGACTTTAAATCTAAAGCACATTGGGAAATTGGAACAGAACTAGGTATACTTGACTTCGAAACAGCAGGTAAAATAACAGGTTCAAGATTTACTCTTTATAGAGGATTAGGAGCTAGGTTAGAAAGAGCCTTATTAAATTTTTATTTAGACACAAATACAACAGTAAATGGATATACAGAGGTTATTCCACCATTTATGGCAAATAGAAATAGTTTTCTAGGTACAGGTCAACTACCTAAGTTTGAAGAAGATATGTTTAAAATAGAGGGATTGGACTATTTTTTAATTCCGACATCAGAAGTTCCTTTGACCAACATACATGCGAATGAAATACTTAAATTTGAACAATTACCAATAAATTATACGGCTTATACTCCATGTTTTAGGTCAGAAGCTGGTTCTGCTGGAAGAGATACAAGAGGATTGGTAAGACAACATCAATTTAACAAAGTAGAAATGGTTAAAATAGTAGCACCAGAAGAATCTTATAATGAGTTAGAAAAGCTTACTAACAATGCTGAGAATATGTTACAATTATTGAAATTACCATATAGAGTAGTAAAGATATGTACAGGTGATTTAGGATTTACAGCTTCTTTTAAATATGATGTAGAAGTTTGGATGCCAAGTTATAATAGATATGTTGAGATTTCATCTTGTTCAAACTGTGAAGATTTCCAAGCTAGAAGAGCAGGGATAAGATTTAAAAGAGATAAAGATTCTAAAGCTGAATATGCACATACATTAAATGGCTCTGGATTAGCTATTGGAAGAAGTGTTGCAGCTATATTAGAAAATTATCAACAAGAGGATGGTTCTGTAGTTGTTCCTGATGTTTTAAGACCATATATGGGAGTTTCTATTATTAAATAAGAGTAAATTATGTACTTTTAAATAATACAATAAACTAGAAGAAATTAAAAAATAATAATAAATATAAAAAAGTGTACAAACTAATGAATATTGATATAGTGAGCTATCATATGAAAGAGTATGTACATTTTTTTATTTATTAAATTTACTGAAAGATAAATAATTTACAAGTAGAAAGGAATCTTTTATGAAAATTCAAAAGACAGAGTGGGGATATATCGAATGGAAACATACTTATGATGAAAATAATCCTAAACAAGCTATGAATATATATATTGCAGTAACTATGCAAGGTAAAAAACATTTTAACCATGTTCATTATGGTCAAGAACAGATGATATATATTTTAGAGGGGGAAGGTTTGTATATCATAAATGGAGTATGGAAGCCATTTTATCAAGGGATGATTTTTTATATAGAATCTGGTAGTACACATGAAACTATAAATACAGGCGATAGACCAATAAAAGAACTTATTGTTTCAAATAATGTAAATGATGCGGGAGAGAGTGAAGTCATAGATATTAATCCTAATAAATATCTAAAGAAAACTTTGATAAATTATAGCGAAAGTACTTTAAACTTATATGCAGCAATAGAATCAATTCGTGGTCAATTTATAGACCCATTTAAAATTCCATTGATTATATATGATGATTCATGGAATATAGTTTTAAAAAATCCTTACTTTCCTTTATTTTGCTTTGAAAAATGTAATCCTATGAAATTTCCTCAAAATTGTGATTGTATGAATCGAAAAAGTAGTAACCAATTTGTATGTAAGCATGGGATAACAGTATATAACATTCCAATACTGTATAAAAACAATAGTATAGGCGTCATAAGGGGTGGATATGTATTATTATCTGATTTAAACTTAGATACAACACATAGTAATTTATATGATATACCAGAAGGTGCTGCTAGAAGTATAAAACGTCTCTTAAAACAAATATCTAAAAACATAATAAATTTTTGTTCATTCAATGATATAAGAAAGGATTTGCAAGAAAAGGAGAATACTATTGCAAGAACATATCATTATGGAGAGCAACTGGAAATGAATTTAAAAGTAGCTCAAGATATGGTTACTAACTTAAGGATAAATCATCATTTTTTATTTAATACCCTAAATTCAATGGCAAGTATAGCACTTGATGATGGTAGTTATGATTTATATAGTGCAATAATAGATTTATCTAAAATGTTTAGATATACAATGAAGTCTGATTTACGCTTTGTAGAATTAGAATCGGAAATATTATATATTAAAAATTATTTAAACTTACAGAAATTACGCTATGGAGATGCACTTAAAGTAAATTATCTTATTCCTAAGAAGCTATACAGTCTTTCTGTACCTTTTAACTTTATTCAACCTATTGTAGAAAATGCTTTTACACATGGGTTTAGAGATATTGATACAGAAAAAAGAGTAGAAATAATTGCAAGAGTAGATTCTGAGTATGCGATTATGGAAATTCATAATAATGGAACTATTTTAGAGGAAAATAGTATAGAAAAAATAAAAGCAGGTATTCGTAGTAATAATGGTCATGGATTGTCTTTAATATATACAAAGTTTACATCTGCTTATGGAAATGACTTTGATTAAAAAATAGCTACACACACTTGTGACTTTAGTCATGAGTTAGTAGCTAAAATAGTCAGCATATAGGGAAACTTATATGTAGAGATAGGATATAACCTATCCAATACTACCTGAATTGCTG
>NZ_JRHN01000046.1 GCF_001299635.1 Clostridioides difficile | reverse complement strand
TATGTAAGAACCGTAGGAACTACGGGGATAGCCTGTGGAGAATTGGTAAGACATATTTTAGTATGCAAAATTCTATGAAGCAGGAATCCTGTGACTTTAGTCATGGGAGGTTCAGATGGACATAAAGTCAAGTGATAAAGAGGGTACTTACATAATGATTAAAATTCCTATTGAAAATTGTAAGGAATATGAATAGAGCTTGTTTAAAGTTAATGAGTTTTATAAATGTTAAGAAATATATTAGATGTTTTTATGTTGTTTTATATATCTTACTTTTTTATATTATTAAGCTAAAAGGGAGGAATTCTCATGAGAAGAGCACTAATAATAGATGATGAAGAAGCTGTTTTAAAAATAATAACACACTTTATAGAAATGAAAGATATGCCGATAAAGATTGTTGGTAAAGCAACATCTGGTGATGAAGCAGTAGATAAAATAATTGATTTAGAGCCAGACATAGTGTTTATAGATATTCAGATGCCCATATATAATGGGTTAGAAGTAATAGAAAAAACATCTCACCTATCTAAAAAAATAAACTTTGTGGTAATAACTGCTTTTGATTATTTTGAATATGCGCAAAAAGCCTTGAGATTAAATGTGAAAGATATACTTCTTAAACCATTAGACATAGACGAGTTTAATAAGACTATAGAAAATATTATTGGTTATCAATATACTAATAATAATTTATTAAATGAGATACTAGAGTATATAAATTTAAATTATAGTAAGGATTTAAAACTAAATGATTGTGCTAAGTTATTTTTAACTAATCCATCTAATATATCTAGGATTTTTAAAAGTAATTTGAATACAACTTTTATATCATATCTAAATCATATAAGAATAGAAAAGTCAATTGAGTTACTTGAAAATACTACAAAAAGTATAAATGAGATTGCAGAAATGGTTGGTTATAATAGTCTAAATAATTTCTACAAAAATTTTAAGATAGAAAAAGGAATGACTCCAAAGGTCTATAAATTAAATGCTAAAAATTGAAATTGATAAATAAAAAGTCAATATAGATAATTGTTTGAGAGTGTCTGAATAAGTATACTTTAATTATAGTAAAAATTAAAGCGCTTTAAACATATTTAATAATATTAAACCTTATAAAAGCTATACCTATTTATATAAAAAAATATATATAAATAAAAAAAAAGATATATAAAATAAGAAAGTAAATCAAATACTGTTCCGAAAAGACAGAATTTTCATTTAATTTACTAAGGATTTATATTTGTTGAAGAAGGTAACTTTATAATGGAGGTAATTTAATATGTCAGACAAAATGAATGTGAAAAATATTATCTGTATTGCAGGAGCTTATTTAGCAACGGCAATTGGTTCTGGATTTGCAACAGGTCAAGAAATACTCCAATTTTTTGCCTCTCAAGGGTATATGGGTCTAGTTGGAGCATTAATATCAATGGTATTATTTTCATTTCTTGGTGCTGAAGTTATAACTAGAGGTAGAGAATTAAAACTTAAGGAACCAACTAGAATTTACACTTTTTATTGTGGAAAAATTTTAGGAAAATTTTATGAATGGTTTAGCCCAATATTTTTATTTGGAATTCTTATAGTAATGATTTCAGGTGCAGGCTCAACTTTAACTGAATACTATGGCATAAATCCTTATTTGGGAAGAGTTTTAATGGCAGTAGCTACATTAATTACAGTATCTATGGGATTAGAAAAATTAGTAGGTATACTTGGTCGTATTGGGCCAGTAATAGCAGTATTTACAATTGCTGTTGGGTTAATAAGCTTATTCAAACATTTCGATGGGTTATCTATGGTTGGAGAAGCTATGAAGAATATTGAAGTTACAAAAGCATCAGGAAGTCCAATAGTTTCAGGCGTAATATATAATACATTAAATATTATTGTAATGATTGTTTTTTTAACAGGTATGGGGGCTTCTATTGAAAGTAAAAAGGATGCTTTCTGGGGAGGTCTATTAGGTGGAGTAGTATTTATGACTGCTGGAATTGTTATGTATTTAGCTATGATTTCAGATATAGGAAATCTATATATGAAAGAAATACCATCACTTTATTTAGCAGATAATATATCCCCTATTGTGGGTGTGCTTTTCTCAGTTGCACTTATATTAGGTATTTATACAACAGCTGTTCCACTTTTATGGTCTGTAACTAATAGAATAGTTGAAGATGAACACCCTAAATTTAAACTTGTAACAACAGTAATAGCTATTTTGGCTTGTATAGGTGGGTTTTTACCATTTGGTAAACTTGTAAATATTTTATATCCATATACAGGTTATATGGGACTTTTGATTTTAGTTTGTATGGTATATAAAGCAGTCACATGTAGAGAAAAATCAACACAAAGTCAGGAATAGAGGCACTAATGAATAGTTTCTAGTTAAAGAAATTTTTATATAATCTAAATTTAAAAAGTCAAAATAGTTAAATAAATTGCAAGATATGATAATATATTTAATTTAAATAATGTAGTAAAATATAAATATAAACAAAGTTAAATTAAATTTATAAAAATAATTAAATTAAAAAGGGGTGTTATTATGTTAAAAACAACAAAAATTTCAGACCCAGAGTTATATAACATTGTGGCTGGGGAGTTAGTTAGACAAGAGCATAATATTGAAATGATAGCTTCTGAAAGCACAGCACCAACAGAAGTACTTGAATTAAGTGGATGTGTATTTACAAATAAAACTGAAGAAGGTTATCCAGGTGCTCGTTTTCAAGCAGGTTCTGAAGAAGCAGATAAACTTGAAACTCTAGCAATCAAACGTGCAAAAGAAGTATTTGGAGCAGAACATGTAAATGTACAGCCATATTCAGGCTCTACAGCCAATTATTGTGTATATTCATCAATATTAAAACCAAATGATACTGTTTTAAGTATGCGTCTTGACCAAGGTGGACACTTAACACATGGTAGTACAGTTAACTTTTTACATGATATTTATAAATATGAGTTTTATGGAGTAGACCCAAGTACTGGACGTATAGATTATGATGCTCTTGAAGCAAAGGCAAAAGAATGTAAACCAAAGCTGATAATTGCAGGAGCAAGTTCATATCCAAGATTAATAGACTATGAAAGAATATCAAAGGTTGCAAAAGAAGTAGGGGCTTACTTTATGGTAGATATGGCACATGTTGCAGGATTGGTAGCTGCAAAAGTAATTCCTAGCCCTGTACCTTATGCAGATTTTGTTTCTTCATCTACAACAAAAACTTTCTGTGGACCAAGAAGTGGTATTGTACTTTGCAAAGCTGAACATGCAAAGAAACTTGATAAAGGGGTTTTCCCAGGAACATTAGGTTCTATACATCTTAATACAGTTGCAGCGAAAGCCTTTTCGCTATTATACTTGAGTACAGATAAATTTAAACAAATAATGGAACAAGTGGTAGTAAATGCTCAAACCTTAGCATCTGAACTTATTTCACATGGTTTTAGCATTGTAAGTGGAGGAACTGATAACCATATAGTTATGGTTGATTTAAGAAGCAAAAATCTTACAGGAAAACAATTTGAAAAAGCTCTTGAATATGTAGGAATAACAGTTAATAAAAATGTTATACCTGATGACCCACAGTCACCATTTGTAACTAGTGGTGTTCGTATAGGTCTTACATCAATATCTCAAAGAGGCCTTAAAGAGAAAGAAGTTATACAGATAGCAGGAATAATGAATAAGGTAGCAGAAAATATTGATAATAAAGAAGTATTAGATGATTGTAAAGAGGAAGCTCAGGAGCTTATATCTAAGTTCCCATTATATCCAGAAGGGTATTTTGAAGATTAAGTATATTGATTTATATAACCCACAACTTATAAAGCCTATAACATAAAACCTAATAATATATAATTACTATAAGGGGATGCCTCAAAATAAAATTTGAATCATCTCCTTTTTTTGTATAAAATTTGTACAAAAAATAAAAACATGCTTATTGATTACTTTTAATTTATGTGATACTTGCTCTGTAAAAAAGCAAAAACTAGATTATAATTGTGGCAAATAAAGGTATTATAAACACATGGTACTATAATTATAAACTAAAATAATTATTATACCAATACAGTTCTTATAAGAATCTATAAGTTATTGATATCTAAGGCAAAAAAGGTATATTAATTACTACAAGAGATAATCATATATCTGTTTAATACTTATGAGACACAAATTGATATCTCATTGTGGAAAGCTGTACTTGCGTGTTATAATGTTATAAAAAATGAATTTGGAGTAATGTCATGATTGAAAACTATACTTTGTGTGAAATTGAGGAATTAAAGAGAAAAATACATGAAAACATTAATGTAAACGATGATGTTATTTGTGGGCTTTGTGATAAACTGATTTCGCTTGCAAAAGAAAGTAAAGATTGGCAAAGTGTGGCTTTTGGATATATATGGCGTGCCGATTATTATTTCTATGTAGAATCAAATATGAAATGTGTATCAAAAGAATTGGAGTACGCACAAGAGTATATCAATGAAAAGAATCCAAGTGAGTTATTAGAAAAGTTTTATTCATTATATAGTTTACTTTTTTCAAATTCGTATGATAAACAATCTGCATTTAAATACACTTTAAAAGCTCTGGATGTTTCTGAAAAATTAGATATCAAATACCGAATTGGTATGAATTATGGAAATATTAGTGCTTATTATTTGGACTATGAACTATATGATGAAGCATTGCTTTATTTAGATAAAGCGATGGAAGTATTACGTTCTTTGCCAGATACAAAACCACGCTTTCTGAGAATACTATTAATTAATTTCATTAATGTATATTTAAAATTAGGTAAACTTGAATTTATGAAATCAACTATTGAAGAATTGAGTTCACTTCCCTTTGAAGATAAAGATTTAAAATTATATGTTGATTATGCATATTTGCTTTATTATTCAGAGATAAAGGATGAAGAAAAGAGTTTATATTATTTACAGGAAATGTTCAATGATGGAATTATGACTTTTCCAAATCGAATTTATATCATAGAGTTTTTGATGAATGCATTGGAATCAATGATACATATTAAAAATCAAATCAAATCAAGTGAATTATTACAAGCCTTACGAGAGCTAATAAAAGAAGATGAGCCAGAGCCTTTATTGAAGTTGTGTAAGTTGAATATTCAGTACTCACAGAGGTTTGAGACAAAACAAGAACTATATTACCATTATCGTGAGTACTACGATTTATATTTAAAAGCACAGGCTCAAGTAAATCTATTAAAAATCGAAGGTTTAGTTGCAAAAATTGAATTAAATGATACCTATACTAAGTATAATCAATCAAAAAAAGTATTAAAAGAATTGTATGACCTTGTAAATTATGATGAATTGACTAATATATATAATCGTTATTATTTTAATATTAAGCAAGATGAAATTATCAATAGCAATAAATATACAAATATCGGTCTTGCAATATTTGATATTGATTACTTTAAAGAATACAATGATTATTATGGGCATTTAGCAGGAGATGAAATATTAAAACAAGTAGCGAGTACCTTAAAAGAGAAGGCAAATGAACAAATGGCCATCTTTCGCTATGGTGGCGACGAATTTATCTGCCTTAGTTGGGATTTGAACTTTGAACAAATGGATGAATATGTGAATCAAATAAAAGAAGCAATAAAAGAAAAAAATATTGAACATATACATTCACGATGTTCAAAAATAATAACACTGTCAATTGGCTATGGAAATAAGACCGTTTCAACTAAAGTGGATTTACTTAATTTATTTGATGAAGTGGACAAAGCACTATATGTTGTAAAGAATAATGGTAGAAATAACTCTAAATCAATAATTTCTATGGAAGGGGTGCATAATGAATAACTATAATGTACTATTTGAACAAATTCAATTGATAATTGAGCGAATTCAGCACCGTTTCGAACATAGTCTTAGATTTAATAAACATGATTGTGATAGATTATTGACGATATCAGAACAGTTAAACTGTTTCTATGGACAAGCATTAGCTCATGTGTATTTAGCACAATATTTTCAAATGAAATGGGATGTAGATGCTTATAATTTTCATTCAGAGAAGGCAAGAGAACTTGCTGAGAATAAAAACTATTTTGATGTTTTAATTGAATATTTTAAAATAGAGGGTTTACGAAATATTACTATTTGTGACGAAATAGCAGCACTTACTATATATTTAAAAGGTATTCAAACTGCTTATAAAATTAAAGATAAAAAATCATGTGCTATTTTCTATAACAATATTGCAGACATATTTTACACAAGTGGTGTATATACAGTTGCAGAGCAATTCTATACAAGAGCATTAGATGTTATAAAAGAGGTTCCTATAAAAAATGTGGTCTTTTATTACAAATCTATACTTGTCAACCTATTACATCTTTATTGTGTCCAAGGAGAATTGGATAAGGCTAGAAAATATCATGAGGAATGTTTAAGTGTAAAATGTGAAGTTGGCATTTTACCTTTGTTATTTATGGAAGGGGAAATACGTCTCTTATTATTAGAAAATAAGGAAATAGAAGCATTACATAAAATAGATAATTTGATAAAAAAGCTGATTAAAAGTAAAGAGAATGCGTTTTTACTGAAATCTATTTATTTAAATCTGATGGAATTTTTACTTTTGTTGAAGAGAGAAGAAAATGCAGCATGGTGTTTAAAACAATTAGATACACTGTATAAAAATGCAGATCAGGATATAATGATAAAGATTCAAGAATTACATGTCCAATATGCAATTTTATTTGGTCATGAAACTGATGAACTTTATGAAACTTTTTACGAGACCATATTAAAAGGGGAAATGGCAAGTAAAATATCAACAAGAGAAAGCTTTAAAAGCCTTATTTCTCTATATGAAACAGAAAAAGAACAGAATCTCATGTTGAAAAAGCAAGCTAGTTTGCAAGTAGTAGCAGATATAGATGAACTTACAAAAATTTATAATCGAAGATACAGTAGTAAAGTTATCAGTAAATTAATACAAGGTGATGGGACTTTATCTATTGGATATGTTATGGTTGATATAGATTTTTTTAAAGAATATAATGACTACTATGGTCATTCAAAAGGCGATGATGTAATAAAAGAAGTTGCTAATTTATTAAAGAAGAACTTGCCAGACAATGCTTTTGCTGCACGATATGGAGGAGATGAATTCACATGCATATTTGTAGATAGAAGTGATGATGAAATTATTACATTTGTTAAGTCAGTTCAAAAAGAACTGAAAGACAAAAACATTGTACATTTAAAAAGTAAAAATTCCAAACAACTTACTTTATCTTTTGGGATATATAATGAGATGCATGTGCATGGTTGTGATGAATTAACTCTTATTAAAAAAGCTGACTTAGCTTTATACCAATCTAAAAAGAATGGAAGAAATGTATATACAATTTATAAATAAAGGAGTTAATCGTGATGGAAATGGAAAATAATATCACCTTAAAATATGATAATTCATATATTTTAGAAAAATATTGTGATATAAAAGGTAGCGAGGAAAAATATGCATTAATACAACTAAACCTTAAAAATTTTCGCTATTTTAATACAAAGTATGGAAGTCAAGCAGGAGATGAAATCCTGACATTGGTCTTTCAAAAAATAATGATGTTTTTGGAAGAAAAAGAATATGCTGGATACCTATATGCAGATAACTTTGTTCTTTTGTTAAAGTGTGATGACTCTAACTATCTCATATATGAACGATTGATACCACTAATAGACATATTGTACCGCATAGATGATGAACGAATTTATAGAAATCTTTTTATGTCTATGGGGGTTTATGTAATTGTTGACCCAAAAGTCACATTTTATGATGCATTAAATTATGCAAATCTGTGTAGAAAAGAAAGTGAAACTTTATTTAATAGAAGTTCCTGTGTAGAACTTTATGAGGAATCTTTTTATAAGAGTTATATGAATCGTATGAAACTGGAAATAGATACAGCCAATGCATATAAAGATTATGAATTTGTTACATATCTACAACCAAAAGTTAGTTTAATAAGTGGAGAAGTCATAGGTGCGGAGGCACTACTTCGTTGGTTTGATAAGGATGGAAATAGTATTCCATTATATAAATTTCTTCCTATTTTGAACCAAAATAGCTACATTATATTAATTGATATTGATACTTTTGAACAGATGTGTCAGTATCTGGATACAAGAATAAAAAACAATCAGAAGGTTGTGCCAATAAGTTTTAATATTTCAAAGTCACACTTTTATTATCCAGGAATTGTTCAAGACTACATTGATGTGTTTGAAAAATATAATATTCCAAAGAAATATATTGAAATCGAATTTATGGAGTCAATTTCTTTAAATGATACTGAGCGCTTGAAAAAAATAGTATCAGATTTCAAGGAATATGGGTTTACATGTTCACTAGATGATTTTGGAGATGGATATTCTTCTTTTAATGTATTGCTTAATGCTCGTTTTGATATTATCAAGATGGACCGTCAGTTTTTTTTAAACAACTTAAATGGTAATAGCAGTTTAGTAATAAAGACCATTATAGATTTAATTCATTCTTTAAATATGAAAGTGATTGCTGAAGGTGTAGAGTCTGAAGAACATATAGAGTGTTTAAAAGAATATGGGTGTGATATGGTTCAAGGCTATTATTACTATAAACCTATGTCAATTGATTCATTTAATATGATATTGGATTCATAGAGTGACTTTAAGGAATTATAAAAATTAATTATTTGTGAGGGGGAGAAATATGAGATTCAAAAAGATTATAACTCTATTAGTAGTAGCTATGCTTGCACTTAATTTGGCTGCATGTGCTACATCTAAACCAGGAGATACAACACAAGGTTCAGTGTTTCAGGGGACTCAAGGAAAGGATATGGTAACATTAAATGTTACATCAGAGCCTACAGAATTGAATCCAATGAGAATGAGTGATACTATTGCCCAAAGTATTCTCTATCATTGTATGTCTGGGTTTACAAAGTTGAATGACAAGGATGAACCAGTAGCTGATTTAGCAGAAAGTTGGGATATAAATGATACTGACACAACTTATACAATGCACTTGAAAAAAGATGAAAAATGGTCAAATGGAGACTCAGTAACTGCAAACGATTTTTACTATTCTTGGATTACACAGATGAAACCTTCTACTGGAAGCATATTTGCTGCATATCTATATAAGAATATTAAAAATGGAGAAGCTTTCTATAAAGGAGAGGTTGACGAATCACAGCTTGGATTAAAGGTGCTAGATGACTATACATTAGAAATTCAATGGTCTCATCCAATGCCTAATGGTTTGTTTTATTTGTCACAGCCATACTTCTTGCCAATAAATCAGAAGGCATATGAGAAAATTGGTGATAAACAGTATGCTAAGGACGCTGATAAAATGGTGACAAATGGAGCATATAAAATAACAGAATGGGTACATGATGACCATATTACAATGGAAAAATCTGAGGAATATTATAATGCATCAAAAATTAATATTCCTAAAGTGAAGTTGGTTATGATAGGGGATGCAAATACTAGTTTGAATGCATTTACTGCTGGAGAAATTGACCTTTGTAGCCTATATAATGAGCAAATTAAACTTGTGAAAGAAAAAAGTAAAGATGCTGTTCAATCATATATAGATGGAGGGTCTTGGTATTTAAGTTTTAATACACAAGATAAGTATCTCTCTAACATAAATTTAAGAAAAGCACTTTCATATTCTGTTGATGTGCAGAGTCTGCTTGATAATGTAATTAATGATGGTTCCATAGCAGCGGATGGTTTTGTACCAGATGTTATAAAAGGTGCTGAGGGCACAAGTTATGCAGAAAAACGTGGTAGCCTATTTAAATACAACAAAGGTAAAGCAAATGAATACCTTGATAAGGCATTACAAGAACTTGGTATAGATAAAAAAGATATTAAACTTGTATTTTGGGCATCAGATACAACATATAATCAGAATCAGGCTGCCTATCTGCAACAACAATGGAAGGAAAATCTTGGACTGGATGTAGAACTTAAATTTACAGCAGTGAAAGCTTTGTCTGAAGCAATGACAAATGGTGATTACAGCTTTGCGATGGATGGATGGGGACCTTCTGAAAATGATGCAATTACATTTTTGGAAAACTATACAACAGAAAATATGAATAATCATGTAAAGTATTCCAATCCAAAGTATGATAAGTTGATTGAGGATTCTATTAATGAGAGTGATTCTAAAAAACGTCAAGAGATATTGATACAGGCAGAAAAAATTCTAATAGATGATATGGTTATAGGACCAATGTATTTTACATGTACTACTTATGCTGTTTCTGATAAATTAGTTGGTCTAGTACGTACACCATTTCAATTCTTTAACGTTTTAAATGCACATATTAAATAAATAAAAACAGGACAGGAGTAGACAATATGTCTTCACAAATGAGATATATCGGTAAGCGCCTTCTTTATTCGGTACTTACTGTTTGGGTTTTGATTTCCATTACATTTTTACTGATGCAGATGCTTCCAGGAGACCCTTTCTCTGGTGTTAAGGTACTTAATCCTGATGTAAAAGCAGCTTTAGCCACAAAGTATGGTTTAGATAAGCCTATATTGGAGCAGTATGGAATATATGTGAACAACTTGATACATGGAGACCTTGGTTCCTCAATTGTATCTGGTCGTCAAGTAACAGATATCATAGCCCAGGCATTCCCAGTTTCTTTAGAATTGGGAATACGGGCTTTGATTTTTGCAATCATTTTGGGTATTTTGTCAGGGATAGTAGCAGCTTTGAAGCATAGAACAAAGTGGGACACATTGACGATGATTTTGGTACTTCTTGGAGTGTCTGTTCCATCATTTATTATGGGCGCACTGTTACAATATTTTTTTGGAATCGTATTATTTCAATTTACAGGTATTCGTTTTTTTGCAATTATAGGATGGGGAAGTGAAAATAGTAAGATTTTACCTGCATTTGCGCTAGCTTTTGGCTCTATGGCGAGTATTGGAAGATTAATGCGTTCTAGTATGCTTGATGTACTTAGTCAAGACTATATTCGTACAGCAAAGGTGAAAGGAATTAAGAAAAAAGACATTGTCCTTCATCATTGTTTACGTAATGCATTAATGCCAGTAATAACAGTTCTTGGTCCTATGACAGCAGTCCTATTGACTGGGACATTTGCTGTGGAGTATGTATTTTCTATTCCAGGTCTTGGAAAATACTTTGTAGACTCAGTGCAGGCCAATGACTATCCAGTAATTATAGGAACAACATTGTTCTTTGGTGTGTTTCTTGTGTTGTGTAACCTAATCGTGGATATTTTAAATAGTTATATAGACCCCCGTGTGAAATTAGGAGGTGAGGAAAATAGATAGTAATAAAAGAATACTTGTTAATGAAGATTTTGCTTTTGCTGATGGTTGCAATTCAGATATGTGTAATAACAAGCTGGTACGCCCATCTATGAGCTTTGCAAGAGAGACTATATTCATATTGTGTCACAATAAAATTGCAGTAGTATCGTTTATAATGATGCTTATTTTGATTATAGGTTCAGTGTGTATTCCGATATTTTGTAATTTTGATTTTGCATCTCAGAATGTGGCGTATGCAAATAAACCTTTTTTTAGCAAAGACCCAACTAGTGGTCTTACTCATATCTTTGGTACAGATAATCTCGGGCGTGATATTTTTGTACGTATTTGGTATGGGACACGAGTATCACTTTTAGTAGCAGGAGTTGTAGTTATTATAGATGGAATAGTAGGAGTAGTATATGGTAGTATTTCTGGATATATAGGTGGAACTGTTGATAATGTAATGATGCGTATATTGGAAATCATTAGTGGGATTCCATATCTTGTTGTTGTTCTTTTACTTATGGCAGTGCTTCCACAAGGAATTGGAACCTTGATTATAGCTTATACACTTGTGGGATGGACTAGTATGGCACGATTGGTGAGGGTGCAAGTAGTTTCTCTTATGGAGAGAGAATTTATAATTGCTGCAAAAACTATGGGAGCAAGTATGAGACGAATTATTTTCTGCCATCTAATTCCTAATATGTTGGGGATAATAATTGTCCACATGACATTGAGTATTCCAGAAATTATATTTACAGAAGCATTCTTATCAATGTTGGGAATGGGAGTTCCACCACCATATCCATCACTGGGAATCATGGCAAATGAAGGTGTTGCTGTTTTTCAGACTTATCCAGTAAGGTTTGCAGTGCCAGGACTCTTCATTTGTCTGATAATGCTTTCTTTTAATCTCTTAGGAGACCAACTTCAAGATGCCATAAATCCTAGATTAAGGAGATTTGCTGATTATGGACGATATTCTAAGAATTAGGAATTTAAATGTATCTTTTGAGATATATAATGGAACAGTAAGTGCAGTTCGAGGTGTTTCACTTACTATGAATAGAGGAGAGATTCTTGCATTGGTGGGTGAAAGTGGTTGTGGTAAGAGTGTAATGGCACAATCCATTTTGAAGTTGAATCCTTCACCACCAGCTAAGATTATGGGTGAAGAATTGAAACTTATGAACTTTGATATTTTGAATGCATCAGAAAAAGATATGGAGCAAATAAGAGGTAACTTAGCAAGTATGGTTTTTCAAGACCCTTTAACTTGTTTGAATCCTACTATGAAAGTAGGTAAGCAGATTACTGAATCTCTATACCGAAAAGAAAAAATGTCATTATCTGATTGCAAGCAAGAGGCAGTTAGATTACTTGAAATGGTACAGATACCAAATGCCGCTCTACAAGCAGAACAGTATCCTCATCAATTTTCAGGAGGAATGCGACAACGTGTGATGATTGCTATGGCTTTGGCATGTAATCCTAAACTACTTATCGCAGATGAACCTACAACAGCCCTTGATGTTACCACACAACTGCAAATCTTGAAACTTATTGCAAAAATTAGAAAAGAGATGGGAACAGCTGTGCTTTTGATTACTCATGACTTTGGAGTTGTGGCAAATTTAGCAGAACGTGTAGCAGTAATGTATGCTGGAAAGATTGTGGAAGAAGGTAATGTAAAAGATATTTTCAATAGAGCAACACATCCATATACACAGGCATTATTAAGAACACTTCCTACACCAGGCGATATAGGTAAAAGGATATCTATATTGGGAAGTCCACCTAATTTATCTGATTTGCCAGTAGGCTGTTCTTTTTCAAAGAGATGTCCATATTGTATGCAGATTTGTTTGAGAGAAGAGCCACCTTTGTTTAAAGTGTCAAATAGCCATAGTGCTTCTTGTTGGCGTCTGCATGAAAGTTTTCCAAAGGAGGTATTGGGTGATGGAAAAATTACTTGAATTAAATAATGTATCCAAGAGCTTCTCTTTAGGAAGAAAGCGCAAGAATATTGTTGTTAATCATGTGAACCTAACTATTTATAAAGGTGAGACTTTAGGTCTTGTTGGAGAATCTGGTTGTGGGAAATCAACTCTTGCAAGAATCATTATGGGCGTATATCCGTCAAGTGAAGGTGAAATATTATTTCAAGGCAAAAAGCTAGAACTACATCGACAGAGTGCAAGAAAAGAATTTGCACAACATACACAAATGATATTTCAGGACCCATACATGTCTTTAGACCCATATATGACCATAGAATCTATTATTGCAGAGAATTTGAAAGTTCATGGCATGCTGGATAAAAATGCAAGGACACAAAAAGTATATGAATTGTTAGAAATGACTGGGCTTTCACGAGAATATGCAGGACGTTTTCCACATGAATTTTCAGGAGGGCAAAGACAAAGGATTAGTATAGCACGTGCACTTGTAGTTCAGCCGAATTTCATTATATGTGATGAACCAGTGTCAGCGCTTGATAATTCTATTCAGAGTCAGATTATAAATCTTTTATATAAACTAAAGATGGAGCTTGGTCTTACTTATCTATTTATTTCACATGACCTGAGCATGGTACGTTATATTTCTGATAGGATTGCTGTGATGTATGCTGGTAGAATTGTGGAAATTGGAAATGCTGAGGAGGTTTACAATACACCTTTACATCCATATACACAGATGCTCTTGCGTGCAGTTTTGACTACGAATCCTAATAATAGAAATATACTAGAGGAAGAAATTGATGTACAAGATGAAGTTGAAAGTTTTTCAAGTTGTGAAAAAGGATGTCCTTTTGTGAAACGTTGTAAAGTATCAACAGAACGTTGTGGGAAAGAAATGCCAGAATTATTTGAACACAAGAAGAATCATCTAGTTGCTTGTCACATGACAAGTGAATGATTTAGCTATTATAAAGAAGCAATAAAGAATAACATATAAAAATTTAAAAGAGGAGTTGAACTTAAAATTTGATTAGAAAAAATCAATTTTAAGACAACTCCTTATTTTTTTTGAGAAGTAATATACAAGCTATCATAAGCATATAATTCTCTATAGATAATTAACAAGGGGGATAAAGTTATGAGGTATTATAATAAACCTACCAAAGAAGTATTAAAATACTTAAAGACAAATCCAGAAGTTGGACTTGATGATAATGAGGTGGAAGAGAGGAAGCTTAGATATGGATTAAATGAATTTACAATAAAGGAAGGCCGAACATTTTGGGACGAGTTGGGGGAAAGTCTGACAGAACCTATGATATTAATTCTTATAGGAGCAGCAGTAATAAGCTCATTTGTGGGAGAATTGCATGATGCATTAGGTATTTTAGGAGCTATCTTTATTGGTATTTCCATAGGTATAATAACTGAAGGGAAATCTAAAAAAGCTGCTCATGCTCTATCAAAATTAACAGAGAATATAGAGGTAAAGGTACTTAGAAATGGAAAGATAGTTAAAATATCAAAAAATGATTTAGTACCAGGAGATATTGTATATATAGAAACAGGAGATATGATACCAGCAGATGGAAGGCTTATACAATCTATAAATCTAAAACTTAGAGAAGATATGTTAACAGGAGAATCTGATGATGTAGCTAAAAATGCTGATGCTATATTGGATATGGAGGTAGTTTATTCTAAAACAGAAATAATCGAACAAGATACAATACCTGCAAAACAAATCAATATGGTATTTGGTGGAACTCTTGTAGCATATGGTAGAGGGATAATGGTTGTTACTCACATTGGTGATAAGACAGAAATGGGTAAGATAGCACAGAACTTATCAAATGATGACCAGCAAACTCCACTTCAAATTAAATTAGGTAAGTTAGGGGCTAAAATAGCAGGAATATCAGGAGTAATAGCTACTTTATTGTGTATGTTTATGATTATACAAATGCAAAGAAAAGGACTGTTAATTTTGGATACAAGCAGTATCTTGTCCTTTTTACAATCATTAGAACCTGCTAAGAATGCGTATATGGTTTGTATTGCTTTAATAGTTGCTACTGTTCCAGAAGGTCTGCCAACCATGATAAATATTACTTTAGCTATAACAATGCAAAAGATGGCAAAGATAAATGCTTTAGTAACTAAGAAAGAGGCTTGTGAAACTATAGGTTCTGTTTCCGTAATATGTTCTGATAAGACAGGTACTTTAACACAAAATAAGATGATGGTAGAAGTAGCATATGTTGATGGTAAATATATAAGTAGTGGAGAATATCAAAGCAATAGTTATTTTGAACAAAACTGTATAGTAAATTCAACAGCAGATATAGAAAAGGAAGACAATTCATTTAAATATATTGGAAGTGCAACAGAGTGTGCATTACTTTTATATCATAATGATAAAAACTATAATGAAATGAGAAAACAAACTTATTTAATATCACAAATCCCCTTTAGCTCAGAAGAAAAGAAAATGTCAACATTAATTCGTCAAGAGGATTCGGATATACTACTTTCAAAAGGAGCTCCAGAAGTATTATTAAAGAGATGTTCTTATGTACAACAAGGAAAAAGTATTGTCCCAATAACTCCCAAAATAGAAAAAGGTATTCTCGATGAAATTAAAAAACTACAAATTAAATCTATGAGAACATTGGGGTTTGCTTATAAAAAGATGACTAAATCTAGAACAGAAGTTGCAATAACCTCAGAAGGAGAATTGAATTTAATCGGAAACCCAAGAGGGTATGAGAAGGAAGAAAATTTAGTGTTTAGTGGATTTGTAGGAATAGTAGACCCATTGAGAGCAGGAGTTAAAGAGTCTATTGATAAGGCATTTAATGCGGGTGTAGATGTAAAAATGCTTACAGGTGATAATATCAATACAGCAACTGCTATCGGAGATGAATTAGGATTATTGAATGATGGCAAGAAGGCAGTTGAAGCAACCTATATAGATGTGCTGACAGATGAAGAGTTAAGAGAAGAAATAAAAGGAATATCTATTGTAGCAAGAAGTAAACCAGATACAAAGATGAGAATAGTTTCTGCACTTCAAAAAAGTGGTGAGGTCGTAGCCGTAACAGGTGATGGTATAAATGATGCTCCAGCTCTTAGTCAAGCAGATGTTGGTATTGCTATGGGAATCTCAGGTACAGAAGTATCTAAAAATGCAGCAGATATAATATTGACTGATGATAGTTTTAGTACAATAGTAGAGGGAATAAAATGGGGAAGAGGTATTTATGAAAACTTCCAAAGATTTATACAGTTCCAGCTTACTGTAAATATAGTAGCATTTATAATTGCTATAATATCTCAACTTACTGGTAAAGATATGCCATTTACTACGATACAATTATTATGGGTAAATATAATAATGGATGGTCCTCCAGCTCTTGCATTAGGATTAGAACCTGTTAGAGATTATGTGTTGAAAAGAAAACCAATAAATAGACACTCTGGAATAATAGCTAGGTCTATGTCTATAAATATTATTATAAATGCTATCCTTATAATTACAATTGTATTTACACAATCAGCTTTTAATATATTGGGAGCCACACCAGATGAACAAGGTACTGTTATATTTTCTTTATTTGCATTCAGTGCCCTTTTTAATGCATTGAATTGTAGGGAGTTTGGCTTTAATAGTACAATACCTAATTTCTTTAAGAATAAGTTGGCATTACAAATAATAGTCGTTACAGGTATAATCCAGATAATATTTACACAAGTGTTCCAGAGTTTCTTTAACTCTGTTTCTTTAGATTTTAATATGTGGATAAAAATAATACTATTTGCATCAACTATTTTAATATCGAATGAATTTGTAAAACTAGTCCTTAGAACGCTAAAAAATAGCAGAACTAGGAATCTTAGTATCAAAAGTTAATTTTATAAGACCGCAAAGTATAATATATCATGACTTTGCGGTTTTGTGTTTTATACAAGTATCTTTCTTTAATGTTTCTTTATATTACAATTCAATTATAGATGGTGTATGACATACAAAAGGTAAAAAATCGTGAATGACTTGATTTGTTTTAATTTTCATATAACTAGTAGTAGTCCCATCACTACATCCATACCATTCTTCATTGACAACATCCTTGTCAAAAACAACTTGTATAATATTATCATTGTCAAGTATAGCACTGAAAATAGTAGCTGCGCCAATTTTAGTCGCTAACATCGTTTCCATCAATTCAGCAGGAGCAAAAGAAACTCTAGATACTCCTAATGCATTGCTAAAATTAGCTGACTTAAAGGGTTTATCACCTGGCATAATAAATAGATAAAAAGCTGTTTTTTGTCTATTGCAAAGAAATAGAGTCTTTACCATCTTCATATCTAATTTTTTATCAATCTGAACACAATCCTCCATTGTAATTGCTTCATCTGTGTCAACACGTTCAAATTCAATACTCAAATTTTGTAATATTTTGTATACCTCTTTTTGTAATGGCGTATCAAATTTAATAGGTGCCTCTTTATAAATATCACTTACAAAAAACATGATTTATTTCATTCCTTTCCGTTTAAAATCCTATGGGCATAGTGTATCATAAGGTTATAAATTATAAAAGTGAATGTTTATCATATAAAATATGATAAAATCAAATGGATGTGAGATATACATAGTATAGATATGAATATTCAAAAATATATGACATTTGTTAAGACTTCCAACACTTCCAGAGTTTGAGACTATTTTTTTAGAACAAGATAAATTATCAGAATAAAATATAAAAACAATTAGTTGAAAAAATACTTATAAAAAGATACTTATTCAGAATTTTAAATTAAAATATATTATAAATAAAAATCATATTATAAATAATACTTGGGAAAAATAATACCATAATTCTAAATAGTATGTACAAAACTTGATATAAATGTATTAACTTGTTTATAAATACAAATTTAGATTAATGTTACTATTAATATAGTGTATAGTGATAAACAAATTAAACATAATAAATAAAAAGAATGTAAGTAATAAGTTTTTATTTTAATATAATAAGCTTTATTATTTATAATCATGTTGAAGGAGAAATATTATGAAAAATTTGTTTATAATATTATCTATAGTTATAATTATGTCCATCAGTAATTTTTCATATGCTTTTTATGATACAAATTTAGAATATGAAAAAAATAATTTAAAAATAAGTGAAAATACAAGTAAGTATTATGAAGGTAAAATTGAACATATATTTGTACATCCATTAATCGTATATCCAGAAATGGCATTTGATGGTGATTATGAATCTAAAACATTTTCTAAATGGTTTGTTACTACAAAAGAATTTAAAAAAATATTGGATAACTTATATCAAAGGAACTTTATACTTGTATCATACAAAGATGTATATGAGGAAAAAGAAGTTGGTGGTAAGAAGTTAACAGTAAGAAAAAAATTATTGTTACCAGAAGGAAAAAGACCAATTATTATATCTATAGATGATATAAATTATAATCAATATATGTTAGGTAATGGAATAACAGAAAAAATTGTCCTAGATAGAAATAATGAGTTAGCAGGATATATTAAAAAACCAAATGGTAAATATCTTATTAGTACAGAAACAGAAATGGTTCCTTTAATTGAAGATTTTGTAAAACTACATCCTGATTTTTCTCATAATAATGCAAAGGGAGTTTTAGCAGTAACTGGATTTGAAGGTATTTTGGGTTATAGAATTCAAAGAGATTATCCAAATAGAAATGAAGAATTAAAACAATGTAAGAGAGTAGTCTATAAGCTAAAAGAAAATGGATGGGAATTTGCTAGCCATAGTTATGGACACCCAAATCTCAAAAAAATTTCTCTAGAAAAGCTTAGAGATGATACTATTAAATGGGAAAGAGAAGTTCAATCAGTCGTTGGAAAAACAAAAATATATATACCTCCATATGGTGAGTTTCCTAATGAGTCATCTAAAGGGTTGGAGTATCTTCAGTCAAAAGGATTTACGATTTTTGCAGGTGTAGGTCCAATATCATATGAAAAAATTTATAAGGATAAAAATTTAGTTATTACTGATAGAAGAAACATAGATGGTATTACTCTACTAAATAAGAAAGAAAAATTTTTAGATTTATACAATGCAGATAAGGTTATAGATTATAATGCTAGAAAGGTTAATAAATAAGTATGAAGGTAGAAAGAAAGTTTACTAGAAATCCAATAAATAGTATTTAAACAGATATGGTAGAAAGGAATAAATTTATGAAATCGAAAAAATGGATTAGTATGATTTTATCTATAGCAGTAATAAGTGCTCTTTTTGTAGGTTGTACAAGTAATTCTAATTCTAGTGTAGTTTCAAATGAAAAAATAACATATGAGATAAAGTCAACAAAAAATAATGACAACGAAATTGAATCTAATAAATTTAGTTTGGGAACATCAGAAATGGTTGTAAGGGGGAAGACCATACCTTTTAAGATAGAAGGTATAATATCAGCTCCTAAAGATATAAAAGAAAAAGCACCTATAGTGTTAATTTTTCATGGGCAACATGGAGATGGAGAAAATGATTTTGAAAATGGATTTAAATATCTTACTGAAGATTTAGCTAAAAATGGTATTATAGGGGTGTCTATTGATACTTCAGTAAACTATACTTTTCAGTATGGAGAACCTGTAGAAAATGAGAGAATAACATATCTGACTCAAGCTTATATAAAAGCTTTTCAAGATGCATATGATGGCAGTAAAAATGGATTTGGAATATATCTTAAAGACAAAGTTGATTTAGATAATATTGGTCTTATAGGTCATTCTGTAGCTGGTTCTGGGGTATTAAAAATAGCACAAGACCAAATACAAAAAGGATTTAAAGGGATAAAAGGAATTATATCACTTACACCAGCCTATAATAGTCCAATAGAAAAGTTTCCAGATGTACCAACAGCAATAATAGTATCAGAATATGATGGAGATGTTATCCATAGTGGGGATGATGTTTTTTATGATATATCATTGGATAAAAATAGAAAAAGTCCACTGGGACTAACTTATTTAGTAGGTGGAAATCACAATGCATATAACTCAGTTTTAGGAGAAAAGGAGTTTTCTCCACCACGAGATACAGATGGAACTTATCCTGAAAAATTAGAGAAAGAAGAACATAGAGAGTTCTTTTCTAATTATGCAGTTGACTATATGAAATCTATTTTTGATTTTGATGATAGTGAATCTCCTATTTTTAGTAAAAATGGATTGCCATCTAAAATGTATGGGTATCAGACATTAAATAAAGTTAAATATAGCGGTTCTTTAGAATTATTCAACAAAAAGTCATTTGAAAATATAGACCCAAGTAATGTTGATACAAAAGAGTTAGTTGAGTCAGAACGATTAGATAAAGATACTGCAAAACTTTTTAGTAATATAAGCTCAAGTGAAAATTTAGATTTATTGCAAGTTGATTGGAAATCTAAAGATGGAAAAATAGAATTGCCCTTAAATAATAAAAATTTAAAAGATTATTCTGCATTAAAATTTAGATGGGCGTTAAATTCTCCTAGTGAGCTAAATAGTAAAGATAAAATAGTTTCATTTAAACTTAGCTTAGTCGATTCTAAAGGAAAAGAAAGTAGTGTAACTTTGGATAATGATAAAGTGTCTGCTATGAAGTATTTTGAGGGTAAAGCTGTGAGAGACGAATATGTAGAAGGTAAATTTATGGAGTTTTGGTCAAGGTATACTCCAATAAGTGATACAATAATACCTATTGATAAGTTTAAAAATATAGATTTATCTAATATAAAGGGTGTTAAAATTGAATTTGAAAATCCAGAAACAGGTTCGATTATGTTAAATAAAATAGTTGGTATAAAATAGTAATACAAGTCCTAGATGAAATTATAAAATATCTAGGACTAGTTTTATTAGAAGTCAATAATTTAATCTAAGAATACATTGCATCTATAATAAATGTATAAAATTAGTAATATCTTATTGATATATATGAACTTTTAAGAATTTTATAGACGAATTATGTTATCATAAATAAAGATATAAATTCTAAAATTTGTCAGTAAAACAGAAGACAAGGAGGTAAATTTTATGTTTTCAAAAATCCTGGTCAAAACATTTATCAAAGATAGTGAGAACGTTCAAAATAAAGATGTTAGAAATAAGTATGGATATGTAGCTGGAGTAGTGGGTATATTATCTAATTTACTTTTATTTGTAGTAAAGGTGTCTATAGGTATGCTTACATCAAGTATAGCTATAATGGCTGATGCATTTAACAATCTTTCTGATATGGCATCCTCAGCGATAACTATGATAGGTTTTAAATTAGCAAGTAAGCCAGCTGATAAAGAGCATCCTTTTGGACATGGAAGAATAGAATATTTATCGGCGTTAATTGTGGCGTTCATGGTAATGTTGGTAGGACTTCAATTTATAAAGTCATCTGTGGAAAGGATAGTAAATCCAGTACCTATAAAATTTGAAGTAATACCACTTATACTTTTAATTGCATCTATAATGATTAAAATTTGGTTAAGTAAATTTAATAAATTTATGGGAAATAAAATTGACTCCTCAGCCTTAAAAGCAGTTTCACTTGATGCTTTAGGAGATGTATTTACATCGAGTTGCGTAGTTATATCATTTGTCATAGCTAGATTTACTAGTTTACCTATAGATGGATATGTTGGTATTGTAGTATCACTAGTAATACTTTATGCTGGATTTTCTCTTGTAAAAGATACTATAAATCCTCTTCTAGGAGAAGCACCAGATGAAGAAATGGTAAAATCTATTATAGAATCATTATTATCTTATGAACATATTATAGGTACACATGATTTAATAATTCATAACTATGGAGTTGGACGATGTATAGCATCTATACATGCAGAAATTCCATCAAATATAGATATAATGGAGATTCATGAAATTATAGATAATGCTGAGAGAGAAATATCTGAAAAATTAGATATGTATTTAGTAATTCATATGGACCCTATATGTCTCGAAGATGAAGAAGTTATGTCAGCAAAAAAAGAACTTGAAGAAATACTTAAGAAAAATAGTCTTGTAAAATCTATGCATGATTTCAGAATAGTTGGAAAGGGAAGTAAGAAAAATTTAGTGTTTGATATAGTAGTTAATCCTTCTGAATTCTCTAAGAATATGTCAGAGGAAGAATTAAAAGAAGATATAACTAAATTGGTTAAGGAGATGAATCCTGAATATAATTGTGTAATTGTTGTAGATAAGGATTTTATTTAATGATTAATTAAAATTATTGTAAGGAAAAAAATGTAAAATATATAGACAGGAAGATGTTGGCATAATATAATATAGATATGTAATTGTATCTAGTATGAATATAGCAATTTTAATTGTTTTTTATAAAATATTATAGAGATGTTGATGTATGTTCTATCATTGGGCACCTTATGGACATACTGAGTCAGTGGTGCAACCGGCTATGGATATAAATTTATTTATTTTCATGGCTTTTTTTATATAATTTTTTGCTTAGAATTAATTTTAATGGGATATAAATAGAAGTTTATAAATTATAGATAGCGTAGAGGGGAGAAATCTATATGGGGAAGAAGAATAAAAAGGCATTATTAATAAGTTTAATTATGATTTTAAGTATGGTAGTATCTACAATCTATCCAACCTTATCTTATGCTTCAGAATTAGGAGATAACAGTCAGATTCAAAATAATTCAACTAGTTCATCAAGTGGAGAAGAGAAGCCATCAGATAACAAAAAACCAGAGCAGACTCCAGAAGGAGAGAAGCCATCAGACAACAAAAAACCAGAGCAGACTCCAGAAGAGGAGAAGCCATCAGACAACAAAAAACCAGAGCAGACTCCAGAAGAGGAGAAGCCATCAGACAACAAAAAACCAGAGCAGATTCCAGAAGAGGAGAAGCCATCAGACAACAAAAAACCAGAACAGACTCCAGAAGGAGAGAAGCCATCAGATAACAAAAAACCAGAGCAGACTCCAGAAGAGGAAAAGCCACTAGATAATAAAAATATAGAGCAGACTCCAAAAGAAGAAAAGCTGCTAGAAGATGAGAATTTGCTGAAAACGTTAGAAGAAGAACTTAATGAAGAGAATGAAGATTATGGATTTATTATAAAAATTAATAATAGTACAATAGAAACTGAATCAATGAAAAAGATATCATTTAATTTAACTTATACTCCAACATCAAAGGGAATACAAGCAGGTGATTCAATAACTTTCAAGGTGCCAGATGTATTTAATAAAGTTAATTTAGATTATACAAGTGAATGTTTCGACAAAACAGAAAGTAATGGAGAATATACACTTACATTTAGAGAACTTCCTAATGGTCAAAGTGTAATGCAAGGAAAAATAGGTCTAGAAGCATACGTTAAAAGGGTTGATGAAGAGACAAATACAAAAATTCATATTGAGACTACTGGAAAAATAGAAAGTGGAAGTGGAGATGTGGATGTAGAAATAAAGCCTGGAGATAAAGGCGAGGAAGAAGAGTCTAAAGGAACACTTAAGAAACTTGTTGAAGGAAAAAAATCAACTACAGTATTTATGCCAGTTAAAAATAAAGATATAAATTATAGCATACTAGTAAATGAGAAACAGGAAGAATTGAAAGATATTACTTTGTATGATGAGCTTCCTGAAGGATTGACACTAGTAAATGATTCTGTAAGTGTAGTAACAAGTGATGGGAAAGAAGTAAGTGATTTTAATATTGAACAAAGTGCAAATTCTATATCAGTTAATTTTGGAAATATAGATAAAGCATATACTGTTAAATACAAAGCTAGAATTAGTGATGAAAATGCAAAACATGATAATAAATATAAAAATGTAGCTAGGATAGAATCTGATGGTAAGAAGGTACAAGAAGATAATGCTACTGTAAGTATCTTTGATAGAGGTAGCGATTATCTTTTGACTAAAGGGCATTCAGGAGTAACAAATATTACTCAAGTTGGCCAAGTAATAAACTATCAGATTTCAGTAAATGATGATAAGTCGCCAATAAGTAATGTTGTTATAACAGATAATATACCAGAGGGTATGAGATTAACTACAGCAGGAGAAGCTGGACATGATTTTAGAGTAGTAGAAATTCCAATGAATGGTAACTGGACTCCTTGGAGTAAAGAAAAAATCGCAAACAATATTTCATATAAAATAGAAGAGAAAAGAAATGAAAGCGGTCAAGTAGATAAAGTTATAACTGGATTTACGATTAATCTTAGTAAAGAAGAAGTAGAATCAAAGTTTTATATAGCTTATACATTAAAGGTTATTAGTATTGAAGATAGTTATACAAATAGAGCTGTTCTTGATGCAAATAACAGTCAAGTTGATAAAAGCGATGAGATAAGTTTTAAGAAAAACTCTGGATTAATAAGTGCAAAAAAAGAAGTTGATAAAAAAGTTTTAAATAACAATGATAGTCAAATTGTTAAATACAAAATAAATATGTCAACTTATGGAGTTTATGATGCAGGGCAAGTAAATCTTTTAGATGAAGTAAACCCAGCTCTAAAAATATCTAATATAAAATATTCTGATAACCTTGAGTTTAAAAAAGAAGCTGGAGATGGAGAAAATACTGTAAGATTAGTAAATAAATATGAATTTAAGCAGATAAAAGAAGGCGAACCTGTACAAAGTTGGGTTACATTCGATGCAGATTTTACAGATGTAAAAGTTGGAGAGACTATACAAAATGTAGCTCAGATTAATGGCTCAAGTCCTCCTGGAGTAGAAACTACTAAGCAAGGTTATGCTTTTGAAGCTAAAAAAGTAGATTCTTTAGATAAAAAGGCACTTTCAGGTGCTAAGTTTAATTTAGAAGATGTATATGGAAATGTAGTAGTTAAAGATTTAGTTAGTGATGAAGATGGTATAATTCAGTCTAGTGTAAAAAAACCAGGAACATATTATTTAGTGGAAATAATAGCTCCAAGTGGATATGAAAAACTAAAGGATAAAGTCAAAGTTAATATTGATAAGAAAGATATTGGTAGTATTGTGGATATTGGAAATATAGAAAATATAAAACAAGAAAATCCACCAGTAAATCCACCAACACCACCGAATCCAGATAAACCAGTAGTAAATCCACCAGTACCACCAAACACAGATAAACCAAAAAAACCATCAAAACCATCTGACACAGATGAAATAGTAGTAAATCCACCAGTACCACCATCAGATGAGGTAGTAAATCCACCAATACCAGAGGTAGTAAATCCACCAATACCACCATCAGATGAGGTAATAGAAAATCCTGTTAAACCAATTGTTCCAATACCAGAAGTAGTAAAACCATCAGTATCAGAAGAAAAGAATAATAAAGTGAAAGATGACGCTGTAGTAAATCCTCCAGTACCACCAAAGACAGGAGATAACACTACAATTACTGGAGAAATACTATTAGGTTTAGGAGCTATTGTGGGGCTTATTATATTAAGAAGAAACAAAAACACAAATTAGACCCTAACATTATTAAAATATAAGTAATATTAAAAAATATCTTCTAAAACAATATTTAAGAGTGAAAATATTGTTAGAAGATATTTTTTTTTGAAAGATTATGTAAAAAAATAATAATGTTTTAGAAAAAAAATCCAAAAAACTATAGACAATTAGAAATATATAAGCTATAATATAAATATAAAATTAAATGAGGCAAAACTAGGGAAACCTAGTCACGCAAAGCTATAGGGGCTAAAGTTTAGTAAACTACGCCAGCCAGTTGCCGAAAAGAGTAAAAATTTCTTTTTGTATATACAAAGATACTCTTGGGTATCTTTTTTATTTTGAAATTTATTACTCCCGGCCTAACTCAAAGGAGGGAATAATATGAAAACAAGTAAAAAGTTATTAATCGCTATAATGTCAATATTCTTAATAAGTTCAGTTCCAGTAAGTGCACATGCAGATAATGTAAATGTACAAAAAAATAAAGAAACACTTAATCAAATAGTGGTTCTTCCAGCTGGAAATTACAATAAAAATGAAGCTAACGCTATGGTAAGTAGATTAGCAAATATAGATGGAAAATATTTAAGTGCTTTAAAACAAGATAATTTAAAAATAAAATTATTAAGTGGAAAGTTAACAGATGAAAAAGAATACGCTTATTTAAAAGGTGTAGTTCCTAAGGGTTGGGAAGGCACTGGAAAAACTTGGGATGATGTTCCTGGTTTAGGTGGAAGTTCAGTAGCTCTTAGAATAGGATTTAGTAACAAAGGTAAAGGTCATGATGCAATAAACTTAGAATTACATGAAACAGCACATGCAGTAGACCATATAGCATTAAATGATATTTCTAAATCAGCACAATTTAAACAAATATTTGCTAAAGAAGGACGTTCTTTAGGTAATGTAAATTACTTAGGTGTATATCCAGAAGAATTCTTCGCAGAAGCATTTGCATATTATTATTTAAATCAAGATACAAATAGTAAATTAAAAGCAGCTTGTCCACAAACTTATAGTTTTTTACAAAACTTAGCTAAATAGAGAATTTAAAAAATTTAAAATAAATATAAATTAAGAGATGCTATTATGATAGCATCTCTTTTATATTTCGTTTAAGACTAATAAATTTGTCTTATGTATATTATGATAGATTATAAGTTACTACTCCTTATACAAGGCTTCAACGTGCTTATTATGTGCTTGAGTAATTATCGTAGGTATAATAGAAATTATTGAACCAATTACTATCAACAAAATTCCTATAATCATGTTAATGGGGATAATTTCTTTAAGTATTAATAATGCTAGTATTGGAGAGATTACTGGCTTAAAGAAGAATACTAAAGACGTAAGACTAGTAGATGTAGCCTCCATTGCCATAAAGTAAAGTGCATAACCAACACCTGTGACGAATACAAATACATAAATCATAATAGGCATATTGTGTAAAGTATAGCCACTAAAAATAGGGATATTTGCAAATACATGGAGTTTATTTTTATTTAAAATATCTGTTATAAAATTAATTTTAGTAAGCAAAACTAATATTAACATTTCTAAACTTCCAAATATAAAACTAAAGCAAGTTACAACTATCCCACCAAATTTTAACGTTTTCCTTTTACCAAATACAGTATACATTGAAAAAATGATAGCAGAAGATAATGTCAGGAATATTCCACTAAGAGTTAATTTTGTATGCAATGGATTTATGATAACTATAATTCCAAGCACTTCTAATATAAGTGAAATTACATTGTGCCTATATATTTTTTCCTTTAAAATTAAGTAAGCTAAAAGCATTACAAATACTGGATTACAACTAAACAAAACAGCAACTACAGATGCTTTTGTGTTTAGAACAGCCAGCTGGTACAATGACATACTCACAACTACACACATAAAACCTAGAAATGCAAAGTATTTTAGGTCTGATTTTGTAATAGAAAGATTAAGAGATTTTAATCTTTTTATGGCAAAAGGTAGTAAGACTAAACCACCAACAAAAAATCTTGATAAAGTTATTTGTAAGGGATTAAAGTCATTAGTAACAGTTTTTAGACTAATTTCCATTGAACTAAAAAATAGGGTAGTCAGTATGATATAAACATAACCTTTTTTCAAGTCAAACACCTCCTTGTAATTTATATTAGTACTATAGATTACAATATTCAAGTATATTGGTATAATATGGTATATAAAATATAGTACATAAAATTATAAACTACCTTAGTATAGAATACTTAGATTCTAAACTAAGGTAGTTAATTATTTGAATTACCTTATTTAATTATTTTAAATTATAAAGTTTAGCTAATTTTTCAAATGCTGGCAAAGAGCTTTTAACTTTGTCATAAGACACACAATATGATACTCTAAAGTGGCCTGGACAACCAAAAGAAGAACCTGGTACTAATAATAAATTAAACTGTTTTGCATCATTGCAGAATTTTTTATCATCTTCAATTGGAGCTTTTGGGAATAAATAGAATGTACCACTAGGTTTAACACAAGAAAATCCCATATCTATTAAGCTATTATATAAAAGGTCAAAATTCTTTTTATAAATATTTACATCAACTTCAGCATCTAAACTTCTTGCAATAACTCTTTGGAAAAGAGAAGGAGCATTTACAAATCCAAGTATTCTATTTGCAACATTTAATGAAGACATAACATCATCAAAATCATCCATTTGTCCATTAGCAACAATATATCCAATACGTTCACCAGGTAGAGATAATGATTTACTATAAGAGTATCCTATAAATGAATTTCTATAGTATTTTAGTACACAAGGTACTTTAGCACCATCATAAATTATTTCTCTATATGGTTCATCAGAAATTAGATATATATTTGTATTTAATTCTTTTTGCTTTGAGTTTAATAGTTCTCCAAGGTCTTTTAATAATTCTTCAGAATATATAACACCAGTAGGATTATTTGGAGTGTTTATTATTAAAGCTCTTGTTTTTGAAGTAATGGCATTTTTCAACGCATCTAAATCTGGTTCAAAAGTTTCTATATTTGTAGGTACTTCTATTAATTTTCCATCATAGTTCTCTGTATAGTTTTTATACTCACCAAAATATGGAGCAAAAGCAATAACTTCATCATCAGGATTCAAAAGAGTTTTTAAAATAATATTTAGACCACCAGCAGCACCACAAGTCATAATTAAATTTTCTCTTGTAAGGTTTAACCCGTCTTTTTTATTTATATGTTCAGCAATAGCATCTCTTACATCTTCATATCCTGAATTATTCATGTATCCATGAACTAGATTTGGAGATTCTTCATTTAAAATATCATTTATAACTGCTTTAATAGTTTCTGGAGGTTCAACACTTGGATTTCCTATACTAAAATCAAAAACATTTTCTTCTCCATAAATATCAGAAAGTTTTTTTCCTTCTTCAAACATAGCTCTTATAACAGAGCTATTTGCAACTAAAGTTTGCATTTTATTAGATATCATATGTAACACTCCTTTTTATAGATTTATATTGCCTATGTATATAGTACCATATTTTTACAGAATTTAGACAATTTTCGAAAAATTATTTGTTTGAAAATATAAACTTTTATATAAAATATATTTATGTGTGCTAAGTATTAAAAATTCCAGTTTCAACTTAATCATAATTATTTAGCAAAAGAGTTTTATAAAAAATTAATAAAAGTTATGTTAATAAAGTAAAATATTCTTGACTAGATTAATTGTTTAATATAATATAGTTGATATAGTCAAATAAATTGAAATTATAGAGGGGAAATTTAAGATGGATTTTAGGAATTTACAGTATGAAAGTTTATCGTATGTTATATGTAATTTACAAAAAAACTTTAAACTTTATTGTGAGAAATGTTTAAAGCCATACAAACTTACGAATGGTTTGTATTTCTATTTAATTTATATCAATAAGAATAGAAACTGCTCTTTGAATGATATTTCAACAGAATTTGAAGTTGACAAAGCGCATACAACAAGAACTATATCTAGATTAGAGCAAGATGGATACATAGAAAAAATCCAAAATCCCAATGATAGCAGAGCTTTTCAGCTGAGAGTAACAGATAAGGGTGAGGAAGTCTTAGGAGATATAAAAAATATATTTTCAAAATGGGATAATAATATAAAAAAAGAATTTTCGGATGAAGAGTATAGAGAATTAGTTAAGAAATTACATATAGTAAAGGATATAAAGACAACAGTGGAGGAAGAATAGGATGTATTGCAATCTTTTAAAGCCAATTAAAATTGGAAATTTGGAATTAAAAAATAGAGTATCATTTGCACCTACAAGTATGAGTCTTAAATTTGAAGAAAAAATTAAAAAACTTTGTGATATTGCCAAATCAGGTGTAGCTCTGATTACTTTGGGAGATGTATCTGTTAGACCTAGCTTTCATAAGATGGCTTTGAGTTTATCAGATGAAGAAGGAGTAATGAAGTATAAGAAAATTGTGGATGAAATACACAATTCTGGTGCAAAGGTATCTGCACAGTTGTTTTGTTCAGATTATGATATTAATTTAATTAAAGATACTATGAAGACAGGAATTACTTCACATGATGATATTAAAAGAATAATGAGTGATGGAGTAAAAGATTACATAACAAATATGTCAAAAGAAGAAATTAAGAATATTATAGATTTGTTTAAAGTAGCAGCATTGAATGCAAAAAAAGCTGGTTTTGATATGATTCAGATTCATGGAGATAGATTGATAGGAAGTTTTTCTTCAAGTATATTTAATAATAGAAACGATGAATATGGTGGCACATGTGATAATAGAAGTAGACTTGCAAGTGAGATAATCAGGAGTATACGAAATGAGATTAAGGATATTCCAATAGACTACAAACTTGCAATAAGACAAGAAAGCCCTCATTATGGTAATGCAGGAGTGCTACTTTCAGAGGTTGAGTATTTTGTGAAGAAATTTGAATCATCAGGCGTAAATAGTTTTCATGTAACACTTGCAAATCATTCAAAATTAGAAGATACTATACCAACTAAGAATCATCCTTATTTTAAAGATGAAGGATGTTTTTTATATTTGGCTGATGAAGTGAAAAAACACACAAATCTTCCAGTGTGTGGAGTTGGAAAATTATCTAGTCCAGATTTTATAGAAAATATTATTTTAAATGACAGGGTAGATATGGTTTCTATGTCAAGACAATTATTGGCAGATAGTAAGTGGTTACAAAAAGTAAAAGATGGAAGAGTCGAGGATATTAAAAAATGTTGTTATTGCAATAAGAAATGTGCAGATGCATTACAAACACGTTCACAGTTTGGATGTATATTAGATTAGACTATGTTTATAGAAATTAAAAAACATATTCATAATTAATATGTTTTCACTAAGATGAGATAAGTGTATAGATAAAGAGGAGGATATATCATGAAAAGTTTAATTTTATATTCAAGTTTAACTGGAAATACTAAAAAAATTGCTTATTCTATATATGATGCAATACAAGGAGAAAAAGACATTAAAAACATAAGTGAATTAGTTGATGAGAGTATTAACTATGAAAATTATGATATAGTATTCCTAGGGTATTGGGTGGATAAAGGAATTTGTGATAAAAATTCAAAACAAGTACTTGAAAATATTCATAACAAAAAGATAGCTCTATTTGGAACAATGGGAGCTAGTACAAAGGGAAGTTATGGTGCTAGTATTATAGAAAAGGTTGAATCAATCGTTTCAAAAGATAATGAAAACTTAGGTTCATTTATATGCCAAGGGAAGATAGCAAAAGAGTTAAAAGTAAAATATGAAGAGATGTTAAAGCTTCATCCTGAGAATGAGCATATTCGTGAACAGTTAAATAATCATGAAGAGTCTCAAAGTCATCCAGATGAGCAAGAGATAAGTGAAGCTATCATATTTGCAAAAGATGTGATGAGTAAGGTTAATACTATTATGTAATAGTTACACTCTAAGTTTATAGAATCTATAGTCTAATAAAAAAGCATGGCAAATGATTTGTTATGCTTTTTTTATGAAATCAAAAAAATAATAAAAATACTTGACTGTAAACCTTGTTTATAGAGTACTTTATAGAAAATAATATAGTTTTAAATATAGAAAAATAGAGTATTGTATGAAAATTTATAGTAGATAAGGAACTTGCTTTTAAGATATCATAAATACTTCTACATAAAAAATGAATGGATATAAAACTAGAGCATAGTTATAGTTTAGCAGAATGGGAAGGAGATGTTTAAAAATGACAATTAAAGAAGTTGAAGAAAAAACAGGATTGGCTCGTTCTAATATTCGTTTTTATGAGAAAGAGTTTTTAATTAAACCAATTCGTAATGAAAATAATGGATATAGGGAATATTCAGAGGAAAATGTGGAGGACATCAAAAAAATTGCATATTTACGTACATTGGGAATTTCTATTGAGGATATCCGTAATATTATATTACAGAAAGTATCTTTATATGAAGTTCTTGAAAAACAAGAGCAAGTTCTTAAAACTCAAATATCCGATTTAGAAAATGCTAAAAGTATGTGTAAGAAAATGTTAAAGTCTGAGGAATTAACTTATTTAAATTTAAAAGTAGAAGAATACATAAATAAGTTGCCAGAATACTGGAATAAAAACAGACCTATTTTCAAACTAGATTCTGTAAGCTTCTTATATATGTGGGGAGGAAAATTTACATGGGGAGTTATTACTCTTGCATGTTTGCTGATTGCAATAATAGTATTTCCAAAGTTGCCATCCCAGATTCCTGTGCAATGGAATAATGGAGTGGCTAATTATGTAGATAAAAAATTTATTTATGCATATCCTGTTGTTTGTGTTGTGTTTAGATTTCTTTTACGTCCATTTATATGGAGATGGTTACAAATACATACTTTTCATATTGATATTATTGCAGATTATTTAACGAATTTTGTGTGTTTTGTAGCTTTGTCTGTAGAAGTATTCTCTATACTTTTTATATATAATATTGTCGAACATGTTCCAGTAATTCTCTTTATAGATGCACTTGTATTTATTGTTCTACTGATAATAGGATGGTATAAACTGTTTAAAAAAAATAATTGAATTTAAAAAATTAGTAACAAGTGATGATATAAAAAATATCCACTACAAATTATAGTTTGTAGTGGATATGATGATATATAATTTTTTATTAACTAAATTAAATATCTACATATTATTTAAAAAAGACAAGAAGTCAATTTTATATATTTTTTTTGGTCTTCCTCTTTGATTATCAAGTTTTGTATTTACAATAGTAGCAATTCCAGCTTTATATAAGATACTCAATATTCTATTTGCACTTCTAAGGGTTATATTCATATAGTCTGATAGTATTTCTGCTGAGACATTATTTGAATTTCTATCATTAATCATGCACATAATTTTAGATACATTAGTATTAGATAGAGGTATAAAAGAAGCAACCTTATTAGCTAATGAGCTTTCTTCAATATCAGGATAATTCTTATTTGAATATAAAGGTCCTATTGTATTATTAGTATCATTTACTATAAAAGTACAGTTTCCACCTAAAGAAGCAGATTTACCATTAGCTTGACGAGCATTCTGTTCTGCATGAATATTTGTATTTCCAATACCCCAACCAATATTTAAGCTATACTTAATTTCTTTTAAATCTTCTGAAATAAAAAAGTCTGTATAATTATTGGTCATATTATTTAACATTTCTTTAGTGGTATGTATCTCTATTTTCATATCATTTTTTTTGACTTGAACACCGTAAAAACCATTTCTTGATAGCGAATCTAAGATAGTGTTATATATTTGGTTTTGTATCTCATCATTTTTAAATATCAAATCTTCATTTATATACTCTGAACTGTTTACTGTAACTATGCAGGTTGCAGATTTATTTTTGTCTAAGTTCTGTAATGTTATTTCGTTTACTAAAGATTTAAATGTATTTAAGATTGATTCTGTGGATGGAACCATATAAATACAATCGTGTCCAAGTTTATTAAGTTCACAACTAATGATGTAATTTCTAGTAAAAGAAAGGTTAATCTTATTATTTTTCAATAAATCCAAGTGTATCTCCAGTAACTTATCATTTAATTTCTTAAAGTCATACACAGGTTGAGGGATGTTAAAATCTTTAATTGTATATGGGCATTTATTAGAATCTATTAATGAATAGATATCATAATAATTATTGTCTTCTCTTAAAAAATCCATGAATGATTTTGTAAAATCAATATCTTTATGGCTATTTAATAGCTTAAATAAGTATTTATAAAAATCTCTTTCATCAAGTTTTAAAAAGTTCAATGGTACTTTTATGTCCTTTATGTTTATTACAAGTTCACTATATGGAACTATACCACTACATACAAATCCATCGAAATTGTCTACTTGCTCATTGTATATATTAGGTAAATTACTAAAAGGATTTTCTCCTTTGAGTTCAATAAATGTAATTTCACAAATATTTTTTAGTTCTTTAAGAGCTTGTTTGTACTTGTCTGACATAAAATAAGATGTTGTTAAAAATCCAATTTTATATTTCATAAAACCTCCTTTAAGATTTCGAGAGTATTATAATCAATCAATTTATATCCTCATTTTATAATAGTAGATAAAACGCGTCAATTTATTTTACGAAACGAGAATTGAAAGAAAAATCAGAAAATATAAAAAATACAGAAAAAAATGTTGACTGATAAAAATAATTGTGATATTTTGTATTTAAGGACTAGTCTTTTAAAATTTCCTAAAATAAGCTTAGTTTTAGGAAATAAGTATATTTTATTAAAGAATGAAGGAGATTATTATGAATACATATTTAAATGAGATTTCTGAGTTTGTTGATGAGAATAAAGAAGAAATAGTTTCATTATGGAAAGAGATTGTCAATATGGAAAGCTATACACATTGCAAAGAAAGCGTAAATAAGTTGGCTGATAGATTAAAGCTTGAGTTTGAAAAGGAAGGTTTAGATTGTGAGCTAGTGGATGTTGGAGATAATGGTAGCACACTTATAGGAACACTTGGTTCTAATATAGATAAAAAGCCAATAATTTTTTCAGGACATATGGACACTGTGTTTGAAACAGGTACATTTGGTAAAAATCCATTTAAAATAATAGAGGGAAAAGCATATGGACCAGGTGTCTTAGATATGAAAGGTGGAATAATAATTGCTTTATATGTTATCAAAGCTTTAAATAAAATAGGGTATAAAGAAAGACCAATAAAAATAGTATTTTCTGGGGATGAAGAGATAGGACATAAGGATTCAACTGGTGGGGAAGTTATATTAAAAGAAGCAAAAGGTGGTCTTTGTGCTTTTAATATGGAAACTGGATTAGTAGACAATAGCTTGTGTGTAGGTAGAAAAGGAAGAATAGGATGTAATATACATGTAAAAGGTGTAGAGACACATGCAGGTAATGACTTTGAAGGTGGAAGAAATGCCATAGAAGAAATGGCAAATAAGATATTATGCATACAGAAATTGACCAATCTTGAGGTTGGAACTACAGCAAGTGTAAGTGTAATTAAAGGAGGAAGAGTATCAAACTCTATTCCAGAAGATTGTAATATAGAAGTAGACCTTAGATTTGAAAAAGTGGAAGAAATGGAGAATGTTAAAGAAAGAATTAGAGAAATATGTAAAGAAACTTATATAGATGGAACTTCTACAGAAGTTGACTTTATAAGCGAAATGATGGCATTTGAGACTACAGAAGATGTTATGAGATTTCATAAATTTGTAAATACAGTATCTAAAGAAAATGGGTTTGGAGAATTAAATGCTAAGAGACTTGGAGGTAGTTCAGATGCTAGTTATTTGACAATTGCAAACGTTCCCACAATCTGTTCTTTTGGTGTAAGAGGAGAATGGAATCATACATCAAGAGAATACGCATTAGTAAATTCGATGTTTGAGAGGGTGAAATTAATTTCTACAATTATTTTAAATTTAGATAAATTTGAGGTATAAAGGGGGATTTTATATGGATAAAACAACTGGAGATAATAAGGTAACATGGAAAGGGTATCTGTCTTTATTTATATTGATAGTATTATTTTCAGGAATATTTAAGGATAGTCAAGGATTTCTTAAAGCACTAGATTTTGCAAATCTTACAGGTTCATTTGGTACTATCTCAGATGGTGTAGATTTTATGGGGAAAGGAGGAACTGGAGCAAAAGATGGATTCTTATTTGCACTGACTTTAATACCAACTGTCTGTTTTGCTGTAGGTCTTATAGATGTAGTTGAATCTATGGGAGGAATGAAAGCAGCATCAAAAATATTCAATCCATTGCTTAGACCTATACTTGGTATACCTGGTATAGCAGGTATAGCATTTGTATCTTCATTTACTAGTTCAGATGTTGCTTCAATAATGACAAAAGAATTGTATGAAAGTGGAGAAATAACTGATGATGAAAGAACTATATTTGTAGCATATCAATATGCTGGTTCAGCTGTTATATTAAACACAATAAATACTCAAGCTCCACTTTTACCAATAGCATTATTGGCATTAGGCCCAATAATCCTTATAGAGATATTCTGTAAGATACTTGGTGCCAATCTAGTTAGATTAATTATAAGTATAAAAAATAAAAAGACTAAGACTAAGGAGGCTGTGTAGTATGAGTCAACAAACTAATGGAAATGCAATTGTAAATAGTAAACCTAAGAAAACTGCTGTTGAAACATTTATGGGGGGAGCAAAAAAAGGTTTCTACATAGGTGTTGAACAAATATTACCAGCTATGATAATGGGTTATGTAATAGTACAGTTTTTACAATTAACTGGACTAGTTGATATTTTAGGAAGTGTTTTTGGACCAGTAATGGGTATTTTTGGACTACCTGGAGAATCAGTTGTAGTTTTGATAGCAGCGTTCTTTGCTAAGGCAGCAGGAGCAGCTACAGCAGCAAACTTATTTGCACAAGGTCTAATTACTGCACCACAAGCAACTATATTAATTATGCCATGTATGTTAATGGGTACTCTAGTTGGTCATTATGCAAGAATAGTACTTGTAGCAAATGCTAGTACTAAGTATAGAGTGTTATTGCTGGCAGTTCCAATATTTGATGCAGTAGTGGGAATGTTGATAGTAAGAGTTTTACTTACTGTTATGGGATTAATGTAGATAAAATAAAATTATAATCTAATCATAAAGTATGTATGAGAATCTATATATGCAGAAATTGACAAATATAGTAATTATATACTAATTAAAAAAGAAGAGGTTATCTCAAAATAGAGATAAACCTCTTCTTCATTGTTGAAATGATGAAAACATATTTTCTTTTTACATTTTTAATGTCGATATTATAATAAATACATTTTGAAATTAATATAAATATGTTTTTAAAGTAGAATTTGTTGTGAATTTCCACGTATATCCACTTTGATAACTTTTTCTATTGTATCTCCTCTAAAACCTAACAAATTACTTGTCAAGTTTGCAGTAGAACAAGAATGATTAGGTATGATTCTTATTCTATCACCAATTTTTATATTAGTTTCACCATTTACTTTAATTTTTCCAACTTCTTCTGAAAGTGAATCAATAGTAAGTTCTGGATGTCCACAAACTCTGCCATAGCCAACAATACTACTATTTCCATGTGCACCTTTATCAAGTCCAAGACACTTGCTTCCACAATCTACTAAATAATATCCACTGCTATTTTTTGAGATTACAGTGCACATAACAGTAAGAGCACACATATCTTCAGTAGCACAACCTAGACCTATTTGTATAGCATCGTAGTATACATAGTTTCCAGGTCTTACAGCAGTTATAGTTTTAGAAGCAGCTTCAGCTTCAACTGTTGGAGTACTACCAGAAGCTACAATTTCTACATTGAATCCATTATCAGTTAAAGCCTTGCATGCTTTCTCTAAAGAAGAATCTTCTTGAATACACACATCTGGAACTCCTTCTGGGGAACTACAACCATAGACTTGTCCTGGATGTGAGCTTATACCAACGATTTTTATGTTTTCTAGTTTTGAAATTGCAGTAGCAAGTTCAACTACTTTTTCTGGCTCAATTCCAAAACGATGTAAGCCACAATCTACAATGATAAGTAATTTACATTCAACTTTAGCCTTAGAAAAAGCTTCACTGTAAGCCTTAGCACACTCTAGATTATCTGTAGCACATATTAAATTTATTTTTGATGCCATAGATAAGATTCTATTTATATTTGCATCTCCCATGTAAGGGTAAGCCAACATAATATCTTCAAAGCCAGATTTCATTAAACATTCAGCCTCATCAAGTGTTCCAACTAGAAATCCAGTGGCTCCTGCATCTTTTTGAAGTTTTGCAATATAGGTACTTTTATGCGTCTTAAGCATAGGCCAAAGTTGCTTATTATTCTTTGAACAAATTTGTTGAACTGTATCAATATTCTTTTCTAACTGGTCTAAATCTAGTAAAAAACTTGGAGTAGCAATTTCTGAAATTTTCATGTCATTTACCACCTTTCAACAAAAGTAAAATTAACTATAAGTATTAAAGTCATTATGTTAAAATAATAGCTTTACAATATTAATAGCTTATAATTATATTATAGAACCAGTATTAAGTGAGAGCAATGTTTATTTAGACTAATTGGAATTTTCAATAAATTATTGTATTTTTAAATTATTTATATAATAATTTTTAAAATTAATGCCAACTTTATTTAAATTTGTTTTAGGAAATATTAATAGGGTATCATTGAATGAGTAAAAAAGTGATATTTACATAGAATAATCACACTATAAATATTGGAGGTATTAAATATGAGAAAAGTAGTACTTTACATTGCAATGAGTTTAGATGGATATATAGCTGAGGAAAATGGTAGTGTAGGTTTTTTAGATGAGATATATCCAGATTTTCAACAGGAGGAAGATTATAATACTTTCTACAATACAATTGATACTATTATTATGGGAAATTCAACATATACACAGATTGTAAATGAACTTAGTCCTGCTCAGTGGTATTATAAAGGTAAAGAATGTTATGTATACTCAAATACAGTTAATGGAACAACTGAAAATGTAAAGTATACAAATTTAGAACCCCAAAAACTAATTGAGCAACTTGGGAAAGAGAATAATAAAAAAGATATTTGGATAGTTGGAGGAAGTGACATAGTAAAATTATTTATGAAAGATAATCTAATTGATGATTATTATATCTATATAATGCCAATAATATTGGGTAAAGGGATTCCATTGTTTAAATCTGGTATAAACAAGACGAATTTAAACTTTAAGAGACTTAGTAATATTGGAGAACTTGTAAAATTAGAGTACAGTAAAAAATAAGAATAAAGTGCATGCCAATTTGTTATAACATTATGAAATAAAGCATTTAAAAGACTTTTGGCTATATGAATTGACATTACTTGCCAAATGTGTTAACATATAAGCGACTTGTCGGAGGGTGTATTAAAAAGAATATGCTGGAGAAGAGAGTGCGTTAACTCTTTTCTCCTTTTTTTATAAAATTAAGTATTTATAAATTTGGTATTATTATGTAATTACATTACCTCAAAAACTAAGAAAGGAGAAAAATATGAAATTAATTTTAAGTTATTTAAAGAATTATAAGTTGTTAATAGTATTAAATATACTGGCTATATTTAGTTTTGCATTAGTTGAATTGGGTATTCCAACAATAATAGCTAAAATAATTGATAATGGTATAGCAAATCAAAATATAGCTTACATAAAACAAATGGGAATAGTGATTGTTATTATTTCTGTTATAGGAGTTGTGGGTAGTATATTGTTGGGTTATTGTTCTGCAAAGGTGTCAACAAGTGTAACTAGAGATATAAGAAATGACATATTTAAAAAATCACAAGAATTTTCACATACTGAATATAATAAGTTTGGAGTTTCTTCAATGATTACAAGAACGACAAACGATGCATTTCAAATTCAGCAATTTGTGAATATACTACTAAGAACTGCTTTATTAACACCAGTCATGTTTATTATAAGTATAATAATGACTATTAGAACAAGTGTAGAACTTTCAATGGTATTAGCTATATCAGTACCTTTTATAATTATTGGGGTAGCAATAATAGCAAAGGTATCTCAAGCTATATCTTTAAAACAACAAAAAGGATTGGATAAATTAAACCTTATATCAAGGGAAAATTTAACAGGAATAAGAGTAATTAGAGCTTTTGGAAATGATGATTATGAAACAGAAAGGTTTGAAAAAACAAATACATATTATGCTAATGTTTCTAAAAAATTATTCAAGCTTATGTCAATTACTCAACCAGCATTCTTTTTACTATTAAATATAGCCGTTTTGGTTGTATTTTGGATTTCAAGTGAGAAGATAAATATTGGAGAACTTCAAGTTGGACAATTGGTTGCATTTTTGGAATATCTTTTTCATGCTATGTTTTCAATTATGCTTTTCTCGATGGTATTTATTATGTATCCAAGAGCAGAAGTGTCTGCAAATAGAATAAAGGAACTTTTAAATGAGGAACCACTTATAAAAAATCCTGAAAATGGAATCAAAGATACTGAAAATAAAGGTATTATAGAATTTGATGATGTAACTTTTACTTATCCGGATGGAGAGGCTTCAGTACTTAAGGATATTTCATTTACTGCAAAAACAGGTGAAACAGTTGCTTTTATAGGAAGTACTGGTAGTGGAAAAAGTACTCTTATTAACTTGATACCTAGATTTTATGATGTAACAGAAGGTAGTATTAGGATAAATGGAGTAGATATAAGAGAATATGATTTGAAGGCTTTAAGAAAGAAGATAGGATTTATACCTCAAAAATCATTACTATTTACTGGTAGTATAGCAAACAATATTAGATTTGGTAAACATAAGGCAGGAGAATCAGAACTAGAATATTCAGCAAAAGTCGCGCAAGCATATGAATTTATATCAAAAAAACCTAGAAAATTCGATGAATTAATTAGTGAAGGTGGAGCAAATGTATCAGGAGGTCAAAAACAGAGACTTTCTATTGCAAGAGCTATTATAAGAAGACCTGAAATATATATTTTTGATGATAGTTTTTCTGCACTTGATTTTAAAACTGATGCGATACTTCGTTCTAAGTTAAAGAAAGAAACAAAAGAGGCAATTGTATTGATTGTTGCACAGAGAATTAGTTCTATTATTGATGCTGATAAGATTATAGTACTCAATGAGGGGCAAGTTGTCGGAATGGGAACTCATAAGGAACTATTAAAGAATTGTGAAATATACTATGAAATTGCAACATCTCAGTTGAAAAAGGAGGAATTGGAATAATGAAAAAGTCTAAAGGTTTTAAAAAAACAATTGGTAGACTTCTTCCATTTGTAAAACTATATAAATTTTCCTTTATTATAGCTATTATATGTATAATTTCAGCAGCCACTATGAATGCAATTGCTCCTAAAACAGAGGGATTAATAATAACACAATTAACTAAAGACGTAATTCGTATAGCGAAAGGAATACCTGGAGCATCTGTAAATTTTAATTATGTAATAAAAATATTGGTGCTTTTAGCATGTATATATGTTGCCAATGCAATTTTCACTTATGTTTCAAGTTTTTTACTTACAAATGCTATCCAAAATACGATGAGAGATTTAAGAAATGAAGTAGAAAATAAGATAAGAAGATTGCCAATTAGTTACTTTGATAGTAATAGCTTTGGAGATGTGTTAAGCCGTATATCAAACGATGTAGATACAATATCAAATGCCCTACAACAGAGCTTCATGCAAATTGTAAATTCAATCTTAGTAATAATCTTAGCACTTTCAATGATGTTTACAATTAACACATATATGGCAATTATAGCCCTTTTTATAATTCCAATTAGTTATTTTGTATCCAAGTTTATAGTAAAAAAATCACAAAATAGATTTTCATTACAGCAAAATGCTCTTGGAAAACTAAATGGAAAAGTACAAGAAATGTATACTGGGTTTAATGAGATAAAATTATATGGAAAAGAAGAAGACTCTATAAAAGAATTTAAAAAAGTAAATCAAGAACTTTGTGAAAATGGATTTAAGGCGCAATTTATATCAAGTATGATGAATCCAATGGTTTCATTAGTAACTTATTTTGGAATTGCAGCAGTAGCAGTTGTTGGTTCTATATATGCAGTAAGTGGAGGAATAACAGTCGGAAATTTACAGGCATTTGTACGTTATATATGGCAGATAAATCAGCCTCTTTCACAAATGACACAATTGTCAACTGTAATACAATCTTCTTTTGCAGCAATAGAGCGTGTGTTTGAAATCTTGGATGAAGAAGAGGAAATACCTGATGCTGAAAATTCAATTAAGATAGAAGATGTAAAAGGTAATGTTACATTTGAGCATGTCAATTTTGGTTATGGAGAAGATGCAACCTTAATAGAAGATTTAAATGCAGAAATAAAAAGTGGTCAGATGGTAGCTATTGTTGGACCTACTGGAGCAGGTAAAACAACATTAATAAACTTATTGATGAGGTTTTATGATGTTAAGAAGGGGGCTATTAAAATTGATGGGGTAGACATAAGGGATATGAAACGTAAAGATTTACGTTCGATGTTTGGTATGGTACTTCAAGATACATGGCTATTTAATGGAACCATTTTTGAAAATATAGAATATGGTAGATTTGGAGCTACTAAAGAAGAAATTATACAGGCAGCAAAAGTAGCAAATGTGCATCATTTTATAACTACTCTTCCAGATGGATATAATATGTTCTTAAATGAAGAAGCATCTAATATATCTTTGGGAGAAAAACAACTTTTAACCATAGCTAGAGCTTTTATATCAGACCCTTCAATATTGATACTTGATGAAGCTACTAGTTCTGTTGATACTAGATTAGAACTTATGCTTCAAAAAGCAATGAGAAATCTTATGAATGGTAGAACTAGTTTTGTTATAGCACATAGACTTTCTACGATTCGTAATGCTGACTTGATTTTAGTTATGAATAATGGAAGTATTATAGAGCAGGGGAATCATGAAGAACTTATGGAAAAAGGTGGATTTTATGAGAAGCTTTATAATAGTCAATTTGCAGATACAGAATCTGAATAGATAGCATAAAAATTTTTATAGAATTTTGTAATAAATTTAAATATTAATAATATAATTAAAAAGAGTATCAGTAAGTTATTTTGTAAATTTACTGATACTCTTTGGTTTTAAGACTAAAGGTACTTATAATTCACAACTAGTCTTGCTACATCTGATAACCAGAATTACAGTACTTTTCTTTTTTACCTTTTTGTTCTCTGACATATAATAATTCGCTTAACTTATCAATGTAATAACAATCATCACTTATGCGAATTAAACTAGTCAGATAATAACCATCTTTACTTCTAGGAATCTTTTTATTTATTGCTAAATCAATAGCTGTCTTTGCTGCTTCAAAATGCTTTAAATGTGTGTGACCTTCTTCAAAACTCTTTCTAGTATTATAAACTACATAACCTTTTTTAACTTGAAAAACTATAAATTCTTTCTTTTCATATATTTTATTAAACATTCAATCAGCCCTTCTCAAGATAGTTTTATAGCATAACATTAGAAGCTCCTAAAAAATTTTACAAAGAACATAAATATTTTATAAATTATAAAACTAAAACTATAATTTATAAAGATAATTTTCTTATTACCTATATGATAATACATATAGATTAAAATTAAATTATCTTTAAGTTAAACCAAAGTAAAATAAAAGACTAGTTATAATATTTATATGAAAAAGTACAAAATATAGTATAAGAATATAGAAAATTTAATTTATTTATTTACAATTTTTATTTCCATATGTGTACTTACCTTCAGATACCTTGTCATCATGGAAATATATTCTTTCACAGCTTTTATCTCCCCATAGAATGTTTTTTGTTATTTTGTGGGATGTATCTCCTGTAAATACTTCGGCGACAGTAGTATCTGTAACATCACAATAAAGAGATGCAAATTTTTTAAACCAAGGATTTTCCTCAAATCTTGAAAGCCAGGAAGCACCATAAGGGCAATGCAACTCTTCAAATTCAGGAACCCAGCCTAAGAATGGAACATCAGTTGTGCTAATAATATTGTCTGCAATTAATTCCTCTCCATTTTCATGAGCTCTTTCTCTCATAGCAATAGCTCTTTCTTCAGACCTTTCAAACAAAACTTTCTTTAATATTTCGCTAGTTTTATCTTCTCCAAGCTCTTCAAATAACACTTTGGAAAAATAAAAATATAAGTCACCAAAATGCTTACATGCCATACGAACTTCTTCAATGGCATAATCTTTGTCGATTGTTTCATTAGTTACAACATCTTCGTTCAAAAAAATCACTCCTTAAAATAATATTAGTTACACTATAATTATAGATTATTTTTTATAACTAGGAAATTAATTTAATATAAATATAATTTTACCAAAGATGATATTAAAATATTTTATTGTTGCAGAAATCTTCTAAATTAATGTATTTAGGAGTTTCCATATGAACGAGTGTCGTTCTGTAAACATCTTCAATACATCCATTCGCTATATTATTAAAAATATCTGTATGCTCTTTTAATGTTGTTTCAAGTCTTCCCTCATGTGACAATGAGTCAAGAGCTAGTTTTTTTATTCTGTACATATAACTGTTAAACATCTTATCAAATTCAGTATTTTGAGCATATGAGACTATTGTTGTGTGAAATAATGTATCGTATTCAGCAAATGAATTTAAGTTTTTATCACCTAATAAAATATCTTTTTGTTTATCTAGAAGAGATTTTAATTTACTTATAGTTTCAACTGCTCTAGGTTCTTTGTATTGACTTGTAATTAAAAAAGTGCAAAACCCTTCTATCGCAGAGCGTATTTGGAATATCTCTACAATTTCATTTGCTGTGATTTGATGAATTCTAAAACCTTTACTTGGAATTATATCTATAAATCCATCTTGGCTAAGTCTTTGAAGAGCATCTCTTATTGGCGTTCTGGAGATACCTATTTCACTAGCAAGCTTTGTCTCGGAATATATTTCATTTTCTACTATTTCTCCAGACAGTATCAATTCTTTTAAGTAGTCATATGCTTGTTCTTGTAATCTTTTAAATGTAGCCATATATAATACCCCCTAAACAATATAAAAATACAAAAACTTATATAATTTTAAGCATACAACATAGTAAAAATAAGGTCAATCTTTTGAAATCTAAATTACATATAAGATGACAAAATATGAAAAATTGTTGGATAGTGATATATGATTTATATTAGAACTAGAGTAATTTAAATGTATAAATTATATGAGAAGTAGAGTGTAGTATTTTTAATTAATAGTATGTATTAAATATTATATAGAATAACTAAATATAATATAAATGTATAAAAAATACAATTTATTGTTAAAATAAATACTTTTAGAATTTATATTGACCGGTATACTGGTGTGTAGTATACTCTAAATCATAAAAAACCGTTTTCAAAAATGTGAAGATATGGAGGAAGATAAAATGAAGTTAGGATTTATTGGATTAGGAATAATGGGAAAACCAATGGCAAAAAATTTATTGAAAGATGGATGTAATCTTTTTGTGTATGATATTAATAAATCTGCTGTGGATGAACTTATATCATGTGGAGCAAAATATGCAAGTGTTTTAGAAATGGGTAAAGAGTGTGAGATAGTATTTACAATTCTTCCAAATGGAGCCATTGTACAGGATGTATTATTTGGAGTAGATGGTTTGACAAAGTCTCTAAAAGAAGGAAGTATAATAGTGGATATGAGTTCAGTTACTCCTACAGAATCTGTTTTGTGTGCAAATAAGTTAAAAGAAATGAACTTCGAATTTATAGATTCTCCAGTAAGTGGAGGAGAGCCAAAAGCAATTGATGGTACACTTGCTTTTATGGCTGGTGGCAAGGAAGAAATCTATAAAAAAGTAGAGCCATTTTTTAATATAATGGGGAGTTCATCTATTTTAATTGGAGATAATGGAAGTGGAAGTGTTACAAAACTTACAAATCAAGTAATAGTTAATTTGACAATAGCAGCAGTATCTGAGGCATTTGTACTTGCAGCAAAAGCAGGAGCAGACCCAGAAAAAGTCTATAAGGCAATAAGAGGAGGTCTAGCTGGCAGTACAATATTGGATGCAAAGATACCAATGATTATGAATCGTGACTTTAAACCAGGTGGTAAAATATCTATTAATCTAAAAGATATTAAGAATGTAATGCAGACAGCACACAATTTAGATGTGCCACTACCTATGACAAGTCAACTATTAGAAATCATGCAGACACTAAAAGTACATGGGCATTTAGAAGATGACCATGGTGCAATAGCACAGTATTTTGAAAAATTAGCAGATGTTGAAATAAAGAAACATAATGATTAATTTTAAATACATTGATGTAGTAGTAAATACATATTATTAAGATTAGATTATATAAATACAGCAAAGTTAAGTTATCATAGTAAAGAAAAAATAAGATTGATAAAATAATAAAGTAGAATGATAGAGGGGTAAAAATTATGATTACAGGATATGGACTTTTGATAGCATTTGTTATATCTATAGGAATTTTACTTGTATCGATTATTAAGTTTAAAGTAAATCCATTTTTAGCATTACTTATAACATCGATAATTACAGGTTTTATGGTTAGAATGCCTATAAATGAAATTTCAACTACAATATCGACTGGGTTTGGAAATACATTAGGAAGTATAGGTATTGTAATTGGACTTGGAATAATATTTGGAAATATTCTTTCAGAGTCAAGAGCTACAGAATCTATCGCAAAAGGTTTGTTAGCTAAAACAGGAGAAAAAAATAGTGCATTAGCTGTAACTACAGCAGGATTTTTAATCTCAATTCCAGTTTTTATGGATGCAGCTTTCGTTATAATGATGCCTATAATTAAGTATGTTTCAAGGGTAACTAAGAAATCTCTAATGGTCTTTGTATGTGCATTAGGGGTTGGGACTATAGTAGGACATGCACTTGTAATACCTACACCAGGACCTTTGGCAGTTGCAGCAAATGTAAATGCGAATGTGGGTAGTTTTATACTTTATTCTATAATTGTTGCTTTTCCAGCTGCTCTTGTAGGTGGATGGCTTTATGGAAAACGTTTTGAGAAATATCCGTCCTATGCAATTGATGAGAATGATAGAGAAAAAAATTTAGAACAGGGAGAAGATAGCATTAAGCTTGAAAATGATAACTCTTCTGAAGTACCAGGTTTTGGAATTTCTATGTTCTCTTTATTATTTCCAATACTTCTTATACTTGTATCAAATGTATTTAGTATGTTTGTGGAAAAAGGTTCTAAAATTAGTGGAATACTTGCATTTATAGGAGATAAAAACATAGCAATACTTCTTGGGATATTAGTAGCAATAGTATTTTTAAAGAAATACATAAGTAAACCTATGGGAGACGTTGTTATCGAAGCTGCCGATTCAGCTGGTTTAATACTATTAATAACAGGCTCAGGGGGAGCATTTGGTAGTGTTATAAATGCAAGTGGTATAGGTAATTTCTTAGTTGATACTATGTCTGGTCTTAGTATATCAGTTATAGTACTTGGGTTCTTGTTAAGTGCACTACTTAGGATTTCTCAAGGTTCTGCTACTGTAGCCCTAGTAACGACATCGTCAATTTTAGGGCCTACGATTTTGGCAACTGGTATGTCACCAGTTTTAGTAGGGCTTGCTATATGTGCTGGAGGAGTTGGTTTTTCTCTTCCAAATGATTCTGGGTTCTGGATACTCTCAAGATTTAGTGGGTTATCAGTTAAAGATACTTTAAATTCTTGGACAATTGGAGGAACTATTGCTGGTGTTGTAGCATTTATAATGGTTCTATTACTTAGTGTTATAAATGGAATTATACCACTTCCAGGATTATAAATAATAAACTATTGAGTTATATTATATAGGTTATATTCAGATTACATAAATTACATAAAGGGGCGTTTTAAATGAGAGAAGTAAAACCAATTAGCATAGATATACTTAATACTTTTAAAGAAGTAGATGAGGATAAATTAAATGAACTTCTTGCAACTGAACTTAAAAATTTAGATAGAAAGATAATCGTATTAGATGATGACCCAACAGGCGTGCAGACTGTTCATGATATTTCTGTTTATACTGATTGGGACAAAGATAGTATAGAACAAGGTTTTAATGAAGAAAATAGTATGTTTTTTATACTTACTAATTCAAGAGGATTTACTGTTAATCAAACAACAGAAGCACATAGAGAAATATCAAAAAATATTGTGGATGTATCTAAAAAAACTAATAAGGATTTTATAATTATAAGTCGTAGTGATTCTACAATGAGAGGACACTATCCTCTTGAAACCGATTTGTTAAAAAGTGAAGTAGAGAAATTATCAGGAAAGACATATGATGGTGAAATAATAATGCCATTTTTTAAAGAAGGTGGCAGATTCACTATAGATAATATACATTATGTTAAAGAAGAAGAAATGCTTATACCAGCAGGCATGACTGAATTTGCAAAAGACAAGTCTTTTGGTTATAAAGCTTCTGATATAGGTGAGTGGTGTGAAGAAAAGACAAATGGAAAGTACAAGTCTAATGATATGATATACATTTCTTCTGAAGAGCTTAGAGGACTAAAGATTAAAGCTATAACAGAAAAACTTAAAATGGTTAAAGATTTCAATAAAGTCATTGTAAATGCAACTGACTATGTAGACGTAAAGGTATTTGCAATTGCATTTATACGTGCAGTAAATAGTGGAAAAGAGTTTATGTTTAGAAGTGCTGCTGCTATAACAAAGGTTCTTGGAGGAGTGAGTGATAAGGCATTACTTACTAAAGATGAGTTAGTTTCAAAAGATAATACTAATGGAGGGATTATACTTGTTGGTTCACATGTAAATAAGACCACTCATCAATTAGAAGAACTTAAAAATTGTAAATATCCGATAGAATTTATAGAGTTTAATCAACATTTAGTTCTACAGGAAAATGGTCTAAAAAATGAAGTAAAAAGAGTTATACAAGTAGTAGAAGAAAAAATAAGTAGTGGAAAAACGGTTGCTGTTTATACTAGGCGAGAGCGTTTTGATTTAGATACAAACGATAAAGATAAACAACTTATGATTTCTGTAGAGATATCAGATGCTGTTACTAGTATAATTGGTATGCTTAATGTAAGGCCTAACTTCATTATAGCTAAAGGTGGGATTACGTCTAGTGATGTTGGTACTAAAGCACTTAAAGTAAAAAAAGCTACAGTAATGGGGCAAATAAAACCTGGTATACCAGTATGGATGACAGGTAAAGAAAGTAAATTTCCTAATATGCCATATATAATTTTCCCTGGTAATGTTGGAGAAGTCAGTACACTTAAAGAATCTGTTGAGATACTGATGGATTAGAATATCAATGGATTAGAGTATTTTATAAAAAATACTCTAATCCTTACTATTATGTATTAATATTTTTATTATTGAATTTATATTATGTTTATTAAACTATTTATCTTTTTTTATTGATTTAATGTCTTCTTTGATTTTATTCAAAATATCTTTATGTTTATTAGAGCTAATATTAGGGAATGCTTTGATAATACGTCTATGAAGTAATTTGTGGTTAGACAATAAATTATTAAGTTTATTTTTAAGCTCATCAATACGGTTTCTAACATAACGATAGTTTTCTTTTTCCTTAAGTATTTCAAATCTATCTTCTAAAGTCTCAAGTCTATTTTCAATCAAAGACTCAAGTTTGTTTTCAATAGTTTCCTGTGTAATAAGTTTGTAGTATTCTTTTTTATCTTTTAATTCTTTAATTATAAGATTGATTTGTTTTAATTTGCCATTTAATTGTAAGATTGTATGTACTGTAATTACTAAATCTAAAACAAAATAAACTTCTATAGATATAGCCAGTATAGATAGTATATTTTTAGGGATAGAGTTAATTAAATCAACTACAATAGGATGTACTATAAGCATTACAATTAATGATAATACACCAAACATAAGTGAATTTTCTAGACAAACTCTGCCATGAATATTAAATTTGTGCTTAGAATAATCCCACCAGGTCATATTAAATATTTTTTCTAATGCAAAGCTTGTAAGATATTCCATTATACTAGTTATAATTATACTAAATAAAAACAACAAGGGAATATTGTGTACAAAAGGAGTTAATGTAGCAACTATCGCTAATGCTCCAAAGCCATATATAGGACAAAATGGTCCATTTAAAAAACCTCTATTTACAAATTTCTTTTGTAAAATTGAACAATATGTAGTCTCACAACACCATCCTATAAAACTATAAATTACAAAATAAAGAAATTGAATGTAAAATATACTCATAAGCACCTCATTTCTAGTTAATATAACACTATATACTCGATATTTTATTTTTATGACTAATTTATTTAAAATTCAATTTACATATTGATTATACCAATTTATAGAAATTTATCAAATTTAATTACAGTTATAATATTATATATGATTATAATAATGAGATTTTATTCAAAATAAATAAGGGTGTCAAGTATAATCAAACTAATAGTTGTAGATACTCTACACTATGTTAGTTTAGTCATATTTGACACCCTTATATTTATTTATATTGTGATTATTTACATTTAAAGCTAGAACAACATGTTTCAACATAAAGATTTACTCTATCAGTTTCAGGAGCAACCAATATATTGTCAAGTGTACATAAACTACCATCTTTATTGTATTCACAGTTTTTTACACTACAAACTAATTCTTCACAATTTCTATTATTAACATTGCTTGATAGATTGCTATAAATAGACTCATCTAAAAATGAACTACAACAAGTATGTCTATCATTGTGAGCTTTTTCACCATTTATAAAAATTTTATCTGCATAACATATATGGCTATTATTATGTGAGCAGTTAGTTACATTACAATTTATTCTTTCCAAAGTTATTACCTCCTAAACGATTATTTATTATAAATTATGTCCATATAATTACAAGAATATAACCTTTAAGAGAAAACTCTCTTTTATAAAATATCTATTCTTAGAGTAATTTGAAATGTAAATATATTTTCTTCTAAAATTTACCTAAATTGTATAAAAACTTACAGCTTGGAGAAAATAATAGAAAAAGGAGGCGTAATCAATGTTTGAAAAGAAGAAAAAAGAATTATTTCCTTGGAAAATATCTGCCTTAATACTAGTAGGAGTATTTGTATTAAGTAGTGGAGTTTATATAGGGACAAGATTAAAACATAATGGAGTTCAAACTGGTGAAGTTGTAAGTACTAGTGCGAATATGAATGAAAAGTCAAAAGAAGCTTTTGGATTAAATAAAAATTGTGAAGTTTGGCTTCAAAGTGAAGGCGAAAATGAAACTAATTATAAGAGAACACTTACAATGGCTGGGATAGTTCCAGAATCATTATTAGATAAGACAAAATCAGAAATAGTATCATATTTTAAAAAAGAGTATCCAAGTAAAGAAATAAAGAGTATGGATAAAAATGAAATCGTACTAGTAGAATCTAAATATAGTGACACTAAAGATGTACAAGCAATGAATGCCACTATAAAAGGTAAATATACGATTGAAAATGATAATGGAAATATAGCATTATATAAATATGATAATAGTGGAAATAAAACCTTAGTAGAAAAAACAAAAATAAGAATAGATTCACTTCCTAAGACAGTTCAAGATGAAATCAAAAAAGGTGTAGTTATGGATACTGAAGAAGATGCTTATTCAAGATTGGAAGACTTTGCAAGTTAATACTAAGTAAGTTAATATTAAAATTGTAGTCACATTTAATTCCTATAAAATACCATAATTTATTTGTACTAAATATAAAAGTTATACTGAAGTAAAATCTTGCTTTGGTATGACTTTTTTATTTTATTTTATATTTTACATATACCATTTTATGATTTGTTAATATTATTTATGGTATAATAATTTAGAACATAAGTTTTTATGAGAAATACATTTTGGTATTTCTTTTATTTTTAGGGGGAATTTAAAAAAATGATAATATTGGGGATTGACCCAGGTATAGCTATAGTTGGATATGGTATAGTTGAATACAAAAATAGCAAGTTTAAGGTAATAGATTATGGAGCAGTGACAACACCTGCACACATGAATATATCGAGAAGATTGGAACTTGTATATAAAGGAATTGATACAATCGTAAAGAATTACAATATAGATGAAGTTGGAATGGAAGAATTATTCTTTAACAAGAATGTAAAAACAGCTATAACAGTTGCACAAGCTAGAGGTGTTACTATGCTTGCATGTGCTCATAATGGGAAGCCAGTGTATGAATACACTCCACTTCAAGTAAAACAAGGTGTAGTTGGATATGGAAGAGCAGATAAGGCACAAGTTCAACAGATGGTAACTTCATTTTTGAGTTTAAAAAAGGTTCCAAAACCAGATGATGTTGCAGATGCCTTAGCTGTGGCTATTTGCCATGCTCATTCAAATAAGCTTGAAAAAACTCTAAAGAATATAGGTGGTAAGTATGTATAGTTATATAAAAGGTACAATAGAAGAGATTTATATAGATAATATAGTTATTGAAAATAATGGTATAGGATATAAGGTAAATGTATCATCCAATACAATCATGAATTTACAAGTGGGAGAAGCTACAAAAATATATACTAAACTAATTGTGAGAGAAGATGATATGAGCCTTTGTGGTTTTGTAAGTAGGGAGGAACTTAAGATGTTTGAGTTACTTACATCTGTATCTAAGATAGGGCCTAAGGTGGCACTTTCAATACTATCATTTGCATCACCAGCACAGTTAGGAGCGTATATTTTAAGTGAAGATATTGGAAAGCTGTCCAAAGCTCCTGGTGTTGGGAAAAAGACAGCAGAAAGAATTGTCTTAGAACTTAAAGACAAGGTAGACAAAAACAACATAGAATTTGAACCAACATTATTATCACAAAAACCTACCTTAATATCTCAAGATGAGTCTGTGGATGCACTTGTAGCCTTAGGTTATACATTATCAGAGTCAAAAGATGCAGTTCAAAAGTGTAAAAAGGATGGTATGGATACAGAAGCCATTATAAAGAAAGCACTTACATATATAATGAGTAAATCTTTAAAATAACATTTAGACTTTAAAATAATATTTAAAGTATAGAGGTAGATTTCAAAATAGCACAGTAGATTTCCAAAAGTACGAGAGGAGGGGTATAAATGCAAGGTTTTGAAGATGAAAATAGAATAATAACTTCTACAATGAAGACAGAAGATATAGATATAGAAAATAGTCTAAGACCAAAGACTCTAGAAGATTATTTAGGTCAAGAAAAATCCAAGGAGCAACTTAGCATATTTATAGAGGCAGCTAAATCAAGAAATGAGCAGTTAGACCATGTGCTTTTATATGGACCACCAGGTCTTGGAAAGACTACTCTAGCTAGCATAATAGCTAATGAGATGGGTGTAAATTTAAGGATTACATCAGGTCCTGCAATAGAAAGAGCTGGAGATTTGGCAGCTATACTTACAAACTTAAATGAAAATGATGTCTTATTTATAGATGAGATACACAGAATCAACAGAAGTGTTGAAGAAGTTTTGTATCCAGCGATGGAAGACTTTTGTTTAGATATAATAATAGGAAAAGGGCCATCTGCAAGGAGTATAAGGCTTGACCTTCCTAAATTCACGCTTATTGGGGCTACAACAAGAGCTGGTATGCTTACAAATCCACTTAGAGATAGATTTGGTGTTATTTGTAAATTGGATTACTATACAGTTGATGAGCTTTCAAAAATAGTCCTTAGGTCATCAAATATCTTAGATGCAGAAATACAATCTAATGGTGCTTTAGAGCTTGCAAAACGTTCAAGAGGGACTCCAAGAATAGCAAATAGATTATTAAAAAGAGTTAGGGATTTTGCACAAGTTAGAGCTGATGGAAAAATAACTGATGAGGTAGCAAAAGATGCACTAGAACTTTTAGGTGTTGATAATTTAGGGCTTGATTTTGTAGATGAGAAACTTCTTATGACTATAATAGAAAAATTTAGAGGGGGACCAGTTGGTCTTGATACATTAGCAGCTTCTATTGGTGAAGATAGAAATACGATAGAAGATGTATATGAGCCATATTTGCTTCAGCTGGGCTTTATAAATAGAGGGCCTAGAGGGAGAGTAGCTATGCCATTAGCATATGAACACCTAAAAATTCCTTATCCTAATGAAAAATAAAAATAGATTATATAAATACTTATAAAATAGAATAGTCATTAAATTTAAATATTTCTAAAATGGCTAAAAATTCAAACATATCCACAAAATGGTAATTACACCTGTAGATACTGTGGATAAATACACTGAAAATTGTGTGTACTGCATCTATATATTGTGGATAAGACGTGTATATCGTGGAAAAATATCTATATATTGTGGATATAATGTATGCTAAAAAGAGTAATTTCTTGATAGATTATGGTAATATTGTAGAAAATAAGTTGTTTTTTTGATATTATTGTAGCTAGAGAAATTTTAAGAGAGGAAGTTTAACATTGAAAACAAGTGATTTTAAATTTGACTTACCACAGGAACTTATAGCTCAAGTTCCTATAGAAGATAGAGCTAGTTCAAGATTGATGGTACTGAATAAAGAGACAGGAGATATTGAGCATAAAGTCTTTAGAGATGTAATAGAATATTTAAATCCAGGGGATTGTTTAGTTCTAAATAATACTAGAGTTATACCAGCTAGATTGATAGGTGAGAAGCTTGAAACTGGAGGAAAAATTGAGTTTCTATTATTAAAAAGAACTGAGGAAGATACTTGGCAAGCTCTAGTAAAACCAGGGAAAAGAGCAAAAGTAGGTACTAAGTTTTCTTTTGGAAATGGAAAGTTAATTGGAGAAGTTGTGGATTTATCAGATGAAGGCTCAAGAATTATAAAGTTCCATTACAATGGGATTTTTGAAGAAATCTTGGATGAACTTGGAAACATGCCACTACCTCCATATATAACTGCTAGATTGGATGAAAAAGAGAGATATCAAACTGTTTATTCAAAACATAATGGTTCAGCAGCAGCACCTACAGCAGGATTACACTTTACAGAAGAACTATTAAGCAAAATAAAAGAAAAAGGTGTGGATATAGCCTTTGTAACTTTACATGTTGGTTTAGGTACTTTTAGACCAGTAAAAGTAGATGATGTTTTAAATCATAAGATGCATTCAGAATATTATATGGTTAGTCAGGAAGCAGCTGACAAAATAAATAGAGCAAAAGAAAATGGAAATAATGTAATCTGTGTTGGAACTACTAGTTGTAGAACTATAGAGTCAGCCTGTAATGAAGATGGAAAGATGAAAGAAACTAGTGGATGGACAGAGATATTTATATATCCAGGTTATAAGTTTAAAGTTCTAGATAAGCTTATTACTAATTTTCATTTGCCAGAGTCTACATTGATAATGCTAGTAAGTGCTATTTGTGGAAAAGATAATGTTTTAAATGCATATAATGAGGCAGTAAAAGAAAGATATAGATTCTTCAGTTTTGGAGATGCTATGATTATAAAGTAGGGAGGTAATTGATGCATAGTTTACAAAAACAAAAAAAGAATAACCCTATATTAAAGATTGCTTTTATATTTGAACGTGTGTTAGCAGTGGTAGTTTTAATAGCTGTATTTCTAGGGACTGTAGATGTATTAAGACTTATGTGGGGAGCATATATAGTTGACTTTCAAAATCCGGTACAATACAGTCAGCTTAACGACTTCTTAGCACAAATATTACTTTTAGTGATAGGTGTTGAACTTGTAGTAATGCTATCACTTCATATACCAGGAGCATTTATTGAGGCACTACTTTATGCTATAGCTAGAAAAATGTTGTTACTTCCTAAAAATGAAGGAATGATAGATGTTTTAATAGGTGTTATAGCTATTGCAGGACTTTTTGCTATAAAAAAGTTTTTAGTAACAAAAGACAAGAGTGCTCTTAATATAACGAGTATACATGATGAAGAAGCGATTAAAGAACAACAGGAAAAAGATGATAAAGATAAATCTATTTAGAAAATGTACTAGATAAATAGATTATTACAAGAATATATTAAAAAATAATGAGAAATAAATATTACTAAGGAGAACTTTATGTACGCAGTAAGATACGAATTGATAAAAACTTGCAAACAGAGTGGTGCAAGGTTAGGAAGATTACACACTCCACATGGAATAATAGAAACACCAATATTTATGCCAGTTGGGACTCAAGCAACTGTCAAATCTATGACACCAGAAGAACTAAAAGAGATTGGCTCACAAATAATACTTAGTAACACATACCATTTATATATGAGACCAGGTCATGAGCTTATAAAAAGAGCAGGTGGACTTCATAAGTTTATGAACTGGGATAAGCCAATACTTACAGATAGTGGTGGGTTCCAAGTATTTAGTTTAGGGCCTCTAAGAAAGATAAAAGAAGAAGGGGTAGAATTTAGGTCACATTTAGATGGTTCAAAACATTTTCTAACTCCAGAAAAGGCTATGGAAATACAAAATGCGTTGGGGTCAGATATAATGATGGCATTTGATGAGTGCGCGCCATACCCAGCAGATAGAGAATATGTAAAAAATTCGTTAGAAAGAACAACAAGATGGTTAAAAAGATGTAAAGATGCCCATAATAATACAGATAAGCAAGCTTTATTTGGTATAATACAAGGTGGAATGTATAAAGATTTAAGAGAGCAATCAGCAAAAGAGATAACTAGCATTGATTTACCAGGATATGCTATTGGTGGACTTAGTGTTGGAGAGCCAAAGCCACTTATGTATGATGTACTAGAACATACAACTCCATTTATGCCAAAAGATAAACCAAGATATCTAATGGGAGTTGGTAGCCCAGATGATTTAGTGGAAGGTGTTATAAGAGGAGTAGACATGTTTGATTGTGTTTTACCTACTCGTATAGCTAGAAATGGGACTGCAATGACTAGTCAAGGTAAAGTAGTAGTAAGAAATGCAACTTATGCTGAAGACTTTACTCCACTTGACCCAGAGTGTGATTGTTATGCTTGTAAAAACTATTCAAGAGCTTATATAAGACATCTTATAAAAGCAAATGAAATATTAGGAGCTAGATTAATAACTACTCATAATCTTCATTTTTTACTAAATTTAATGAAGCAAATAAGACAAGCGATAATGGAAGATAGATTACTGGATTTTAGAAATGAATTTTTTGCAAAATATGGCTATGAAATATAGAGTTTGGACTATTAATTATAATCATTTTAATATATAATATTCAATAGTACTCAAAACTAAAAAAGTAAATACTTATATAGATATTTACAGTGTTTTACAAAAGAGTATAATTTATGAAGGAGTGAAAAATTAATGCCACAGCAACAAATAATGATGAGTATAGGTCTATGGGTAGTAGTAATAGCAATCTTTTATTTCCTAATGATTAGACCTCAAAAGAAAAAAGACAAACAATTAAAAGAAATGAGAAGTAGCCTAGGTGTAGGAGACAAGGTCGTTACAATAGGTGGAATAGTAGCTAATGTAGCTAAAGTTGAAGATGATGTTGTAATACTAGAGTTAGGACCAAATAGAACTAAAGTTCCATTTGAAAAATGGGCTATAGGTACAGTTAAATCTAAAAAAGAAGAAATAGAAGAAGAGTAAATTAGTAATTTAAAAGCCTTTTCTCGAATATATATTAATTTGAGAGGAGGTTTTTTTTATGGGAAAATCTAATTATATTTTTAAAGGTCTAGGGTATGCTTATATAATAACCTTGGCTGTTTTATTAGTGTATAACTTATTTTTGACATTTACAGATATTGGTGGAGATAATATAACCATGGTTTCATCATTTATAACTACCATTTCTGCAGCTATAGGGGGTTTTTATACTTCAAAACACATGAAAGAAAAAGGTCTTATATATGGACTTTTGGTTGGACTTTTGTACATAGTATGTATTTTTTTAACTGTGTTTTTAGCACAAGAAAAGTTTGTGTTTGAAGTAGGAATGATTTATAAGTTATTGTTAATATCAGCAGCGGGAGGTATTGGAGGCGTATTGGGTGTCAACTTTAAATAGAGTTTATATTAGAGTAGTTTTATGATATAATCAATAGGAAACAATTAGAAATGGAGGCGTTGAAAATGGAAAATAAACATGTAAAAACTTTATCTCAAGCTACTTTAAAGCAAAGTGCTGCAAAAGGTGGATGTGGAGAGTGTCAAACTTCTTGTCAATCAGCTTGTAAAACTTCTTGTACAGTTGCAAATCAAGAGTGTGAAAGATAGAAAATTATTGACTTAGTTATTTTCAAGAGGATACTTCAAAATGATTCTATTATCATTGAGAGGTATCCTCTTTTGCTTTACAATACTTCTTATAATAAATAGTAGTCTTAAACTTTGTAAAATAGTTTAAATTAGTGATGTATATTTAATTTAAATAGAGAGGATTAATTAGTAAAAATTGATATGATAATGTGCTCAAAATATGGATTTTCATACAATTATTTTAAAATATATACTAGTAAATTATGTAAACTTATAAAATGTATTGATAAATAATATTATATATAATATTATTTATATGTGGGAAATACGAATATAAAAAAATTAAAAAACAATATTCGGAGGACATAAATATGTTGAGCAACAAGAAGAGAAGTATGGCAATAGTAATGGCAGGAGCCACAGTTATGAGTGCAGCAGCACCAATATTCGCAGATAACACTGTGTCAGAAAATGTTGATAAAAGTTACACAGTAAGTGCGAAAGATTCTACTAAATTAATTGAAGAAGTTAGAAAAGCATTAGAAATTAAGTTTGAAGAGACAAAAGCAGGAGCAAATGTAAATGACAGAGTTTATGATATAAAAGTAGACAATGTAACTTTAACTAATGCAACTCAATTACAAAACAAAATAAACGCATTAGTAGAAGGACAAAGTTTAAAAGTTACAATACAAGACAAAGGTCATCAAACTCTAGGTGGAAAAGTAGTTGACTATAAAATTGAAAACTACAAAACAGCCCAAGAAATAGTAGATGCAGTTAATGCTTTCAATGCAACTTTAGCAGAAGATTCTGATAGCAAATTAACAGCAACAATAAAATCTACAAGCTCAGTTGAAGTAAAAAGAGCAAAAGATTCAAAAAATGTTATTACTATAAATGTGGGAGACCAACACTTAGATTTCTCAAAACAAATAATATCAGAAGAAAGTACTTTTGAAGGCTATGAAAAGAAATATAGTGATATAGAATCAAAAGAATTACATACAATAACAGTTAAAAATGCAGATTTACAAGATGTATCAGCAGAAGATTTATTCGATGGAGTTAGATTGACTACATCAGGAAGAGAAATAGTTAATAAAGTTAAAAATGGATATTCTTTAACATTTGAAAATGTAGCTATACTTACTCAAGAGCAAGAAGATAGTGATGATAAAGATAAGCCAGAAAAATCAAGCTTTGATATGATTTTAAGCAAGACAAATGAAAAGCCAGAAACAATAAGTATATCAAGTAAAAATCATAAGTTAGTAAGAGATTTACACAAAGTATTAACTGATGTTAAAGATGGAAAAGAATTAAAGGTAGAAGTTTTATCTGGAGATTCAAGATTTACAACAGCAGTAGAGGTTAGTAAAGAGAGATTTAATGATGGAGCAGCCGAAGCAATAATCTTAGTTGGAGAAGATGCTATAGTTGATGGATTGGCATCAGCACCACTTGCATCTCAAAAAAATGCACCAATACTATTATCAAAGAAAGATTCATTACCATCAGAAATAGAAGCTGAGATATTAAGAGTACTTGGAAGCAACTTATCTTCTAAGAAGATATATATAGTAGGTGGAGAATCTAAAATATCAAAAGAAACTGAAGAAAAACTTGCTAAGTTAGGTGTAAGTAAAGTTGAAAGAGTTTCTGGAGAAGATAGATTTGAGACTTCTTTAGAAATAGCAAAACAATTAAAAGATACATTTAAAACTGCTTTCGTAGTAGGTGGAAATGGAGAAGCAGATGCTATGAGTATATCTGCTAGAGCTGCTCAATTTGGTGCTCCAATAATAGTTACAGGTAACGAATTGGATGCTAAAGCTGAGAAGTTATTAAATGGAAAAGAATTAGAAATAGTTGGTGGAGAGAACTCTGTATCAAAAGACGTTGAAAACAAATTAGTTGAAATAGATTTAAATAATAAAGTTGAAAGATTAGCAGGAGAAAACAGAAAAGACACTAATGCTAAAGTAATCAACAAGTACTATGCAGGAGCAACTAAAGCATATGTTGCGAAAGATGGTTATGTAGGTGGAAATGGACAATTGGTTGATGCACTTACAGCAGCACCACTTGCAGCTAGTGCAAAAGCACCAATAATATTAACTACAGAAGAACTTTCTAAGTCACAAGAAGAAGTAGTTGAATTAAGACTTAAGAATGCTACTAAGTTAGTACAAATAGGTGAAGGAATAGCTAAAAATGCTATTGAGAAAATAGCAGAAAAAATAAACTTATTTACTAGAAACTAATAGTATATAAAATTTAAATTTGTAAGTTTATTTAGATAATGTTTAGCTAAGTAAGATATAATATAGATAATAAATAAGTATAAACAATTAAAATAGAAATAATGAAAAGATGGTATCTTAAAATAAGTTAGGATACCATCTTTTTATTGTTTTTGATTATTATATCTTGTGGTAGATGTTATCTTAAGATATTTATTTAAAAAACTTTATATATAAGAAAGGTTATAGAAAATAAATACTTATTAAATTATATTGTTTTAAGTGTATAACTTAATAAAACTTTTGAGCCTATCACTTAATTAAAGAAAATAAGTTATAATGTTTTGAATTTATGAATAATAAAAACTTTAATTATATTGTTTGAGTTAGATGGATAACTATGGTATCATATATAAAATATGGTAACAAAATTGTAACTTTTTATTAAGTCTAAGTAAAATCAATATAACAAAATTATAAAAACTAATATTGGGGGTAAAAAAATATGAAGAATAGTAGAAAGATATTTGCTATAGGACTTACACTATTTTTAGTAATGGTAAATACTCCTAGAGTAAATGCGCTCACATCAGTTGAACAAATAAAAGGAATTGACAGATATGAGACAGCAGCAAAAATAGCAGACAAACAAAACTATAATACAGTAATACTAATCAATTCGGATAATAGCCTGTCAGATGGCTTGAGCGCAAGTGGTTTGGCAGGAGCATTAAACGCGCCTATTTTAATGACAAAACAAAATCAAATCCCAAATACTACAATGGAAAGATTAAATAAAGCAAAGAATGTATATATAATAGGTTCAGAATCAACTATCAGTAAAGGTATAGAAAATCAATTGATATCTAAAAATAAGGTTGTAGAGAGAATATTTGGTGAAAATAGATTTGATACAAGTGTAAAGATAGCTGAGAAAATCAAAGAAATTAAACCAATTGATAAAGTGATTATAGCTAATGGAATCACAGGAGAAGCAGATGCAATAAGTGCATCACCAGTAGCAGCAAGAGATGGAGTACCTATAATACTTACAGATGGAAGCAGTGTAGGATTTGATACAACAGGATTAAAGAGTTATGCACTTGGTTCTAGTGAGATAATAAGTGATGAACTGGTTAAAAGTACAAATTCTGTTAGATTGGGTGGAACGGATAGATTTGACACAAATAAAAGAGTTATACAAGAATTTTATAAAGACAGTAAAGAATTTTATTTAAGTAAAGGTATGCAACTAACTGATGCATTGGTAGCTTCTACAATAGCAAAAAATGCACCTGTGGTTTTAGTTGAAAATGGTAGCAATAAGAGTATTTTAAGTGGTGCAGATAAATTAACTGTACTAGGAGGAATAAATCAGAATGTCATCAAGCAATGTATAAATCAAGCCTCTCCAAATCAACAAGGATTATACTATAATCCAAATGATAAAGTATTTAAGGATAGAATAAAGGGAAAAATATATGCTCTTACAAAACAATACAGAAAAGAAAATGGAGTAAGAGAGTTATCTGTAGCAAGTAGATTAGAAGGTTTAGCAAATGACTGGTCTAACTTAATGGCAAATAAAAAGACTTTATCTCATACTATAAATGGTAAAAATTCGTATTCTACTTTTTTGAAATACTTAGATTGGAGTGAGATTAAGCCAGGATACATTTCTGTTCAAGGGGAAAATATAATTAAGTATAAAATCCAAGATAAGCCTGTATATACAAATAGGGATGCAGATGATATAGGAAACTTTATTTTTAATGAGTGGAAGACCAATCCTGAGGAAGGTACAAATATGTTGCATAAGGGATATGAGATAATGGGATTTGGATTAACTATGACAGGTGATAAGACTATATATGCAACACATGAGTTTTATGGAAGATATAAAGAATAAGTATTTACCAAGATTTAGATATTTTGATAAGAATAATATATAAGTGCTGGAAATATGTAATAAGATAATAATTAGAAAATAACGTATAAGTAATGTATTTATAATGAGAAAGAATATTTATATTAACATAATAATATAAATATTCTTTTTTTGGATTTTAACATAAAAAATTTGTATTAAAAAGTTTAAATATAGTATAAAATGGGTATAAAAGCATTGAAAATTAAATGGCAAAATTAGGGAAATCTAATGACGCAAAACTATAGGGATTAAAGCTTATAAAGCCATATCAGCCAGTTGCTAAAAAGAGCAAATTCTTTTTATTCATAATAAAGATTCTCTTTGAGTGTCTTTTTTTATTGTCTGAAACTATAGCATTTAAATTCATGGAAAATTAAAGATTTATTGAGGGAGGATTGTTATTTCATGAAAAAGGCAATATCTTGTGTACTAGCAGTATCTATGTGTAGTGCACCATTGAATGTTTTTGCAGAGCCTATATTAGAGGGAAAACTAAGAGCAGTTGAAAAATCAGTTACAGAAAAGCTAAAGGGGAATCTAGAAGTGGATTTAAATTTTTCACTTCCAATCAAAAATAATGAATCAGAAAGTATAACTGATATACAGCTACAATTAAAAGATGGTAATAATAATAGTGGGATAATAAAACTTGGAGGTAAAAATTTAGGAAGTATAAATATAGGAACAGATACTATAGACTATACTATCAAAAAATTATCTGCCAATAGAAGTGAAGTAAAAGATAAAGATGAAAATATATCATATTATAATATTATGTTCAGCAATTTACCTGTTGGAAAATACAAGGTAGAAGTCTCTGGAAGTGGATTTAAGAGTAAAGAAGTTAAAGATATTGATATATCAAATTATTCTCAAAGGGTTTTATTAAGTAATAGAGCAAGTGTAGATAATAAAAATAAACCTTTAAACTATGAACTATTCTTAATGGGTGATGTAAATGGAGACGGCAAAGTAGATAAAAATGATTATAATGAAGTTCTAGAAAATATAGATTCAAATAAAAAAGAATATGATTTAAATAGAGATGGAAAGGTAGATATTGCTGACCTAGACTATGTACATAAAAATCTAGGACAAAATGAAAATGCAAATAGTCTAGAAAGTATAGTACCTACTAATCCTATAGTAGATACAAGTAAAGTAATATTAGAAAAAAATACTGATACAGATATTCAAGGTACTGTAGAAGATTTATTTAGTGGAGAAAGTAGTGGAGTTACAATATCTCCAGCAAATAAAGAGGATAAAATATCAGAAGAAAAACCAGCAGTAATGGATATAGCTTTATCAGAAGCTCTTGATATGGAAGTCATAAATATTAAAGCTCCTGAAGGGAGTGCTCCAGCAAAAGGAATAGTTGAGGTTACAGATAAAGATGGTAATGTTCAAGAGATTCCTTATGAAAACAAAGAGTATGTAAAAGCTTTAAAAGAGGAACAACAAGAAGAAGTAAATAATAAAGAAGAAAATACAGAGCAACCTGATAATAACTTAGATAATACTCAAGAAGAAAAGAATGATAAAGAAGAATCAAATTCTAATACAAATGAACAAGAAAACAATAATAAGGAAAGTAATGATAAAGAAAGTTCATCAACAGATAAATCTGATTTAGACAAAGATACACCAAAAGAAGATAATAATATTAGTAAAGATGATAACTCTACAACATCTACATATAGTAGGTCAGCTTTAGAAACATATGCAGATGTTCAAAATAGCGATATAGTGATAAATCTTGGAAAACAAGTAGCAGTGAAAAAGATAACTATAAAAATAACAGCTACAACAGCCAATGATAGAAATCTTGCAGAAATATCTAAAGTTGAATTTTTAAATAATGTTTATAAAGAAATACCAAAGCCAGATATGAATATACCTAAAATTAATAAAATAACAACTAGTACTGCTGTTGGAAATGAAAAGGTATCTTTTTATTGGAACAATGAAGTTAATGTGTCTGCATATGAACTTATATTAGACACAATTGATAGTAAAGGAAAAGTATTATCAACTAAAAAATTACAAACTAGCAAAAATTCTATAGAGGTTAGAGATATAGATGCGTATGGTCTATATAGAGTCAGCATACAGTCTTTAAATGGCGATTGGTCTAGTGGATATAAAGAAGCTTCACCAAGCAATTTAGATGGAGTACCAGAAAATGTGGACTCAAACTATAAGCCTATACAATTTAGCCCAGACAGTATAATAGAGTTTCAAGTTGTTCCAGATACAAGACCAGAGCCACCAGAAGGCATAAGCATTAAAGGTAGATTTAAAGCTCTTGATGTAAGTTGGAAAAATCATAAACAAGCTAAAGATTTTGACTTATATTACAGAGAAAAAGGTTCTAATGGTTCTTGGATAAAATACAATGATAAGCTTATTCGTGGAACAAGTTCAAAAATAGAAGGGCTTAAAGATAATACAACGTATGAAGTTAGAATGACAGCTACTAATCACTTAGGTACTAGTGGAATGTCTAAGATATATCTAGGCACAACTGAAAGTGTAGATGCACCAACAACACCTAACTATAGATTGATTAATACTCCTAAATCTGATGCTGGATTTGGAATACCAACTAATCATATAATAGATGTTACTTATCCAGCTGGATATGATACAAAAGAATATAGTGATAAAAATCCATTTAACAAATTTAATGTAGTTGATGGAGACTTTACAACACACTGGACATTCCCAAGTTATAATGCAGCTGAAGGAACAAATAGAGGACCAATCATAACTTTTGATAAAGCTTATACTATGGATACTTTTATGGCTACACCTAGATTTGATGTTTCTGATAAGACTATAAATGACTTTGAGATACAGTATTGGGATGAAAATGGTCAATTACATAATTTAGGTGATGCACCTTTTGAAACAAAGACAGACCCTGTAAATAATAATAAATACGTGATGGTTAGATTAAAAGAACCAATAAATGCGACTAAGATACAAGTTAGTGTTTGTTCGTCTTATTCATATAAATCTAATATATCAGAGCTTAAATTCTATGAGTATGACAGTATAGAAAAAGAGGTAAGAGATTTATTTACAGACGATTTACAAGTCGAATTAAAAGAAAGTATAACTCAAGAAAAAATAACAGAACTAAAAGATAGACTTAATACTCCAGATACAGCAAGTGGAGAATATCATCCATATAAGACTGTTATAGAAAGAGAATTAAAATTAGCTCAAGACTTATATAATGATAGAGCAACACTTACTGATGTGACTACTGTTAATCAAGATATAAATGTATCAGGAAAATATAAAGATAAGAGTGGAAACTATACTATTAAGTCGAATAACTTAGGTATGGGAAATGACTGGCAGGCATTGGGAGTAGCTGCTAGAGCTGGAGATGAAATTACGATATATGTTGGAAGTAAAAGTGGTAAGACTCCTAAGTTAATATATACACAATACTATGGAGAGTCTGGAGCATATAAGAGTGGAGAAATAAACCTTAACACTGGTAAAAATGTAATTCAGTTGAGTAAGCTTCATAGCTTAGATGCAGAACGTGGAGGAAGCTTATATATAAGATACCCTTATGATACTCCGAGTGGTGGAGATATAAAAGTGCGTGTAGCAGGAGCTACTAAGATACCACATCTTAACTTAAATGGAATGATAAACGACAATAGCCCTGAGGGGGTTTCTAAATCTAAAGAAAAAATAAAAGTTTATATAGAAGAATTAGCTAAATATAAGAATGAGATAAAAGGAGAACCATACTATCCAGGCACAAATATTGGTAATTCATATGGATATTCAGAAACAACAGGTGTATTAAATACTACTGACATTGAAAGTGACAAAGTAACATTAAACGTTCCAGCAACAGCTGTATATCAAGGAATATCAAAAGGAAATTCTGATTTAAACACACAAGTAGATAGACTATATAACAGTATGCTTGCATGGGAACAAATTATGGATTTAATATACTCTGAAAGAGGTGTATTTAAGACACAAGATTTAGATGGTAATGGAACTATAGACGATAATGAGTTTAATATAACTAAAAATGATATGGCTCCAAAATCTCGTATGAACATAAAATATCAAAGAATGTTTATTGGAGCATTTATGTATGCTTCTGGTCTGCATGTAGGAGTGGAATACGGTTCAGTTCCAGGGCTTATGAATGGAGTACCTTTCCAAATAGATGCTAATGGAAAAGCTAGTGGAGGAAGTTTATTTGGATGGGGAATAGGTCATGAGATAGGGCATGTTACAGATATAGGTAAGATGACATACAGTGAGACTAGTAACAATGTACTTGCACTACTTGCTCAGACATTTGATGATGAGACACATTCAAGACTTGAAGGTTCTACAATGGATAAGATATATGAACATGTTACTTCAAATAGTTTGGGAATACCAAGTAACGTATTTGAAAGACTTGGAATGTTATGGCAATTACATTTAGCATATGACGATGATTTTACTGGTTCAATGTTAAAGAATAATTCAGATGCTGATTTGGGTAATGATTCATTCTATGCTAAAATTTCTAGAAAATATAGAGCACTTTCAAGTGATGATCCAATAAATAACTTGCCAAAAGACCAAATGCTAGTTGCTATGGCATCAAGTGTCGTTGAAAAAGATTTAAGAGACTACTTTAAGGCATGGGGAGTAGAGATTACACCAGAGCTAAACAGTATAATGGATGGTAAGAAGTTAGAAAAAGAGACTAGAAAGATACAGTATGTAAATGATGAGGCTAGAAGAAAGATTTTAAATGAAAACATATCTAACATGGCAGAAGATACTAAGGTAAGTGCTAGTTTTGCTGATGGAGTGCAAAGTGGCTCTTTAGTTAAATCTAATAAGATAGCTATAGATTTAGATGTTGATAAAGACAAAGATAAAATATTAGGATATGAAATAATAAGAAGTGATGGAAACTACTTAGATGGTGAAAATGGAACTCAAGTAAAATACAGAACAGTAGGTTTTGTGGATGCAAAAGGAAATAGTAAAGCTCAATTTATTGACAATATATCTCCCCTTAATAACAGAGCATTTACATATAAAGTAGTTGCATATGACTATCACTTAAATCCAACAGACGAGTTTGAAGTTGGTACTGTAAAATTATCAGATGAAGGAAAAATTAATAAGTCAGCATGGTCATTTATAACAAATACTGTTTCTGATGGTGACGTTAGAACTGAAAATGACTCACATGGGCCACTACAAAATCCTGAAATTGATAATATAAAAGATAATGATGCAAGCACTACTTATAAAGGAAAGAGAATTAGTAAAGCTGAATGGAACAAAGACCCACAAAAAGACCCAGATATAAATGTAGAAGAAAATCCATATATAATAGTAGATATGAAAGAGACATTACCTATAGTTGGATTAAAGTATACAAAACCAAAGACAGAAGCTAGAAAGTTTTCACTAAAAGGACTGTTTAGTCTTAGAAAGGATACTAGCACAACATATAGTCCATTGACTACTTACAAGATACAAGTAAGTAATGATAAAAAGACTTGGGAAGATGTGAGTCAAGGAACTTTTGAATATGGACAAGACTTAGTTGGTGGAGGAAAAGACCAAGACAATGAAGCTAGAGTTACATTTAATAAAGATGGTAAGCTTTGGACATATCAAGCTAGATATGTAAAATTAATATCTAACAATAAGTCTAATATAGAAGTTGCAGAGTTAGATATAATAGGGCCTCCAGGCGACAATATAGAGATTGGGACAGTGAATAGTGTAGACCAAGCTCGTACTAATGGAATTGGAAAGTTAGCAGAGGATTATATATATCAAAGCGATGACCCTAATACAAATGAAGATGAAACAGCTAAAATTCCATCAGGTTCAATAGTAATTACAGGAGAATATAGTGGAAATCCAGCATTTAACTTACCATTACTTGTAGATAAAAATAATAAAACTATCTCTGGAGAAGCTCTTTTATTTGCAGAGGTGCCAAAAAATGGACAATTAGGTGAGATAAGCAAAGGCACATGGGTTTATTATATGCCAAAAGAAGATTTCAACTCTTTAAGTGATAAGGTTAAAGCAGAACTTTATAGATACAATGACCTTCAGGGAGATACTCCAGTAGGTCAGAGATTTGTAAGTGATACAATGTATGTACCTGTGGGAGCTACAACTTATGATGAGTTAAAGACGATAAGTCTTACTGATAGTAATAGTAAAGCTAGAAAGGCTACAAGAAGTACTATTGATGTAAGTGATAAGAAGGTAATTACTGTAAATAATAAAGTAAAGAGTAATATTGTCAGAGATAAATAGTATGTGAAAGTCTGAAAAGACTAAGATATCAGTGTGATATTGGGCATTTTGTTTGAGTAGTGGATGAAAAAGTTTTGAAAAAGCAATTTGTCAAAAATAAAGCATATATAATGTAACTATAAATTTAGGGTAATTTATAAATTAAATATAAGAAGCTAGATGGATAAAGGATTTTATTCATCTAGCTGATGATAGATAAGGACGGGTGTTAATGAGTAAAGGAAAATCTTTTATAAGAACTATTGCAGTGTCGAGTATGGCAGTAGCTATAACTGGAAGTGCGACATGTGCATATGCTGCTCCGGTGTTGCAAGGAACAAAGACATATGAAAAGGTAAATACTATAGATATTTCTGTGGAATCAGTAGAGAATATAGTGTATTCGTTTCAAGCTAGTATAAAGGTGCAAGGTGAGGTTGAATTAATAGATAATGAACCAGGTCAAAAGATTAAGTGGTCTGATAATATATCAAAGCAGATAAAAAATGGAAATGCTAATGCTAGTTATGTACCAACATATGATAAAACAAGTAATACAACTACATTGGATATATATGTAACATCAAGTGAGAATCTTTTGGATGGAAATACATTAAATATAGGAAAAATATCCGTAAAGAAATCTAGTGGAAATACAAATATAACATATAAGATTGTAGGAAATGGTACAGATAGTAAACCTGCATTAAAAATTGTAACTTATAATAGTAAGACTATAGACTTTAAAAATATAACTTCTAGTGATGGAGAAAGTTTTAGTATTGTTGAAGAGAATGAAATTAAACCAACTGGAGGTAGTGGCGCTAGTAAAGTTGACCCAGAAAAGTATGAAATTAGTCAAGGAGATGCTTTAGAATATCTAATAAATAATTTTAGTACAAGTTATTATCTTGTAAATAGTACAATGGAAGAAAATAGTTCAGATTTAATCACAAAACTTGAACTATCTCAGAAAAGAACAAAACTTAGAAAAGCCATAGCAAATAAATATGTGGAAATTAAAACTCCTAAATCCTTAAAATCTATAGTTGAAAGTGAACTATCAAAACTAGATGCAAATTCGACTACATCTGGAGGTTCAAATAATACAGATAATAGTTCAGGTGGAACTTCTGGAGGAAATTCAGGTGGTGGAAGTTCGAGTAATTCTGCATCTAATGTAATGGTAAAAAAATTAAAAGGCTCAGATAGATTTGAGACAGCAGTTAAAATTTCTCAAAGTGGTTGGGAAAAATCAGATACAGTTGTGATAGTAAATGGAGAAGATAAAAGTATGGTGGATGGGCTTACAGCTACGCCACTTGCTAGTGTAAAAAGCTCACCAATTCTTTTATCTTCAAATGACAAGCTTCCTCAAAAAACAGTAGAAGAAATAAAAAGATTAAATCCATCAAAAGTGATTGTAATAGGTGGAAATAATTCTATGCCAAATGCAGTGATTGAATCAATTAAGGCTATAAATTCAAAGATATCAGTACAAAGAATAGGTGGAGGTACAAGATATCAGACTTCTATTAATATAGCAAAAGAAATTGATAAGACAAATAATGTAAGTAAGTTGTATATAGGAGCAGGAAATGGAGAAGCTGATTCATTATCAATAGCATCATTAGCTGGAAAGGAAAAAACTCCAATAGTGCTTACACAAAAAGATGGTGTAGACAATGAAGCTGAACAGTTTATTAAATCAAATAAGGTGTCAAATATATATTTTATTGGTGGAGTGGAAAAAATATCTAATAAAGCCATTGAACAAGTTGGGAAAATAGTAGACAAAGATATATCAAAAAATAGAGTTGCAGGGCAAAGTAGACAAGAGACAAATGCAAAAGTAATAGATAAATTCTATTCTCAATCTAAACTTGATGGAGTTGTAGTTGCAAATCAAGACAAGCTTATAGATGCTTTAGCAGTTGGACCATTGGCAGCTAAAAATAATTCACCAGTTGTACTTGCTACAAACACGTTAGATAAATCACAAGAAATTTCATTGAAAAATAAAAATTCATCTAAGTTATTTGAGATAGGTGGAGGAATAGCTTCATCTGTAGTAGATAAGATTAAGAGTTTAATTGAATCAAAATAAGTATCAAAGTAAATGTAAATAAGTAAGCTTAAAATAAGAATGTATTTAGATATAAATCATATGTCTAAGTACATTCTTATTTTTATTTATATTGTCTTAATAATATTATAGTGGAATATGTATGATGATTTAAGTAAAATTAAAATTAATTTATAAAATAATGTAAATTATTTTTATTAATGAAATAAATTTTATAAATACTTAAAAAACAACTAGAAATAATTTTGAAATTTTTAATAAAATAAAATATTAATATATAGACGGAATATATTTATATAAGATATACTTTATAATATACAAAAAATAACAAAATAATTAAAAAAAGTAAAAAGAATATAAATATAAAACATAAAAATCATCAGGGGGATATGAAAATGAATAAAAAAATATTATCATTAGGTCTAGCAATATCATTAATCTTGGTAAACTTCAAAAGTGTAAATGCATCATCAGTAGTAGAAAAAATATATGGTAAAGATAGATATGAAACAGCAGCAAAGATAGCTGATAGACAAACTTATGAAACAGTAATTTTAGTAAATACAGAAAAATCACTTGCAGATGGATTAAGTGCAAGTGGATTGTCAGGTGCCACAAAAGCACCAATATTATTTACACAAAAAAATAAGATACCAACAGAGACAAATAGATGTTTAAAAAATATCAAAAAAGCATACATAATAGGTACAGAAGATACTATAAGTAAATCAGTAGAAAAAGAACTAGATTCTAAACATATAGAAGTTAAGAGAATTGGTGGAGAAGACAGACTAAAAACAAGTTATTTAGTAGCTAAAGAAATATCAACTATAAAAAAAATTGATAAAGTACTATTAACTAATGCATATAGTGGAGAAGCAGATGCAATGAGTGTATCATCAGTAGCTACTAGAGATGGAGTTCCAATAATACTTACAGATGGAAAGAGTGTACCTTTTGATGTAAAAGATGTTCTATCATATTGTATAGGCTCAGAAGAGATAATGAGTAACTCTCTAGTTAAAAATACAAACTCAGTAAGAATAGAAGGAACTGACCGATTTGAAACTAATAAAAAGGTAATAGACTACTTTTTTAAAAGTGCAGATGGATTTTATGTGTCAGATGGCTATCAATTAGTAGATGCTATAGCAGCTGCACCACTTACTAAAGACTATCCAATGGTATTAGTAAATGATGGTAGTGATAAGAATGTATTAGAAGGAGCCAAACATATAACTTCTATAGGTGAACTGAGTAATAAGGTAATACAACAATGTGTAAGTGCATCAGAATCAAATGGACAACCTCCAACAATCACAGTAGGGACTACAGAGATATACAAAGGCGAGAAGTTTGATGGTGGGAAGTTGAATATAGTAGCTAAAGATAATACTGGGAAGGTATTGCCAATAAAAATTGATGGATTTATAGATACAAATAGAGTAGGTGCATATATATTGACATTAAAGGCTACAGATGAATGGGGAAAAAGCACAGAAAAAAGAGTAGAAATAAAAGTGCTAGATGATAAAACTCATGATTATAATAGCCCAGAATTTAAAACAATGGTGTCTAATGAAATGTATAACTTAATTAATTCCTATAGAAAAGAAAAAGGCAAAGAACCTTTGGTAGTGTCTAGTAAGCTAGAGGGTATGGCAAATGCGTGGTCTAAGTATATGATGGATAAAAAAGTTTTTGCACATTATATAGATGGTAAAAATGCTCCACAAGTATTTTCTGATTTTGGAATGAGAAGTGAGGAAAATATAGCATATATTTATATCAACTCTAAAAATGTCCAAACTACTCAAGATGCAAAAGATTTAGCAAAAGCTATATTTGAAGTATGGAAGAAGTCTCCTGAGTACAATGCAAATATGCTTAGTAATGAGTTCTATAGTACTGGATTTGGGCTTTATATATTATCTGATGGTCAGGTGCATGCTACTCAAGAGTTTTTAAATGGCAATTAAGTTGGCTTGTAAAAATTTCCATAAATCTTGTTTTTTTATTAATTTACTGATATCATAAAATGAAAATCACATCTAATGTACTTTTTATAATCTGCTTTGTTATCATCTTACAGATTATGGTATCTTAGATGTTTTTTATTTTAGTAATTTATAAATTTTGAGGGAATCACTACTGAGGATGTAATTTATGATTAGCTGAATTATATAAAAAATTAGTAGGAGGGGTTCGATGAAAGCAAATAAGAGAATATTATCAATAGGATTGGCAGTATCATTAATAATGGCAGGAACACTAAACATTAATGCACTTTCAAGTATAGAAAAGATACAAGGGAAAGATAGATATGAGACAGCTGCAAAAATTGCGCAGAAGCAAACATATGAAAATGTAGTATTAGTAAACACAGACAATACTCTAGCAGATGGGCTTAGTGCAAGTGGATTAGCAGGGGCAGTTAAAGCACCTATATTATTATCTCAAAAAAATAATATACCATCAGATACAGAAAGTATGTTAAAAGATGTAAAGAAGGTCTACATAATAGGAACTGAAGATTCAATAGGGAAGTCAGTTGAAAATAAATTAAAGCAAAAAGGTATAGAAGTTAAAAGAATAGGTGGTAATGATAGAATAGAAACAAGTTATCTTATAGCAAAGGAAATAGCTTCAATAAAGACTATAGATAAGGTTTTTATAACTAATGGGTATAAAGGTGAAGCAGATGCAATGAGTGTATCATCAGTAGCATCAAGAGATGGTGCCCCTATAATTTTAACTGATGGGAAAAGTGTACCATTTGAGAAAAAAGAAGGTGTACAATGTTATGCACTTGGTTCAGAAGAAATAATAAGTAATGACCTAGTTAAGAAAACCAATGCAGTTAGATTAGCAGGAGAAGATAGATTTGAAACTAATAAAAAAGTTATAAAACATTTTTATAGTTCAGCAAAAGAGTTCTATCTTTCTAAAGGATTCCAATTAGTGGATGCAGTTGCTGGTTCTTCTATAGCTAAAAATGCACCAATTGTATTAGTTGATGGAAGTAGTGATAAGTCTGTACTTAGAAGTGCTGATAAAATCACAGCACTAGGAGGAATAGATGAGAAAACACTACAACAATGTTTAAGTGCATCATCATTGGATGCAAGTGCACCAACAATAACAGTTGGGAATTTAAATGTATATCAAGGAGATAAGTTTGATATAGGTAAGTTAAATATAGTTGCGAAGGATAATAAGGGAAATGAATTAAAACCAGAACTTATAGGAGAAGTTAATACTGATAAGGTTGGTAAATATAAAGTGACTATAAAAGCTACTGATATTGGTGGAAAAACTACATCAATAAGTGTAGAGATAAATGTACTTGAATATAAGACTAATGATATGAATAGTACTGATTTTAAAATGATGGTTTCTAGTGAAATGTACAATTTGGTAAATTCTTATAGAAAAGAAAAAGGGAAAGAGCCATTACAAGTATCTAAAAATTTACAAGGAATGGCAAATTATTGGTCTAAGTATATGGCTGATAAAGGAGAATTCGCACATGTAATAAATGGTAAAAATGCCGCAGAATTATTTTCTAATGGAATGAGAAGTGAAGAAAATATAGCTTTTGTTCCACTTACTACAAAGAGTACTTATACAACAAAAGATGCTAGAGAAGTGGCAAATGTAATATTTACAGTTTGGAAAAAGTCTGATAAATATAACGAAAACATGTTAAATAACAACTTTGCATATACTGGATTTGGATTATACATATTACCAGATGGACAAGTATATGCTACTCAAGAATTTTTAAATAAGTAAAATTAAATTTATTAGCTTGTTACATCTTGAAGTTTTGGGTATAAAAGTTCATATATCTGGAGAAAATAATAATTTAAAAAAATAGCTTGCAAAAAGAATAAAAATGGATTATTATAGAGATGTGAGAAATATTAGGAATATATGGATGATTATTCTATGTACATAATAAAGAGATGTAATTTAATATAATGTTGGGAGGAATTTAAGAAATGAATAAGAAAAATATAGCAGTAGCTATGTCAGCATTAACAGTAGTGGCTTCGGCAGCTCCAGTATTTGCTGCAACTACTGGAACAAATGGTTATACTGTAGTTAAAAATGATTGGAAAAAGGCAGTAAAACAATTACAAGATGGGTTAAAAGATAAAAGCATAAAAACAGTAACAGTATCTTTTAATGGTGGAGAAGTAGGTTCAGTAAAAGCTAAAGATGCTACTAAGAAAGTAGATAGAGATGCTGCAGCTGAGACATTATACAATCTTGTTAATACACAATTAGATAAGTTAGGTGATGGAGATTATGTTGATTTTGCAGTAGAATATGATTTAGATGCTCAAATTATAACTACTAATGCAGAAGCAGAAGCAATTGTTACAAAATTGAAGTCTCTTAATGAGAATACAGTTATTGATGTAGCAACTAAAGAAAAATTTGGTATGGTTGCTAAAGATGGAGATGGTCTTACTCCTGATAATAGTGTAGCTGCTACAAAACCACTTAAAGTTAAAGATGTTGCTACATTCGCAGTTAAAAGTGGCGGAAGTGATGATGCTGGATATACTGTTGAATTAACTCCAGTTTCAACTACAGATAAATATAATAAAGTTGGAGTATTACATACAGGTGCTCTTGCTATAACTGACATTGCTTCTAATCTTGAATTTTCAGGTGGAGGAGAGTCAATTGATTTCAATAAGTCATTAAAAGTTAGTCTTACTGGTTCGCCAGCTACTGCTGTTACAGTGACAGGACTTGTTACTAAAGAAAATAGTGATTTAGCAAAAGAAGGTACTATAAATGTAAGAGTTATAAATGCAAAGGAAGAATCAATTGATGTAGATGCGAGTTCATATACATCAGCTGAAAACTTGGCTAAAAAATATGTATTTGACCAAGATGAAGTCTCTAATGCATATAAAGCAATAGTATCATTATTAAATGATGGTATAGAATCTGAGTTAGTTCAATTAGTTAATGGAAAATATCAAATAGTTCTTTATCCAGATGGTAAGAGATTAGAAACTAAGTCAGCAAATGATACAATAGCTAATCAAGATACACCAGCTAAAGTAGTTATAAAAGCTAATAAATTAAAAGATTTAAAAGATTATGTAGATGACTTAAAAACATACAATAATACTTACTCAAATGTTGTAACAGTAGCAGGAGAAGATAGAATAGAAACTGCTATAGAATTAAGTAGTAAATATTATAATTCTGATGATAAAAATGCAATAACTGATGATGCAGTTAATAATATAGTATTAGTTGGATCTACATCTATAGTTGATGGACTTGTTGCATCACCATTAGCTTCAGAAAAAACAGCTCCATTATTATTAACTTCAAAAGATAAATTAGATTCATCAGTAAAATCTGAAATAAAAAGAGTTATGAACTTGAAGAGTGATACTGGTATAAATACTTCTAAAAAAGTATATTTAGCTGGTGGAGTTAATTCTATATCTAAAGATGTAGAAAATGAATTAAAAAATATGGGTCTTAAAGTTACAAGATTATCAGGAGAAGATAGATATGAAACTTCTTTAGCAATAGCTGATGAAATAGGTCTTGATAATGATAAAGCATTCGTAGTTGGAGGTACTGGATTAGCAGATGCTATGAGTATAGCTCCAGTTGCTTCTCAACTTAAAGATGGAGATGCTACTCCAATAGTAGTTGTAGATGGAAAAGCAAAAGAAATAAGTGATGATGCTAAGAGTTTCTTAGGAACTTCTGATGTTGATATAATAGGTGGAAAAAATAGTGTATCTAAAGAAATTGAAGATTCAATAGATAGTGCAACTGGAAAAACTCCAGACAGAATAAGTGGAGATGATAGACAAGCAACTAATGCTGAAGTATTAAAAGAAGATGATTACTTTACAGACGGTGAAGTTGTAAACTATTTTGTTGCAAAAGATGGTTCTACTAAAGAAGATCAATTAGTAGATGCATTAGCAGCAGCTCCAATAGCAGGTAGATTCAAAGAGTCTCCAGCTCCAATTATATTAGCTACTGACACTTTATCTTCTGACCAAAATGTGGCTGTAAGTAAAGCAGTTTCTAAAAATGGTGGAACTAACTTAGTTCAAGTAGGTAAAGGTATAGCTTCTTCAGTTATAAACAAAATGAAAGATTTATTAGATATGTAATATAAGTTTTAATAAAGCTTTAAATAGAAAAAGACTTCTCATATGAGGAGTCTTTTTTATAACAAAAAATAAATATAAAATAAAATAGAGGCTATAAATAGCCTCTATTTTATGTGAGAAATACCTAAATAAAAAGATGTTTAATTTATTTAAGTAAAATCATTATACTATAAATCAAAATAATTGTCTACTATTATGGATTTTTAATGTATAATAGTAATTGGACAATAGAAAAGGAGGTACTTATATGTCAGTTGTAGATGCAATACTTGACAAAGCAGATGAACAAGAAATAAAGAAATTAAATGTTATAGTAGATAAAATAGATGAATTAGAAGATAGTATGAAAAAGCTGTCAGATGAAGAATTAAAAAATATGACAGCTATATTTAAAGAGAGAATTGAAAAAGGTGAAACTTTAGATAATATACTTCCAGAAGCATTTGCTGTTGTAAGAGAAGTATCAAAAAGAAAACTTGGGATGCGCCAATATAGAGTACAGTTAATTGGTGGTATAGTAATACACCAAGGTAAAATAGCAGAGATGAGAACTGGTGAGGGTAAAACATTAGTTGAGGTGGCACCAGTATATCTAAATGCTCTTACTGGGAAAGGTGTACATGTAATCACAGTAAATGATTATCTAGCAGAACGTGATAAGGAACTTATGAGACCTGTTTATGAATCTCTTGGTATGACAGTGGGAGTAATTATATCTAACCAAGAACCAAATATAAGAAAACAACAATATAAATGTGATATAACTTATGGTACAAATAGTGAATTTGGATTTGACTATTTAAGAGATAACATGGTACCAGATTTGTCTCATAAAGTACAAAGAGAATTAAATTTTGCTATAGTGGATGAAGTAGACTCAATATTAATAGATGAAGCTAGAACTCCACTTATTATCGCAGGAGATGGAGATGAAGACTTAAAACTTTATGAATTAGCAAATAGCTTTATAAAAACTGTCAAAGAAGAAGATTTTGAGGTAGATAGAAAAGATAAAACTATAGCATTAACAGCAAATGGTATAAGTAATGCAGAATCATTTTTTGGTATAGAAAATCTTACTGATATAAAAAATATAGAATTATACCATCATATAAATCAAGCTTTGAGAGGTCATAAGCTTATGGAAAAAGATGTTGACTATGTTATTTCAGAGGGAGAAGTAATGATAGTTGATGAATTTACAGGAAGAGTAATGGATGGAAGAAGATATACAGATGGACTTCACCAAGCTATAGAAGCTAAAGAAGGTGTTGAAATAAAAAATGAGTCTAAAACTATGGCTACTGTTACCTATCAAAATTTCTTTAGATTGTATGAAAAACTTTCAGGAATGACTGGTACTGCAAAGACAGAAGAAGGAGAATTTGAATCAATTTATAAATTAAATGTTGTTCAAATTCCAACTAACAAACCAGTTATTAGAGCTGATTTACATGATAAAGTATTTAAAATAGAAGAAGAAAAATACAATGCTGTTGTAGAAGAAATAATAAGGATACATAAGACTAGACAGCCAATACTTGTTGGTACAGTTTCTGTTGAAAAGTCGGAGAAGTTATCCAAAATGCTTAAAAAACAAGGTATAAAACACCAAGTCTTAAACGCAAAACAACATGATAAAGAGGCAGAAATAATCTCTAAAGCTGGTAAATTGGATGCTATAACAATTGCCACAAATATGGCAGGTAGAGGAACTGATATTTCTTTAGGAGCAGGAGATAAAGAAGAAGAACAAGAAGTTAAAAACTTAGGTGGTCTTTACGTTATAGGAACAGAAAGACATGAATCAAGAAGAATTGATAACCAACTTAGAGGTCGTTCTGGTCGTCAAGGAGACCCAGGGACATCAAGATTTTTTGTAAGTCTTGAAGATGATGTAATAAAACTTTATGGTGGAAAAACTATAGAGAAACTTATGAAGAGAACTAGTTCAAAGGAAAATACAGCTATTGAAAGCAAAGCACTTACAAGAGCTATAGAAAGAGCACAAAAAGGTGTAGAAGGTAAAAACTTTGAAATAAGAAAAAATGTTCTTAAATATGATGATACTATAAATGAACAGAGAAAAGTTATATACAATGAAAGAAATAAAGTTCTAAATGATGAGGATATTCAATCAGATATTCAAAAAATGGTTAAGGACATCATACAAGAAGCAGGAGAAACTTATTTAGTTGGAAGAAAAAGAGATTATTATGGATATTTTAAACACTTATATAGTACATTTATGCCAGCAGATACATTATTAATTCCTGGAGTAGATAAAAAAAGTGTTCAAGAAATAGTTGATAGCACTTATGAAATTTCAAAAAGAGTTTATGACTTGAAAAAGATGATGGTTGGTATTGAAAAGGTTGCAGAGTTGGAAAAGACAGTACTTTTAAAAGTAGTTGACCAATACTGGATAGACCATATAGATGCTATGGAACAATTGAGACAGTATGTAGGTCTAAAATCTTATGCTCAAAAAGATCCATTTAAGGAATATGCTTTAGAAGGATACGATATGTTTGAAGAACTAAATAAAAATATAAGGGAAACAACAGTACAATACCTATATAAATTTAATTAAAAATGATAACTTAGATTACCTTCATTAAAAATAGGTAATAATAAGTATTTTGATTTATATATGATAAGATTATAATTAAATTAGTAAATTCATATAAATGAAAAAGAAGCTGAAAATCAGCTTCTTTTTCTGTGTGAGAAATACGGAAAAAAGAGATGCTTGAAATTTCTTTCTTCCATTTAATATTATACTATAAAGAAGATGAAAAGTCTATCAGTTATAAACTGGATTATAAAAAAAAATTACAATTTTGTTACTTTTTTGTATACATAAATGTTTAAAAAATAAAGTATAAAAAAGAATTTCATACTAAATGGTTAATTATTACAATATAGCCTATTTATTGAAATAATATCAAATATATATTATAATTGGTAAATAAGGAAAAAATGATGAAAAATTGAATTTTTTAGGGGGAAAATACTATGAATAGAAAAAATCTTTCTATAGTTATGGCAGCTGCAATGATAAGTACATCAGTAGCTCCAATTTTTGCTGCAGAAACTACACAGGTAAAAAAAGAAACAATAACTAAAAAAGAAGCTACAGAATTAGTTTCAAAAGTTAGAGACTTAATGTCTCAAAAGTACACTGGAGGTTCTCAAGTTGGACAACCAATATATGAAATAAAAGTTGGTGAAACTTCATCACAGTTAAAAATAATAACTAACATAGATGAATTAGAAAAATTAGTAAATGCCTTGGGAGAAAATAAAGAACTTCTAGTAACTATAACAGATAAAGGGCATACAACAAACAGTACTAATGAAGTAGTTGCTGAAGCAATTGAAAAATATGAAAACTCAGCAGACCTTTCAGCTGAAGCTAATGCTATAACAGAAAAAGCTAAAACTGAAACTAATGGAATTTATGGAGTTGCAGATGTAAAGGCTTCATATGACAGTGCTAAAGACAAGCTAGTTATAACTTTAAGGGATAAAAAAGAAACAATAACTTCTAAAACTATAGAGGTAAGTATTGGTGATGAAAAAATTGATTTAGTAGCAAATCCAGTTGATTCAACTGGAACAAACTTAGACCCATCTGTAGAAGGATTTAAAGTAAATAAAATAAATAAGTTAGGTTTAGTAGGAACTAAAGACATAGCTGATGTTAAATTAGCTGAAATAACTATAAAAAATAGTGACCTAAATACAGTTTCACCACAAGATTTATATGATGGATATAGATTAACTGTTAAAGGTAATATGGTAGTAAATGGCACATCAAAATCAATTAGTGATATTTCAGCAAAAGATTCAGAAACAGGAAAATATAAATTTACTGTTAAGTATACTGATACATCTGGAAAAGCTATAGAGCTTACTGTAGAAAGTACTAATGAGAAGGATTTAAAAGATGCTAAATCTGCATTAGAAGGAAATTCAAAAGTTAAATTGATAGCTGGAGATGATAGATATGCAACTGCTGTAGCTATAGCAAAACAAACAAAATATACTGACAATGTAGTTATAGTTAATTCAAATAAACTAGTTGATGGATTAGCAGCTACACCACTAGCTCAATCTAAAAAGGCACCTATATTATTAGCATCTGACAATGAAATACCAAAAGTAACTTTAGACTATATAAAAGATATAATTAAGAAAAGTCCATCAGCTAAAATATATATAGTTGGAGGAGAATCAGCAGTATCAAATACAGCTAAAAAGCAATTAGAATCAGTAACTAAAAATGTTGAAAGACTAGCTGGAGATGATAGACATACAACTTCTGTAGCAGTAGCAAAAGCTATGGGTTCTTTTAAAGATGCATTTGTAGTAGGTGCGAAAGGTGAAGCTGATGCTATGAGTATAGCTGCTAAAGCTGCTGAACTTAAGGCTCCTATAATAGTAAATGGTTGGAATGAGCTCTCAGCAGAAGCTATCAAATTGATGGATGGGAAAGAGATTGGTATAGTTGGTGGTTCTAACAATGTATCTAGCCAAATTGAAAATCAACTTATTGATATTGATAAAGATAGAAAGGTTCAAAGAGTTGAAGGAGAAACAAGACACGATACTAATGCCAAAGTTATAGAGACATATTATAGTAAATTAGATAAATTATATATAGCTAAAGATGGATATGGAAATAATAGTATGCTAGTAGATGCATTAGCAGCAGGTCCTCTAGCAGCAGGCAAAGGTCCAATACTTCTAGCTAAAAATGACATAACAGATTCACAAAAAAGTGCTCTTGATAAAAAATTAAATCTTGGTGCAGAAGTAACTCAAATAGGTAACGGGGTTGAATTGACAGTAATGCAAAAGATAGCTAAAATACTAGGTTGGTAATAATCTATACTGTGGAGAAGATTCCTTAATATATAGGAATCTTTTTCTACAGTTTAGCTATTTATTGTAGATTATAACATTTTATGAAACAGGAGGATATAGTAGTGGTAGATGCAACTTTATTTTTTACACCGCATCAAGATGATGAAACTTTAAGTATGGGTAGTGCCATAATTGAGCACGTTGAAAAAACTGATACACATGTAATATTATGTACAGACGGTAGTAAATCAATAATAAGAAAAGTTTTAGATGATGGAGGTACATGTTCCTATCATATTAAAGATGTGCATAAGTATTCTCTATCAGAAAGTGAATTTTCAAAAAATAGAGATGAAGAATTCAAAGATAGTTGTGAAGCAATGGGTGTAAAAGAAAGCAATATACATATAGAAGATAATAGAGCTCATGATGGTGAGCTAAATAAAGAAAAAGCAAGAGAAATAATTCTTAAGTATCTAAAAGAATATCCAGATGCGAAAGTAAAAACAGTTACTCCATTTAAAGCTAGTGGAATACATGAAGACCATAGAGCATTAGGTGAAGCAGCTTTAGAATTATATAAAGAAGGTAAAATAAAAGACTTAAGATTTTATGTAGAACCCTATGACTACATTGATTTTAAAAAAGTTAATCCAAATGTAGAAGTATGGGAGGTATTACCTAGCCAAGAAGAGAAGTTATTAAGTGCAATGAATTCATATAAGAAATGGAATCCAGAAAGTGGGCATTATGCTATAGGGTATCATTCAGTAAAATCTCACTTTGATGAACTAGCTACAAGTAAAATACAGTATGTTCATGCTCCATAAAATATTATTAAAGAATTAGGAGGTAATAATTAATGAAAATATCAAAAAAGATAGTGTCATTATTAACTATAACATTTTTATCTGTTACATTGTATGGAAATACATCTAATGCGTCCACCAAAGATACACTAACAGGTTCTGGTAGATGGGAAACTGCTATAAAAATAAGTCAAGCTGGATGGACAAAGTCTGATAATGTTGTATTAGTAAATGATAATTCAATAGCAGATGCTTTATCAGCAACTCCATTTGCAAAAGCAAAAAATGCACCAATACTATTAACTCAAAGTAATAAACTGGATAGTAGAACAAAAGCAGAATTAAAAAGACTTGGTGTAAAAAATGTGTATTTGATAGGAGGTTCAATTGCAATAGGTTCAAATGTCGAAAAGCAATTAAATTCTGAAAATATAAATTTTGAAAGAATATCTGGAAGTAGTAGATATGAAACTTCTTTAAAATTAGCTGAGAAATTAGATAAGGAAAAAGAAATTTCTAAAATAGTAGTGGTGAATGGAGAAAAAGGACTTGCTGATGCAGTAAGTGTTGGAGCTATAGCTGCTCAAGAAAATATGCCAATAATACTTTCTGATACAAACCATGGGACTGAAGTAGCCGATAATTTTATAGATAATAAGAATATAGAAAAATCATATGTAATAGGTGGAACATATTCTATTTCTAATTCTGTAGAAAGGAATCTACCAAATGCAACAAGAATAGCAGGAGAGAGTAGAAGTGAAACGAATGCAAAAATTATAGAGGAATTCTATAAAGATACTGATATAAAAAATATTTATGTCACAAAAGATGGTACAAAAAATAATAATGATTTAATAGATTCTTTAGCAGTAGGAGTATTAGCTGCCAAAAATATCTCACCAATAGTATTAGCAGGAAATAAATTGGATACTACTCAAAAAGATGTATTAAATACTAAAACTATAGATAAAGTTACTCAAATTGGTGGTTTGGGGAATGAAAATGTTGTAGAAGATATACTAGATATACAAGAAGAGACTAAATATACTGTAGAAACTATTGATGAACTTAATGTTGCTATAAAAAAAGCAGATGCAAATGATGTTATAAAGTTTAAACCAGAGAAAGAAAAAACTATAAATAATTCTTTTAGTATAGAAACTGACAAAACTGTAACTATTGAATTAGATGGAAGATATAGACAAACAATAACTTTAGATATACCTAATGGAAAAGTTAATAACTATGCAGAAATAGAGGGTGGAATAAAATTAAAAAACATAAAAAATGAATCATTAGTTAATAAAGGTAGTATACAAGATTTAGATATATATGATGAAAGTGGCTGTAAAATAGAGAATGAAAGTTCTGGAGAAATTTGGTTTGTTACTATTGTTGAAGAAGCTAATGATGTATATATATTTAATAGTGGTGATATAACAAAAATATCAAATAATTCTTCTGGTACTATAATAAGGAATTCTGGAAATATTGACACAGTTACTGGTAAAAAAGAACCTGCGATAAGTGGTAATAAACCTAAAGTTAATGATACAGAAAAAGAGACTAAAGCTGCCAGAGGTTTAAATCCTAGGGTAGAAGCGTGCTCTGTTCCTAAAAAAGATTATGTTATGATAACAATTCCTAACTCACCTAAAGATTCAAGATATAAAATTTATTATAGAGTAGTTTATAATAAACCTTATGCAATGGATGTTGGTGATAAAATTAATATTGGCGAATGGACTGTTGTACCAACAGATGAAGAAGCATTTCTTGAAAAAGCAAAAAATGGTTGTTATGTAGAAGCTGTTGAAGTAAATACTTCAACAAAAGAAGTTTCTAGATGGGGAAGAACAAACGCTACAGATGATGGATTTTAAATATTAAAACCATTTAAAAATAAAAAGTAGACAATTGTTTTTGATTGTCTGCTTTTTATTTCTTAAAAATTATCATCTTACTAAATAAATAATTTAAAACTATAACAACTATATTAGTAAAAACCTTCACTATAACATCATTTACAAAAAGTAAATCAACCATTATATACATAATAACCATTTCTATAATACCAGAAATCAACCTAAAACTAACAAAAGACAAAAACTCCTTAAGCAAGAACTTTAACTCAACTCTTCTACTTTCAAACACAAAAAACTTATTAGTAACATAAGCAAATAAAACAGCAAGTATCCATGCCAAAGCATTCGCAACCATAAAATTAAATAAAATAACTCTAGTAAAAAATAAATAAGAAACTATATTTACAAGGGTAGTAAATGCTCCAAAAAATAAATATAATATTGTCTCTTTATGTTTTTTAAAAATCAAATATAACCCTCCCAAACCAATCGAATATAATTATTCTTGAAGATTATAACATATTTTAGTATAACATATCCATTAATTAATAAATCAACACATTATAAAATATCATAAAAAGTAGAATTATAACACTATACAATTAATATGCACTTATAATCCATATTTTATCAAAATAAAATATGACCTCGATTTAGAAATCTGATATAATAAAAATTAAATACATACAAGGGGGTAAATATGAGAAAGTACAAATCAAAAAAATTGTCAAAGCTACTGGCATTGTTGACAGTTTGCTTTTTAATAGTGTCAACAGTACCTGTATCAGCAGAAAACAATAAAACACTAGATGGAGTAGAAACTGCAGAATACTCTGAAAGCTATCTTCAATATCTAGAAGATGTCAAAAATGGAGATACAGCAAAATATAATGGAGTAATACCAGTTCCACATGAAATGGAAGGTACAATACTTCAAAATAAGGGAAGAAGCACTCTTCCATCATCATACAAAGCGAGTGCATCGTACAATCCAATAAACTTAGGATTGACTACACCAGCAAAAAATCAAGGAAATCTTAATACATGCTGGGCATTTTCTAGTATGTCAACTTTAGAATCATACTTAAAGTTAAAAGGTTATGGAACTTATGACCTTTCAGAAGAGCACTTTAGATGGTGGTCAACTGGAGGAACACATGGATGGAATCTAACTGATATGACAGGTAGCTCAAATGTAACAGCTATAGGATATTTGACTGCATGGGCAGGACCTAAATTAGAAAAAGATATACCATATAATCTTAAATCTGAAGAACAAGGTGCAACTAGACCTTCAAATATGGATACTGCACCAACTCAATTTAATGTAACAGATGTTATTCGTCTTGGTAAAGATAAAGAAACTGTAAAAAATGCTATAATGCAATACGGTTCTGTTACATCAGGATATGCACATTATTCAACATATTTTAATAAAGATGAAACTGCATATAATTGTACAAATAAGAGAGCACCTTTAAATCATGCTGTAGCTATAGTAGGATGGGATGACAATTATTCAAAAGATAACTTTGCTTCTGATGTTAAGCCAGAATCAAATGGAGCTTGGTTAGTAAAAAGTAGCTGGGGAGAATTCAATTCTATGAAAGGATTCTTCTGGATTTCTTATGAAGACAAAACTATTTTAACAGATACAGATAACTATGCAATGAAATCAGTATCAAAACCAGACAGTGACAAAAAAATGTACCAACTTGAATATGCTGGTCTTAGCAAGATAATGTCAAATAAAATAACAGCAGCAAACATATTTGATTTCAGCAGAGACTCTGAAAAACTTGACTCAGTTATGTTTGAAACAGACTCTGTAGGAGCAAAATACGAAGTATATTATGCACCAGTAGTAAATGGCGCTCCTCAAAACAATTCAATGACAAAACTTGCAAATGGAACAGTATCATACTCTGGATACATAAATGTACCTACTAACTCTTATAACCTCCCAAAAGGGAAAGGTGCAATAGTAGTAGTTATAGATAACACAGCAAATCCTAATAGAGAAAAATCAACTTTAGCATATGAAACTAACATAGATGCATACTATCTATATGAAGCTAAAGCAAACTTAGGTGAAAGTTACATACTTCAAAACAATAAATTTGAAGATATAAATACATACAGTGAATTTTCTCCTTGCAACTTTGTTATAAAAGCTATAACAAAAACATCTTCTGGACAGGCTACTTCAGGAGAATCTTTAACTGGAGCAGACAGATATGAAACAGCAGTTAAAGTTAGTCAAAAAGGATGGACTTCTTCACAAAATGCAGTATTAGTAAATGGAAATGCAATAGTGGATGCTTTAACAGCTACACCATTTACAGCAGCAATTGATTCTCCAATCCTTTTAACAGGAAAAGATAATTTAGATTCAAAAACTAAATCAGAATTACAAAGATTAGGAACTAAAAAGGTTTATCTAATAGGTGGAGAGAATTCTTTAAGTAAGAATATACAAACTCAACTTAGCAATATGGGTATATCAGTAGAAAGAATTTCAGGTAGTGATAGATACAAGACTAGTATATCTTTAGCTCAAAAACTAAACAGTATAAAATCTGTTTCACAAGTTGCAGTGGCAAATGGTGTCAATGGACTTGTAGATGCAATAAGTGTTGGTGCAGCAGCAGCTGATAACAATATGCCAATAATACTTACTAATGAAAAGAGTGAGTTACAAGGTGCTGATGAGTTTTTAAATTCATCAAAAATAACTAAATCTTATATAATTGGTGGTACAGCTACTTTATCATCAAACTTAGAAAGTAAGCTTTCAAATCCAACAAGACTTGCAGGAAGTAATAGAAATGAAACTAATGCTAAGATAATAGACAAATTCTACACTAATTCAGATTTAAAATATGCTTTTGTTGTTAAAGATGGTTCAAAAAGTCAAGGTGACTTAATAGATGGACTAGCAGTAGGAGCATTAGGTGCTAAAACTGATTCACCAGTAGTCCTAGTTGGAAATAAATTAGATGAAAATCAAAAAAATGTTCTTAAATCTAAGAAAATAGAAACTCCTATTAGAGTTGGTGGAAATGGAAATGAAAGTGCTTTTAATGAATTAAATAGTCTTTTAGGAAAATAATAAATATAAAGATAGTAAAGCTATACATTTTATTATTAGAAAATATTTAATATAAGTTTATAGATATAAAGTAACAAAATGGAGTGTCTCAAAATGAACTTTTTAGTTCATGAGGCACTCTTTTTGTATGAAATAAAATATATTTTTAGCATTTCAACAATGAAAAAGAGGTTTATCTCTATTTTGAGATAGCTCTTTTTTTATTGGGTGAGGAAAAATGTAATAAATTTAAACTGTAAAATAGTGTAAAGATATTTTATAATATAAATATAGTAAGATTTTAAACAAAATAAGGGGGTAATAATAATGAAAGCACCAAAAACTATTTTAACAACATTGACAATAGCGCTTACTTTAAGTAGCATTTCTATAACTTCATCATATGCACTTACAGAGGAAAAAATAATAGGTAATGGAAGATATGAAACTGCTGTAAAGATAAGTCAAAAGGCGTATGGTTCTAGTACTAATGTAGTACTGGTTAATGATAAGTCGTTAGCAGATGCTCTTTCAGCCACACCATTTGCAAAAGTTAAAGGGGCACCAATACTTTTAACAGAAAATAATAAATTGGATGATAGAACTAAAGCAGAGATAAAACGTCTAGGAGCTAAGGACATTTATTTGATAGGTGGTACTACTGTTTTAAGTAAAGATATAGAAAATCAATTGAAAAGTGAAGGGTTTAATGTAGGAAGAATTAGTGGTAATGATAGATATGAAACTTCATTGATTTTGGCTAATAAATTGAAAGACATAAAAGATGTTAAGGAAGTGGCTGTAGTAAATGGAGAAAAAGGTCTAAGTGATGCTGTTAGTGTTGGAGCACCATCTGCTCAAAACAACATGCCTATAATATTATCTAGTCCCAAAGATGGGGTAGAAGCATTTGAAAAATTTATAAAAGATGAGAAAGTTATAAAGGCATATGTAATAGGAGGTACAAATTCTGTCTCAAGAGCTATAGAAAAGACCCTTCCTAATGCAGAAAGATTGAGTGGAAAAGATAGAAATGAAACTAATGCCAAAGTAGTAGAAAAGTTTTATACTGATACAAGTTTAAGTAATCTATATGTTACTAAGGATGGAAGTAAAAATGAAAATCAGCTTATAGATTCATTAGCAGTTGGAGTATTAGCAGCTAGAAATGAGTCACCAGTCGTTTTAGTTGGAGATAAACTAAATACAAAGCAGAGAGATGTACTTAGTACGAAAAAATTAAGTACAGTAACACAAGTTGGTGGAAATGGAAATGAAGAAGCTTTTGATGAGATTAAGAGTCTACAAGATAAGACTGTTTTTGAGGCAAAAACTGTTGAAGAATTAACTGATATGATAAATATTGCAAGCCCTAACGATATTATAAACTTTAATCCAAAAGAGGATACTGTAAATGAAGCTTTTAGAATGGTGACAACTAAGCCAATAACTATTAACATAAAAGGCGATTGCTCAAAAACTGTTACAGTAGATATGCCTAATGGTGAAGTAAATAACTATGCTACTTTAGTAAATGTTATAGTTAGAAATATTGGAGAAGGTGGATTTAATAATCATGATACAATAACTATATTGTCAGTTCGTGACAAAAATGGTAGAGTTATAGAAAATACTAGAAATTCAGATATAGAAACAATGATGATATTGGCATCTGCTAATGATACAAAATTAATTAATGATGGTTATATAGGAAAGCTTATAGACAACTCATCTAATAGTGACATTACTAATCATGGAACTATAGATAAAAAAGTAAATCAGGTTGAGGATTTAGAAGCTAAGGTTGATTCAATAGAAAAAACTATAGATTCTATAAGCCAGAAAATTAATAAGATACAAGATATATTAGATAAGCTTGGATTTCTAAAGAAGTTTCTTAATTAAAAAGATGTATATTTAAGAAAGCTACATTTTAGACTTATATTTGAAGATATATAGTTAGATAGATTCATAGCTAAAGCTAAATATACAGTTAAATCTTGGGGGAGGTAATATGGAGAGTGGATTTGAAGGTAAATTAGATACAAAAATTATGAAAAATAGAGTTAAATCAATAGATATAATAAGAGGGCTATCAATAGCCCTCATGATAGTTTGCAACAATCCTGGAACTTGGATGAGAATGTATCCTCAACTAAGACATGCTATATGGCATGGTGTAACACTTGCAGATTTCGCATTTCCTTTTTTTGTTATATCTTTAGGTGTTACAATTCCAATATCAATAAATAGTAAACTAAAAAACAATAAATCTACATTAAGCATAGTACTCAGTATATTTAAGAGAAGTATTTTACTTATATTATTTGGATTTTTCTTAAATTACCTAGGAAATCACGACTTAAGTACTGTGAGAATACTTGGAGTACTTCAACGTATGGGACTAGTTTATTTTGTAACTAGTTTAGTATACTTACTATTAAAAAAATTAAATGTAGGAAGTACTATGACAATAATCATATTCTTATGTATATCTACATTTATAATAATAGGTTATTATGTAGTTGCAAAATCATATGGATTCGAGTTAGAAGGTTCTCTTGCACAATTGGTGGATTTCCATTTTTTTAAAGGTCATTTATACAAACCAGATTTTGAACCAGATGGATTCCTAACTAGTATAGTAGCAATTTCTTCAGGTATGTTGGGTTGTATTATGGGATGTGTACTTTTAAAAGAAAACATAGGAGAATACAAAAAATTCTTTAAAATATTAGTTATGAGTATTATTTTACTAATATGTGCTTTTATCTTTAATCAATATTTTCCATTTAATAAGAGATTATGGTCTAGCTCATTTGTACTTTTAATGGCTGGAAGTTATGGTATATTACTGGCAATATTTTATTTTATATGCGATATCAAAAATAAGAGTAAAATATTCACACCAATAATAGCACTTGGTAGTAGCCCGATTTTTACATATATGTGTCTTGAGGTATTAAGTCATGTTTTTTGGAATCTTCCAAAACTTACAGATAAAGTCGATTATCCAACTACTTTGGTAGAGTGGGTTACATATGAACTTATAACACCTTGGGCAGGTACAACTTGGGATTCGCTAGTATTTTCTTTATTGTATGTCTTATTCTGGGTTATAGTAATGTCCATTATGTATAAGAAAAAAATATTTATCAAAATTTAGTGTGATGTTTTTTTAGATAAGAATTTCTTTGTTTTTGTTTAAATATACAGAAAGTATCGGATATAATACAAGTTTCCTCTAGATAAAATTTAAAAATCATGCCATAAAAGATTACAAAAAGATTACAATTTGTAATCTTTTGTGCTATAATGAAAAAAGATTTACATAATATTGCATTTATGTAATATAAAACAAGTTCAAGACGAATTTAAACAAAGATTTAAAGGTTTAAAAATCTAGGGGGGATATAATGAAAAAGAGTACAAAATTATTAGCAACAGGAATGTTGTCTATAGCAATGGTGGCACCAAACGTGGCTTTAGCAGCGGAAAATACTACTGCAAATACAGAATCTAATTCAGATATTAATATAAATTTACAAAGAAAAAGTGTAGTGTTAGGAAGTAAATCGAATGCAAGTGTAAAGTTTAAAGAAAAGTTAAATGCTGATTCGATAACATTAAATTTTATGTGTTATGATATGCCACTTGAAGCTACTTTAAATTACAATGAAAAGACAGATACATATGAAGGTGTAATAAATTATAATAAAGACCCAGAATACTTAAATGTATGGGAACTTCAAAGCATAAAAGTAAATGGTAAAGATGAACAAAAAGTTTTAAACAAAGAAGATTTAGAATCTATGGGATTAAATCTTAAAGATTATGATGTTACACAAGAATTTATAATAAGTGATGCAAATTCAACAAAAGCAGTAAACGAATATATGAGAAAAACTTCTGCACCAGTAAAAAAACTTGCAGGAGCTACTAGATTTGAAACTGCTGTTGAGATAAGTAAACAAGGTTGGAAAGATGGAGCTAATAAGGTTGTAATAGTTAATGGAGAACTGGCAGCAGACGGAATAACAGCTACTCCACTTGCTTCTACTTATGATGCACCAATATTACTTGCAAATAAAGATGATATACCAGAAAGTACAAAGGCAGAATTAAAACGTCTAAATCCAAGTGATGTAATAATCATTGGTGATGATGGTTCAGTTTCACAAAAAGCAGTATCTCAAATTAAATCTGCTGTAGATGTGAATGTAACTCGTATTGGTGGTGTTGATAGACACGAAACATCTTTACTTATAGCAAAAGAAATAGATAAGTACCATGATGTTAATAAAATATACATAGCAAATGGTTATGCTGGTGAATATGATGCTCTTAACATTTCACCAAAAGCAGGTGAAGACCAACAACCTATAATATTATCTAATAAAGATTCTGTACCACAAAGTACATATGATTGGTTATCTTCACAAGGTCTAGAGGAAGCTTATTATATAGGTGGTAGCCAAAGCTTATCATCAAAACTTATAGACCAAATATCTAAAATAGCAAAAAATGGAGCTTCAAAAAATAGAGTTTCTGGTGCAGATAGACATGAAACAAATGCAAATGTAATTAAGACTTTCTATCCAGACCAAGAGTTGAGTGCAATGTTAGTTGCAAAATCTGACATAATAGTTGACTCAATAACAGCTGGACCTTTAGCGGCTAAATTAAAAGCTCCTATACTTATAACTCCAAAAACTTATGTTTCTGCATACCATACTACAAATTTATCAGAAAAAACAGCAGGAACAGTATATCAAATAGGTGATGGAATGAAAGATAGTGTTATAAGTTCTATAGCATCTAGTCTATCAAAACATAATTCACCTACAGAGCCAGAAAATCCAGGAGATGCTACAGGAAAAACTGTAGTGATTGACCCAGGTCATGGGGGTTCTGATTCAGGAGCAACAAGTGGATTAAATGGTGGAGCACAAGAAAAGAAATATACTCTTGATACAGCGTTAGCAACTACTGAATATCTACGTTCAAAAGGTGTAAATGTTGTTATGACTAGAGATACAGATAAAACAATGGCTCTAGGAGAAAGAACAACTTTATCAAATACTATAAAACCAGATTTATTTACAAGTATACATTACAATGCATCTAATGGTGCAGGTAATGGTGTAGAAATTTTTTATAAAGTAAAAGATAAAAATGGTGGGAAAACTAAGACTGCTGCATCAAATATATTAAAAAGAATATTAGAAAAATTTAACATGCAAAATAGAGGAATTAAAACAAGAACACTTGCAAATGGAAATGATTACCTATATGTTTTAAGAAACAATAATTACCCAGCAATACTTGTCGAATGTGCATTTATAGACAATAAGAGCGATATGGATAAGTTAAATACTTCTGAAAAAGTAAAAACAATGGGAACTCAAATTGGAATAGGAATAGAAGAATCTGTAAAATAAAACAAAAAATATTAAAGCAAAATATATCATCTCCTGTTATAATGTAAAATATAACAAGGGATGATATATTTTTGTAAAGAATCAAATTGTTTACAATGACGTTTATTGTATTGATAATCTGCTCATTATTGAGTATAATATAGAAATAAGTCAAAAATAAGATAGAAATAAGTTGAAATTAAGAATTAAAAAAATTTTTATTCCAATATGGAGGTAACTATGTCTGGATATACTAATGATGAATGTGAAATACCTAAAGTTAAAAGCTATCCAGGGGCAGATAAGGAAATTGCAAGCGAGATTGACTATAGCATAGTAAAAGGAACAGTTTTATTTGACTTGTACCAGAGAATTATGGATTTAGTTTTATCTATAATAGGACTTGTGATAGGTTTACCTTTAATAGCAATATTTGGAATTCTTATTAAAATAGAGGACAAAGGACCAATAACTTATAAGCAAGAAAGACTAGGAAAATGCGGAAGAAGATTCTATATATATAAATTAAGATCTATGAGAACAGACGCAGAAAAATTTGGCGCACAATGGGCTGAAAAAGATGATCCTAGAATAACTAAGGTTGGAAAGTTTATTAGGAAAACTAGAATTGATGAGATTCCACAGCTGTTTAATATATTAAAGGGGGATATGGGCTTAATAGGTCCTAGACCAGAAAGACCAAACTTTACTGTTCAATTTAATGAGGAAATACCTGGATTTATCAACAGGCTTGCTATAAAACCTGGACTTACAGGTTGGGCACAAGTAAATGGTGGATACGAAATCACTCCTGAAGAAAAACTTAAAGAAGATATTTACTATATAAAAAATAGGAGTATATTACTTGACTTTAAGATACTCTTTAAAACTGTTAAAGTAGTATTGACAGGAGATGGAGCTAGATAATTTTAAAATATTAGATTACTAATCAATGAAAAAGCTCTTTAAAAAAGAGCTTTTTTATTGTCAAAAAATACAAAAAAAGAAAAGGAATGAGAACTTATGATTAAAAAAATTTCTACTATATTATCGTTAGTTTTATTAATCTCTATTTCTAGTACGATAGGAGTATTTGCAGATGCAAATCCTAAGGAAGAGTTAATAGAAGGAAGTATACCAGAGATTTCTACAGAGTTAAATAAAAGAGTATTTAAGAGTTCTAAGGAAGTAATTCTTGTAAATGAAGATTCAATTGTAGATAGTATAAGTGCAACACCTTTAGCCTATTTAAAAAATGCCCCAATAGTTGTAACTAAGAGTAAAAATCTTGGGAGAGTAACAAGAAATTATCTAAAAGAACTAGGTACAGAGAAAGTTACAATAATAGGTGGTTTAAAAGCAGTATCTAAAGATGCTGAGCGTACTATAGAAAGAATGGGAATGAAAGTTGAAAGAATAAGAGGAAAAGACAGATATGATACATCCTTAAAGATAGCTAGAGAAATGTATAGAACTGTAGGGTTCGATAAGGTATTTTTACTTAGCTCAACTGTAGGATTAGAGAATGCCATATCTGTATATTCTTATGCCGCTAAAAATGGAATGCCAATAATATGGGCTAAAGATGAAGGTTTTGAAGAACAAATTGATTTCCTAAAAGGTAAAGACCTTGAAACAATATATGCACTAGGTGATTCAAAAGAGTTTATTGCAGAAGTTGATTCTAGCTTAAAGAATATAGAAGGTATAAAGCAAATAAATAAATCAAGTACAAATATCGATTTAATAAAGAAGTTTTATAATGAAAAAGATATAAAGAAAATATATACTGCTAGTTTAGACTTTGGTAGTAGGTCTGATGTAAATGAATATATTTCTTTAGGAGTAGTATCAGCTAAAGAAAATATGCCAATACTGATTTGTAGTGATAACTTAAGTAGTACACAAGATAAATTCTTAAAAAGTAACAATATAAATGAGGTAGTTGAAGTTGGATATGCAGTAGGGGATTATAGTCTATTAAAGAGTATATTTAATCTAACATCCTTATCTTGTATAATATTAATACTATTATTGCTATTGATTACATTTAGGGCACTTAGATATGATTCAATATAGTCTTTAATTTATAAGGAAGCTTTTCATAGGTTAAATTTATTTAATCAGAATAATGTTTATAAGCAGTTTTAAAAGTTCTACTTTTAGAGTTTAAATAGATAAGGAGAAAGAAAATGTCAAAAACAGCTAAAGCAGCATTGTGGATTATGGCAGCCACTATGTTTTCAAAAGTATTAGGTTTCCTTAGAGAACTTGTACTTGCAAATTTCTATGGGACAGGTATGTATGCAGACGTATTTGTATTAACATTAAATATACCTGGTTTAATCATAGCAGTCATAGGCTCTGCAATTGCTACAACTTATATACCTATGTACTTTGAAACAAAGAAAAGACTTGGAGATGAAGGTGCTTTAAAATTTACTAATAATGTTTTAAATATATGCTATATAATGGCTATAATAATAGCTATTCTTGGGCTTTTATTTACAGAGCAATTTGTTACAGTATTTGCAGCAGGATTTAGAAATGACCCTGCTAAGTTCCAAGCAGCAATACTATTTACTAAAATAATGATTTCAGGAGTTCTATTCCTGAGTGGAAGTAAAATATTTAGTTCATTTTTACAGGTGAATGACAGTTTCGTAATTCCTGGTCTTATAGGAATTCCATATAATATTATAATAATAGCAGCAATAGCATTAAGTGCAGGCAAAAATGTATGGATACTACCAGCGGGAGCACTGATTGCTATGGCAAGTCAACTATTATTTCAGTTGCCATTTGCGTTTAAGAAGTCCTACAAGTATAAGCCATATATAAATTTTAAGGATGAGTCTATAAAAGAATTAGTTAATCTAGTATTACCTATGTTAATAGGGGTAGCTGTTGGACAGTTAAATATATTTGTCGACAGGTTATTGGCAACGACTTTAGGGGATGGAAAGTTGTCAGCTCTTAACTATGCAAATAGACTAAATGAGTTTGTTATGGCATTATTCGTAACATCAATAATAACAGTTATATATCCTAAGCTAGCAAAGATGTCAGGTAAAGATAATAAAGAAGGATTTATAAGTACTATTGTAAAATCATCTAACTGTATCATATTGGTGGTGCTTCCTATATCTATTGGAGCTATCATATTAGCAGAACCTTTAGTTAGAATCTTATTCCAAAGAGGTAAATTCGACGCATTATCAACAGACCTTACATCTATAGCACTTAGATTATATTCACTAGGTTTATTAGCGTGTGGAGTAAGAGATGTTTTATATAGGGCATTTTACTCTCTTGCAGATACAAAGACACCAATGATAAATGGAAGTATAGCTTTAATAATAAATATAGTTCTTAATTTAATATTGATAAGACCACTTGGTCATGCAGGTATTGCTATATCCACTAGTACTTCAAATATAATTACAGTTATATTATTGTTTATATCTCTTAAAAAGAAAAATGGATATTTTGGAGGAGATAAAATTATAAAGACTGGTCTAAAAAGTTTGGTAGCATCAGGAGTAATGGCAGTAGTCACTTTATTGATATATAATAACCTATATGCATTTATGGGTGCAGGAACAATTAAAGAAATCATATCAGTTGGAGTAGGAGTATTAGGTGGAGCTTCTGTATATACGATATTGATAGTTTTATTTAAAGTAGAAGAGATGGACTTAGCTTTTGAATTTTTAAGAAAAGGAAAACAAAAACTACTTAAAAGATAGACACTTACATTAGAAAATTAAAATAAAGTCAGAAAGGATGAAAATATGGATTATAAGAATAATTATGAAATGTGGTTGAATTCTCCTTATTTTGATGAACAAACGAAAAATGAGCTATTAAGCATAAAAGATGATGAAAAAGAAATACAAGATAGATTCTACAAAAACTTAGAGTTTGGAACAGGTGGTTTAAGAGGTATAATAGGAGCGGGAACTAATAGAATCAATATTTATACTGTTAGACGTGCGACACTTGGAGTTTTAAATTATATCATAAAGACTCAAGGTGAAGAAGGAAAACAAAAGGGAATAGTTATAGCACATGATAGTAGATACATGTCGAGAGAGTTTTGTATAGAAGTAGCAAAGACTCTAAGTGCTTATGGTGTAAAGGCTTATATTTTTGAAGAATTAAAGCCTACACCAGAACTTTCTTTTGCTGTTAGATACTTAAAGTGTGCTATGGGCGTAGTAATAACAGCAAGTCACAATCCTAAAGAGTACAATGGATATAAGGTATATGACTCAGAGGGGGGTCAAATCTGTATAGATATGGCAAATGATATAATAGCAGAAGTTAATAAGATTGATGATTACAGTGTTATTAAGAGTTTAGATTTTAAAGAAGCTTTATCTAAAGATTTAATAACTATATTAGATAATGAAGTAGATGACGAATTTATAAAAGCTGTTAAGAAGCAAGCGTTAAGACAAAATATAATAAATGAATATGGTAAAAAATTAAAAATAATATATACACCTATTCATGGAACTGGAAATAAGCCAGTAAGAAGAGTCTTAAATGAATGTGGATTTGAAAATGTGATGGTGGTTAAGGAACAAGAATTACCAGATTCTAATTTTTCAACAGTTAAGTATCCTAATCCTGAGGAAAAGTCAGTATTTAATATAGCTATTGAAATGGCAAAGAGTAATAATACTGATTTGGTAATAGGAACAGACCCTGATTGTGATAGAGTAGGGGTTGTTGTAAAAGATTCAAGTGGTGAATATATAGTCTTAAATGGAAATCAAGTTGGCTCACTTTTAGTTAGATATATAATAGAGAGTTTAGTTGAAGAAAATAAACTTCCTAAAAACAATCCTACAATAATAAAAACTATAGTTACATCAGAGTTAGGTGCAAAAATAGCGAAGGCTTATAATGTAGATTGTTTAAATACTTTAACGGGATTTAAATTTATAGGAGAAAAAATAAAAGAATTTGAAGAAAGTAATGATAGAAGCTTTATAATGGGATATGAGGAAAGCTATGGTTACTTAATTGGAACTCATGCTAGAGACAAAGATGGTGTTGTATCTTCACTTATGATATGTGAAATGGCAGCATATTATTCTTCAAAAGGTATGAACCTGTATGAAGCTATGATAGATACATATAATAAATTTGGATATTATAAGGAAAAATTAAAGTCAGTGACTTTAAAAGGTATAGATGGAATAAAAAAAATAAAAGAGATGATGCTTTACTTTAGAAGTGTTAAAATAGATAATGTGGCTGATGTAAAAGTAGATAAGATTTTGGATTATAAGGATAGAGTAGATGATTTACCTAAATCAGATGTACTTAAATTTTTACTTGAAGATGGCTCTTGGATAGCTATAAGACCTTCAGGTACAGAACCTAAAATTAAATTTTACTTTGGAGCAAACTCAGACAACCAAGAAGATGTAGAATTAAAATTGAAAAATTTAATATCTTATATATTAAATGTAGTGGATTCTATATAAAAAGCTAAGGGGAGATAAACAATGAAAGTATACAATGTCATAATGGCTGGAGGAGGAGGAACTCGTTTCTGGCCACTTAGTAGACAAGAAGTACCTAAACAGCTTATAAATTTAAGTGGAGAAGATGCTTTAATAAATGAAACTATAAACAGAATAGATTCTCTAGCAAAAAAAGACGATTTATTTATAGTAACTAATGAGAAGCAATTGGAAGCTTTAAAGGATACAGTAAAAGATAAATGTTTAGATGGCAACATATTGCCAGAACCATGTGCCAGAAATACAGCAGCAGCTATAGGTTTTGCAGCTTTTAACATAATGAAAAAATATGGTGATGGTGTTATGTGTGTATATCCAGCTGACCATTATATAAAAGATGAAAAAGAATTTAAATCTATATTAGAAAAAGCTATCTATATAGCGGAAAACAATGATAAACTAGTAACTATTGGTATAACGCCTACATTTCCATCAACAGGATATGGATACATAAATTTTAATAGAGAAAACACAATAGAAAATGTTGCATATGAAGTAGTGGAGTTTGTAGAAAAGCCAAATTATGAAATTGCTAAAGAATATGTAAACTCTAAAAAATATGTATGGAATAGTGGAATGTTTGTATGGAAGGTATCTAAAATATTAGAAGATTTTAAGAGGTACTTACCTAAAGTATATGAAAAATTAGAAGAAATCAGCAATTACTTAGGTACAAAGGAAGAAATAGAAAAAATAAAAGAAATATATCCAACAATACAATCAATTTCCATAGATTATGGTATTATGGAAAGAAGTAATGATGTTATAGTAGTTCCTGGCGATTTTGGGTGGAATGATGTTGGGTCTTGGGATTCTCTAGGTGCAATATATCCAACTGATAATGAAGGTAACATCAAAAGAGGTGAAAATATTACCATAGACACTAAAAATTCAATTATATATTCAGATGACAAATTAATATCGACAATAGGTATTAGTGATTTGATAGTAGTATCTACAAATGATGCAGTTATGGTTTGTAGAAAAGATAAAGCTCAAGATGTCAAAAAGATAGTAGAGCAATTAAAAGAAGAAGATAGACAAGAATATATGTAGGAGGTGCTCATTTGATTCCTAAAAAAATACATTATGTATGGTTTGGTGGTCCAAAAGGAAATATAGAAAATATATGTATAAATTCTTGGAAAGAAAAGCTTCCAGAATATGAGATAGTAGAGTGGAATGAAAAAAACTTTGATATAGAGAAGGAAATAAAAGGAAATAAGTTTTTGGAAGAATGTTATAAAAGAAAGCTTTGGGCATTCATATCTGATTATACAAGAATAAAAGTACTCTATGAACAAGGTGGAGTTTATATGGATACAGATATGCAAATATTAAAGGATATAACTCCTCTTTTAGAAAATAATAGGCTAATCTGTGGGTATGAAGATGATAGAGAATATATAAATGGTGCTATAATAGGTGTAGAAAAAGGACATCCTTTTTTAAAAGACTTATTGGAGTATTATGAAAAAGAAGTACTTACTTCTTCATTGTTTACAATACCAAAGATAATGACTCATCTTATGGAAAAAAATTATAAGAAGATTGACCCAAATAATTATGAAGAAGGCATTCGTGTCTATGATAAAGAATATTTTTATCCTTTTGGATTTAAAGAAGACTTTACACCAGAATGTATAACAGAAAACACTTTTGGTATACATTGGTGGGGAAAAAGTTGGGCTAAAAAGAGAAATTATTTCTTAGAAAGCAAACACTTAACAGGTGCAAATAAGATATGGAAGTGTTGTAAAATATTTGCAAGTAATACTTTACGAAACTAAAAGGGAGAAAGTAAAATGAAGACTTTAAACGATGATAGAAATATTATGATGAAAAAATATCTTTATATATTTGTTTTGTTTATCATAGTACTTAGAAAGTATATGATATCATTTATTGACCCAAATATAAATCTAGGGATGATTAAATCAGCGTTATTTTATTCTTCAATAGGAATACTAATGCTACTTTTTTTATTTGATAAGAGAAAAAGTATAACAGAAATGTTTCTAGTTGGAGCTTGTGTCTTACTTTATGTATTAAATAGAGAAGGAGCTATATTATTAATTGTATTACTAGCTGTATCAGCTAAACAAATAGATGATAAATATATAGTTAAAAGTTACTTAATAATATCTGCATGTTTTTTAATAGCAGCTATATTATTATTTAATTTATTTCCTTCATTAGTATTTAATCAAGAAGTCCACTATAGATATATAGAAAATATAGATATGCTTGTTACAAGAATGGATTTTGGGCTTGGTAATCCAAATAGTGTATTTTATCATATGGTTACTATATATGCAGCATATATATTCTTAAGATATAAAAACTATAATAAATGGGATAGAATAATTTTATTTGGTTCTGCATTTTTTGTTTATCAAACGACATATAGTAGAACAGGCTTTTTTACTATATTAGCAGGATTAATATTTGTAGAAATAATAAGATTGATAAACATAAAAAAAATAAAAGGTCTACCAACACTTGTAAAGATGTTGCCAATAATACTTACTTTATCCAGTGTAGCTATTGGTATAATGTTTTCTAAGAGTAGTATATTAAATAGATTATTAGCAAGTAGACCTAAGTATTGGCATGTATACTTAGCTGAAGCAGGAAATTTTATGAAACCTTTTGGAAATTCATATAGCGCAGCTATAAAAGCAACTAATCCATTAGACAGTTCTTATATATATATAATTAGTGTATTAGGAGTAATTGCTTGCATATTATTTATGTATTTGATGTATAAAGGCATAGGAAGTTTTATAGAAAAAGATAAGAAAGAGTATTTAGTAGCTTTATTCATATTTTTACTATACTCTTTTGCAGAAAACTTACTATTAGAGGCTTCATTTAGTTTTGCAATAGTATTACTAATAAAAGAAGTAATATTAAATGATAAAAGAAATGTAGAACTGTGGAAAATGAAAAGTAGGAGGTAGTAATGTTAATATCATTAATAATGCCAACATTAAATAGATATGATGATATATACTTACTTATGGACAGCTTAGAAAGTCAAACTTACAAAAACTTTGAACTTATAGTAGTGGATCAAAACGATAATAACAAAGTTAAGGAGATAGTTGACAAATACATTGATAAGTTAGATATAAAGTATATAAAAAGCGATAAGCTGGGATTAAGTTATAACAGAAATGTAGGAATAAATAACGCTAAAGGTCAAATTATAGGTTTCCCTGATGATGACTGTGTTTATGAAAATAATACATTAGAAAAAGTTATAAACTTCTTTAATCAAAATAAAGAATATAAAATATACAGTTGCAAGACTATGGATGCAAATAAAATTGATGCATTTAAAAAAATGGCGGATGGAACTTGTGATATTACAAGTTCCAACGTTTTAAATACTATAACATCTATAACTTTTTTTGTTGACTTTGAAGAGAAAGAATATACAAGATTTGATGAAAAATTAGGTGTTGGTGGAGAATTTGGTGCTGGTGAAGAGATAGATTATGTTTTAAATTTATTGAGCTTAGGATTTAAAGGAAAATACTTTGGAGATGATATAATTTACCATCCTGCAAAAAAACATTCTAAATCTAAAGAAAAGTATCAAAAAGATTATAACTATGGAAGAGGTTTTGGAGCACTTTGTAAAAAAGAAATAGTCTATAGAAAGAATTATAAGTTTGTAAAGGTTATGGCATCAAAACTTGTAAGAAATATAGGTGGTCTTATATTGAGTTCCAACAGAGATTATCATAGTGCCACTATAAAAGGAAGAATTAATGGATTTAGACAGTATAAGTTATAATGAGGATGGTGTTTATGGACAAGGTTAAATTTTTAATAAATATGCTTTTGGCTTTTTTTATGTATCCATTTAGTAAGCATAAGTTTAATGGTAGAAATATCTGGCTTATAGGTGGACATTCAGGAGATATATACAATGATAATGCGAAGTTCTTTTATGAGTATATGTTGAAGGAGCATAATGATGTAGAGACTTATTGGGTGGTAAATAAAGACAGTAAAGTATTTGATAAAATTCCAGGCAAAAAATTAATAAGAGGAAGTGTAGAAAACTATCTATATTATTACAATTCAAAAGCCATAGTATTTTCACATGCGCCATCAGCAGATATAGCACCATATAACTTTGCTGTACCTGTTCTTAATTATTTTCATAAAAAGACAGTAAAAGTATTCTTAAATCATGGGACTATAAGTTTTAAAAAGAGAAAACCAATGAATAAAAAATTCAAAAATATTATAGATAATCTATATAAAAGCTATAATATAGTTACAGCAAGTTCTGAGTTTGAAAGAAATGTTATGGTAGATGATTGGGGAATGTTAGATGACTCAGTTTATATAATTGGAAATGCAAGATATGACAATTTACCAACAAATGAAGTTGCACAAACACGAGATATATTATATACTCCTACATGGAGAGATTGGATAAAATTTAGTTCAGGAAAATTTACAGATACAGATTATTTTAAAAGTATAATGAATTTTTTGAATGATGATAAGTTAAATAAAATACTAGATGAGAAAGATATAAATGTAAAAATTTATATGCATCATCTTATGCATGAGTTTATAGATGACATAAAAGAAAATATAACGGGAAAACGAATTGTGTTTTTAGACAAAGGGGTAACTCTAGCAAATGAAATTAGAAAATCAGCTGCAAATATAACTGATTATTCAAGTGTAGCTATAGACTTTTTATATATGAATAGACCTATACTGTTTTACCAATTTGATTTGGAGGAATATATGGAAAAAGTTGATTCATATATAGATTTGAAAGGTGAAATGTTTGGGTCTTTAGCTTATAATAATGATGAAGCTGTGAATAAACTTATTGATATTATTGAAAATAATTTTGAGGTTATGGGTAACCAAAAAAATGAGAGAAATAAGTTTTTCAGATATAATGACAATAAGAACTGCAAGAGGATATATGATTGTGTAATAAGTAAAATTAAATAAATATTTTATAAATGATGAGGAAGGTAATATGAAGAAGAATTTAGTATCTATAATTACTCCCATGTATAATTCTGAAAAATTTATTGAAGCAACCATAAAATCAGTATTAAACCAAACTTATCAAGAATGGGAAATGTTAATTATTGATGATTGCTCAACAGATAATAGTCCTAATATAGTCAAATCTTATATGCAACAGGATAGCAGAATAAAATGTATAAAGACTGAGACTAATAAGGGTGTCTCTAATGCTAGAAATTTAGCACTAAGTAAGGCAACAGGACAATTTATAGCTTTTTTAGATAGTGATGACCAATGGAATAGTAGTAAGTTAGAAAAACAAGTAAACTTTATGTTAGAAAATGATTATGTAATATCATTTACTTCATATGAACTGATGGATGAAAATGACAAAAAATTAAACAAGGTAATAAAAGTACCACCTAATGTAGATTATAGGAGATTATTGAAAGGAAATATCTTAGGATGTCTTACTGTTGTAATTGATAAGTCTAAACTAGATTTTGAAATAAAAATGAGTGGTGTAAGACATGAAGATTATGTTTTATGGTTATCTATATTGAAAAGAGGGCATATTGCCCACGGAATAAACGAAGTTTTAGCATTATATAGAAAGTCTAGTAATTCACTAAGTGGTAATAAAATAAAAGCTGCCATGTGGACTTGGAATATATATAGAAATATAGAAAAAATACCTCTATACAAAGCTGTATACTACTTTATTAATTATGGAATAAATGGAATCAAAAAAAGTTAGATAGAGAGGAAGATTTAATTAATGTATAAATATAAATTTACTGTATTTACTCCAACATATAATAGAGCTCATTTACTTGAAAATTTGTACAATGATTTAAAAGCTCAAACTTATGACTTCAATGATTTTGAATGGCTGATTGTTGATGATGGAAGTGAAGATGGTACTAAAGAATTAGTTGAAAAATTTATATCAGAAAATAAATTAAATATAAGATATATATACAAAGAAAATGGAGGAAAACATACTGCAATAAATCTAGGTGTAAAAAATGCAGATGGAGAACTATTTTTCATTGTAGATAGTGATGATGGTTTAATTAAAGATTCTCTTGAAATTGCTAATGATGAATGGAATTCTGTAGAGAATAAAGAAGGATTTAGTGGAGTTGTTGGACTTTGTGTATACCCAAGTGGAGATTTAATAGGGACAGAAATGCCTGAAGATAAGAAAATATGTCACTTTGCAGACCTATATTTTAAGTACGGTGTTAAGGGAGATAAAAGTATAGTATTTGTAACTGATGAACTTATAAAATTTCCTTTTCCAGAAAGAAAAGAAGTGAGATTTTTACCAGAAAGTGTAGTATGGAATGAAATGTCTAAATACTATAAAGTTAAATGTGTAAACAAGCCTATGATAATAAGAGATTATTTGGATGATGGTTTAACAAAAAATATCTTAAGTAAAAATTCGTTAAGAGGTAGAGCATTAGAATTTTTATATTTGATAAATCAAAATACATATCCTTTAGGTAGATATCCATATATGTGGATAAAAAATTACATAAATTTAGCTAGATATTCGTTATTGTCTGATAGCCATTATTTTGGAGAAATCAATAAAATATCTGATAAATTGTTGTATTTAGTATTATTCCCATTAGGATATTACAAATATATTGGACAAAGAAAATTAGTATCTAAGTAAACTTGTTGGTATAGTACTGCTAGTTGCTATATAAGGAGAGTAAAAATATGAATGAGCCTTTAGTATCGATAATTACTCCTGTATATAATTCAGAAGAGTTTTTATCAGAGACAATAAAGTCAATCCAAAATCAAACTTATAAAAATTGGCAGCTTTTATTAGTGGATGATTGTTCTAAGGACAATTCAAGTGAAATTATAAAAAGTTTTCAAAAAGAAGATGCTAGAATAAAATATATAAAGCTTGAAAAAAATTCTGGAGCTGCAGTATCTAGGAATGTAGGAATTAAAAATGCGGAAGGTCGATTTATTGCATTTATAGATAGTGATGATTTATGGGATAGTAAAAAGTTAGAAATTCAGATAGGATATATGTTAAAAGAAAATATCGGATTTTCTTTTACATCTTATAGATATATGAGAGAAGATGGAACAAAAACAAGTAAAGTTGCAAGAGCTCCTAAAAAGATTGACTATGAAGGACTACTTAGAAATACTATAATAGGGTGCTCTACCGTAGTCATTGATAAGAATATCGTAGGCGAATTTAATATGCCTTTGGTAAGAAGAGGACAAGATACTGCAACTTGGTTACAATTACTTAAAAAAGAAGAGTATGCGTATGGTATTTATGAAGATTTAGTAAATTACAGATTAGTTGGAAATTCTATATCTAGTAATAAAATAAAAGCATTAAAAAGAACTTGGAATACTTATAGAAATGTTGAAAATTTAAGTTTGCCAAAAAGTCTATATGTATTTTGTTTTTATGTCTTTAATGCTATCAAGAAGAGAGTATAAGTTTTATATACTTGGAGGTAAAAATAATGAAAATAGCTATAGCTGGGACTGGATATGTAGGATTGGTTACAGGTGTTTGTCTAGCAGAAGTAGGTAATGAGAATATAATTTGTGTTGATGTAGACGAACAAAAGGTTAAATCAATGAAGCTAGGAATAGCTCCTATATATGAAGAAGGCCTAGAAGAACTTATGGTTAAAAATTACAATAGAGGAAGAATAGATTACACTACTGACTATAAAAAAGCTTATGAAGATGTAGATGTAATATTAATAGCTGTAGGTACACCAGAGAGAAGTGATGGTTCAGCTAATTTAGATTATATAAAGGCAGTTGCAAAGCAAATAGCTGAAACTGTAACGAAAGATACTCTAGTGGTAATAAAATCTACAGTGCCAATTGGTACAAATGAAGAAATAGAAGATTATATAAGTAGAAATTTAAAAAATGATGTAAAAATAGAACTGGCATCTAATCCAGAGTTTTTGTCACAAGGAACAGCAGTAAGAGATACTTTACATGCCTCAAGAATCGTTATAGGTGTAGAAAGTGAATGGGCTAGAGACATATTACAGAAAATTTATGAGCCTTTTAATCAACCTATAATAGTTACAAATAGAAATAGTGCTGAAATGATAAAGTATGCATCAAATAATTTCTTGGCACTTAAAATATCATTTATGAATGATATTGCAAATCTTTGTGAAATAGCTGGAGCTAATGTAGAAGATGTGGCTTTAGGAATGAGTTATGATGATAGAATTGGAAGTAAGTTTTTAAAGGCAGGTATCGGGTATGGAGGTTCTTGTTTTCCAAAAGATACAAAAGCACTTCATTGGTTATCTGAACATAATGGCTATGAACTAAAAACAGTAAAGGCTGCAATCGAAGTTAATGAAAGTCAGAAGCTTAAATTAGTTAGAAAAGCATCAAAGTTAGTTGAGAGTTTTCAAGATATGAAGGTTGCTGTACTAGGTCTTACTTTTAAACCTGATACTGATGATATAAGAGAAGCACCATCTATACCAAATATAAAATATTTGCTTGAAAGAGGAGCAAGAGTAACAGTATATGACCCAATTGGTGTCAGCAATACTAAGAAAATATTTGGCGATTCTATACTTTATGCCAATTCTATAGATGATACAATAGAAGATGCAGAGATATGTTTTATAATGACAGAATGGAAAGATGTCTTAAATTATGATATACATAAGTATAAGGAAAAGATGAAAAATCCTTTAGTTCTTGATGGAAGAAACTGCTATAAGGTTAAAGACATGGAAGAACTTGGGATTGAGTATTATTCGATAGGAAGGTAAAGATTATGAAGACTGTTTGTTATTTAGCTGATGGGTCAAATCCTCATACTTTAAAATGGTGTAGTTTTTTTAAAAATAAAGGATATGATATTCATGTAATCTCTCTAAATGGAGGTCACATGGAAGGGATAAAAATTTATGACTTTGGTTCTAATGTAGAAGAACTAAAGAATGAAAAAATTTCTAAAAAAACAGGATATTTAGGCTCAATAAAAAAAATAAAGAAGTTAGTGAATGAAATAAAGCCAGATATATTGCATGCACAATATGCAAGTAGTTATGGATTTATAGGAAGTTTACTTGGGTATCATCCATATATTATTTCTGTTTGGGGTACTGATATTTATGATTTCCCTAACAATGGTTTTATACAAAAACAAATTATAAAGCATAACTTTAGAAAAGCAGACTATATTTTTTCAAATAGTAGAGATATGGCTAAAGAGGCTAATAAATATACAGCAAAACATGTAGATGTAACCTTTTTCGGAGTAGATATGGATAGATTTAAACGTATGGAAGTAGAAAAAGAAGATGCTTTTGTAATAGGAATTATAAAAAGTCTAGAAAAAAAATATGGAATAGAATATTTAATACAAGCTTTTAAGATGTTGAAAGATGAATATAAAGATAAGAGAATAATTCTTAAAATAGGTGGCTCTGGGAGCCAGATGGACAACCTAATAAATTTAACTAAGGAATTAGGTGTAGAAGAAGATGTTCAATTCTTAGGAAGAATATCTCCAGAGAATGTCAGCAAGACTTTTAATTCTTTTGATGTAACTGTGTTTCCTTCTTTAAGAGAGGGATTTGGTGTGGCAGCTATAGAATCAGAAGCCTGTCAAGTACCTGTAATAGTTACGAATGTAGGTGGACATCCAGAATCTGTATGGGAAAATGAAACTGGCTTAATTGTAGAACCAAAACAACCAGAAGAAATAAAAAATGCGATAATAAAATTAATGGAAGATGATGAACTTAGACTTAGTATGGGTACAAAAGGACGTCAGTTTGTTAAAGAAAATTATGAAGTTAATCTAAACTTTAATGATATAGAAAAAATTTATGACTCTATATTAGATAAACATAAAAAATAAAATTAAAAAATACAGCAAAAGATAGATGTTGTTGGCTATGCTTAGGTGCGTAGCTTTTGCTGTTTAATGGAGGGCTTCTAGTTATGCGAGAAGGTATAGATTTAGAGAAAGAAAGCTTTTTTAATAAGCTTTTTAAGAAATATAAATTTAGACAATTAACATTATTAATTCTAGATATTTGTAGCGTGCTAGTAGCATTTCGAATGTCTTTAAGTCTTACAGGTAATTTAAATGTATTTACTATTAATGATGTAATAATTTCAGTTTGTATATATATTGTACTTCATATAGTATCATTTAGATTATTTAAGTGTTATAACACATTATGGAGATATGCAGGCGAAGAAGAAATTGTCTCTATTTTTATTGCAACTTTAGCCTATTTAATACCAGCTTATATAATCAATAAATTATTGGGCTTTGACTATCCCATAATGTTTTATGTATTAAATACAATATTTATTATAATGTTTACAAGTGGTGCAAGAATAGCGTATAGAGCTATAAGAATAGTCATGAATAAGACTTATTCTAGAGGAAAGGTTTCAAATATCCTTATAATTGGTGCAGGGGATGCTGGAGAAATGGTTATACAGGAGTTAAAAAGAAATCCAGAACTTAAAAAAGTAGCAGTGGCTATAATAGATGATGATGAAAACAAGGTTGGAAGAATAATTCATAATGTAAAGATTGTAGGGACAACTTCAAATATAAAAGATGTAGTTGAAAAATACAATATAGATGAAATAATCTTTTCAATTGCAAATATAGAAAAATATAGAAAAAAAGAAATTATTGATATATGTAAGAATACTAATTGTAAAATAAAGACAATACCAGGAATTTACGAAATTATAGACGGAAAAGTAGATATAAAACAGATTAGAGAAGTAGATATAGAAGATTTATTGGGGAGAGAGCCAATAAAAACAAATTTAAGAGAGATAAGCAATTATATTGAAGGAAAAGTAATTCTAATAACTGGAGGTGGAGGCTCAATTGGTTCAGAGCTTTGCAGACAGATTGCAGGATTTAATCCTAAAGAGCTTATTATAGTTGATAATTATGAAAATAATGCTTATGCTATACAGCAAGAATTGATTAGAAAATATAGAAATAAATTGGATTTAAAGACGATAATAGCATCAATAAGAGAAGAAAAAAGAATGGATGAGATATTTAATAAATATAAGCCAGAAGTAGTATTTCATGCAGCAGCACATAAACATGTTCCTCTTATGGAATCAAGTCCTGGTGAAGCTATAAAGAATAACATATTTGGGACTTTAAACATAGCAGGCTTATCCTCAAAATATAGAGCTAAGAAATTTGTTCTTATATCTACAGATAAGGCTGTAAATCCTACTAACATAATGGGAGCTACTAAAAGGGCAGCTGAAATGATTATACAGACTATTAATGCTGAAAGTGAGACTGAATTTGTTGCTGTTAGATTTGGAAACGTACTTGGAAGTAATGGAAGTGTAATTCCACTCTTTAAAAAGCAAATAGAAGATGGTGGGCCAGTTACAGTTACACATCCAGATATCATTAGATATTTTATGACAATACCAGAAGCAGTAGGATTGGTTATACAAGCTGGAGCTATGGCTAAAGGTGGAGAAATATTCGTACTTGATATGGGAGAGCCTGTAAAGATATTGGATTTAGCGAAAAATTTGATTAAATTCAGTGGATTTGAGCCAGATGTTGATATAAAAATTGAATTTTCTGGTCTTAGACCAGGAGAAAAATTATATGAAGAACTACTTATGTCAGAAGAAGGTCTATTGGATACAGAGCATAAAAAGATTTTTATTGGGAGGCCAATAGATGTTGATAGAGAAAAAATAACAAAATACTTAAAACTTTTAAGAGAAATTACTAACAATGAAGAAATTGAAAAAATAGATGGTGTTATGAGAAAATTAGTGCCAACTTACATTAAACCAGAAGATGCTAATATCAAGGAAATCGCAATAACTCGGGAGAAGTAGAATATATTTCTAATTTGTAACCAGGGGGAGAAAAAAGAAACAAATATATAAGAAAAAGAAACAAAAGATTACAAAAAGATTACAAAAAGATTACAAAAAAGGTTGCAATTTATTTTGATGTAAGTTAGAATGTTAATTAGGAATTGGAAACGAAGGAACAAAATGTTAAATTTTCGAAAGGATTAGGTATTTGAGATTATGATGAATATTAAAAATAAAAAACATATATTAAAAAAATTTATAGCTATGGTGTTAATAGCAGGAGTTGTCACAGTAGAAGCAGGAGCAATAACAGCTAGTGCGGCAGAGCTAACTAATTCACCTATGACTGCAACAGTAGACCAATGTGATTTCTTAAATATGAGAAGTGGAGCTAGTGCAAATGACTCAGTAGTAGGAAAGATAAACACAGGAGACAAAGTTGAGGTTTTAGAATTACATTCAAATGGATGGCTTAAAATAAAAACAGTTGACAATGTTACAGGATGGGTAAATGGAGACTATTTAACTATTGAAGGTGGAAATGTAGATGCAAAGGTACAAAATGTTTTAAACTTAGCATTTAAGCAACAAGGTAAGCCATATAGATGGGGAGCAACTGGACCAAACTCTTTTGATTGTTCTGGGTTCACTTCTTATGTCTATAAAAATGGAGCAGGAGTTAATTTACCAAGAGTATCAAGATCACAAGCAACAGTAGGAAAGAAAGTATCAAGAGCAGAATTAAAACCAGGAGATTTAGTTTTCTTTGGTTCAGGTGGTTCAATTAATCATGTTGGATTGTATGTAGGAGATTCTAAATTCATACATTCACCACAAACAGGAGATGTAGTAAAAGTTACTAGCATGGCTCCAGGAACAAATTATGGAAGAAGACTTATAACTGCTACACGTGTTTTACTATAATAATATAGATTTACATAAGATTGAATATTAACATTAAGTATGTAGAGTTACATTTGATGTTTTACATAAATATTGAAACGGTTAGTAATATTAAAATAGCAATGAATGTTATAAAAACAGCAAAGAAGATAAATTTCTTTGCTGTTTTTTTTATAATAAATTATCTCATATTATAATCAAATATTAAATATAAATTTTAACTATATTATTCAATATTTGACAGATAATATGAATTTTAGATATACTTAGTAAGGAGTATATTGTAAAAAAAAATAAATTTTAGAAATTAAGGGGGATGAAATGAAAAAAATAAGTATATTAGTATTATCACTTATAATGACACTTACAATGTGTAGTGTAAGTTCATTTGCTGATTCATCAAATGATAAGGAAATGAGAGCTGCTTGGATATCTACAGTTTATAACTTAGACTGGCCTAAGACTAAAAATAATGAAGCCAAGCAAAAAAAGGAATACACAGATTTATTAGACAAATTAAAAAGTTCAGGGATAAATACAGCAGTGGTTCAAGTAAGGCCAAAATCAGATGCTTTATATAAATCAAATATAAATCCATGGTCTGAATATCTTACAGGGACACAAGGTAAAGACCCTGGATATGACCCATTACCATTTTTAATAGAAGAAGCACATAAAAGAGGTATGGAATTTCATGCATGGTTTAATCCATACAGAATAACTATGGCAGATGAGAGTATTGATAAATTACCAGCTAACCATCCAGCAAAGAAAAATCCAAGTTGGGTAATTAAACATGGAAATAAGTATTACTATGACCCAGGTTTGCCAGAAGTTAGAAAGTACATAGTTGATAGTATAGCAGAAGTTGTTCAGAATTATGACATAGATGGTGTTCATTTTGATGATTACTTCTATCCAGGAGTAAGTTTCAATGATAATGCAACATATCAAAAATATGGAAATGGACAGAATAAAGACAATTGGAGAAGAGAAAATGTAAATACTCTACTTAGAGATGTAAAAGCATCTATAAAGAGTATAAAATCTAATGTTGTATTTGGTGTAAGTCCAGCTGGTATATGGAGAAATAAGAGTAGCGACCCAACAGGTTCAGACACATCAGGTAATGAAAGTTATGTAGGTACATATGCAGATACAAGAGCTTGGATAAAACAAGGATTAGTTGATTATGTAGTTCCACAACTTTATTGGCCAATTGGTCTTAAAGCTGCAGATTACTCTAAATTAGTGGCATGGTGGGCTAATGAAGTAAAAGGAACAAACGTAGACTTATACATAGGACAAGGTATATATAAGCAAGGTCAATCAAGTTATAATGGACAAAATATAGCAAAAGAAATAGTACAACAAGTAACATTAAATAGAAAATATAGTGAAATAAAAGGTAGTATGTATTTTTCAGCTAAAGATATAGCAAATAGTACTTCTATACAAAATGATTTAAAGAGTTTATATTCTAGTAGTAATGAAGAACCAGTTACTCCACCATCAAATGTTAAAGTGGAAAAGTTAAGAGGTAATGAAAGATATGATACAGCAGTAGCAATAAGTAAAAAAGGTTGGGCTACAAATTCAGATACAGTAGTATTAGTAAATGGATATTCTATAGTTGATGGTATAACATCAACACCACTTGCTACAGCAAATGATGCTCCTATATTATTAGTAAATAAGGATAATATACCAACATCTACTAAGGATGAGATAAAAAGACTTAATCCAAGCAAAGTTGTTCTAATAGGAGGAAATAACTCTATTGGAGATAAAGTTGAGAATGAAATAAAGGATACACTATCAAATGTGTCAATAAATAGAGTTGGCGGTTCAGATAGATATAGTACATCTTTATTAATAGCAAAGGAATTAGTAAAAACTAATCCAGTAGAAAAATTATATATAACAAGTGGTACAGGTGAAGCCGATTCTCTTTCTATAGCTTCAAAAGCAGGAGAGGAAAAGCAACCAATAGTATTAGTATCAAAAGATAATGTAAGTGATGATGTTTACAACTGGATATCAGACTTAAAAGTAAAGGATGCTTATTTTATAGGTGGTAATCTAAGTATATCTGATTCAGTAATAAATAAATTAGATAAGGTTATTACAAATGATGTATCTAAAAATAGAATAGCTGGAGAAAATAGAGAAGAAACAAATGGAAAAGTAATACAAAAATTCTATCCAAATGCTGAATATCCATCAATGTTTGTAAGTAAAAGTAATCAGTTAGTAGATGCTTTAACATCAGGTCCTTTAGCAGCTAAATTGAAATCACCAGTAGTTATGCTTGGAAATAGTGTAACATCTGCTCAGAAAACTGCCTTAGAGCCTAAGAAAACGACTCTAGTATATGAAGCAGGTGATGGTATAAATCAAACTTCATTAAATACTTTCTTAAACTTAGTTAAGTAATAGAAAAATTTGTTTGAAATAGAGCCTATTTTATAAAGATAAAATGAGGATTATAGATATAAACTAGAAAATAAAAAAGAACTATATACACTTTATAATCAAGTATCATAATAACTTGAAGATAATTATGTGATATAGTTCTTTTTTTATGTTTAATCTTATATTTACAATAAACTTTATGTTAAATTTCTTATTCTTTAAATTCTATATCATTAAATATAAAATCATGTAATATGTCTAATGTATCTGGGTCAAATCTCAGAACCCATCCAGCTTTTCCATATATACCACCTGTACTGTGAATTTCATCATCAATAGGGAATTCAAATTGCTTAACATTCAAGTCGCCCATTTTTAAAACTTGAGCTCCTAAAGAAAGTATCGCATTAGGTTTCATGTTAGTTTTAACATATGGAAGAACAGCATCTAATAAACCTGGATATTTAGTGACAGGTAAAGTTTCTGTTTTCTTGATTATAGCCTGTATAATCTGTCTCTGTCTGCCGTCTCTAGCAAAAGCTGTATCGTTGTGTCTGATACGTGCAAAAGATAATGCTTGGTATCCATTTAAAGTTTGTTCTCCTGATTTTTTAATGTATTGTATGCTACCTTTATCATCACTCTTATTCCAACCATAAGTTTCAGGAATAAATTTATTTAATTCTTGTATTTCACCTTTTTCAATGGTAACTTCAACGCCACCAATAGCATCAATTATATACATAAATGATTCGAAATTAACACAAGCATAATTCTGAATATCGATATTAAAATTCTCTTCAATTGTTTGTATTAATAAATCAGCTTGTCCATAAGCATAAGCATGAGTAAGTTTTTGTTTACCATGACCAGGGATGTCTACATAACTATCACGAGCTAATGATGTAAGTTTTATATCATTGTGTTTGTTATCAATAGTAAGTATCATCATAGCATCTGACCTTGAAGAATCTTCGTTTGGTCTAGCATCTGTTCCCATAAGTAGTATGTTAGTTATTCCATTTTCATTTTTATGGTCATTATTATTTAACAAATTACTATCTATGCTCGAGTCATGAATAGCAGATAATTTATAATAAAAATATCCATAGACGCTTATAGGGAATATTACTACCAAGAAAGCCAGTAGTATAACAAATTTCTTTAATTTTGACAAAAGTACCCCTTCTTTCTTCTTTTTCCTGTATATTTTTTAATAGCATACACTTAATTATATTAAAGTATTGAGATATATTCAATACTTGTTTCAGTTACAAAAAAAAGACAAAGATATAATTTATAAGAAAATTTGTCAATTTATATATAATTAAAAGTATATGTAATATATTAAAAAAATTTAATTTATATTTTAAAATAAAAACACACCTCACAATTGCAAAGAAACTTGCATTTGAGAGGTATGTACTTACTATAAAATTATTGATTTGTTTTAGATAAATACTTATTCTTCCAACATAATGTCCTCAAATATAAAATCATGCATTGCGTCTAATTCATATTCTTCAAAAGGAATTACATAGCCTGCATCACCTATTTTTCTACCATTTTCAGTAGAAAGAGGGAATTCCATAGATTTAAGGTTTAAATTTCCTATGCTCAACAAATCTTTTCCTAAAGATATTATTTCATTAGGATTCATATTAGTTTTTACATATGGAAGTATTGTATTAACTAGATTAGGATATTTAGTAACTGGTAAATCCTTAACACCATTTATTAAGCTTTGTATAACACTTCTTTGTCTTCTATCTCTTTGGTCTGTACTATCATTTTTTCTTATACGAGAAAATGCAAGTGTTTGGTATCCATTTAGTTTTTGCTCACCTGAGTTTCTTATATATTTAAGAGAACCTTTGTCATCACTTTTATTCCACTTATAAGTTTCAGGTATAAACTTGTTTAATTCTCTTATTTCACTCTTATCAACAGTAACAGTTACTCCACCTAAAGCATCGACTATATCCATAAAAGAGAAAAAGTCAACTACAGCATAGTTTTGTATGTCAATTTCGAAGTTCTCCTCTATAGTTTCTATCAATAAGTTAGCTTGTCCATATACATAAGCATGTGTTAGTTTTTGCTCTCCATGTCCTGGTATATTAACATAAGTATCTCTATTTAATGAAGTCAATTTAAGGCTTTTATTTTTATTATCAATAGTCAGTATCATCATGGCATCTGAACGAGAAACTTCTTCTCCTGGTCTTGCATCTGTACCTAATAATAATATATTTGTGATACTTTCTTCATTTTTATAGTCATTACTACTAAGCGCCTCTGTATTTATACTATCATCTTGGATAGTTTTTAGTTTAGTAAAAACATATCCATATATGCTAACAGGAAATGCTATAACTAAAAGGGCTAGAAATATAACGAACTTTTTGAGTCCTGACAATAATATCCCCTACTTTCTAAATTTTTTAATTACACACAGTTAATTATATTAAAAATTTGTTACATAAGCAATAAAAAACACAATAAATTAGCATAAGTTTGTCATAATATAATTATTTTTATAATGTTTTAAAGAAGAAAGTGTGTAGTTATTATTAATTTCCTTGGAATATAATTATATTATGACTTAAATTTTTATAAATAGATGTACATATTGAAAAAAATATTTTCCTAGATGTACTTATATCAACTTACAAAATGAGCAAATTGTAATTTAAAATTTTTAGTGTATAATAGGAATTGAAAATTTAAACTGATAAAAAATAATAAAAAATAATCATAAATTATATAATTTGGGGGAGGAAATGTATGATAAAATTAATAGCAACAGACTTAGATGGAACTTTGTTAGATGAGAAGAGCGAAATAAATCCAGAATTTTATAAAGTATTTGAAAAATTAAGAGAGAGAGGGATAATGTTTTCAGCTGCAAGTGGTAGACAGTATCAGAATCTTATAAAGAAATTTGAAGATATAAAAGATGATATGATGTTTATCTCAGAAAATGGAACATTGGTGGTATATAAAGGAAAAGAAATATTATCAAATCCTTTGGACAAAGAATTAGTAAATGAAATTATAGAGACAACAAGAAGTATAGAAGGTAAGAAAATCGTAATGAGTGGTAAAAAATACGCTTATATAGAAAGTAAAGATGAAGCTTTTATAGATGAAGTTAGTACTTACTATGCAAAGTTTAAAGTTGTAGATGACTTGACTAAAGTAGAAGGAGATATATTAAAGATAGCCGTATTTGACTTCAAAGGTGCAGAACATAATAATAGTATTTACTTTGAAAAGTTTTCTGATAGAGCTCAGGTATGTATTTCTGGAGTAGAATGGCTTGATTTAACTGCAAAAGGTGCAAATAAAGGAAGTGCCATAAAAAAAGTACAAAGAATGCTAGATATAAAATATGAAGAAACTATGGTATTTGGCGACCAATTGAATGATGTAGAAATGATGAAGAGTGCTTATCATAGTTATGCCATGGAAAATGCAAATGAGTATTTAAAAGAAATTGCTAGATTTAGAGCAAAAAGAAATACTGAGAATGGTGTTGTAGATAAGATAAAAGAGGTCATGAAAATAGGATAGCCATTTATAGTGGGGGTCTAAATGAAAAAGATTATTTTGGCTGGTATAAATGATAAGTTAAAAGTAGCATATAAATTGCAACTTGAAAATGTATTGGGAGATGTTGCAAAAATAGAGGCTTATGATATAGAAGATTCAAACTTGTCAAATTGTGATGTTATAGTAGCAATGAATTATTTAGATGAACAGATAGTAGATAAATGGATAAAGAGAAATAAAGAAAAATTAGTTTTAGTAAAAACTATGTATACTAAAGATGCAGTGGAAAAGTTGAGTAAAATTCCAAAAGGAAAAAGGGTTCTCATTATAACTCCTGAATGGATATATACATTAGAATGTATAGCAATACTAAAAAAGTTAGGGATAAATCACATTGAATTTATACCATATAACAAAGAGTTGTTTGGTGTGCATATAGAAAATGTAGATACAGCAGTTTATTTGGGAGAAGTTTTTTATACACCAGATTTTGTTACAAATTTTATTGATATCGGTTGGAGAGAAATTGTATATAATGGATATTTAGAAATATTGGAGAGACTAGAAGTAGACCCAAGTGTAGTATCATCTAAGTTAAAAGTAGTGAAAGAAAATGTATATAGTGAAGATGAGATTGATATTAAATCTATAATGGAAGATTTGAAATATAAAAATCGAGTAAGACATTTAATTGATTCAATACCAATAGGGATGATTATTTTAAATCAAGATAAAACTATAGAGCTATATAATGACTATGCAAGAAAATTACTTAATATAAAGGAAAGTAATATAGGAAAAAATTTAAGTACAATTAAGCCACTACTAAATATATACAACTTATTTAAACGTACAAATCTTAAAAAGAATATATATTACTCAGATAAAACTTTAAATAAGGAATTTATAGTCAGTAAAAACAATATAAACTTTATGGGTAAAAATTATCAAGAATCTATTTTTATAGATGAAGTGTTTGAAGCATATAAAGGAAATACTGGAAAGATAAATAAATCTTATTTGGCTAAATATACGTTTGATTAAAAAATAGCTACGCACACTCGTGACTTTAGTCGTGAGTTAGTAGCTAAAATAGTCAGCATATAGGGAAACTTATATGTAGAGATAGGATAGAACCTATCCAATACT
>NZ_JRHN01000045.1 GCF_001299635.1 Clostridioides difficile | reverse complement strand
ACTACGGGGATAGCCTGTGGAGAATTGGTAAGACATATTTTAGTATGCGAAATTCTATGAAACAGGAACCCTGTGACTTTAGTCATGGGAGGTTCAGGATATAGTGGGAAACTCTAAGAAGAATAAAGAAGTTATAGAATATGCTAAAAAATACGCTAAAATAGATTCAACAGTACTGATATTAGGTCAGACAGGAACAGGAAAAGAGTTATATGCTCACTCTATTCATAATTATTCAGATAAAAGGAATCGACCATTTATATCTATAAATTGTGCAGCAATACCAGATGAACTACTTGAAAGTGAATTGTTTGGGTATGAAAGTGGAAGTTTTACAGGGGCTAGGTCTCAGGGTAAAAAAGGTTTATTTGAAATAGCTAATGGTGGAACTATATTTTTAGATGAAATAGGAGATACAAGTCAATTATTTCAAGTAAAGCTTTTAAGAGTACTTCAAGAAAAGGAAATAGTTAAAATTGGTGGATATGAAAAAATTAGATTGGATATAAGAGTAATTGCTGCTACTAATAAGACTATAGATGAACTTAGAAATTCCAGTAATTTTAGAAAAGATTTATTTTACAGACTTAGTACTTGTATACTCAGTATACCTCCACTTGAAGAGAGAAAGGAAGATATACCTGTGCTATGTAATTATTTTTTAGCAAATATGGGATATCCTTATAAAAAAATCGATGACGAATTAGGAAAGTTTCTGTACAAATACAACTGGGATGGAAATGTACGAGAATTAAAAAATTGTATTGAATATGTTGGAAACTTTGGTGGTGAATTACTTACAATAGATGATTTGCCTATGATATATAAAGATTCTTACCAAAATAAGTATATTGAAGATAAAGAATTTACTTTAAATACATATGACAATAATCAAAACAGAGCATATGAAAATAACATGCTTAATGATACAGATTCTGAAGTTAATGATAATATAGAAAAATCTTATAATGTATATTTTGAGAACTTAAGCCATCGAGATAATCTTATAGCATGTGAGATTATGAGGATATTATATAAAGAAAATTGTGGAAGAAGAATGATAGTAAAGAAATTACAATCAAACAATGTAAATTCAAGTGAACATAGTGTTAGAGTAATTATGAACTTTTTAGAGTCAGAGGGATATATCGGAAAGAGTATTGGGAGAAATGGGAGTCATCTTGAAGAAAAAGGGGAGAAATGGGTTACTAAAAACTTATAAATAGAAAGTAAATGGGATATCGATTTAATGATATCCCATTTATTTTTTTTGTTTACAATATTATTTATTTAATCAGGATAATTAAAATTTTAAAAAAGAGTGTTTGTAAGTCTTACAAGACTTACTGAGATTAAAATCTACTTACTTGGCACAATCATTGCTTATATAGTAAGTCACAAGTAAAAAATAATTATTCCTAGGAGGGTTTTAAATATGAAAAATGATTTAATTAGTTGTGTTGATAAACATAAAAAAGATTTAGTAGAAATGGCAAAAGGAATCTGGGAAAATCCTGAGACTTCATATGAAGAATATTTTGCAAGCGGTGTACAAAAGAAGTACTTAGAAGAAAGTGGATTTAGAGTAAATACTGTGGAAGGAATAGAAACTGCCTTTGTAGCAGAGTTTGGAGAAGGTAGACCTGTCATAGGGATATTGGGAGAATATGATGCCTTACCAGGATTATCTCAGAAAGTATCTTTAATTAAAGAAGCTATAACTGAATCTGCTCCAGGTCATGGATGTGGTCATAATCTGTTGGGAGTAGGAGGAGTAGGAGCAGTAGTAGCATTAAAAGAAGTTATGGAGAGGGATAATATCAAAGGAACTATAAAATATTTTGGATGTCCAGCTGAAGAAGGTGGAGTAGGCAAATGTAATATGTATAAAAAAGGATGTTTTAGAGAGATAGATTGCGCTTTTAGCTGGCATCCTTTTGATGTAAATAGCCCTTGGAGACCAACTAGTTTATCAAATTTCTCTATGAAATTTAGATTTAAAGGAATTACTTCTCATGCAGCACAATCTCCACATACTGGTAGAAGTGCACTTGATGCAGTTGAACTTATGAATGTAGGTGCTAATTATCTAAGAGAACACATACTGGACTCTATACGTATGCACTATGTAATAACTAATGGAGGAGAAAGACCAAATATAGTTCCTGGTTATGCAGAGTCATGGTATTTCTTAAGAGGTAAAAAAGCATCAGATGTAAAGAGTACTCTTGATAGATTGGTAAAAGTTGCTAAAGGTGCAGCGATGATGACAGAAACAGAAATGGAATATGAAGTTATAGATGCAATGTATGATTATTTACCTAATCAAAGTTTGACAGATGTTGTATCTGAGAATATGAGGTTGGTAGGAGCACCGAACTTTAAAGCTGAAGATTTAGATTTTGCTCACAAATTAGCAAATACAATTACAAAAGAAGAAAGACGAAATGTAGCAACTTCATTTCAAGGAAATTTTAATATAGTAGAAAAATATCTACATGATGATATTGCTGACTTTGAAGATTATAAATACAAAAATGTATCTGGTTCAACTGATGTAGGAGATATAAGCTATATAGTACCAACTGCACAATTTGCTATGGCGGCATGGCCTATTGGTACAGCAGCACATACTTGGCAAGCTTGTTCATCATCTGGTTCTAATGTAGGTTTTGAAGCAATGTTAAGTGCAGCGAAAGTGCTTGCTTGTTCTGCATATGATATCTTGATGGACAGAGAAAAGCTTGAAAAATCAAAAGAAGAGTTTACAAAATCTTTGGATGGATTTGAATATAAACCATTGGTATAATCTTTATTTTAAAAATAGAATTATACCTTAAATAATAAATTAATCTTAAAATCACTAAAATTGGGGGGTAAAAAATGGAATCAAATAATATATCTAATTCACAAAAAGGGTTTTTTAGAGGATGGTTAGTTGTATTTGCTGGCTTAATACTAATGATATCTGTTTATGGAATAGTAAATAATTGTGCAAGTTTATTTATAAAACCTGTAACAGAAGACCTAGGTTTTTCTAGGTCTGAGTTTTCTCTTTATTATACAGTAATTGCTTTGTCTACCATGGTAATAGCGCTCTTTATGGGGAAATTAGCAAAGAAATTTAAACTAAAAAATATAATGCTTGTAGGGTGTGTGTTAGCAGGAATTGGTTATATAGGATATTCATATGCAAGCAGTATATATGTTTTTTATTTAATGAGTATATTTTCAGGCTTGGGGTTAGGTATGACAACTCTAACTCCTCTATCAATAATAATAAGCAATTGGTTTGTAGAAAAAAGAGGTCTAGCATTAGGTTTAACTTTTATGGGAAGTGGAGTAGGTGGTATGATATTTAATCCTATAGCTAACTATATAATATTAAACTACAGTTGGAGACAATCCTATTTAGTGTTAGGAATAATAATATTAGTCACAACTATACCAGTAGTTTTGATATTTATGTCTGAAAAACCAAGTGATAAAGGTTTATTGCCATATGGATATAGCAATTCTTCTGAAAACGTTTTAGACAATTCTGTAAAAGGAATCATGCTTGGAGATGCTGTAAAAACTAAAATATTTTGGATTATGGTTGTAGGATTAATTTTGATTACAATAATAGCTATGGGAGTACAAATGCATATTGCATCTTATTTGACTGATATAGGGTATTCTCCAACTTTTGCAGCAAGTGTTATATCTATAAACATGGGAGTAGTTATATTAGGCAAAATACTTCTAGGATATGTATTTGATAAAGTTGGATGTGAAAAAGGTGTTATATTTGTTGGATTACAAGTATTTCTAGGGGTATTGGCTCTATTATTTGCTAGTAAGTATCCAGCTATAATAGTATTTATTATATGTTGGGGAATTGGAAACTGTATGGGAACTATTGTACCTGCTCTTATCACATCAGAGATATTTGGCAAAAGAGATTATTCAACAATAGTTGGTGTAGTAAATGCAGTAGTTTTATTGGGAGCAGCCTTAGGTTCAGCTGTTACAGGAAAACTATATGATATGTCTGGAGGATATACATTAGCATGGATGACATACTTGGTATTGACTGTAATTATGGTTGGATTGATATTAATAAGTCTAGTTTTAGGAAAAAAGAAAAAGCTAAAAGAGGTTTAAATTATACTAATTAAACAAATAAAAAATATCAATGTAATTTTTAACAAAATAAATTTATTTATATAAAAATTACATTGATATTTAATAAACATCAATAATGATATTTATTTTTTTATTATACTCAGTATTTTGTTTTCTATTTGAGAGGCATTTTCAGCAGAAATTAGATAAACATATCTGCCTGCTTTCTCAACTATAGTATTATTTGCTATTTCAGAATTGCTTTTTTCTCCATGTCCTTCTCCAAAAGGTGCTTGTATCATGTCTTTTTTATAATTTTCTAGAGTTTTATAGATTTTATCTACATCGTCAGTTTTTATGACGATAATATCTTCTAGAGATAATTTTTCAGAAGAATTAATTACAAAACCTTGAATGATGTCCTCTTCCACATCATTGAAATAGTTAAATTCCTTTGCATCAAAGACTTTTGATTCTTTTACAAGTAAATCAGAAGATTTTAATGATTTTTCAATTTTCGATGTAGAAACGTTTTTGTAATCACCACTTGAAGAACAACTAACCATTCCAAATGATAAGATTATCGAAAAAAACAATATTAAAATTTTTTTCATGATAAACCTCCAAGTTTTTTAAACTCTATCTTAAATTAGTTTACTACATAATTATATAAAAATAAATGTATTTAATGTTACAGTTTTGATTAATAATGTAATATTTTGATAATAATACCTATTAAGAGGTGATTAGAAATGAGAGTACCAAAACATGTAGGAATTATCCCAGATGGAAATAGAAGATGGGCGAGTCAAAATGGTATGACAAAAGATAGAGGATATGAAAGTGGAATAAATCCTGGACTGGAATCTTATAGATTATGTAGAGATTTAGGTTGCGAAGAAGTAACTTTTTATGGATTTACAACTGACAATACAAGACGTCCATCGGTGCAGACAAAAGCTTTTACAAAAGCATGTATTGATGCTGCAAATATATTAATAGATGAGGGTGCAGCTTTATTAGTTGTTGGAAATACGAAATCTCCAATGTTTCCAGAAGAATTATTACCATATACTAATAGAATCCAAGCTAGGGAAGGTCAGATAAAAGCAAATCTATTGGTAAATTATGGTTGGTATTGGGACCTGAATAATATATCAGGAGTAGAAAATGTAAATAAAAATAACATACAAGATTACATACAGTCATTTGATGTATCAAGATTAGATTTGATAATCAGATGGGGTGGAAGAAGGAGATTAAGCGGTTTTTTACCTGTGCAATCGATTTATGCAGACTTTTATGTTATAGATAATTATTGGCCAGATTTTAGAGGTGATGATATAAAAGATGCCTTTAGCTGGTATGATACACAAGATGTTACTTTAGGTGGATAATTAGAGAATTTTGATGTTTTAGGTTGTAGAATGTTTTAAATTATTGAAAAAAAACCTTCTTGGTGGTAAAATAACACTAATATTATGAAAAAATAACACTAATATTATAAAAAAATGTGAAAATTTATACCAAGAAGGGTGAAAAAATGTCAAAAAGCAATAATAACAATAATTCAAGAAACAAATCTAAAAATACTAGCCATCTGAATAGAAAAAAAAGAAAATTAAATAAGAAAAAATTAGTAGTGTTGGTTTGCTTTACGATGTTATTTTTATTTATTGCATTTAAAGTTACTCAAGGTGTAGTAGCTTTAGTAAAAGGGATGGATAAAAGCAATAAAACTAACCAACAACAAAACGTTGAGTCAGAGCAATTTGATCTTGGCAATGAAGAAGAAAATAAAAATAAAAAATATACTGTATTCATAGACCCAGGTCATGGAGGAAATGATAAAGGGACCCAAAGTAAGACTAGTAACAGATATGAAAAAGACCTAAATTTACAAATTTCAAAGAAATTAGCAAATAAATTAGCTAAACAGAAAGATATTCAAGTTGTAGTATCTAGAACTGATGATACATATGTATCGCTGATGGATAGAGTTAATCTAGCGAAAAATAGTTCTGCTGATGTGCTTGTTTCTATCCATTTAAATGCAGAGAAAAATGGAAATACAGCAACAGGTATAGAAACTTGGTATAGGAATAAAGCTACAGATGGCTCAAAAGATCTTGCACAGTCAGTGCAAAGTACTATATCATCCTATGTTAAAGTAAAGGATAGAGGTATAGTTGAAAACAACTTTGAAGTACTTAGAGAATCAGATATGCCTGCTATATTGATAGAGTGTGGTTTTTTAACGACACCATCAGAAGAACAAAAAATAATAAATGAAAAATATCAAGACCAACTTACAGAGGGTATTGTTCAAGGTATACTTTCATACTTAGATTCTAAAGGGAAAAAATAAATTAAGTTCATGTTTATGTATGGATTTATTTAAATATGAAACTGTATACTTTGGATTAAATTTATTCTGTTGAATTGTATCAAAAAATACTATTTGAATTGAAAAACTATGAAATTAGAAACTATTTTACATATATCTAATCTCATAGTTTTTTTGTTAAGAAAGTAAATATTTATGAAATTTAAGAAAGTAAATTTAATATAACATAGTTATTTATTTGTGATGTTAACTTACATTGATTTACTATCAATTGTGCTTTATAATTAATATAGAAAAAGTTTGATTGTAAGATAATTTAAAAATAATATAGGGGAATTTATATGAATAAGAATAGTATGACAAAAATTTACAGTTTAAATAAAATAATTTTTATCATAATCGGAATTTTGGGAATAGTTTTACTCACAAAGCATGTTGGGATAGATATAAAGGTATTAATTTTACTTTTATTAATATTATTTACTATAAATGTATTTATTTCGTATCTTAAAATCAAGCTATATGAGGATAAAATTAATTTAGAAATAGTAAATAATTCAGATAAGATTATGAATATTACTAAGGATGATAACTTTTTAAAACATATTCAAAATTATATTATCAGCAATAAGAAAGAAAACTGTGTTATGGCTTGTTTTGATTTATGTAGACTTAAACTTATAAATGATATATATGGTTATGAGTTAGGGGATCAAGTATTAGATAATATTTCAAGCAATCTAAAAAGTTATTTTGGTGAAGAGGCTATTTATGGAAAACTAAAAAGCGATGTTTTTATATTAATAATAAAGCTTGAAGACAGAGAACAAAAGATTCCTTATTTGGTAAATCTCATTAGGAATAAAATTGTGACATTAAGTCAGATTGATAGTTTTAAAATGAATATAAATGTTGAGGCATCAATTGGAATTTATAGATTTAATGATGATAAAGTTGATATAAAAAAAGCTATGGACAATGCTGATATGGCAAGGATTAAGTCAAAAGGACTAAAGCATATAGAATATGTAGAATTTGATTCTGCAATGGAAGAAGAAATACAATCACTTATGAAAATAGAGCAAGATTTATTCTTAGCTATAAAGAACAAGGAATTTGTAATCCATTATCAACCCAAAGTTGATTCGAGTACAGGTAAAATTATAGGTTCAGAGGCATTAATAAGATGGATACATCCGTCTTTAGGTATGGTTGGACCAAATAAGTTTATTCCTATAGCTGAAAGAAGTGGTCTGATAAATAATATTGGTAGATGGCTAATTCAAGAAGTATTTGTTACTATTGATAATTGGATTTCAGAAGGTATAAATGTCTTACCAGTTTCAATAAATCTTTCAAGGGTGGAACTATACAAAAATGATTTAGTAGATTTTTTTAAATCAATGTTTAATACATATAATGTGCCTAAAGAACTCATAGAAATAGAAGTTACAGAAACAACAGCACTAAGAGATGTAAAATTTATAAGTGAGAGGCTTTATGAGATTAAATCTTTAGGTATAGATATATCATTAGATGATTTTGGAGTAGGCAACTCGAATTTTATTAATCTTAAGGGGATACCACTAGATGTTATAAAAATTGATAGGTCGCTTATAATGGATATAGTCACAAATACAAAGACAAAGTTTATGGTAAAAGCAATTGTTAATCTTTCACAAGATTTGAACTTAACTGTTATATGTGAAGGTGTAGAGGATATGGAGCAGGTTAAAGTTTTAAACGAAATGGGATGCAATTTAATACAAGGTTACATCTATTTTAAGCCTTTAGATGAGATTAGTTATAAAAGAATTCTTACTGACAGAAATTATGTAAATCTAGAAGATACTCTTTTAGATAGATACATGGCAGTTGAGGAGGCGGAAGAATGATTTCAGAAGATGTAGATTATTCAATAAGAATTATAAGAGCTATATTTAACAATGGGGAAGATAATCCAATAGATGTTAAAACAATATTAAAAAGTGAAGATATACCAATACTAACACTGTATAAACTTCTTAGAAAACTTTGTGCAAATAATGTACTTACTCTTAATAAAGAAGATGGCAAGAAATACATGTTAAATGTATCATTGGATACAATAAGTTTAAGAACTATTGTAGAATTAATTGATGGAAAAATATATATAAATAAATGTACGAGATATGTATCCAATTGCAGTAATTGCTTAAAAGGTTGCAAAGTAAATCGCGAGTTACTAGAAATAGAAAAAGAAATCTATAAACTTTTATCAAGAAAATCTATAAGACAAATACTAGAATAATAAATTTTCAGCTATGATAATAATTGGAGGTTTTCAGCTATGGATGATATATCTCAAGATAATTTTCTACTGTCTAAAGAGTATGAGAATAGTTTAGATGTAGATACTAAAAAAGCAAGTGGAATATACTATACTCCTAAAATCATTGTCGATTATATTGTAAAAAAAACTTTAAAAAATCACGATATAATCAAAAATCCATACCCACGAATACTCGATATTTCTTGTGGGTGTGGAAATTTTCTTTTGGAAGTATACGATATTTTATATGACTTATTCGAGGAAAATATCTATGAATTAAAAGAGAAGTATGATGAGGCTTATTGGACTGTTGATAATATACACAGTCATATATTAAATTATTGTATATATGGTGCTGATATTGATGAGAAAGCTATAAATATATTAAAAGACAGCTTAATAAACAAAAAGGCAATAAATGACTTAGAGGAATCTAATATAAAGATTAATCTATTTTGTTGTGATAGCCTTAAAAAGAACTGGCGATATAAGTTTGATTATATAATTGGTAATCCGCCATATATTGGTCATAAAAAACTTGAAAAGAAATATAAAAAATTTCTCCTAGAAAAATACAGTGAAGTTTATAAAGATAAAGCTGATTTGTATTTTTGTTTCTATAAAAAGATTATAGACATTTTGAAACAAGGAGGAACTGGTAGTGTTATAACTCCAAGATATTTTTTAGAAAGTCTATCGGGTAAAGATTTAAGAGAATATATTAAATCAAATGTTAGAGTTAAAGAAGTAGTAGATTTTTTAGGTGCAAATATATTTAAAAATATAGGGGTATCTAGTTGTATACTTACTTTTGATAAGAAAAAATCAAAAGATAAATCAATAGATGTATTTAAAATAAAAAATGAGGATATATGTATAAATAAATTTGAAACACTAGAAGAACTTTTAAATAGTAGTAACTTTGATTATTTTAGTATAAATCAAAGTTTGTTGTCTGATGAATGGATACTTGTAAATAAAGCTGATGGAATTTTTTATAAGAAGATACAAGAAAAATGCAACTATAGTTTGGAAGATATAGCAATAAGTTTTCAAGGAATAATCACAGGTTGTGATAAAGCATTTATTTTAAGTAAAAATGATGTAAAATTGAACCTTGTGGATGATAAATTTTTAAAGTGTTGGATAAAAAGTAAAAATATAAATAAATATATAGTAGATAAAAGTGAATATAGGTTAATATATTCAAATGATATAGAAGATGAAGAAAAAAATAAGAAAATACTTGATGAGATTATAGGAATATACAAGTCAAAGCTAGAAAACAGAAGAGAATGTAAAAATGGAATAAGGAAATGGTATGAACTTCAATGGGGAAGAGAAAAGCTTTTCTTCGAAAGAAAAAAAATAATGTATCCTTATAAATCAAAAGAAAATAGATTTGCTATAGATTATGATAATAACTTTTCAAGTGCAGATGTATATTCTTTTTTCATAAAAGAAGAATATTTAGATAAATTTTCATATGAATATCTAGTTGGAATCTTAAATTCTAGCATTTATGATAAATACTTTAAAATAACTGCTAAAAAGATGAGTAAAAACATATACGATTACTATCCTAATAAGGTTATGAAGATAAGAATTTTTAGAGATAATAATTATGAAGAGATAGAGAGTTTGTCAAAGGAAATAATATCAATTTTATTAAACAACTCTGTGGATAAAGAAAAGATAGAAAGATTGCAGATAAAAATGGATAACTTAATAATGAATTCTTTGGGTATATAAGCATCTGTAGATATAAAGAAAATCACGGAATGTTAATTATTTATCTAAATTTTGAATAAAAAGTTAACCATATAAAAAACATTAAAGATATATACTTTTAAATGGTTTTTTGATAAAATAAAAATAAATTTGTACAATTTTATTTTTCTCCAATAACTAAAAATAGTTTTTTGAATTAATATTTGCTGAGAAATAGAAATCAGAAACGTTTTTAATATAGTAGGTGATAATATGAAAGGATTAGTTTTAGAAGGTGGAGGAACAAAAGGTGCCTATCAAATAGGGGCATATAAGGCTTTAAGAGAGCTTGGAATAGAGTTCCAAGGAGTAACTGGGACATCAATTGGTGCTTTAAATGGAGCATATATAATTCAAAATGATATTGAAGTAATGGAAGATATTTGGTTAAACTACGATTATACTCACTTTATGAATATGGATAAAGATACTTATGAGAAATTTAAAAATGTAGATTTCACTACTAAAAATATCAATGCACTTATTGAACTTATAAATAAGGCTAGAAAAAATGAAGGCATAGATATAAGCCCTATGAGACAACTAATGGAAACTACATTAAATGAAGATATAATACGAAAATCAAAAAAAGACTTTGGACTTGTTACAGTGTGGTGGGATAAAAAGATTAATCCACATCCAATGTATATAGAAGATATGCCACAAGGGAGATTGATTGATTATTTAATTGCTAGTTCTAGCTTGCCTATTTTTCAATCAAATATGATGGATGATAAATTATATCTTGATGGAATGTTTTGTGACAATATGCCAATAGGACTTTTAGAAGACAAAGGGTATGAAGATGTTGTTGTAATTAGGCTGATTGATGATTTTCTTGGAAAAATGAATTTAAATAAACATCAGAATATAAATATAAAAACTATAATACCATCAGAGTATTTGGGAGGTTCTCTAAATAAAGACAGAGACAATGTAGAAAAAAATATTCGATTGGGTTACTTAGATACTATGAAAGCGTATGAAAGATGTAATGGGATTAAATATTATTTTGATGTAGAATATAAATACAATGAAGAATATTGTTTTGATAAGTTTAGAAGTATGAGTAATGAAACTGTGCAATTTATTTGTAATTTATTAAATATAAAGAGAGATGTTTCTTTAAGAACTATTATGGAAAGTGTAATACCAAAACTTGGTGAAGTACTTGGCTTACCCAAAAATTTTTCATACAAAGATTTATTTTACTGTATATATGAAAAAAAACTTGAAGAAAATAGCATAAATAGAATAAAATTATATGATTTTAACAAAGTTATAGATGTTGTAAATACAAATATTGATTCTAATAAAAATTTAGCTTCTAATTTTGAAATTAGACCTAAAATTAGTATTAAAAAGAACAAAAATACAAAATTATTGACAAATTGTATTATAAAAGACTTAAAAAATCAAAGTTAAATAAAAAACAAAAAAAAATTTGTAATTATACTCGAAAAAAGTGTATATTAGTAGTATAATATTTTTGTAGCACTAGTGGGAACAAAAAATGACCATAGGACAAAAAAGTACCACTAAGTACCATTAAAGTAAAAAATAGGAAAACAATTTTAAAAAATATAAAATGTAAAGTCTATAGGAGGATTTAAAAAATGGAAAAAGTAGTTAGTATCAAAAATGCAAGTGGATTACATGCTAGACCAGCAGGAATGTTTGTTAAGAAGGCTGCTGAGTTCAAATCAACAGTAGAGGTTGTAGCAAAAGACAAGACTGTAAATGCAAAATCAATAATGGGAATAATGAGTTTAGGTTTAGCTCAAGGAGAAGAATTAAAGTTAGTTGTAAATGGAGACGATGAAGAAGTAGCTTTAGCTGCAATGGTTGAATTAGTTGAAAGTGGATTTGGAGAGTAGATATAATAATTTTTTAAGTTTGATATTTATAATCTAATCATTACTTAAAGTAAAAGTAACAGAGAAGCATTAAACATATACAGATTGACATTTGTAGATATTTAATTTCTTTGTTACTTTCATGTTTATTTAATCAGAAGATTAAGACTATTGTTAACTGGGTATGAAAATACAAATATTTTAGAATATGAAATAAGATATTTTTAATCATAAATTTAGTATGAAAATACAGAAGATATTTTTTAGGAGGTAGGGTTATGGCTTACAAAGGAATAGGTGCTTCTCCAGGTGTTGCTTTAGGGAAAGCGTTAGTAGTTGAGCATAGTGAATTAGTAATTGAAAAAAAATCTATAGATAATGTTGAAGCGGAAATTGCTAAATTAGAAAATGCAGTTGCAGTTTCTAAAGAAGAATTAATAAAGGTTAAGGAAAAGGCTTCTGAAGAATTAGGAGCAGAAGAGGCAGAAATATTTGAAGCACATTTATTAGTTTTAGAAGACCCAGAATTAATTGGTTCTGCAATAGACAAGATTAAAACTGAAAATGTAAACGCAGAGTATGCTTTAAATGAAATAAAAGAGATGTTTGTTAGTATGTTTGAGTCTATGGACAATGAATATATGAAAGAAAGAGCAGCAGATATAAAAGATGTTACAAATAGAATACTTAGACATATATTAGGAATTAAAGTTGTTGATTTATCTGCTTTAAGTGAAGAAGTAGTATTAATAGCACATGATTTAACTCCATCAGATACAGCAACTATGAATAAAAAAATGGTTTTAGGATTTTTAACTGATATAGGTGGAAGAACTTCTCATACAGCTATCATGTCTAGAACTTTAGAAATAGCTGCAATCGTTGGATTAAGTGATATAACTTCAAATGTTAAGGATGGAGATTTTGTAGTCTTCAATGGAGATACTGGTGAAGTAATCGTTAATCCAGATGAAGATACTATAAATAAATATACTGAGTTAAAAGCTAAATATGAAGAAGAGAGAAAAGCATTACAGTTATTAAAAGGAAAAGCATCTGTGACTTTAGATGGAAAGCATGTAGAATTAGCTGGTAATATAGGAACTCCTAATGATATAGAAGGTCTAATAAAGAATGATGCTGAAGGTGTTGGTCTTTATAGAACAGAATTCTTATACATGGATAGAGATTCTTTCCCAACTGAAGAAATACAATATGAAGCTTACAAAGCTGTACTAGAAGGAATGGATGGAAAACCTATAGTTATAAGAACATTGGATATAGGTGGAGATAAAGAATTAAGTTATTTAAGCATGGAACCTGAAATGAATCCATTCTTAGGTTATAGAGCAATAAGACTTTGCTTAGACAGAAAAGATATATTTAAGACTCAATTAAGAGCTTTATACAGAGCAAGTGTTCATGGAAAACTAAGAATCATGTTCCCTATGATTTCCTCTTTAGAAGAATTATTACAAGCTAAAGAAGTTGTAAAAGAAGTTTTAGCAGAACTTGATTCTGAAGGTATAACTTATGCTAAAGATGTAGAAATTGGTATGATGATAGAAGTGCCATCTGCTGCTGTAATATCTGATGTACTAGCTAAACATGTAGACTTCTTCTCTATAGGAACTAATGACTTAATTCAATATACTTGTGCAGTTGATAGAATGAATCAAAAAATAAGCTATCTTTATAATCAATTTAATCCAGCTGTTTTAAGACTTATAAAGACTGTTATAGACAATGCACATAAAGAAGGTAAATGGGCAGGTATGTGTGGAGAATCTGCTGGAGACCAAAAAATGATACCAATACTTTTAGGTATGGGATTAGATGAGTTCTCTATGTCTCCAATATCAATACTTCCTGCTAGAAAATTAATAACTTCGGTTAAAGAAGCCGATATGAAAAAATTAGCTGATGAGGTACTTAATATGGGTACTGCTGAAGAAATAAAGAAATATATTGAAACTAGTTTTAATATGTAATTATTAAATTATATCTATATAAATACTTATTTATGTAGATTATAGATAGTAAAAAATTATTTAATGAATAAGTAAAAGCCATAGTTTATCCTATATACTATGGCTTTTTTATTGTATAATTTAAGATATTATAATATTTATGGTTTGGTATTAATAATATAGTCTGCATCTAATAAATATTTAATGGAGGTATACAATTTGAAAAGTAAAAACACAAAGGTATTCATCATAGCTATACTTATTTTGAGTTCTATAATATTATATTTAAATACACAAAACAACCTAATAAGTAACAAACATGATAAAAAAGTATATTTAGATTTAAAAGATACAAAAAAAATAGAGATTTACAATAATATTAGCCAAGAAAAAGAGCATAAGCCAATTTTAATTTCAGATAAACATTTAATAAATGAAATATTAAACTATTTAAATAATGTAGAGTATTATGATGGGGAAGATAGGAATGAGATTATATTAAAAAGTCAGAGTATAAATTTTTATAATGGTGATGGAGAACAAAAAATTATAAATTACTCATATGATAGTATACATAATATTGGAAAGATTGAATATGATAATGAAAAATTTAATGTACCACATGATTTTTTTAGGTTAATATCATCACTTGAAGAATTTAGACCTCAATATTCAAAAGTACCTAATGATGTAAATGAACTTTTTAAAAAGTATAACTGGACGCCAAGTTTTCTAATATCATCTCAACAAAAAACAATTCCAAATAATTTTAAGTATTCATCAGAAGATACAGTAGAGAGGATATACTGGGCATATAATATAGAGCTATCTAAAGATATAGGGTTAGATTTTTCAAACTTAAAATCAAAAGAGATTACTGCTGAGATATACAATTTAAATGAACCGTTATCAGATGAACTTGAAGATACTCTATTAAGTACTAGAGGTATAATAATAAGGTATGAAGGAAAAATTGTAGGTGCGTATATTGATTCTGGAAGGCATGAAGGGAATGCTATTAGCTTAAAAAGACATAGTTTTAAGGAAGTGACAAAAGAAGACTTAAATACATGGGTAGATGATAATTGTATAGATAAGTCAAATTCTTTATATATAGAGGTATCAAAGTTAAGTAATGAGGATTTAATAAAAATGTATATAAAGGCTATAAAAGAAAATAATACAAAGGTTTTATTAACTACTATGGATGTAGAGAATAAGATAAGTACTCTCTTCATTAATTTGGATAATCATAAGCTTTTTAATGATACTAAGTTTGGGATGAATTTACCAGATTATATTAATAATGATAAAATTGTATATATGGAAGAGATTGATTTAAAAGAAAATGATAAGAGATGTTATAATGTTATATTTGGGGGTAATGATATAATGAGTGACACTGGAAGAGGAACTTTCTCAGATATTAATATTGATATTGTAAATGAAAAGGGAGTGTGGAAAGTGTCTGGCTTTACAAAATAAATCTAAAATAAATATTGTTAAAAATTAATATTGTATTGAAAAATAATTAAAAGTATTTAATAATAGAATTAAGGGAAGACTAAGTTTATAAATAAAGGATAATTAAATAAAAGTTAATAAAATAAATGTGATATCCAAATAAATCCTGAATCTAATTTGAGTTTTAATATAGATAGTCTAAAGTTTGATTATTAAAGATTTAATTGTAAGTGGTTACAGTTGATGATATTGATATAGAGATTAAAGTTTAGAATAGAAAGTTACCTTAAATTTAAAAATGCAAGATAACACAATCTAAAAATTATAATCACTCAATGGGTTTATGGATTTATTTGTTTATTATAAATAAATGGGAGTAGAATTATCTACTCCCATTTTGTATATTATTATTAATTTAATTGGTAATATGAGCTAAACTTGTAATTCTAGTTAAGACTTGCTGCATTAGTAGTAAATAATTCTTTAATAGCATTATTTCTAGCAGTTAAATCATTATTAGAATTATTTGTTTTTTTCATAATTACTGAGTAACGCTTTTTATTTATAAAAAATATTAAGATTTTATCATCATCAAAATTGTATTCCTTGTATCTATCAATAGACTCATAACCTAAGTTTAAAATGTTCTTATCCTTTATACTATCTACATCTAGAATATATGATGGGTCAGCCTTTAGTAATATATTGATTAAACATTTTTCTTCACCAGCACAGAATAACTCCATCTTATTTGATATGGATTTAGATTGTTCTGAAGTTATTTTTGCAGGAATAAGGTCATTATTATCATCTCTTAAAAGATAACCATGTGTGTCTTGTTGATAAACTAAATTAACCTTTTTCTTAGGGACATTGATTATTTTATCTAAATGCACATAATGATGATTTTCAACAAATCCTTCATTTAATATTTCAACAAAGTTGTCAATCTTACCTAGACAAAAAGATTCTATAGATTCTTTACAGAATTTATTTGTAAATGGGATTATGCTTACGTTTTCCTCGTCTGTATTCCATGCTATGGCATAATCTAACGAATATACTTCTTCCTCTATATCTGCAAAATTAAATTGTACTATGTTTCCTTTCAAAATTACTCGACCTCCATCTTTATAATATATTTAATATACTTTATAAAACTTATATTATATTTAAATAATATCATAAATTGGATAATTATGATATAGTAAATGATAAAAAAATTGAAAAAAATCACTATAAATGAGTGATAAATATAAATAGTGTATACTAATGGGATGGAAAATGTCCACTATTAACTTTATTACCCCACATATGTAAAATAAATTTATTAATGTAAAATATAATCTGTCGACAATGAATAGACTTTTAAAGGAACTTAATATAAAATTAATTAAATAAATACTTAAAAACGATTTACTTTAATGATAAAATCGTATTAAAGGAGGTTAATTTTATGGATATAAAAAATAAAATTAAATCTATATTTTTACCAGAAAAAGATGACTATTTAGATGATGAAGAATTTGAGGATGATATAGAGGATAATGAGGAGAGTTTAAAGCAAGACAATAAAGTACATTTAAATGACTTAAGCAGAGTAAAATATGATTACAGAGAATTAAAAGACATAGAAAATCAGACAGAAGAAATGTGTTTACTAGCAGTAAAACAGGATGGGACTATAATTGAGTTTGTAAAAAATAAGACTTATAAGGTATGTATGGAAGCCGTTAAACAGACATACAAAGCTCTTAAGTATATAACAAATCAGTCTGAGGATATTTGTATAGAAGCCGTTAAACAGAACTACAGAGCTTTATATTACATAAATGATAAGACTGATAATGTACTAATTGAGGCTATAAAACATGCATCTACTCATGATGTTATGGAAGTTTTTAAATTTGTAGAAGAGCAGACTGAAGATGTATGTCTAGCATTTATAGAAATGGCATCAAAAAATGATGTTGCAGAAATACTTAAAGACATAAAAGAGCAAACTCCAACTATATGTTTGGAAGCAGTAAAAAAAGATGGAAAATCTTTAGCTTATGTTAAAGAACAAACTTCAACTATATGTTTAGAAGCAGTAAAAGAAAACTATAGTGCTCTACCTTGTGTGGAAGAACAAACCGAAGAAATATGTATAGAAGCAGTAAAACAGAATGATTTTGCATTGTATTATGTAAATGAACAGACAGAAAAAATATGTATAGAAGCAGTTAGAAGAAGTTATATGGCACTACAATATGTAAAAAAACAGACAGAAGATATATGTATGGAAGCAGTTAGAAATGATGGAAGAGCACTACAATATGTAAAAGAACAGACAGAAGATATATGTATAGAAGCAGTTAGACAAAATGGGAAAGTCCTGCAATATGTAAAAAAACAGACAGAATATATATGTATAGAGGCAATAAAAGATTCATTTGAAGAACTTCAAATAAAAGAAATATTAAGCTATGTAAAAGTTCCAACAGAAAGAGTTTTTGTGGAAGCAGTAAAACAAAATGGAAAGGCTCTTAAATATATAGAAAATCAGACAGAATTAATGTGTATAGAGGCAGTAAGAGAAAATTATAATGCTTTACAGTATGTAAAGAAACAAACAGAAAAAGTTTGCTTAGAAGCAGTAAATCAAAGTTATGAAGCTCTTAAATATGTGAAAGAGCAGACAGAAGAAGTTTGTTTAAAAGCAGTGAAGCAAGATTACAGAATGTTGAAATATGTAAATAAACAAACAGAAGAAGTATGTTTAGAAGCAGTAAGACAAAACTATAGAGCTTTGGAATTTGTTGATAATCAAACAGAAAAAATTTGCTTGGAAGCAGTAAAACAGAATAGAAAAGCACTACAATATGTAAAACAAAAACAAAGTTGAAATATATAGAAAAATATATGTAAAGGCACCTAGCTTATAGTAATACGTTAGGTGTTTTTATGTATATAAAAAATAGTAAAAGTATTTTATTATAATTATTTTGTTATATAAAGAATATCTAAAGATTTATATAGGTCTTTTTTTGACCAGTTTTACAATTTTAGCAACTAGTTTTGTAAAGTATATTGAATTTTCTCAAAAAAGAAGGTATTCTATGTATGTAAAATTTTTTTGGAGGTAAAAATGTTTAAGAAATCTGCTGATAAAATGACATCTGTTTTAATTTGTAATAATATGATAGATAATAATGAATCAAAAGTTTATTCTTATGGATTTGAAATATTGATAGCTTTTATAGTTAATGTAACGACCATGCTGCTCATAGGTTTTTTATTTGGCAAATTTACATATATATTGTTTTTTTTAATGTGTTACTGTCCAATAAGACAATTTTCAGGTGGGTATCATGCAGACAATTATTTTAGGTGCCTATTGACTTTTGTTTTTATAATTTTGTCTACAATATTAATTATAGAAAATCTAAATTTATACTTATTTAAAAATATCATTATGGTTACTGCAAGCATTAGTTGGGTTGGGATTTGTATTCTCTGTCCAATAGAACATAGAAGTAATCCTATAAGTGATAGAGAAAAGTTAACTTACAAAAAAGTTGCTGTATTTGTATCTACAATAATATTATTAATGACAGTTTTAAGCTTTTTATTGAATGTATTTGTAGATTATTTCATATATAGCGCATTTGCTATGTTTTGGATTTTTATAATGTTGGTATTAGGGAAATTAAAAGCTAAGAATTTAAGTAAAATATGTGTGAGGGAGAATTAAGTTATGAAGAAGTTTTTTGTAAAATTTATGAAGTTTGCTAGTTCATTAGCACTTAGCACTGCCATCTTGTCAGCTAATAGTACTTGTCCATGGATTATACATCAACCTAAAGTTCCTAAAGAAATTAAGAATTTAAAGAAGATAAATTAAATAGAAGCAATTATATAAAATTATTATAAAAAGAAATTATTATATTTTAATAAGGTTAAAACTATATAAAGATTAGATATAAATTTTATTTTAAGGCATATAATAGACATTTGATGGTGTATTATTGTGCCAATTTAGGGGGATGTAGTGTATCCAATGAAATGACTTACGAGTAGTAAGTCATTTTTGTATTGTATGTATTTTAGATAAACTTATGATATAATGAAGGGTAAAGTTTAATTAAAACAATAAAAAACTTTAGTATAGATAGTAATTTAGGAGGTAGGTTATGAGTATGATACATAAATTTTCTATGAATGGATATAATATCGTTTTAGATGTGAATGGTGGAGCTGTTCATGTATTAGATGATGTTGCATACGACTTATTAGACTTTTATAAAGAAAAAAGTAAAGAAGAAGTATTAGATATATTAAAATCTAAATATCAAGAAGAAAAAATAAATGAAGCATATGAAGAAATATCAAACTTAGAAAAAGAAGGTCTTTTATATACAGAAGATACATATCAATATCATCCAAGTTTTGTACATAGAGAACCTGTGGTAAAAGCTTTATGTTTGAATGTAGCCCATGATTGTAATTTAAAATGTAAATATTGTTTTGCAGCTCAAGGTGACTTTGGAGGAGAAAAAGAACTTATGAGCTTTGAGGTAGGTAAGGCAGCAATAGACTATTTGATTGCTAACTCAGGCACTAGAAAAAACTTAGAGATAGATTTCTTTGGTGGAGAGCCTTTGATGAATTTTGAAGTTGTAAAACAGTTAGTTGATTATGGTAGAAGTATTGAAAAAGATTATAATAAAAATATAAGATTTACAATAACTACAAATGGTGTACTATTAAATGATGAGATTATAGACTATATAAATGAAAATATGCACAATGTAGTTTTGAGTTTAGATGGAAGAAAAGAAATTAATGATAATATGAGACCAACTTTAAATGACAAAGGAAGTTATGATATTACATTGCCACGATTTAAAAAACTTGTGGAAAAAAGAGCAAAAGATAAGTATTACTATATAAGAGGAACATTTACAAGAGATAATCTGGATTTTGCTAAGGATGTTATGCATTTTGCAGATTTAGGATTTAAATTAACATCTGTAGAGCCAGTTGTTGGAGATGAAAGTAATCCATATGCACTTAGAGAAGAGGATTTACCTAAGATATTTGAAGAGTACGAAAAGTTTGCTGTAGAGTATGCAGATAGACAATTACAAGGCGATGGATTTAAGTTTTTCCATTTTATGATAGATTTAAATCAAGGACCATGTGTAATAAAAAGAATAACTGGATGTGGAGCTGGAAATGAATATCTTTCTGTAACTCCAAATGGAGATATATATCCATGTCATCAATTTGTTGGAAATGAAGAATTTAAAATGGCAAATATATTTGATAAAGAAATTGTACTTCCAGAAAGTTTAAAAAATATGTTTAGAGAAGCTCATGTATATACTAAAGAAGATTGTAAACAATGTTGGAATAAGTTTTACTGTTCAGGTGGATGTCATGCAAATGCAATAAACTTTAATAATGACATATCAAAGCCATATGAATTAGGATGTGAAATGCAAAGAAAACGTACAGAGTGCTCTATAATGATACAAGCAAAGTTAATGTTAGAAGGAGCAACTAACTAAATTTATATTTTAAAGGAGTTGTTTATATATGATTAGAGATTATTTGGAAGATAAACCTTTAATTGATGAAAGTGTATTTGTGGCAAAATCAGCAGACATAATTGGAAATGTCAAAATAGGTAAGGATTCAAGTGTATGGTATAATGCAGTAGTTAGGGGAGATGAAGGTCCAATAACTATTGGAGAAAATACTAATATACAAGATTGTTCTATAGTACATGGAGATGCAGATACTATAATTGGTAACAATGTAACAGTTGGACATAGGTCAATAGTTCATGGTTGTAAAATTAGTGACAATGTTTTGATTGGTATGGGTTCAATAATATTGGATAATGCTGAAATAGGAGAATATACTTTGATAGGAGCAGGTACATTAATTACATCTAATAAGAAGTTCCCACCAGGTGTTTTAATAATGGGCTCTCCTGGTAAGGTTGTTAGAGAACTTACAGAGGAAGATAAAAGATATATTGATGAATCATATAAATGGTATCTAGAAGCAGCACAAAATCAAAAATATTAAATTAAAGAGTGGTTGTTTCAAAACATACTTAAATCTGTTTTGAGGCAACCACTAATTTATTTTATTAAAGTTAGCTGATATTTTAGTTTTCAAAAAGTATTTGATTAAGATAGGTATAAAATGTCAAAAATAAAAATTAACTGAGTTAAATAATTTTAATAAAATTACTAGTATATGTGATAAAATTAAATATTAAAGAGGATATAAGACATTAGTATATAAATTGGTAAAATAATGTCTTATATAAGATAAATTAAGGTGTAAGTTTTCGGGTATACCTATTTTAGGAGTGAAAATATTTGAGAATAAGTTATAGAAACTTAAAAAGATATAGAGAAATTGGATATGTTTTAATAAAGTATGGTTTTAGTTTTATTGTAGAAAGATTAAATATAGAAGGAATAGCTTATAAAATACCACTGTTTGACCCTCCAGAAGAAATAAAAAATATGACAACTGGTGAGAGAATAAAAAGAGTTTTAGAAGAGCTAGGGCCTACATATATAAAAATAGGACAGATATTAAGTACAAGAAAAGATTTATTAGACCAAGATATAATTGATGAAATATCAAAACTTAGAGATGATGTAGAGAAATTTGATTCAAATATAGCTATTGAGATATTTAAAGAAGAAGTAGGATTAAGTATAGAAGAAATATTTTTAGAGTTTAAAGAAGAACCAATTGCAGCAGCTTCGATTGGCCAAGTTTATGAGGGTGTTCTTAGAACTGGAGAAGAAGTAATTGTAAAAATTCAAAGACCAAATATAGAGAAAATAATAAAATCTGATTTAGAAATTCTTAGAACGATTGCAAATACTCTAAAGGATTTAAAAAAGGATTTTAATTTAGACTTAGTACAAATGATTGAAGAATTTCAAACTCAATTAATGAGAGAGCTTGACTATACTTTTGAAGCTATAAATGCAACTAAATTCTCTAGGATATTTAAAAATAGTGATGAGGTATATATACCTAAAATATATCCAGAATATAATACTAAGAAAATTTTAGTAATGGAGAAGGTCAATGGTACAAAATTAAGTGATGTAGAAAAAATAAATAGGTTAGGTTATAATACAAAAACTATTGTTGAAATAGGAGTAAGGTCTTTTTTTACACAAGTATTGTCTCATGGATTTTTTCATGCAGACCCACATCCAGGTAATATATTTGTAGTTGCTAAAAACAAGATAGCATATATAGATTTTGGAATGATTGGAATTATTGACAATAAAACACTGAATCAATTAAATGAAATTGCATTAGCAGGAGTGGAAAAGAATGTCGACAAGATAATATACTTGTTAATAGAAATGGATGCGTTAAATGGAGAGGCAGATATTAAAGGTCTTAGACAGGATTTACTTTATCTAATACATTATTACTATGATATTTCTATAGAAAAAATAAATGTAACAGATATATTAAATGAACTGTTTAGATTTTTTAGGCAGTATAAGATAGTCATGCCTGCACAGTTTGTGACACTTGCTAAGACTGTTATAACATTAGAAGGAACAAGTAGAACTTTAAATTCAGATTTTTCTTTTGGTTCTATGGGAAAAGAGTTTATGAAACATCATTATAAGAGTAAATTTAATCCTAAAAATGTCGTTTTAAGTTCAAGACAAAATGTAGAAGAAATATTACTCGATATAAAAACTATTCCAAAACAGCTAAAAGCAATCTTAAAGAATGTAGAAAGAAATAATATAAAAATGCAAATTGAAGACGTAAAAATGACAAAATTAGAAAATTGTATATTAGAGTTAACGTCTCAAATATCATTAAGTTTAGTGTTAGCATCAATTATAGTGGGTTCTTCCCTTATAATTGCATCTCCAAATATAGAAAACAATATTTGGATAAAGTTTACTGCTATAGGAGGTTTCTTCATATCTTTTATAATAGGACTTTGTCTAGTTATAAGGAGTGTTAGGTCAAAATATAAAAAGGATTAGGGGGAGTTGAATTTGAAAAAATGGATATTGAAATATAAAGGTAAGATAGAGGAAAGTGAATTTAGCAAAAAAATTAATATTTCCCCGGAAATCTGCCAAATTTTAAAAAATAGAGGAATATATACTGAAAAAGATTCAGAAATATTTATGAATCCATCTTTGGATTATTTAAGGGACCCTTTCTTAATGAAAGATATGCAGAAAGCTGTTGATAGGATAAAATCAGCTATTGAAAATAATGAAAAAATTTGGATTTATGGAGATTATGATGTTGATGGTGTGTCATCTACTTCTATTTTATGTATATATTTTAAAAGTATAGGGTATCATGTGGATTACTATATCCCAAATAGATTAGAAGAAGGATATGGTATAAATGAAGAAGCTATTAAGCTTATAAGCTCTAGAGGTTGTGACTTGATTATAAGTGTTGACTGTGGGATTACATCAGTATCTGAGGTTAATATAGCGAATGATTTGGGTATAGATGTTATAATAACAGACCATCATGAATGTCAAAACGAGATTCCACCAGCTTTTGCAGTAATAAATCCAAAACAAGAAGATTGTAATTATCCATTCGATTCATTATGTGGATGTGGTGTAGCATTTAAAATGATTCAAGCATTAACTCCAAAAGAAGAATTTAAAACTAGTATGTATGATTATTTAGAAATAGTAACATTGGCAACTATTTGTGATATTGTACCACTTATAGACGAAAATAGAATAATTGTAAAAAATGGTTTAAAATCAATGAAAGAAGGCAAAAATATTGGATTAAGAGAGCTTATAAAAGTTTGCGGTGTAGAAAGTGATAAAATAGGTTCTTCTCATATAGGTTTTGCAATAGGACCTAGAATAAATGCTTCAGGTAGATTAGGATATTCTTATTTAGGTGTTGAGTTGTTTACCACTCAATCTAAAGAAGAAGCTGTAGAAATAGCCAATATATTAGAAGAGAAAAATAATGAAAGACAGATGATAGAGGCTAAAATGTATCATGAAGCTGAAGAAATGTTAAAGTCTAATAGCAGATATAATGATGATAAAGTCTTAGTTTTAGCTAAAGAAGGTTGGCAACATGGAATAATAGGAATTGTAGCATCTAAGCTAACTGAAAAATACTATAAACCTACAATTCTTTTAGGCATAGAAAATGGAGAAGCTACTGGTTCAGCAAGGTCTATAAAAGGATTTAATGTATTTGAAGCTCTTGTAAAGTGTAAGGACTTAATGACTAAGTTTGGTGGTCATGAGCAAGCAGCAGGGCTATCTTTAAATTCAGATAATGTGGAAGCTTTAGCAAATGAAATAAACAAATTTGCAAATTATAATTTAACTGAAGATGATATGATAGAGAATGTGAATGTTGAATTTGAACTACAAGAAAATGTAATAAATCTAAATCTTGTAGAAGAATTACATAAGTTAGAGCCTTTTGGATTAAATAATCCAAATCCTAGATTTATAGTTAGAAATTATATTTTAAAAGATTTAAAGGTTATAGGAAAAAACCAACAACATCTAAAATTAAGTATAGAAAAAGAAAAAAGCTATGAATGTATAGGATTTAACATGAGTCATTTAAAATCATTGTATAAAGTAGGAGATAAAGTAGATGTATTGTTTCAGTTAGATGAAAATAACTATATGGGAAATAGAAAAGTACAGTTTTTACTTAAAGATATAAGATTAGCTCGACCTAAAAGTGCAAGTAGTGACAAACTTTCACTGAAATTAATGTCAAAAATAATACCCAAAGATACACAAAGCTTGTATAATATATCTGTATCTGATTTTGATTTATTCGATGGAAATACTGATATAAATATATTTGATTATTTTGAAAAAGGTACATTAATAATATCTAATTCCATAAATGGATTTTATAGAGCAGTTTCGGATATATCACTTGTAGATTTAGATTTTAAGATAAATTACAATATTATTGAAGATATTAGCAAAAATACTGATAAATTAGAGCTTATATTTTCTCCTAATATTGATAAAATAGACTTAAAAAGATATAATAATATTATTCTTTATGATTATTTATACAATAAAGGCGAATATTCGTATATATATGAGAATAAAAGAGAAGAAAGTGAAATTATAAAATATTATAATAAAACAGACCTATTATATTTAAAGAATGTAGTTAGTAATATAGTTCCATCAAGAGATGAATTTATAACAATTTATAAGCAAGCACTCACAAAAAAAGAAATTGATTTGGATATGGTAAATATAAAGGGAACTTTTAATGTAATTCCATTAAAGTTTTTTACGATATTGAATGTGTTTAGAGAATTAAATTTACTTGACTTTAATTTAAATTATGAAAAAAATTCTGTACTCATAAGAATATTGCCAAAACCACAGAAAAAATTAGATTTAAATGAGAGTTTAATACTCAATAATCTAAAAAATTTAGAAAAACAATATAATAGCAGTTATTAGGAGGCGTTTCCCATGGATTTAAAAAACTTTATAAGGAATATTGATGATTTCCCAAAACCAGGTATAGATTTTAAAGATGTTACTACTCTATTTAAAGATGGAGAGGCATTTAGATATGCAGTAGACTCTATAGTTGAAGAACTAAAAAATAAAGGTGTAGATTTAGTAATAGGGCCAGAAGCAAGAGGTTTTTTGATGGGTACACCTGTAGCGTATGCTTTAGGAGTAGGATTTGTTCCAATTAGAAAACCTGGAAAGTTACCAGGAGAAGTTGAAAGTTATGAGTATGGCTTAGAGTATGGTACGGATACTTTAGAAATACATAAAGATGCAATTAAAAAAGGTCAAAAAGTAGCAATAGTAGACGATTTATTGGCTACTGGTGGAACTATGGAAGCTGCTGCTAAGCTTGTAGAAAAATTAGGTGGAGAAGTAGTTTCTATGCAATTTTTAATTGAGCTAGAATTCTTAAATGGGAGAGAAAAATTATCTAACTATAATGTTAATTCTCTTATAAAATACTAGTACTTTTACAATAGTTGGTATAGCACCAACTATTTTCATATATATTAAAATTTTATACAAAATAGGTGGTTATATGCATGATAAAGAATTACAAGAAATAATTGAAAAAATAAAAGTTTATGCACCTAATGCAAATTTTGAGATGGTTGAAAAAGCCTATAATCTTGCAAAAAAAGCGCATGAAGGACAATATAGAAAATCTGGGGAACCATACTTTATTCATCCATTAGCAGTGGCAAACATTTTGATAGAGATGGAATTAGATATTGAAACTATAACAGCTGGTTTACTTCATGATGTTGTAGAAGATACGGAATATACCTATGAAGACATAACAAAAGAATTTGGCAAAGAAGTAGCGGATTTAGTTGATGGAGTAACAAAACTTGGTCAAATAAAATATCGTTCAAAAGAAGAAACTCAATCTGAAAACCTAAGAAAAATGTTTTTGGCAATGGCGAAAGATATAAGGGTTATACTTATAAAACTTGCTGATAGATTGCACAATATGAGAACCTTAAAATATATGCCTCCAGAGAAAGCTAAATATAAGGCAAAAGAGACACTTGAAATTTATGGAGGTATAGCTCATAGATTAGGGATTTCTAAGATAAAGTGGGAATTAGAAGACAGAGCACTGAGATTTATGGACCCAGAAGGGTATTATGATTTAGTTGATAGAGTATCAATGAAGAGAAGTCAAAGAGAAGATTATATACATGGAATTGTTGAACTTCTTAAAGATAAGTTTAAAGATTTAAGTATACCATGTGATGTATATGGTAGACCGAAGCATTTTTATAGTATTTATAGAAAGATGCAAAAAAAACACAAAACTTTTGAAGAAATTTTTGATTTAACAGCTGTAAGAATACTAGTAGATAATGTAAAGGATTGTTATGCAGTTCTTGGTATAGTTCACACATTATGGAGACCTATTCCAGGCAGATTTAAGGACTATATAGCAATGCCAAAGCCAAATCTCTACCAATCGTTGCATACTACTGTTGTAGGTCCTGATGGAGAGCCTTTAGAAATACAGATAAGGACTCATGAAATGCATAACATAGCTGAAAATGGTATCGCAGCCCATTGGAAATACAAAGAAGGTATTTCTAGTAAAGAATCAAAAGTTGAAGAGAAACTTCAGTGGTTGAGACAAATGATGGAGTGGGAAAAAGACTTGAAAGACCCACAAGAGTTTATGGATGCACTTAAAGAAGATGTATTTAATAGTCAAGTTTACGTATTTACTCCAAAAGGAGATGTAATTGAATTACCAGCAGAATCAACACCTATAGATTTTGCATATAGAGTTCATACAAATGTAGGGAATAAGTGTGTAGGAGCTAAAATTGATGGAAGAATAGTTCCTATTGATTATAAGCTTCAAAATGGTAATATTGTAGAGGTACTTACATCATCTAATTCTAATGGGCCAAGTAGAGATTGGCTTAATATAGTAAAGACACCAAATGCTAAAAGTAGAATTAGACAATTTTTCAAGAAAGAAAGAAGAGAAGAAAATGTCGACCGTGGAAATACAATATTAGAAAGAGAATTTAAGAAGCATGATATACCACAGAAAGACCCTCTTGTTGAAAAATATATGGCATTAGTTGCTAAGAAATTTAATCAGCCAAGTGTTGAGGATTTAGTTGCTACTGTAGGTTATGGTGGTATAATGTCATCTCAAGTTGTATCTAAAGTAAAAGACTTATATTTAAAAGAAGTTAAAAAAGTTAAAAAAGAACAACAAATACAAGAAGAAGATTTAAATAAACACAATATAAGTGAAACAGAATACAGTAAAAAGAGAAAGAAAAACGCATCACAAGGAATTATAGTAAAAGGGCTTGATAATATCTTAGTAAGATTTGCTAAGTGTTGTAATCCTCTTCCAGGAGATGAAATTGTAGGATATATTACTAAGGGTAGGGGAGTAGCTATACACAGAGCTGATTGCCCAAATGCAAACAATAATGGGGATTTCTTCCAAAATAGATTGGTAGAAGTTTCATGGAGTTCAGCAGGCAAAGGTAAGTTTGAAGCAGAGATTCAAATAAAGGCTGTTGACAGAAGAGGAATTGTTAATGAAATAACTCATATTGTTGCAATGGATAAACTTAGTTTAAATGGAATAAATGCAAGAAAAGGTAAAGATAGCATTGTAAGTATAAACTTACTTGTAGAAGTTAATGACACAGAGGAATTAAAAATTCTAATGAAAAAATTAAAAGCAATTCCTGGTGTAGAAAGTATTTATAGAATGACAAATTAGAGTTAAAATAATAGGGAGGAAACTATGAGAGCAGTAGTACAAAGAGTATCTTCATCTAAAGTTACAGTAGATGAAAACACTATAGGTCAAATAAATAAAGGGTTACTAGTATTATTAGGAGTGACTCATGATGATAAATCAAGTGATGTAGATTATATGATTGACAAAATATTGAATCTGAGAATTTTTGAAGATGAAGATGACAAAATGAATTTATCTCTAATGGATATAGGTGGAGAGCTTTTAGTAGTATCTCAATTTACTTTATATGGAGATTGTAGAAAAGGAAGAAGACCTGGATTTAGTAATGCGGCCAAACCAGAACTTGCAAATAATCTGTATGAAGAGTTTATAAAAAAAGCAAAAGATAAAGGTGTAACAGTTGGTACAGGTAAATTTGCGGCTCATATGATGGTAGAATTAACTAATGATGGTCCAGTAACAATACTATTAGACTCAAGTAAATCTTTTTAAGGGGGAAAACTTTAATGGTTATAAAAAAATTTGTAGATAGTTATTTTGGAGTAAATACTTATGTATTAGGTGATGAAAAAACTAAAAAATGTGCAGTTATAGACCCAGGTGGAAGTTTAGTAGATACTCTAAGTTTTGTAAAAGAAAATGAATTAAATATCGAATATATAATTCTTACTCATGGACATGGAGACCATATAGGATATGTTAAAGATATTAAAGATAAAACTGGTGCTAAGGTAGTTGCACATATTGATGAAAAAGAATTATTAAATGATAAAAATAAAAATCTAAGTTATACAATGAGATGTGGAGCACAAGAGTTTGATGCAGATATATATGTAAATGATAAAGACAAGCTTGAACTTGGTGAATTAAAAATGACTTTCTTACACACTCCAGGACACACACAAGGGTGTATGTGTATAAGAGTTGAAGATGAATTGTTTACAGGAGATACTTTATTTGCTGGAAGTATTGGTAGAACTGATTTGTATAGTGGAGATTTTCATCAAATGGAAAAATCGCTTAAGAAATTATGTAAATATGAAGATGCTGTTAGAGTATATCCTGGTCATGGACCAGCTAGTACTCTAGGGGTTGAGAAGAAGACAAATCCTTATATGTAATTTTATATTAGTATTAAATAATGTATCAAATATTTAATAACTGTATTAGAGATGGGGTTCTTCTACTGTTAAATAGAAGGAGTTAAGTTGATGTTATATGTTTTTTTAAAAGGACATGATTATAAGTATGAAGTAGCAGAACTTATAAAATTGTTTACTAATGAATTTAAATTTAATGACTCTGATAAATGTGGTAATAACATGGAGTCAATGTATTTAATAAATAGGTTGATTTATGAAAATGGAGTCTTGTTTTCAAGTACTGAGTATTATGAAGATGAAAACTTGAAGTATGAATCAATACAAAATATAGAAAATATAAATATTGAATTTTTAAATGGATTTGATAATAGCAAATCCATTGAAGAGTTTTTGAATAAGTTAGATAATGAAAGTAAGAGAAACTTTAAAAAACTATGTAAAGAAAGCATCAAAAAAAGCATGTTTATAGTGCTTAAGCAAATATTTAATTCTTATGTTCCATGGGGAATTTTGACTGGTATTAGACCAGTCAAAATTGTCCACAATCTAATGGATAAAAAGCTAGATGATAATAGCATAAGAACCATTCTAAAAGATAATTATTTTATAATAGATGAGAAAATAGATTTAGCTCTTGAAATAGCCAAAAGAGAGCGAGTATTTATGTATCCTATAGATAAAAATAAAATTTCTCTTTATGTAAGTATTCCATTTTGTCCAACTAGATGTGTATATTGTTCATTTCCTTCAAACTCATTAAAGCAATTTGGGCATTTGAAAAGAGAATATGTTTATAAATTGATTGAAGAAATCAGGGGATTTGCCAAGCTTATTAAGGATACTAATAAAGAAATTGAAACTTTATATATTGGTGGAGGAACTCCTACTACATTGGATGAGGAAGAGTTAGATTTGCTTATAAATTCATTGTTTAGTGAATTAGATTTAACTAAAATCAAGGAATTCACTGTAGAAGCAGGTAGACCAGATACCATTACAGAGCAAAAATTAAAAGTATTAAAAAAACACAATGTAAGTAGAATTAGCATAAATCCTCAGACTATGAATGATGAGACTTTAGTTAAAATTGGAAGAGAACACAAGGTTTCTGACTTAGTAGACTGCTTTAATATGGCTCGTAGAATGGGATTTGATAATATAAACATGGATATAATTTTAGGTCTTATAGATGAGGACTTAAATATGGTAAGGAATACATTGGAAGAAATAAAAAAACTTTCTCCTGAAAGTCTTACAGTTCACACATTAGCTATAAAGAGAGCATCTAACTTGAATATAAATATGGATATGTATAAAGAACACCTAACACAGTATGAAGAAATGGTAAAAATGATAGATTTATCAATGAAGTATGCAAAAGATATGGGATTAAACCCATATTATATGTACAGACAAAAACATATGTTAGGCAATTTAGAAAATATAGGTTATGCTAAAGAAGGATATGAGTGCATTTATAATATACAAATTATGGAGGAAAAGCAAAGTAACTATGCATTAGGTGCAGGTGCTATATCAAAATTTGTTTATGTAGATGAAGATAGAATTGAAAGAGTAGAAAATGTAAAAAACGTTGAACAATACATTGCAAGAGTAGATGAAATGATAAAAAGGAAGAAAGAAGAGGTATATAAAAATGTTGACTAAAGCTCCTAGAGGAACTAAAGACATAACTCCAAAAGAGGCTTATAAATGGAGTTATGTAGAAAATAAATTTAGAGAAATATGTGCTTTATATGGATATGAAGAAATGATAACACCTATATTTGAACATACAGAACTTTTTAAAAGAAGTGTTGGAGATACTACAGATATAGTTCAAAAAGAAATGTATTCTTTTAAAGATAAAGGAGACAGAGAAATTACATTAAAGCCAGAGGGAACAGCAGGTGTAGTAAGGGCATTTATAGAAAATAAATTGTATGCAGATACTCAGCCAACTAAGTTATTTTATGTTACACCTTGTTTTAGATACGAAAGACCTCAAGCTGGAAGACAAAGACAATTTCATCAATTTGGTATAGAAGCACTTGGAAGTGACACTCCTTCAATGGATGCTGAAATAATAGCATTAGCTGTTCAATTTTTTAATGAAGTTGGGCTAAAGGATTTAATAGTAAGCATAAATTCAGTTGGTTGTCCAGTTTGTAGAAAAGAATACAATGCTTTATTAAAAGAATATCTTGATTCAAAAGCAGATGTATTATGCGAAACTTGTAATGAAAGAAGAGAAAAAAATCCAATGAGGGTTATAGATTGCAAAAATCCTACATGTAAGGAAAATATTAAGGATATACCATTTATTGCAGACCATTTATGTGATGATTGCAAGACTCACTTTGCGAAATTACAAGAATATTTAAATGAAATGGATATAAACTTTGTAGTTGATAAAACAATAGTTAGAGGACTAGACTATTACAGAAAAACTGCCTTTGAAATTATATCTAATGATATAGGAGCGCAAAGTACTGTATGTGGTGGAGGTAGATATGATGGTCTTGTTGAGCAACTAGGAGGACCAAAAGGTATAAGTGGGATTGGATTTGGATTAGGAATTGAAAGACTTTTACTTACACTTGAAAACAATGGTATTGAAATAGAAAATCCACAGTCTACAGACATATTTATAGTAACAATAGGAGAAGAAGCAAATACAAAAAGCTTTAACCTATTAAAAGAATTGAGAAAAAATCATATAAGTGCAGATAAAGACCATATAGAGAGAAGTGTCAAAGCACAATTTAAATATTCAGATAAGATAAATTCTAAATTTACAATAGTAATTGGCGATGATGAGCTTAAAAATGATACTGCAACATTAAAAAATATGAAAACATCAGAGCAAATTACTGTAAAATTAAGTACATTAGTTGAAGAATTAAAACAAAAGCTGTAAAATAAGAAAGTATGATGTTTTGCATATTAGATAATAATATAGCATTAAAATTAAATAAAATGGAGGTAGTATCTTGGAAACTTTAAAGGGTCTAAAGAGAACTCACTACTGTGGAGAGTTGAGAGAAAAAAACATAAATGAAGAAGTTGTACTTATGGGATGGGTACAGAAAAAAAGAAACTTAGGTGGTCTTGTATTTGTTGATTTAAGAGATACAAGTGGATTATGTCAAATAGTTTTTGATACAGATGTAGATAAAGAAGCTTTTGAAAAAGCTGAAAAATTAGGAGCTGAATTTGTAATAGCTGCAAAAGGGAAAGTATGCGAAAGACAATCTAAAAATCCTAATATGCCAACTGGAGATATAGAAATATTTGCCACTGAACTTAGAATCTTAAATAAGTCAGAAACTCCACCTATTTATATAAAAGATGATGATGATGTTTCAGAAGCATTAAGATTAAAATATAGATACTTAGATTTAAGAAAAGCATCTATGCAAAGAAACTTAAAATTAAGACATAAAGTAATGAATATTACAAGAAATTACTTATCGAATAATAGATTTTGCGAAATAGAAACACCATTTTTAATTGCACCAACTCCAGAAGGAGCAAGAGATTACCTTGTACCAAGTAGAGTTAATCCAGGTAAATTTTATGCATTACCACAATCACCACAATTATATAAACAGTTATTAATGGTAAGTGGTATGGATAGATATTTCCAAATAGTTAAATGTTTTAGAGATGAAGATTTAAGAGCAGATAGACAGCCAGAGTTTACACAAATAGACTGTGAAATGTCTTTTGTTGAGCAAGAAGATGTTATGAATATGATTGAAGGATTGCTTGAAGCTATATTTAAAGAAGTTTTAGATGTAGAATTAACACTTCCACTTCCTAAGATGACTTATGCAGAAGCTATGTCTAGATATGGTTCAGATAAGCCAGACACTAGATTTGGATATGAATTAACAGATATATCTGATGTTGTTTGTAACTGTGGGTTCAAAGTGTTTGCAGATGCTACACAGCCAGGTAAAAGTGTTAGAGGTATAAATGTAAAGGGTAAAGCTGATGATTTTACTAGAAAGCAAATATCATCATTAGAGGAACATGCTAAAACATATAGAGCAAAAGGTCTTGCTTGGATGAAAGTAGGACAAGAAGGAGTAACTTCTCCAATAGCAAAATTCTTTAATGAAGAAGAAATGAATGCTATACTTACAAGAATGAATGCTGAAGCAGGAGATTTGCTTTTATTTGTAGCTGATAAAAACTCAGTAGTATTTGATGCTTTAGGACAAGTTAGACTTGAAGTAGCTAATAGACTTAACATGTTAGATAAAAATGTATATAATCTATTATGGGTAACTGAATTCCCTGTTTTTGAAGAAGATGAAGAAACAGGAAAATTCTCAGCAATGCATCACCCATTTACATCACCTATGGATGAAGACTTAGACAAGTTAGAAGAAGGTGATAAAGCATCTTTAAGAGCTAAAGCTTATGACATCGTATTGAATGGTTATGAGATAGGTGGAGGAAGTGTTAGAATATCAAATTCTGATGTACAATCAAAAATGTTTAAAGCACTTGGTTTTACAGAAGAAAGAGCTAATGAGAAGTTTGGATACTTATTAGAAGCATTTAAATATGGAACTCCTCCTCATGCTGGTTTAGCTTTTGGTCTTGATAGACTTGTTATGTTACTTGCAGGAGCTGACAATATAAGAGAGGTTATTGCATTCCCTAAAAATCAAAATGCTGTTTGTCCTATGACAAATGCTCCAACATTAGCAGAAGATGAGCAATTAGAAGAATTAAGTATAAAAGTTGATATAAAAGACAACGAATAATATATAGTTATAAGAAATTAAAATGTAAAAAGTCTGGATATAAAGCATATTTATATTCAGACTTTTTTAGTTAATCTATTTTTTCTATTTTAAATATGTTTATAATTTTGGCATCTGGGCAACAAAATACACATTCGTTTTTATTTTCCTCACCAGGTATGCTTCCACCATATCTTAGAATGTCAATATAAGGAAAAGCTACATGTAATGCCATTGGACATAATTTTCCTCTTTCTGTATCAAAATCAAATGAATCTCCAATCTTATGTCCATAATGACAAGCACCTTTTTCTTTTTTATCTATTAAGCTTATCTTTATCTTTGGTCTTCTAGCCATATTTTTATACATCCCCCTTGTATTTTTATTTAATATAAAAAGACTATAATTATAGATTTTATTTAAAGATTTTTAAAATAGTTAATAAGAAAGTCTTTAAATAATAACACAGCTTTAGATGTGTAATTTTCATTAAACCATGATAGATTTAAGTATCTTTTAAATTCAATATCTTTTATATGTAATAGTTTAATTTCTGGGTCTTTAGATAATCCCCATGATTTTCCACATATAAATCCAACACCTTGAAGTGATTTTATGAGTGCATAGATTGTATATGGTGAATCGCATTCAAAGGCTATTTTTGGTTTAAAATTAGCAGATTCACATAGTATATCTATTATTTCTCTATAGTTCTCACCCTTAGTTATAACTATGAAGTTTTCATCAGAAACTTCACTTAGGTAGACTTCATCTTTTAAAGATAAGTTGTGGTTAATTGAAATACCTAGTAATATCTCTTCACAAGTTAAGGTTATATTATTTTCTGAATTTATTTTTGTAAATGAAGAAGATATATACAAATCAAAATCACTTTTCTTGTAAGAAGATGGCAGAGTATGTGAGACATTAAAAGTAATGTTAGGATATAGTTTTCTAAAATTACTTAAAAGTGAAGGTAGTACATTAGCTGCTGCAGTAGCTAATATTTTTACTTCTCCTGAGTTCTCTAAAGAAGTATCTCGTAATTCCTTTTTTGACATTTCTACCAAATCTAAAATACTATCCACTCTTTTTAAAAATAATTTTCCATATTCATTTAATACAATATATCTTCCTTTTCTATCAAACAACTTGACTCCAAGTTCTCTTTCTAAAGAAGATATGGTCTTACTTAAAGCTGGTTGTGCTATATTTAGTTTTTGTGATGCTTTTGTTATGTGTTCCATTCTAGCAACTGTTTGAAAGTACTTAAGATGCAATAAATCCATAATATAAAATACACCTCTTTTAATATGACTTGAGTTATATCAATTTGATAATTAACTATATATTATACATTATAATATAAAGCTTGTATAATAAACTATAGTATATCAAAAAGTTAATCACATAGTTCTTTATGTATTATACATAATCTAATTAAAAAAAATGAGTCCAATATATAATTAATTAAAGAAATAATGCTGAAAATTTTAATTATATAAAAATATATCTGAGAAATAAATTGTATATCAAGCAAGGTAAAAAATTATTATAGAAGTTAAGATATATTAAAAATAAAATTTTATTTATATTATTTAATATCTTAGAGTAATGATATTAGCTAAATTATTATGTTATACTATTTTAAATAGGAAAAATTTAGATACTATAATTTTAGGGGGAGTTAAGATGAAATTAACTAAATCAATATCATCCGTATTGTGTTTATCTCTAGTTTTAAGCTTATCACCAGTGTCACATGCAAATGAAATAAGTAGAACAACATTGGAAAATACTTTAGTAGGTCAGGATAGATACCAAACTGCTATTGAAGTAAGTAAAAAAGGATGGAGTAGTGCAAATGAGGCTGTAGTTGTAAATAGTGAATCTATTGTAGATGCATTGTCTGTAACACCATTTGCAAAATTAAAAAATGCTCCTATACTATTGACAGAAAAAAACAATCTAAATTCACAAACTGAGAAAGAATTAAAGAGATTAGGAGTTAAAAAAGTTTATATAATTGGACTATCTAGTTCTGTATCAAATGATGTACAAAAACAGTTAGAATCTAATAATCTAACTACTGATAGAGTTGGTGGTAGTGATAGATACCAAACAGCCTTGAGTATAGCTAAAAAGATAGAGGAATTAAAAGATATATCAGAAATAGCTATAGTAAATGGATATACAGGTCTTGCTGATGCAGTTAGTATAGCTTCTGTAGCTGCGACTAATGGAATGGTTATACTTCCAGTGTCTGATTCATCTGGAATATCTAGCTTTAAAGATTTTATAGAATCTAAGAATATAAGTAAATCATACATAATAGGCTCTACTAATGCTGTATCAGATAAAATAAAACAAAGCTTACCTAATTCTGAAAGAATAGGTGGAGCAAATAGAAATGAAACTAATGGTAAAGTAATAGAAAAGTTTTATACATCCAATAAATTAAATAATGTATTTGTAGCCAAAGATGGAATGAAAAAGCAAAATCAACTTATAGATGCTCTAGCAGTAGGAGTGCTGGCGTCAAAAGAAGATTCTCCTGTACTTATAGTAGGGGAACAATTAAGTACAACACAAAAGAGTGTATTTTCAAATAAAAGTGCTACCTCTATAACTCAAGTTGGTAGTGGAGGGAATGAGAGTGCATTTAAAGAATTAAAAGAGTTACAAACAAATAGTACTAATAAGAAAGTAATGTATGTAACTAATACAGATAAGGTGAATATAAGAAGTGATGCTACAATAGAAGCTTCTGTTATAGGATATTTAAATAATGGTGATGAAGTAGAAGTTTTAGAAGTATTAAAAACAGGATGGGTAAAAATAAAATACAATGAAGATATTGGGTATGTTAGTGGGTCTTATCTGACAAATAATAAGCCTGATAGTAGTAATGAAAATGTAAAAATAAAGTATGTAAAAGAAAAAGACGGTCTTAATGTTAGAAAAGGACCAAGTACAGAAGATGAAAAAATAGGACATCTTTCATATGGAAGTAAAGTGGAAACAATAGAAATGTTTGCTACAGGATGGGTAAAAATAAAATATAGTGGTGGATATGGTTATGTAAGTAATGATTATTTATCTGATACACCAGTTATTTAATTATAAATAATAGTAAAAGAAACTGCTTTAATATATGAAGCAGTTTCTTTTTTATAAAATTTTAAGCTTTATGGTTATTTCTATTTGGCTGCCTTAATTCTAGGATTAATTATTATGGATATTGCTATCATACAAATACTTAAAATCCAGTGAATAATTCCAAACTTAGATATCAATAAATTTAATCCTGCTATAGTAAATAAACAATATTTAATTAGAATTAAAAGCGAATTTATAGAAATACCTTTTATTGAAAGTATTCTAAATCCTAGGACAGACATTCTAAGCCCTACAAATGCCAATAATATACCTGTAATATCTTGAATTAAGTAATAGTATTCAAAGTTCATACTTAATCAACTCTTCTCTGGGCAATGTCAAATATCTCTAATTCTTCAATTTCATCATCTGTATATGTAAGCATAGTAAATCCAGTTACACCATAAATAAATGAAATTATAGGAGTAATCCAACTTAAGAAACAGTATGGTATAAATTCTAGTGGATTTACACCAAGAGTTTGGGCACAGAAAACAGCATTTGAATTCCAAGGTATTAATGGTCCACCAAGTGTGGCTGTATCTTCTATAATTCTAGATAGATTCTGTGGTTTTAATCTAAACTCTTTGTATATTGGCGACATTAAAGTTCCAACAAATACTGAAGTAAACATCATTGATGAGCTAAATGCATTTGCAAAGTAACTTACTATAAAGGTAGACCCAACCAATTTAGTTCTAGATTTTCCTATTTTAGTTATCATAGGCTGAAGTAGTACCTCTAAGAAACCAGTTTTTTGGAGAATACCAGCAATAACAAAAACTACAAAGACTAGTAAAACGGTTTCAGCCATGCTCATGATTCCCCCACGATTTAATAGCTTGTCAGCATAGGCAAATCCAGTATCGATAGTAAAACCTGATAGCATATAATTTAAAATATCGCCTATTTTTTCTCCTTCTTGAAATACAGCTATGATAAGCCCCATTATAGCTGAACTTAATATAGATATAATAGGAGGTTTTTGTAACAATAGAAGTAATAATAAAAACATTATTGGAATCATTGCTACTAAACCAATATGAAAGTTTGAATTTAATACATCTTTAATTTGGTTTATTTGAACATAGTCAATAGTGTTATTTGAATATTTTAAGCCAATTACTGTATATAGAACTATACATATTACGTATGCAGGTCCTGTTGTGTAAACCATGTGTTTCATATGTGTAATCACATCTGTCTTACAAACTGCTGCAGCTAAGTTTGTAGAATCTGATAGGGGAGACATCTTATCTCCAAAGAAAGCGCCAGAAATGACTGCACCAGCTGTTAAACCAAGAGGAATACCCATGCTAGTACCAATACTCATCATTGCTATACCAGAAGTTCCAAGAGTTCCCCAAGATGTACCTGTAGCAACAGAAGTAAGTGAACAGACTATTAATGTTGTAAGTAAAAAATATTTGGGTGTTATTATTGTTAGACCGCTATACACTACTGTTGGTATCGTACCAGCAGCTATCCAAGCTGCTATTAGTACGCCAACAGAAAGTATAATTAAATTTGATTGAAAGGCATCCTTACCAACCTCAAATCCGAAAGCCTCTATTTCATCATTAGTGTAACCAAGCTTCATAGCAGCAGGAACTACTATAAGCCATGAAAGTAAAAACATTATAGTTATAGAGGCATTAAATACAACTATACCAATTGATGTTAAAGCTATTATTGCAAGCATTACTAACAAGGAATATCTAAATGAAGGTCTTTTTCTTTCTGTATCTATTTTCATAGTGCAAATTCTCCTTAAATATTTTAGTTGATTGCATTTTTTATTCTTATAAGAGCTTCCTCAAGCATACTTTTTGGACACGCTAAGTTTATCCTTTGATACCCTTTTCCTCCAATGCCAAAACTATTTCCTTGATTTAAGGCAATCTTACCTTTTTTAACAAGTATACTTTCTAGTTCATCATCACTCAATCCAAGTTCACTAAAGTCTACCCATAATAAATAAGTTCCCTCTGGTTTTCTAACTTTAAGTTTTGGCATATTTTCATTTATATATTTTATAGCAAAATCTATATTGGATTCTAAATATTCCAAGAATGATTCTAACCAAGGTTCACCATTATTATATGAGGCCTCTGTTGCAACTAAGCTGAAGCAGTTATTTCTTTTTATATCAATTCTAGTGAAGGCATTATCTAACAACTTATAGTCTTTTTCATCAGGTAGTATCACATAAGATGATTGAAGACCAGCTATATTAAAAGTTTTAGTTGGAGCCATACAAGTAATTGTATTTTTTTCATATTCTTTAGAAATAGATGCCATAGGGATATGTTTATGTTTTTTTAATATAATATCACTATGTATTTCATCAGATATTACTTTTACATTATGTTTAAGGCAAATGTCTCCTAGTTTTTTTAATTCTTCTTTTGTCCATACTCTACCAACTGGATTATGAGGATTGCAAAGTATAAACAATTTTACATCTTTAATCTTGCTTTCAATGTCTTCATAATTCATTACATAATTTCCATCTTCTAGTTTTTGTAATGGGCTTATAACCAGTTCTCTATTATTATTTTTCACAACGCTATTAAAAGGACTATAAACTGGTTCTTGTATCATTATTTTGTCGTTTTCTTTTGTAAGTTCGTTTATTAAAAGACTTATAGCTGGTATAACACCTGGGCTATAAACTAACCATTCACTTTTAATTTTCCAGTTATGTCTTCTATCTAGCCAATTTACTATCGATTCATTGTAAGAATCTGTTCTTGTTGTGTAACCATAAATCTCTTGCTCTAGTCGATTTTTTAAAGCATCAATTATACAAGGGGCAGCTTTAAAATCCATGTCAGCTACCCACATAGGAAGTAAATCATTGGTTCCATATTTTTTATCCATTTCTGACCATTTAGACGAAAAATTATTACTTCTATCAACAACTTCATTAAAATTATAATTCATTATAAAAACCTCCAGTAATTTTAAAATTTATGTTAATAATATTAAGCAAACAACATGCCAAGATGGATAATAAAAAGTAATTAACAATAAGTTAATATTTGATATTAAGTAATTTCAAAGTATAGAGCAATTAAAAATATTAATTATATTTAGAACTTTGTGGAAAAGCTTATTTCGAATAAAGTTTCATATGTATGAAAATATAAATAAATGGGGTTAAGTGGTTTAACAGTTTAACTTATTAGACCTGTTTATATTTTTTTATAAATTCAACCCCTTTTGATGTTATAACTGAACCACCACGACCAACAAGTATGTCTACAAGTCCAAAGTCTTGTAATTCTAGAAGTATATTTCTAATCTGTTGTTCTGTCAGAAATCTATTTTCATTTAAAGCTATTTTATACAGACTTTTTCTGCCAATTCTTTCTTTTAAATCATAAGCCTTCTTTAAATTGTCCAATATGAATAGGTATTCCTCTAAAGGTCTTTTAAAGTTATAATCATGTTTTATTAAGTTTTTGTCTTTGTTAATGTTTAATTGATATTTTACTGTTTTATCTGTTACTTTGTTACAGACAGTCCTACTATAATTTGAATCTATAGTATCCAATATATATTCAGGTAAGTCACAAATTTCTATAACATCTTTTCCTAAGTAGCAGAAGTATTCTCCTAAATTTCTTAATTCCCTTACATTTCCTTCCCATTTATACACTTTAAAGATTTCTTTTACTTCTTCACTTAGAATAAAATTACATGGAATATCATACTTTAGAGAATTGAAAATCTCAAATATATCAGTAGGTCTTTCTCTAAGAGGGTGTATTTTAAGAGGAAGAACGTTTAATCTAAAGTATAAATCTCTTCTAAACATGTCTTTAGATACAAGTTCTTTTAAATTTCTATTAGTAGCTGCAATTATTCTTACATCAATATCAATGACATTGTTTGAACCAATACGCCTTACTTGTTTTTCTTGTATAACTCTAAGTAATTTAGATTGAGAATTTAAATCCATTTCTCCAATTTCATCCAAAAATATAGTTCCATTGTTAGCTAATTCAAATAAACCAATCTTTCCACCTTTTTTAGCACCAGTAAAAGCACCTTCATCATAGCCAAATAGTTCGCTTTGTAATAAATTTTCTTGAAAAGTACTACAATTTACTGCTACGAAAGGACCATCTTTTCTTCTAGAGGCGCTGTGAATAGATTGAGCAAATAATTCCTTGCCAGTACCACTTTCACCAATTATTAAAATAGAGGAGTTTGATTGAGCCATGCTATTGGCAATTTTTTTTGTATTAATGGTTTGTATACTAGAGCCTAATATATCATCAAATGTATATTTACTGACATTACCTGAATTGACTAATTGTGCTCTTAACTTGGCTTGCTTTTTTTCTAGTTGAGAGAATTTGGTCATTTTCAATATAAATCCATCAAATACATTTAATTGTATATGTTTAATCTCTAAATTTATATCTACATGATTTATTTTAATTAATTTTTCATAAAATGGAGCTTTATTGGTTAATATGTTTTGAAAATTTATTTCTCTTATACAATCACCAATAAATTCATAAATCATTTCATTTGCATTTATAGATAAAATTTTTCTAGCCATATGATTGTAAAATTGAATTATCCCATCATTATTGGTGCATATAATTCCATCATCAATTATAGATAATAATAAATCAAATTGCCTTTCAAATTTATTTGCATCTAATAGTAACTCACCTGTACTATAGCTTGTAGGTATTATTTTCTCTACATATTTTTTTATTAAGTCATCTTTTATTAGATGTTTTAGTTTAGTTTTTGTAGCAATTTCAACTATACAACTTAAATCTATTATTCTATATTTCAAGTCTATAACTTCACAATTTTTAACTTTAGGTAAGATTTTTTCGCCAGGAGTTAGTATTATAGCATCTGTAGGAGTAAATTCTATCTCTGGATAACAAGGTAGGATATTGATATTGTCTATTCCTAGTCTATGTATTAAAGATATTGTCTCTATTGCCATATCCTTACTTAGATTATATACATAAATAATTTTATCTTTTTCTAATCTTGATATCATATCTATACTGTTCTTTTCAAATGTTAACTTAGGTACAATAATTTGAGCATCATGATGGGATAATTTTGCTATTTCATCATATTTTAAATAAGCAGATAATAGTATCAAACTTTCTTTAAAAAATCTTAAATTTCCTTCTTCAAATGAGTATAAATTTATTTTTATATTGTTACCTAAAAATTGTCTTATTTGGTCTTCATAAATTTCTCCAGCATCTTTTTTTAAACTTACAATAGCTAATTCCATTTGTTTCATTTTAACCTCTCATACAAATTTGACTTATTTTAGATTATATAACAATTAAACTAGATATAAATAATTTTGTTTAATTGTTATTATAAATTTATTATAGATTATATATGGAAGTAAAAGAAATCGCTAAAATTATTCCTTTTATTTTTGTTTTTTGTATCTATTTGGTATAATAGTATTAAAGCGTATAATAATTTAGGCAAAATTTTTTAAGAGGAATATTAGAGGAGAATATAATATGAAAAAATGTCTTTACTGTAATAGGGATATAAAGTCACCAAATAATAAATTAGCTATACAATATGATGACAATACAAATATATATCCATGTCGTGCAGAATGTAAGGAAAAAATTGAAGAATATATAGCGAAAAAACCTACATATAAATTTATAAATATATTAGAGGTTCTTTTAGGTGTGGGTGGAATATTTTGTTTTTTGAGTAAATGGACTATTGCAGCCCAAGTTGTACTTGGAATTGATGCATTGGTTATATTTTTATTTCCATTAGCAGGATTTAAGATGAATGGAAAGTTAAGTATGGAACAAACTAAGAATCAAAGTAGGTCTATTGCAATATCAATTTTAGCATTTATAGTAGTAATAACTGTATTGTATTTTAAACAAATTGGTAAGTAGAGCATAATTGAATAAGACATCATTAGAGTATGAGGTGAGTTTATGGAAGAAAGAAAATTAGCGCCAAACAATGAGAGAGAAGCTCTTATAAAAAGATTAAAGAGAATAGAAGGTCAAGTAAAAGGGATACAAAAGATGGTAGAGCAAGAACGTTATTGTGTTGATATACTGGTTCAAATATCTGCTATAAGGTCTGCTATAAACAGAGTGGGCACGATTATACTGGAAAATCATATAAAAGGATGTGTAGCAGAAAGCATCAAACATGATGATGGTGAGCAAACTGAAGAAATGATAAAAGAACTTATGGATACTATAAATAAATTTACAAAATAAGGAGGCGGTTAGTTATGAATCAACAAGGATTTATTATGGAAATTGTTGATGATAGAACTGCAAAATTAAAAATGCAAAGACATTCAGCTTGTGCTGCTTGTGGAAAGTGTGCTACTACAGATTCGGCAGAGTCGAAGGAAATATTAGTAGAAGTAGATAACACAATTGGTGCAAAAGTTGGTGACCATGTAGAAGTAAGTATGGATAATATGAATGTATTAAAAGCAGCTGTAATGGCTTATATAATACCACTTATAGCACTTCTTGTGGGAACAATAGGGACTTACTATATATTAGGTGCAATAGGAGTAACATCTGGTGTTGAAGCCATAAGTGGATTGGTTGGAATCTGTCTTACAATACTTTGCTATCTGTACTTAAAGAAGAATGACAAAAAATTTAGAGATAGTAGAGAGTTTATACCAGTAATAACAAGAATATTAATTGACCTTTAAAATAATTAAAAAATAGCAATGTACTTTTTGAATAAATACCCAGTGTGTATTTGCAAAACTTTAGTACATTGCTATTTTTGTGTTTTATTTCGATTTTCTGTATGGAATAAAGTTTTTTCTGATTTTTAAAAGATTCAATGTTCTTACAAAAGAAGTTACAACTAATACACCTAATGCTATTGCAGCACTTAAAAATAATGCATCTGTACCTTTTGACATGGCCAAAGAATAATTTTTTTGAATCAAAGATAACATTGTATTGTACAATCCAATACCTGGTATTAGAGGAAGAATACCTGGTATTACGAACACAATAGCTGGTTGTTTTAACTTTCTAGCTAAAGTCTCACTACATGCTGAGACTAAAGCAGCAGCTATAAATCCTGCAAAAACTGCATTTGTAGTAAAATTAAATAAATAAACATACACAATCCAGCCAATTCCACCAGTTATTCCAGCTGGAAGAAGTAGATAAAGTGGAGCATTAAAGAAAACAGCAAATCCAGCAGTTGCAATGCCTGAAAATAAAAAATGTAAAATCATTGACATATCAGTCATTAGAAAGGACCTCCTATTCTATACCATGTATCAAGAACAAAACCAACTCCAGAAGCAATTGCAATAATAATCATAGCTGCATCAAAAGCACGAGAAATTCCTGATATTAAATTACCTGATATTAAATCTCTAATAGCTTTTATAAAGGCAACTCCTGGGAGTAGTGGCATTATAGCACCAACTATAAGCATCTTAGGGTCATTTAAAATGCCTATTTCAACTAACAGAACTCCTGAAAGTGCAATTAAAAAAGAGGATACTAAACAGGAAAATGCAGATATTGCACTTATCTTCATAGTTTTATCATAAGTAATCGCGGCAAAGATTGCTATTATAAATGTAAGTATAAAATTTAATACATAATTCCCTCCAAGCAAACAAGCAAAACAAGCAGATGCAATTCCTGTACAAGAGTAAAATAACCACAAAGGATAAGGTTTTACATCTTGGATTTCATAAAGACGTGCAATGGCATTATCAATATCATATTCTTTGTCGCTTACAAATTCTCGAGAAAAACTATTTAATAAAGAAATCTTATTTAAGTTTATACCTCTTGATTGAATCGTTTTCATAAATGAAAAGCCATCAAATTTTTCATCAGAAATAATTATTACTGTAGGAGTTGTAAAAATATTTACATGATAAAATCCTCTTGACCTGCATATCCTAAGGACACTGTCTTCAACCCTAGATGTTTCAGCTCCATTTTTTATCATAAGTTCCCCTACAAATAGAGCTAATTTTAGAATATTTTTCTTATATTCAAGCTCCTCATTTTGATTCATAAATACACCTCCAAATTAAAAACCGTAATATTGAAATTATACCAAATTTCTAAGCAATATTCCTTAATATATATATAAATTATATTATCTTTTTTTATTTAAAAATAGTCACATTTAAATTATATCCAATTAAAAGAATTAGACAATATTATTTATTATATTTTAACTTAAAAATAAAGAAAGTAACTATGTTAAATATAGAAAAATAGCAAAACACTTGACTATTAATTTGTAAAGGACTATAATAATAAATTATCATATTGATAAAAACGAAAATTATGAAATGTCTGTAAAAATAAAAATTAAATAATAACTAGGAGGAGTAATATGTTTGAGAACTTGAAAAAAGCGGACCCTGAGATTTATGAAAGTATGAAAAGAGAGTTAAAAAGACAACAAAGAAATATTGAATTGATAGCATCTGAAAACATAGTATCAGTTCCAGTAATGGAGACTATGGGAAGCCATCTTACAAATAAGTATGCAGAAGGTTACTCAGGAAAAAGATATTATGGTGGATGTGAGTACATAGATGAAGTTGAAACTCTTGCAATAGATAGAATCAAAAAAATATTTGGAGCAGAACATGCTAATGTTCAACCTCACTCTGGAGCAAATGCAAATATTGGTGTATATTTTGCTATGTTAAAACCAGGTGATGTTGTTATGGGAATGAATTTATCTCAAGGTGGACATTTAACTCATGGTGCTCCAGTTAATATTTCTGGTCAGTATTATAAATTTTATGAATATGGTATAGATAAAAATAGTGGACTTATAGATTTTGATGAAGTTAGAAAAATAGCGAATGAAGTAAAACCTAAAATGATAGTTGCAGGAGCAAGTGCATATCCTAGAGAAATAGATTTTAAAAAATTTAGAGAAATAGCTGATGAAGTTGGAGCATTGCTTATGGTAGATATGGCTCACATAGCAGGTCTTGTTGCAGCTGGTCTTCACCAAAATCCATGTGAAGTGGCTGATTTTGTTACAACAACAACTCACAAAACTTTAAGAGGGCCTCGTGGAGGAGTTATTCTTTGCAAAGAAAAGTATGCTAAAGCTATAGACAAAGCAATATTCCCTGGAATTCAAGGTGGGCCTCTTGAACATATAATTGCATCTAAAGCAGTTTGTTTTAAAGAAGCTTTAAGTGATGAATTTAAAGAGTATCAAGTACAAGTTGCTAAAAATGCAAAAGCTCTAGCTGAAGAACTTATTAAAAGAGATTTTAAATTAATTTCTGGAGGTACAGATAATCATTTAATATTATTAGACTTAACTAATAAAAATATAACTGGTAAAGCTGCAGAAAAAAGATTGGATGATGCTTATATCACAGCTAATAAAAATACAATTCCATTTGACCCAAATGGTGCTCTTGTTACAAGTGGGATAAGACTTGGTACTCCAGCTGTAACTACTAGAGGTATGAAAGAAGAAGATATGGCAATAATTGCTGAGGCCATAGACCTATGTTTAACTTATGATGAAGAATCTAAGGCTAGAACATTAGTTGTTGGATTAACTGAAAAATATCCTTTATATGAAGAATATAATATTATGGATTAATTATAAAGAATAATTAAATAAAGTATGTTTAAATAATTATAATGATTGTGTATGTATTTGAATATATAGATATAAAACCCAATTGGTATAGGAGATAATCTTCTATATTAATTGGGTTTTATACTTTTTAATTAAAACTTTAAGATTTCTTAAGAATTATACTAGGTTTTTCTAAAGATTTAAAGTCTATACTTATAAATATAGTAATTAGAGGAAAAGAAAGACTTTAATGAGGAGGGAATCTTATGAAAGTATTAATTCTTACAGGAAAATTTGGTATGGGTCATTACTCAGCATCAAATTCTTTAAGTGAAGATATAAAAACAAAATTTAATAATTCAGAAATAATAATTAAAGATATATTTGAATATATTATGCCTAACTATTCTGATAAAATGTACAAGACTTTTTCTATTCTTGTAAATCGGGGAAGTAGTCTTTATAATTTATTTTATAAATGTACAGAAAATGGAAAGAAAGATATAAAATTTACTTTTTCAGATTATTTTTTAACTAAATTAGACAAGTTACTTAATGAAATACAACCAACAGTAGTTATTTCAACTTTTCCATTTTGTTCACAATTAGTATCAAGATATAAGGAAAAGTATAATTCAAATCTTCCTTTGATAACATGTATAACAGATATAAGTAGTCACTCAGAATGGATTAGTAAAAATACAGATTGTTACTTAGTAGCTAGTAAATCTACGAAGGAAGAACTTGTTTTTAAGGGAATAGATGAAGAAAAAGTTAAAGTTAATGGTATTCCAGTAAAAAAAGAATTTAAAAAAATAGAACATATAAATCACTCAAATAAAAAAAATATACTTATAATGGGTGGAGGTTTAGGGTTACTGCCTAAGTCAGAACAGTTTTACAGTGAATTAAATAGTTTAGAAGGAGTAAAAACCACTGTAATAACTGGTAATAATAAAAAAATGTACTATAAGTTATCTGACAGATATGAAAATATAGAGGTAGTAGGCTATACGAATGAAGTATATAAATATATGAAAAATGCTGACCTTATTATTTCTAAACCAGGTGGAATAACTCTATTTGAAACTATTTATTCAGAACTTCCAATATTAGCATTTAATCCATTTTTACAACAAGAGATAAATAATGCTGATTTTATATTAAATAATAAGATTGGAAGAATACTTGATAAAAATAAAAAATACTATGTAGATGAAATAAAATATTTAATTTATGATGATGCCACTCTTCAAGAGATGAGTAGAAATATGAAAGAATTAAAAAAACAGTTTGATAACAATACATTAGAAAATATTTTATTTTCATTTGATGAACAAGGAGAGTGTATAGAATGTATGTAGTAGGTTTAATTATAGTTGTTGCATTGATTTTTTTGGTACATTCAATTATACCTACATATTATAACAAACTATTAAATAAAGATGTATTAAAAAATATGACTAGAGAAAATGAAATTGCACTAACATTCGATGATGGTCCAGATAAGAGATATACAGAAAAATTATTAGATGTTTTAAAAGAAAATGATATAAAAGCCATGTTTTTTGTAGTTGCAAAGAATGCTGAAAAAGAGCCTGAAATTATAAAAAGGATGTTAAGAGAAAATCACATAGTTGGTCTACATTCATTGGAACATAAGAATGCATGGCTTTACAGTTATAATTATGTTAAAAAAGATTTTATGGAAAGTGTAAATATAATGAAAAATTTAGGTGTAGATATAAACTATTATCGTCCACCATGGGGTCATACTAATATATTTTCAAATCTATTTGTTAAAAAATATAATCTAAAAATGACATTATGGGATGTAATGGCAGAAGATTGGAGTAAAGATAGTACTGTAGAGATTATTATAAACAAATTAATGAGTAGAACAAAAGAAAATTCTATAATTTGTTTGCATGATGCGGGTGAAAATTCAGGTGGTGCAGTAGGTGCACCTGAGCGTACTATTGAAGCTTTGAAGATAGCCATTCCAAAACTTAAAGATAGTGGTTTTAAATTTGTAGCACCAGAAAGGATGTAGCTATGATAAGTAAAACTGAAAAGAAAAATAAATGCCTAGGTAGTGTTGTTTTTTTAGTTTTACTAATGGGCATAACAGGATACTTTGTTTTTAGAGGGCAATCAATTGAATCATTAATAAAATCATTAAAAGGCGCAAGCCCTATGTTTATACTAATTGGATTTATGATGATGATTATATATGTTGCCTGTGAAGGTATAAACATATATTTAGGTGTAAAAGCCTTAAAACAAAAAACTACCCTTTTAAAATGTATGGGGTATGCTTTTATTGGATTTTATTTTAGTTCAATTACACCTTCAGCCTCAGGTGGTCAACCAGCACAAGTTTATTATATGAAAAAAGATGATATAAATATATCTTACTCTTCACTTATATTATTAGTTATTGTTGTTATTCATCAAGTGGTTATATTGGCATATAGTGGAATAATGTTCATTATGGAACGTGAATTTATACTAAACAACGTAAGTGGTATGAATATTTTACTAATATATGGTGTAATAACAAATGTAGCTCTTGTAGTTGGAGTAATCGCAATTATATTTTCAAAGAGATTGGTAAATAATTTTATAATATCAATAACAAACTTATTAGGAAAGTTAAGAATAATAAAAGATGTTGAAGGTTCAAGAAAAGTTATAACTTCTCAAATTGAAGAATATGTTAAAGGTGCCCAATATATAAAACAGAATCCAAAGCTTGTAATACAAATTTTAGCTATAACGATTATACAAATAACAGCTATGTTTTTAGTACCATTCTTTGTATACAAAGCTTTTCATCTATCAACATATACTGTATTTGAGATATTGGCAATACAATCGCTACTAAATATTGCTGTTTCATCATTGCCATTACCAGGAGCTGTTGGAGCTTCTGAAAACAGTTTTATGACATTGTTTAAAATATTTTTCCCAGGTCATTTACTAGTTCCAGCAATGTTACTTAGTAGAGGAATAAGTTTCTATGCATTTGTAGCTATAAGTGGTTTGATATGTATTATAGTACATGTAAAATCTTCTGAAAAAGTTAAATCAGTAAAAAAAGTCATTTATGCAAGATAATATTATATAGATTATTTTTATAAGTATGTCAATTTATGTATACATGTTAATTTAATAGTAAATGTATTTACAATAGTAGAAAGTATTAAAACGTGTGACATTGCTAAGCTTTTGCTAATAAAGTATAATATTTTATATAGTTTGAAATATTTAAGAAATATAGCAAAGAAAGGAGCTTAGTGATGAATAAAGAGATTCCAAAAAAAATTTTAGTAGCTGATGATAATCCTGAGATTAGAGAAATTGTAGAGATACTTTTAACTGGTGAAGGTTATGAAGTTGTTATGGCTACAAACGGGGAAGAAGCTGTAAACTTAGTAGATAGTACGATTGACTTGATTATTTTGGATGTTGTCATGCCTGTAAAGACTGGGTTTGTTGCATGTAATGAAATTAGAGAAAAAACAACAGCCCCAATCTTATTTTTGACTGCAAAAACTCAAGATTCTGATAAAGTTATTGGATTTTCAGCAGGAGGAGATGACTATTTGTCAAAGCCTTTTTCATATTCTGAATTAATTTCAAGAGTTAAGTCACTACTTAGACGTTATTATATATATCAGGGAAAGGAAAAGGAAAGAGAGCCAAACATATTACATACAAAAGAATTATATGTCAATTTAGATACTCAAGATGTTACATTGAATGGAGAACCTGTATTTTTAACAACCATAGAATATAGTATTTTAGTACTTATGTTAAAAAATAGAAAGAAGGTTTTTTCATCTGAAAATCTATATGAAACTATTTGGGATGAACAATATTTTTATACAGCAAATAATACTATAATGGTTCATATTAGAAATTTAAGAAAAAAATTAGAAAAAGACCAAAAAAATCCACAATACATAAAAACTGCATGGGGGAAGGGGTATTATATTGATTAGCAAAATTAAGCCATCAAAGTTGGGTGTTATACTATTGATATATGTAGTAATCTCAGCGGCAGTGGCTTTTGTTTTAAATATACCACTTTACTATACTGTTGAATCTATAGTAAAAGATGTGTCAGAAGGAAAGATATATTTTAAAAGAGAAGTAGACCAACTTATGGATGATTTTCAACTTTATGTTACTGAGAATAATGTAAGTTCAAATGATGGAGATAATATAGCAAAATGGAATGGTGATAACTGGTTTGTTTCTATGAAGATATACAAAGGAAATAAGGTTTTTTATGATACATTATACTATCCCAATGAAGTACCAGATAAAAGTGAGGAAAATGAATTTTATAGTAGTTCTATGGCTAGAAATTATGAGATACAATTTTCTAATGTTAAAGCTGATATAGTTGTAATAGCATTATTTAGATTCAGATTTCAAAATTTTATAGATGCAATCTCTATTACATTTATGGCACTTACATTTATTATAACATTCCTGCTATTATTAAGTAGAAAGATAAAATACCTAAGGAAAATAGAGATGGGTATAAAGATAGTGGAGAGTGGTAGTTTAAAGTATAGAATTCCAGTCAAAGGGAATGACGAATTATCATCACTTGCATCTAGTATTAATGAGATGAGTCAAACATTAGAGCATCAACTTATAAAAGAAAGAGAAATGAAGAATAAAAATAAAGATATAGTAACTTCAATATCACATGATGTTAGGACTCCATTAACATCAGTAATATGTTACTTAGATTTAATTAAAGACCATAAATATAATAGTCCTGAGCAACTAGAACAGTATATAAAAAATGTAAGGTCTAAAGCATATCAAATAAAAGATTTAACTGATGACCTTTTTACCCATTTTGTCAATTCAGGAGAGGAAGTTTCCAAAGAATATGAAAAGATAAATGCAAATGAATTTATTTTTCAATTGCTTTTAGATAGTTCATATACATTGGAGGAAAAAGGCTTTCATATAACCATAGAGAATGAACTTTATAATCAGTATCATATTTATGTAGATGTAACACAATTTAGGAGAATATTTGATAACTTATGTTCTAATATAATAAAATACGCTAGAAAAGATAAACCAGTAGTATTTTTAATTAAAGTTGAAGATTCTAAATTATTAATTATACAAAAAAATAGAGTGAGTAATTTTTCAAAAAATGTAGAAAGTTTTGGAATAGGTATAAAAAATTGCGAAAAAGTAGTTGCACATCATAATGGGAGTATAAATGTAAACTCAGATGATGAAGAGTTTTCTATTGAAATATCTATCCCAGTAAAGAAATTATAAAAATTTAAATTTTATATTGTACAGTTAATAATTGTGTATCTATGAGCAAGTAACAAGTTAACTTACAAGACCATATAATATTATTATCTTAAAAAAAGGGGACATAATAATATGGTTTTGACAGGAGCACATTATATTTACATTGTATTTATGGTAATTATATTAATTACTATGATTATGAAAAAGGATACAATAGTACCATGTATATTGGGTGTTTTTTTCATGGGATTATTCTTTGAGAAAAATATATTTGGGGCTATAACAGCAGTATTCAACTCATTTATTATATCTTTAAATGAGTTGGGACCAATTATTTTAATTATAGCTATTATGGTTGCTTTATCTAAAGCATTAGAAGCCAATAATGCTATACAGTATATGGTAAGGCCATTTTCAAAAGTTATAAAAAATTCTAATACTGCATTCTTTGTAACTGGATTTGTCATGTTAATTCTTTCATGGTTTTTCTGGCCAACTCCAGCTGTTGCTTTAGTTGGGGCTGTTTTTTTACCTGTTGCTATGAGAGCTGGATTACCAGCAATTGGTGTTGCAGTGGCATTAAATTTATTTGGTCATGGTCTTGCTTTATCTACAGACTTTGTCATTCAAGGGGCTCCAAGTATAACAGCTGGTGCAGCAGGAGTTGCAGTATCATATGTTATAAATGACGGTATGATTCTATTCTGGGTAATGGGAATTGTAACGATATCTATGGCATTTTATACATTGAAAAGAGACATTAATAAGGGAATGTTTAGAGAAGAACTCAAAGATTTTGAAAGTGAAGAAGTGGAAGAGTTTAATGGAAAATCTAAAATAGCAACTATTTTAGTAGCTTTAGGATTTCTTGCTGATATAATTGCAATGTATGCATTTGACCTAAAAGGAGGAGATGCTTCAGCACTTTTAGGTGGTACAGCAGTGTTTTTAATAATCATTATAAATACCATAAATTTTGGAAAAGATAGTCTTGAAAATGTCTGTGGGAATATAATTGATGGTTTTGTATTTGGTATAAAAATATTTGGAGCAATTATACCAATAGCAGCATTCTTCTATATGGGTGAAGTTGCACCTTTAACAGGCGTATTTGGAAAAGTATTAGTACCAGGCTCACAGGGCTTATTATCAGATATAGGCATAGCTCTTTCTCAAACAATACCGCTTAATAAGTTTGCTGTATCAGGTATAGAAACTATAGTAGGAGCAATAACTGGACTTGATGGTTCTGGTTTTTCTGGAATTTCATTAGTAGGCTCACTTGCTTCTGTGTTTGGAACAGCTATCAATGCAAGTGTTGGTGCATTAGCTGCATTAGGACAAATCAGTGGTATTTGGGTAGGGGGAGGCTGTTTAGTTCCTTGGGGACTTATCTCAGCAGCAGCAATTTGTGGAGTCAGCCCAATAGAGTTAGCAAAACGAAATTTTGTCCCAGTTATAACTGGGTTGATTGTAACAACTATAGTAGCAATGTTTATTATTTAGTTGAGTAAATAAGCATTAATTATATGCAAGTTTAAATAAACCTTGATTATATACAAATAAAAAATAGAGGTATAGCTGTAATTTATAGTAATGATTTTACTAACATTAAGCTATACATCTATTTTTTATTGATATTCTTCTATTAAATGATTTATATAGAAGATATTTTTATATTGTACTTTATAATGCTTAATAGACTATGTCAATTTGTAGATTTTAGATACAATTTAAAGTATTAATATTAATACTTTAAAAGTTCAAACTCATATCCTAGCTTTCTTGAATCTGATATAATATTATTTAAAATTTCTGTACTAGTTTTGGAAACTGCATGTAATAGCAAAATAGAGCCATCATGTAAATTATCCATTATTTTCTTATTTGCTTCTTCATGTGATGGTTGTTTTTCAGTATCCCAATCTCTGTATGCAAAACTCCAAAACACAGTCTTATATCCTAAGTTTTTAGTCATTGCTAAACTTTTCTCTGAGTACTTGCCCATAGGAGGTCTGAAAAATTTAACCATATCTTTTCCAGTTGCATCCTTATAGAGTTTTTCAACATCAGAGAATTCACCATTAAAGCTTTTTAAATTACTTGTTTTTGTTGGCATAGATGGATGAGATTTACTGTGATTTCCAACTATATGTCCTTCAGACACCATTCTTTTAACTAAGTCTTTATTTTCCTTTATGTATGGAGATGTAACAAAAAAAACTGCTTTAACCTGATTTTGTTTTAAAATATCTAGTATCTTTGATGTATATCCATTTTCATAGCCCTCATCAAATGTAAGGTATAAAGTTTTCTGGCTATCTTTTTTAGGTCCATTATATATGGCATCATAGTCAGAAAATTTAAAATCAATGTCAGTATTTACCTCTGGGGTCTTATGTTTAGTGTTTGGTATGTAAAACCAATCAAGAGTGGTGTTATCTAAAGAGGATACATCTAGTTTGTCACTATCATTATTAATAGTATCTTGTTTTGATGGTTTATCTGTTCCATCTGAAACGACAACATTGGAAGTATCCTTATCGCTATCTAATTCTTTATTATCTTCTTGTGACTGTGTTTCTTTATTTTGGTTTGTATTTTGTTTGCTCTGTGAATTTGAACATCCAACAATAAAAAAAACAGATAGACAAATTAATGCTAAAAAACATAATATCTTTCTAAACATTTTGAAGCTCCTTTCTAAATTAATAACAATTGTACATAGTATCATTATAATTGTAAATTCTTACTAATAATAGTTACATCTTTGAAAATAAAGTCATAATAGTATTACAAATAGATGAATAATCGATAAATTTAAGAAAAAATGAAAAAAGTAGTTGACCATACTAGAATAAGATGTTATTATAATAAATGTGCTCAACAAGAAGTAAAAAAATAACAAGCACAAAGAAGCAAATTAAATGAAATGAACTTTGAAAATTAAACAGTAGGTTAATTTATAAAACAAGAAACAAACCATAAAGCCAGATATTTTGATAACAATAGTATC